>JABDIV010000058.1 GCA_013003555.1 Flavobacteriaceae bacterium
AAGGAACATCGAACAAGGAATGTCGAACAAGGAATGTCGAACAGGTAACATCGAGCAAGGAATATCGAACAAGGAATGTCGAATCATTGTTGTCCGGGGAATATTATTTTACATTCAACTTTTTTCAAGTTCTTGATCAATATTATGGAAGTACAATTTTATTGGAACGTAGCGTAGACCAAATAGAATGCACGGGCGATTTTGCCAATTTTTAAGACAAATTTTTTAAAAAAAATTTTGTCGCCTCGAATTCTACGGTTTTTCCAAATTGATATTCAATTATTTTATTATGTGTAATTCATCAAAGGAACATAGGGGGATTGACGTTTAATAACAGCAAAGACTCTTTGGACGAGTTTGTTTTTCACTGCGTTAAGGACGGTGCCATATTCTTTGCCTTCAGCTTTTTTTCGCAGGTAGTAGGATTTGAGTTCTTTGTCAAAGGCGATAGCTGCATTGGCACAATTGGACAGCAATGCCTTTAATTGTTTGTTACCGAATGGACTTACTCGGGTTTTTCCCTTTAGGCTGGTACCCGAACGATTGGGGAAAGGTGCGATTCCGGAATAACAGGCAAATTGCCTGGCGTTTTCAAACCGTTCGAAGTTGTGCGTGTGCGCGATGATGAAGGCTGAAGTGATCGGACCAATTCCTTTTACACTTTGAGCCAATTGATCATTTTTTTTCATTGCAGGATCTTTCTCGATGGTTTCGCGTATGAGCTTTTCTAAAACGGTTAATTGCTCGTTATATAGTTGGAGGAGGCGATCATTTTGATCAGACATGATTTTATTCAAATCAACATCCAGTTCTGACTTCTGCTCCTTGAGGCTTACCTGACAACCATGCTTTTGACGGATCACAAATGACCGGCGAGATAATAGCTTTCTAAGTCTGGAAATGCCTGGCTTAGTCAATTGGGTAGGTTTTAGAGTATCCCGATGACGAAAAGCATACACACAAATATCCCTTGCATCGACTTTGTCGTCTTTGCCTCTTCTCAGTCCCATGGATCTGGAGATCCTCAATGCATTTTCTTCTCGACAAGGAATTTGTTGGCTAACCAGCCATTCCAATAGAGATTTTGAATATGTCCCTGTATTTTCAAAACAAATAAACCATTCATTTTTTTCACACTTCGATTCTTGTTTTAGGCGAACAATCAAATTTTCGAAGCCTGAATAATCATTTGTGAAGCATCCTAAGTCAACTACCGTATTATTGCCTGACAACATAGCAGCATGAAATGATAATTTGGAGATATCGATTCCAACATAAAGAGAGTACATTCGAGTAAATTTTAGTTAAAAAATCAGATTGACACTAACACCTTTAATGGGCCTTTAAGCCTATAATTCTACATGGTGATCAATCTGTGGATAGCGGAGGACTAATTCGAGGTATAAGTCTAAATATCTTATGACCTTGTCTAGGTCACCTCCGCTATTTTTATTCACAGATAAATGTTAAGTTGACAAAAAGAAAAAGAAACAAAAAGAAAAATTACATATGATGATGATTGTAATATGATTAATTCTTAATCTTTTACAATACTAAAGGACCTTGTGGAGAGGAATTGCTACGAGATGAAACTGAAATTTCTTGTTTACTTTATATTCATTGCCGATCGGGCAACCTATTTTCTGCCATTGTCAGTGGGAGATGCTTTTGGTCTGCCGCCCTGAAGTACATGCTGCAGGGCGGCACAAAAGTATCAACGGAAATAGATAAGGGTAGGAATTGAATTCTTAGAATAAGATCATTGATTATTAACGAACTATAAACCAAAAAGTGACCTTATTGATTTTTACCGGACAGTAATGATTAAAATATCACGATGAAAGCAAAAGCTTACAGAATAGAAACAAAGAGGTTGATCATCAGGTGTTATCATCCTCAGGACGCCCCTCTTGTAAAAAAGTCCATTGATGATAGCCTTGAGCATCTATCCCCCTGGATGCCATGGACTAAAAACGAACCCGAGTCCATCGAAGCTAAAACAGAGAGGTTAAGGAAAAATCGCGGTGAATTTGATTTGGATATAGACTATACATTTGGAATTTTCAGCAAAGATGAGCGTCAATTGATCGGATCAACCG
>JABDIV010000064.1 GCA_013003555.1 Flavobacteriaceae bacterium
GGATAAAAAAATGATAATCGCGCACTCGACCGTCCAGTCCCGAGAGCAAACGCTGACCGAGGTCGCTAATATAGCGATTTAGCAGCAGATTTGTCTCGATTAAGCCGCCGTCCAGCAACTTATCGTAGATCTCTTTACTCAGATTAACTTCATAATCGATATTAATCGACGAATGCTCTCCGAGTTGAGGCAATTCTTCATCGCCATAACCGGGTGTAAAAAACCCCGTAATTAACCCGAATAACACAATAGCCACGACACTGCGAAATGAGCACCATCTCTCAAACTGGGCAATTAAATTGTTCATATCGCTAGAATTATAGCCGACATCCTCTTAAGATTGGGTTTGGAACCGTTGTTATGACTCATATATAGACTTTTTCTATGATTCATAGTTTCGCCTTACAAACAGTTTTTCGGAGTCAGTTGACCTTATGTCGCGTATCAAAGAAATTACTGCGACTGAACTTTCGAGATTACTCGATTCTGACAGTAATTTTGAAATTATCGATATCCGCACCCAGGCAGAAATTCAGCGTGGCATCATTCCCGACGCCCGAATTCTGCCGATGGCTCGAATTCCGCTCAAAATGAATTTTTTCTCGGTCTCGGAAAAACAGATTGTTATTTACTGCAGGACTGGCAGCCGCTCTGCACAGGTGTGCAGATTCCTCAATAAACACGGAATAAATAATGTCATTAATTTACGAGGCGGCATAGTAAACTGGACATCGAGTGGTTTGCCTCTAGACATGGGTCCGGTTGATTTAATAGATTGAGGCAGACATTCTTTGCAGCGACATGGAAACTATTGCGTTTTCAAATGCTCTGGCTTATAAAGAGCAGCTTGCCGATTTTTTAACTTATTCTTTTACACCCTGAATATATACGAGGAACAATAGATGTCGGAATATGACCGCGAGCTAGATGCTTCTGGATTAAATTGTCCCCTGCCAATACTTCGCGCAAAAAAAACCCTGAGCGATATGCAGTCGGGCCAGACATTACTAATCATCTCAACCGACCCTGGTTCGGTAAAAGATTTCGAAGCTTTTGCCAAACAGACAGGTAACCCTTTACTATCCTCAGCGGATGAAGGAAACCGATTTACATTTGTCATGCGTAAGTCCTGAAATTAACCTCGATAACTAAATCAGATCGATTAATTGCAGCTTTTGCCATGATAACTAGTGCAATTGATCGATAACCATAATAAAATTTCCGGTTCGACACGAGCTTTATAGACTTTGGGTGATCCTTAAAGTGATCTTCCAAAGACAAAAACCAGATACCTGAGCGATCTGGTTTTTTTAAGTTCAGGCTGTAATTTTATTCATGAGGTTTATAGTGGAATTATCAGGTTCTGAAATAATCATTCAGTTTCTAAAAGACCAGGGTGTTAAACACCTTTTTGGTTATCCGGGCGGTGCTGTTTTACACATTTATGATGCGCTACATAAACAGGACGATATCCAGC
>JABDIV010000084.1 GCA_013003555.1 Flavobacteriaceae bacterium
GATCTTTTAAACGGAAGAACAGCTAAAACCTCATATTCCCGGGATGCGAGTATTTTTAATCGGGCAGGCTATATCTATGACATTGATGGTATGATCTTCTCGTCTGAAGCCGGTATTCAATTACCATTTATTGATCCACAAATTATTGAAAGTGTTACCATTCTTAATTCTCTATCGGCTACACATAAATACGGAACATTGGGCAGGGCCGGTGTCATAGTGATTCGGACAAAAAATATTGGATATGACGAAGCTGCTGTGGAGAAGCCAAAAGCGCTTGTTGAAGGTAATAATTATTCAGAATCAGTCGAATTGATTGAAGGTAGTCATAATTCCGAATTAGGCGGTATGTTGAAACAGGCAGAATCATTCAGCCAGGCAAAACAAATTTTCTCTGAATATATCGCTCAGACCGGAAGTCCGGGGGTTGATGTGTATTTCAATGCCTCCGATTATTTTCGAAGGTGGAATATGGAATTCGCCATCGAATTATTAGACGTAGTTGGCGATTTGGCCTATAACAATACGAAAGCCCTGCGTGGCCTGGCATATAAATACGAGGAATTGGGAAAACTGAAAAAAGCTAAGGAGGTCTTTCAGCGTATTGCCATTATTAGCCCTCTGGAAGCCCAGACTTATGTGGATCTCGCCAGAAGTTATAAAAATTCGGGGGACTATCAGGAGGCTCTTGATCTGTTTAAAATGATTATGATGAATCAAAAGGAAGGTATAGATTTTACCGGAATAAGAAACAGCATTGAAAATGAAATTCAACATATTCTCGCTTTTCACCGGACCAAGGTAAAATATGATGACCTGCCAATGGATTTAAGGACAGCGAATTTCAAATATGATGTAAGAGTGTTTTGCGAATGGAATGACCCTTATGCCGAGTTCGAAATTCAATTTGTAAATCCTGGGAAACGCTATTTTACATGGCGCAATTCTAAATTAAATAATACCCAGCGTATGTTAGATGGTGTAACAAATGGTTATGCCATGGAGGAATTTATCATTGATGATGCCGCCCAGGGAGAATGGATTATAAACCTAAAGGCGAAAGAAGAGGATACAGGTATTAATCCGACCTTTTTCAAGTATACTGTTTATACCGACTATGGATTACCTACTGAAACTTCAGAAACCCGGGTGATACAGTTAGCGAATCAGACTCAAAAGGTGACCCTCGATCGTTTAAGATATGAATAAAAAAAGAGCCTCAAACGAGGCTCTTATCAAACTAACTAATACATAAGTACATAATGACCCTGTACAGGGGTTTTCTAGAATGTTACTGTTTCAACAAATTTATTACCGTTGGACAGGACAACAAATTTGAGCTTGTCATCTTCGATTTTTGAAAAATCAAATATTCGTCCGGTGTTCTTGAAAGTTTCGGTATAAATGAGGGTATTGTTTTCGGAATAAACCTTAATCTCAAGTTCCTCATCTTCAAAAGCCATTTTAGAGACATAAACCAGGCTTCCACGATTTACTATTACCGGTTTAAAAGTCTCATACGACTCTCCGAATACGACTTTGCTAGACCCGAGTTTGGCAGCATCGCAATCGACTTTAAGATCAAAATACTTTTCTACCTTAAAGGTTTGAAATTCTATTTTGTGCTTATAGATCTTTTCGATGATATAATCTCCCGTTGGAAGATTTCCAAGGCGGAACAGGTCAGCAACAGATTGGTCTGCTTCTATTTTACCTCTCATAACGACCTTACCCTGATCATTCTTGATTAATACTTTTACTTTTCTAGATGCATCATCAACAACTTCAATTGATAATGATGAATTCTGATTTGGGATCATGTTGAATCCACTGGCATACATTGCTCCAAGCAAGCATGCGATTAACTGAGCTTTTTTGATTGTTTTCATTATAGTGTGAATTTAATAGTTCAACGGGACAAAGATGAGGCGCCTGAACAAGTTAAAAAACAATGGAATTGGCCAATTTATATTGAAAATTAACCGCTATATAGAGTTAATTGAATATTAAGGTTAATATAGAATAGAAAATGGTTAAAAACGTATAGCTTTGTAATTAGAATTGAAACTAATTTTGGTATAAATATGTCCCAGGTGATTAAGAAGAAACCGTCATTAGAAAAAGTAAGCCCCGATTTTGGGAATTCCATACTGGTCAAGCAGAATGTTAAGAATTTCAAATCGAAAAGGGCATTTTGGCATTTTCATCCCGAGATTGAATTAGTTTATGTCAATAAGGGTAAGGGTAAGAGGCATATAGGAAGTCACTTATCATATTTTAATAACAGTCAGCTTATTCTTATTGGATCGGATCTGCCACATAATGGGTTTACAGATCGGCTGACTGCAAAAGGCAAGGAAACACTTGTACAATTCAGACCGG
>JABDIV010000085.1 GCA_013003555.1 Flavobacteriaceae bacterium
CCGTTCCCATTATTTCGAAGGACAACAAAGTGATTGGTGTAATAGATTCAGAACATAAAGACAAAGGATTTTATACGAAAAATCACTTGGTAACTTTAGTCAATATTTCCAGATTGGTCGCCATGCAATTAGAAATGGCCATTAGCTTGTCTGAAAATCGAAAAATTGAAGAGAAAAACAAACAATTGCTCACTGCCCTTGAACGCAGTAACGTCGAATTGCAGGAATATGCCCATGTGGTCTCGCACGACCTTAAATCTCCGCTGCGAAGTCTTTATGCTTTAGTGCATTGGCTCAGGGAAGATAATATGGATAAGCTCGATGAAAACAGTTTGAACAATATCGTTATGATTGAGTCAACTTTAGAAAACATGGAAAAATTGATCTCTGATGTGCTCGAATATTCAAGTGTAACAAACACGACTTCGGAGTTTATTCCCGTGGATCTGAATGATTTGATCAAGGAGGTTTTATCAAATTTACACCTTCCGGATCATATGGACATTTCAATCAAAACCAAACTGCCCGTTGTTAATGGTGATCCTACAAGATTTAGTCAACTATTTCAGAATTTAATTAGCAATGCGATTAAATACAACGACAAGGAGAAGGGGAAGGTAATCATTGATGTCAAGGACAGGAAAACACATTATCAGTTCTCGGTGTCTGACAATGGCATTGGAATTGATAAGAAGTATTATGATAAGATATTTGAGGTCTTTCAGGCTCTGAATGTCTCTAAACAATCAACAGGTGTTGGATTATCTATTGTTAAAAAGATCATAGACCTGTATCACGGTGATATTTGGTTGGAGTCTGAATTAGGAAAAGGCACCACTTTCTACTTTACCATTAAAAAATAAAACCTATGGAGGCACCAAATCTGAATTATATTAAAAAACTTTCAGGCGGCGACTCAGACTTTGAGGATAAATTGATTTCTGTAATTAAGATGGAGTTTCCAATTGAATGCGAAGCCTTTAAAGAGAACATCAGTCAAAACAACTATCAGGAAGCTGCACAGAATGTCCATAAACTTAAGCATAAAATTAGTATTTTGGGACTTGAAAGAAGTTACTTTCTGGCAGATGAATTTGAAAACGATCTCAAAAATGAAGATCCAAGCCGCAAAGGTGAATTTGATGAGGTTTTAAATCATATTTCGGCCTTTCTTGAAACTATTTAGATAGAAACATGTTATGAATTGTATTATAATTGATGATGAAGCTTCGGCAAGGATGATCATTCAGCAGCTGTGCAATCAGTTGAGTGAGCTGAACGTGATTGAAGAATTCCCGAATGCTATCCAGGCAATGAAATTTTTGAATCAACAAGACGTAGACCTGATCTTCCTGGACATTCATATGCCTGATTTTACTGGCTTTGATTTTATTCAGACGCTAAAAAACCCCCCTCAGATCATTCTTACCACCTCCGATCGGAATTTTGCCATCGAGGCTTTCGAATACGATTGTATTGTAGACTATCTTGTTAAACCGGTTGAATTGCCGCGTTTCGAAAAGGCTGTTAAAAAGGCCGAGGCCAGATTGAATGAGCAATTGGCGGAACCTTCTGAAGAAAAAGAGGCAACTAATAAAGAACTTTATATCAATATTGACCGACGGCTTATCAAAATCGATATACCAAGTATCTATCTGGTTGAAGCCAAGGGTGACTATATCCAGGTCAAAACCGAAGATAAGAATTACACCGTGCATTCAACCCTAAAAAAAATTGAGGATAAGTTACCTTCAGATCTATTTCTAAAGGTTCATCGATCATATATTATAAACGTTTCGAAGATCATCGATATAGAGGATAACAGCGTACTTATTAAAAAAGATGTGATTCCTGTAAGCCGTTCCAACCGACCTGAATTAATGAGAAGATTAAATCTACTTTAGAGGATTGAATATTTCATTCAGCTAAACTTAGCTGCAAATGGTCGGTTGTAGATGCTCAATCGAAGAATAATTTCCGGGAATATTGCAAAAATCAGAATCTTTACATCGTTAAATTACTTTAAGTATTTAAGTTTTTATCATTAGATAATGGGACAAAAAGGTAAAGGAAGAACTTCTTTACCTTTTGTATTTTATAGAAACAGGTACTTTTTAGATAAGTACCATCTTAACTGAATGCATGGTTCGGTGTAATAAAAACCCACGGCTTATCAAAAATGATGTCATCCCTCTAAACCTTATCAACCTTCCGAAACTCATGAAACGCTTAAATTTACTTTAAATACAATTCGTCTACATTAAATTGCATTTTACCTTCATATAAAGCTAATCAGGCGAAAACTAAAAAAACACGAGAATTGAGGTAATATTTTTGTTTTGAATTAAAGAAACAGAAAGAGATGAACTTAGAATTCTACACCTTAAAATTCCAAATATTATTTATTGGATTTATATTGAGTTTCCAAAGCGCAACTGCCCAGGATGCACCTTTTAATTGCAGTTACAGTGCCTACCTGTTCCAGTTTAACGATGTCTATTCCATCGATCTTGCTTCAGGGAATTCATATGTTGTTGCGTCTGATGTAACAGAGGGAAATATTAACGCGGCAGCCTACAACCCTGCTGATGGTTATTTATGGGGTTCTTTAACTTCACCTCAAAAATCAATTGTCAGAATTGGAAATAATTTTGAGACCACCATCTTTTATATTGACGAATTACCCACTAACAACAGGTATGTGGGAGATGTTAACTCCAATGGCGTCTACTATCTGAAAGGCGGTGGAACGACCTATTACAAAATAGATCTCGATCCTGCCTCTGAAAATTATGCTCAACATATTTCAACGGAGAATTTATCGCAAAGCATAAATATTCATGATTGGGCATTCAACGCAGTTGATGGGCAATTATATACGGTTGAAAAAAACACGAACCGCTTATATCGCATCAACCCAACTACAAGTTTCGTTGAAAATCTGGGTGAAGTTCCTGTTTTGTCGGGTTTAAGTTATACCTATGG
>JABDIV010000102.1 GCA_013003555.1 Flavobacteriaceae bacterium
CTTAAGAACGTTAAGAAATGCTTCTCCACTAGGAAGTGTATCTCTAAATGATATATTAGATGAAAGAGCCCGAGAGCTTTATATCGAGTTCTGGAGAAGAAATGATTTAGTACGTTTCGATCAATTCACAAAAGATTGGGAATGGAAAAATGCAGAAGAAGTTGGAAATGACGTTAGAAACTTGTTCCCAATACCATTGGCAGCATTGGTTTCTAATCCAAACTTAACTCAGAATCCAGGGTACTAAGAATCCGGATTATATTATATCAGAAACAGGTTATCTTAATAAGATAGCCTGTTTTTTTTTGGTTTTATTATAATACCTTTGCACAATCTATTATAATCGATCTAAAGTTAGCCTGCTAAGGATTAGACACAATGCCGTTAGGACTGATTAATACAAATTGGAAATCCTTGTTTTTGGTTAATTCTGCAAGATATTTTGTCGGGATATTTTTGGTGGCGTTTCTACTTCTTACATCCTGCCAAAATAAGTCCAAACGCTTTGTAAGTCTTGACCAGGATGAAACCGGGATATCATTTTCAAATACCATCTCAAACACCCCTGAATTAAATATCCTCAATTATCTATATTTCTATAATGGATCTGGTGTGGCGGCTGGAGATTTTAATAACGACGGCTTGATAGACCTCTACTTCACGGCAAATAAAAATGCCGATAAATTATTTATCAACCTGGGCGGATTAAAATTTAAGGATGTTACCACCAACAGCGGTATCGATAATGCCGCTCCCTGGACTACTGGCGTTACCACTGTTGATATCAATAATGATGGATGGCTCGATATTTATATTTCAAAAGTTGGCAATTACCGATCAATAAAAGGGCATAACCTCTTATATGTCAACCAGGGCCCGAATCAAGATAACGAACCTGTATTTAAGGAGGAATCCAGGCGTTATGAACTTGATATATCTTCATTTTCAACTCAGGCTTCGTTTTTTGATTATGATAAAGATGGAGATTTAGATATGTTCCTGCTCAATCATTCGGTTCATCCAAACAGGAGTTATGGCAAAGGAGCGAAACGCAAAAATATCAGTTGGGCTTCTGGTGATAAACTTTTTGAGAACAGAGATGACAAGTTTGTTGATGTTACGACAGATACAGGTATTTTCCAGGGAGATATTGGCTATGGATTAGGCGTAGGCGTCTCCGATCTTAATAATGATGGCTACCCCGATATTTATGTAGGGAACGATTTTTTTGAAAACGACTATCTCTATATCAATAACAAAAATGGTTCATTTAGTGAACTGATAAGCGATGACCATGAAGTATTAGGGCATACTACCCATTATTCTATGGGAAATGATATCGCTGATATCAATAACGATGGAAATCCCGATATACTCTCGGTTGATATGCTTCCCGAAGATCTTGAAACCTACAAAACCTCCGCCCTGGAATATAACTATCAGATCTATTCTAATTACCTGAAGAATGGCTACGCACCCCAGTTCATGCAAAATAGCCTGCATATTAATCGGGATAACCTGACCTTTTCTGAATCGGCCTACCTCAGCGGTGTTGCTGCCACAGAATGGTCCTGGTGCCCGTTAATTGCCGATTTCGATAATGACGGATTAAACGATATTTACGTGACAAATGGCGTCCTTGGTGCAACCAATGATATGGATTTCATCAATTTTATCGCCAATGAATCCATCCAGCAAAAAATAGAGAGCGGCCTTTCCGAAGAAGATCAGAAATTTATTGAACAATTGCCCAAAAAGAAAACCCCTAATTATTTCTTTAAGAATAATGACGGACAGCGCTTCGAAAATGTCTCGGATTCATGGATAGATTCTGAAATTTCATTTAGCAACGGTGCCGCTTATGCAGACCTTGACAACGATGGTGATCTCGATCTGATCGTTAATAATGTAAATGAGCCGGCTTATATTCTGGAGAACAAAACCTCTGGCACCGATGAGAGTCCCCATTTCCTTAGAGTTCAATTCGAAGGATCCTCAGTTAACCGCATGGCGATTGGAGCTAAGGTTCAGGTTTTTATAGACACCCAGGTATACACTAAAGAGAATTTTATAAGCCGTGGTTATTTATCCGCGGTTGAGCCCGGATTACATTTCGGAATTGGAAAGGCGGAAAGAGTTGATTCGATTAAAGTAACCTGGCCTGATGGACAATGGCAGGTTTTACAAAATTTAGCCGTAGATACCTCATTAGTGTTAAGGCATCAGTCAAGCTCAAACCAACTCCATTTGAACGACCGTCAATTAGTAAAACTGTTTGAAACCGACTCAATCCTGGAATACATACATATAGACAATTCACCCATTGAATTTAACCGGGATCCTTTGATTCCGTTTGCTTCTTCAAATTTGGGGCCAGATATAGCAACGGCAGATATTAACCAAGATGGGCTTACCGATATGTTTATAACAGGGGCGAAAGCTCAACCTTCCCAACTGCTCATCCAGACTTCGGAGGGTTCTTTTAGTCTGGTTCAATCCGATTTATTTGAACAGGATCTCCTGAATGAAGATCTGTCTGCATGCTTTGCCGACCTTAACAAAGACGGCTTTGAAGACCTGGTTGTTGTAAGCGGTGGAAATGAATTTAAGTCGGGGCCTGCCATAAAACCACGTTTATATTGGAACAGAAACGGGATACTGGTGAAAGATTCGACACAGTTTGAAAATGTAGAATTAAATGCTTCAAAGGTTGTTGCCGTCGATTATGATAATGACGGTGATGTCGATCTCTGCCTGACTGCCGATAATATCGATCTGCAATTCGGTAAGACCCCAAAACAATATTTGTTTGAAAATGATGGTACCGGAAGTTTAAAGGATGTCACTCAGTCTGTCGCCCCTGAATTTCATCAAATAGGAAATGTAAAGGATGTTACGTTTATCGATATAAACGGAGATGATTTAAAGGATATGGTCGTTGCCGGATATTGGATGCCAATAGGTGTTTTTATCAATACCGGGAGTCAATTTGAGCTGCAATCAAATAACGGCCTCACAAACACCGAGGGCTGGTGGAATGTGCTGAAAATTAACGATTTCGATCAGGATGGAGATTTAGATATCATCGCAGGGAACTGGGGTCTGAATTCAAAACTAAAGGCTTCTGTTGGTGAGCCCATAACCCTTTACAGCAACGATTTCGACAATAATGGTAGTATTGAGCCTCTTCTCACCTATTATTATTCAGGACAGGAAACTCCTTTTTCTTCCAAGGAAGAACTCTCTCAGCAAATGCCCTTTATCAATAAAAAATTCTTATCCTTTAATGATTATGCCCGCGCTGATTTGCATGAAGTCTTTACAAAGGATAATTTAAACAAAGCAGACAAGAAATATGTTCGTGAACTGGCTAGTTGTTATTTTGAAAATGACGGAGCCGGAGGTTTTACGAAGCACATTTTACCCTTTTCAGCCCAGTTATCTTCAGTTAACGACATGCTTATTTATGATATAAATGAAGATGGCTTCAAGGACGTATTTTTAACAGGTAATTATTATGAGATTAGTACCCAATTAAGTAGATTAGACGGTTCGCGCGGTGAGGTTCTTATCAACGACGGACAAGGTGGGTTTCTAATGAATAATTCTCAGAATCTCAGTATTACGGGCCAGGGTAATGACCTGGAATTAATTGAAATAAAAGGCCAAAACTATCTAATGGTTGGCCGTAATAACGAATCCTTGTTATTCGTGAATTTAAATAAAATAGATCGATGAAAAATCTACGATTTATGCCAATTCTCATGTCCCTTTTTGCGCTGGTTCTTATCTCCTGCGAAAAGGACAATGAAACTCAAATTTCAGAAGACAAAACCCTTTTTACATCATTGTCATCCGACTATACAGGTGTTGACTTTATAAATGCTGTTGAAAATCAAAAGGACTTTAATATTTTCAAATACCGGAATTTTTATAATGGCGGAGGAGTTGCATTGGGTGATATCAATAACGATGGCCTTGATGATATTTATTTAACCGGAAATATGGAAGCCAATAAATTATATCTCAATAAAGGAGATTTTAAATTTGAGGATATTTCAGCCTCGGCTGGAGTGGAAGGCAGTAAACCATGGTCTACCGGAGTTGTCATGGTTGATATAAATAGCGACGGCCTGCTTGACATATATGTAAGCAATGCCGGTAATATGGAGGGGAATAATCATAATAATGACCTATATATTAACAATGGTGACCTTACGTTTTCCGAAAAAGCAGAAGAATATAATTTAGCCGAAACAGGATTCTCTACACATGCCTCATTTTTTGATTATGATAAAGATGGAGACTTAGACGCTTATATACTCAATAACAGTAATATCCCGG
>JABDIV010000073.1 GCA_013003555.1 Flavobacteriaceae bacterium
GCCCAATATTGAACATTGAACATCGAACATCGAACATTGAATACAAGGAACTGCTGCACAAACTCTTTTCAAAAAAGCACACGAGCTTTTTTAAACTCAAGCACAGGCCTCATCCCATTGCATGACCCAGGTTTAACTTTCCCGAAACGAAGCCTTCGGCGTCGATCTCTACTTCCTCAAATCCGAACTGACTAAATTAGGCCGCTGCGCGGCAAACTTTTTCCCGGTTTAAAGTTTTATACATAATTCAAGCAACACAGGCATTTGTTACTTTTCATTTTTGAGTTTGACCATTAGGATACCTTGTCAGATGGAAGTCCTAACAAGCGATTGCAAAATCACTTTAAAGCACATTTTCCTTGATAACGGAAACTGGTGGAAATTTTTCCTCAAATATCGACACATTATACGTGTGGCTATTGTCATAAACGTCCTGAAGATGCTTGTTTGCCGAACCCCTACCTTGGGTTATCGTCTCTTTGGCTGCATCAGCTGCTCGTTCCAAAAAATCTTTTGTTTCTCATGCAAAAGTCGATTCTGTGCTTCCTGCGGTAAAAAAGCCACCGACATTTGGATGCAAAATGCCTATAACAGATTGCCTCAGACCCGCTGGCAGCACATCACTTTCACCATGCCCGATGTGCTCTGGGACATTTTTTGGCACAATCGACATCTCATCAATAAAATCGCGCCAATCGCCGCTGAGATTCTCAAAACACAAGCCAAAAAGCAGAGCTTTATTCCCGGGATTTACCTTGCCATACATACTTTTGGCAGAGACCTAAAACGCAATCTGCACATTCATCTCTCCACCACCGTTGCAGGGCTTTCTTTGGACCATAAGCGTTGGATTTCAAAGGCTTATTTTGAGCATCAACAGATCAAAAATTCCTGGAAATATGGGATCATTAACCTATTACGAAAACACTATAAAGATACAGAACAACCTCTCAGACTCCCCGCTAAACTAAAACATTTGCGCAGCTACGGCGCATTCAATTCTTGGCTGAATTTTCTATACCAAAAGAAATGGGTGGTTCATCTTAACAAACAATCCGAGGATCATAAAAATAACACTCAATATTTGGGCAAATACCTCAAAAGGCCTCCCATCGGTGAAACTAGGATCAAGGCCTATGATGGCAAAGAAGTCACCTACCAATACCTCGACCATTACACCAAAGAAACCCAGACCATGACACTACCGGCATTGGAATTCATTGGACGGGTGGTTACTCATATCCCTGATGAGCATTTTAGAACGATTCGTTATTATGGATTCCTATCCAATCGACTCAGTGGAAGACTCATGCCTATTGTTTATAGGCTTCTGGGCCAGAACCCACCCAAGAAAAAAATCTACATCCCATGGTTAGGGATGCTCTGGAAGCAGTTTCGTTACAACCCATTAATTTGCCCACACTGCAACAAGATGATGGGATTCATCGGCTTGGTTTTACCATCAGGGGCATCATTAAACAGTCAACATCAACACATCGCACATGGATATACTTAACTTTTGGAAATTGAAAAAAATACCGGTGCCTACCCGATGCACCTGCTGTGATTACGAAGACCTCTTTTCAGAAAGAGAGATTCGTAAAATCCAAAAACAAAACAAAAACGACCTTGAATGCGACATCAAGGTTGAGTGTGATATTTGCCATAATGGCTATCAAATCCCCATTGAATACACCGATAAACAGGGAAAGCTCTATCTTTATGACGAAATCAAACCCAAAATCACAAATCCGGATCCCAAAAAACTGATGCAACGCATTTATGGCATCAAACCATGACCATCATTTTACATTCAGGCCTATCAGAACCTAAACATTGAAATTCCTTAACATTTAAATTAAAACCACTGATTTCGCGGATGAAACTGACACTAAAAACTGGTAAAAATAAGCCTTTTCTATCCGTTTCGATCGGTGTTATCCGTGGTTAAATTTCTTTGTTTGCAGCCCTGCTGCTCTGTGTTTATTAATTTGCTTTAACGATTCCATACTCTAGAACTACTGCATTATGTCTGTTACACTTGAATCTGCACGTAAATTTTACGAGCTGCCGATTACAACTTTAATTTTTCGTGCCCAACAGGTGCACCATGAATTTCAGGATCCTGCCGGGGTGCAGCTTTCCATGTTGCAATCAATCAAAACCGGCGCCTGCCCTGAGG
>JABDIV010000027.1 GCA_013003555.1 Flavobacteriaceae bacterium
TGGGAAGATTAGGGGTGAATGAAGACTCAAAATTCCTGACTCTTTTCAATTTATTGGAGAAATTACCCAAATATGATGAAAGCCTTATTCTGAAAAAAGGATTTGTCAAGAAACAACAGCTTTCAAATTTAAAGGCTCACCTCTATAAACAAATTCTTATCAGCCTTCGGCTTAATCCCTCGAGGCAGAATGTCAGGATTCAGATCAGGGAGCAGTTAGATTTTGCTACTATTTTGTATCACAAAGGACTGTACAGGCAAAGTCTGAAGATACTGGATAAGGCAAAAGGAGTAGCCATAAGTCATGAAGAAAAGAATATAGCTTACGAGATTATTGAGTTGGAAAAGGTTATTGAATCGCAGTACATCACCCGAAGTATTAGTAGCCGTGCAGATGAGTTAACAACCCAGTCGAGAAAATTAAGTCAGCAAAACCTTATAGCGAGTAAACTGTCTAATCTGTCCCTTCAGCTTTATGGCCATTTTCTCAAAACCGGTTATGTGAAAAACGATCGGGAATATAAGGAGATCACACATTTCTTTAAAAGTCGACTTCCGGAATATGACATAAGTGAACTGGGATTCAGAGAGAAATTATGGTTATACAAATCCCATCTTTGGTATAGTTTTCTCACTCAGGATTTTCTTTCCTGTTATAAATATTCGCGTAAATGGGTGGATCTTTTCTATTCAAATCCTGAAATGATTAAACTCAATCCGGTTTTCTTTCTTCGGGGGAATCAATATTTGCTTGAAGCCCTGTTTTTTATAAAGGATCACTCCAGGTTTAAAAAAGCCCTGAGTGACTTCGAAGAAGTTACCTCCGGTGATAATTTTCCACAAGATGATAATATCGATGGGCTGATCTTTCTTTATCTCTATGCTAACAAGATCAATTTGCATTTTATGGAAGGAACATTCCATGAAGGCCTGCATCTGGTAGAAGAGGTAATTGACGGGCTAAAGATCTATAAAAACAGGATCGATGAACATCATGTCATGGTCTTCTATTACAAGATTGCAAGTTTGTATTTCGGAGTTGGAGAAAACAAAAAGTGCATCGAATTTCTGGACAAGATCATTTCAAATAAATCGCTTTCAATGCGTGAAGACCTGCTTTGTTTTTCACGTGTCTTGAACTTGGTGGCCCATTATGAAGCTGGATTAGACTACCATCTGGACTCCCTGATAAGAAGCACATATAAATTTCTTTTAAAAATGGAGGACCTCTATGAGGTGCAAAAAGAAATGATAAAATTCCTGAGAAGATTAGGTGATATTTATCCTCATGAATTGAAAAATGAATTTGAGGCTTTACTCAGTAAACTAAGGGAATACGAGGATCATCCTTATGAGCGGCGAGCCTTCCTGTATCTCGACATTATTTCCTGGTTGGAGAGTAAGATCAAAAACAAATTCGTTGGCGATATTATAAGAGAGAAATTTGAGTTGCTGAATAGTTAATTCATAAATAAATTTGTTTTTCTCGATTATCTTTCGGAATATTTGTTCCTCAAAGTTCAAAAACTTATTGAAATGTTATCAAGAAAGGTGGAGGGAATAGACCCTGTGAAGCCTTAGCAACCCTTTAACTTTAAAGAAGGTGCTAAATTCTACTGGAATTGATCCGGATAGATAACTCAAGCGAAATCCTTACAGGATTTTGCAATTTTCTTAATAACATTTTTCTAATAGGCACGTCCGACGGACGCATTTGACTTTTGAATTAATTTTTTATTAACTCAAAACAAATTAGAAAAATGAGTACACAAAAATTTGCCACAAAGGCACTGCACTCCGGTCATGATGTTTCATCAAACACCGGAACAAGAGCGGTTCCGATTTATCAATCGACCGCCTACGTATTTGATGATTCCGAACATGCAGCCAATTTATTTTCATTGGCTGAAACAGGAAATATCTATACGAGAATTAACAACCCTACGAATGATATACTTGAGCAGCGTTTAGCAGCACTTGAAGGAGGAATTGCGGCTGTTGTTACAGCATCGGGAACAGCGGCTATTTCCACCACTCTTCTTACATTATTGAGAGCCGGCGATCATATTGTTGCATCCAACAGTCTTTATGGAGGAACTTATAATTTGCTGAATGTAACACTACCGCGGCATGGCATTACGACAACTTTTGTTGATCCGGGCGATCCTGAGAATTTTATCAATGCTGCACAAGAAAACACAAGGGTATTTTTTATTGAATCACTGGGCAATCCGAAACTGGATGTTTTGGATATCGAGTCAATATCAAAGCAAGCCAAAGCGTTTAAAGTTCCATTGATAGTGGATAATACTGTGGCTACGCCATATCTTTTGAATCCTATAGAATATGGAGCCAATATCGTTATTCATTCACTGACTAAATATATCAATGGGAATGGAACAGCTCTTGGTGGGGCCATAATTGATGCAGGAACATTCGATTGGGCTAATGGAAAATTTCCTGAATTCACTGAGCCCTCTCCCGGATATCATGGATTGA
>JABDIV010000028.1 GCA_013003555.1 Flavobacteriaceae bacterium
CCTTGACGAAGCTCGTACGTTTGCATACCCGGATGTCAATTCCACAATGAAGAAAATCAACATCGAAAAGGATTCACTTGTATTTATGTATTGCCAGATCCCGATAATCTATAAGATTGGTGAGAATCTAGGTGTAACCGTGAATTACAGTGATAATTCTGAAAAAAATTCTGACACCTTAAGTTTGGATCAATCAATAAGCGAACAAATCTTTAATCGATCTGGGCGGATTCATAAAATTGAAGTAACTCTTAGTGAGAGTTTCCTGAAATAGTGGTAAACATATTCCGTTTCAAGATGGAAGCATAGGCCTGATCTCAATATTAAAATCAATAAGCATTTGAATGACCTATAATTAGTCTATTTATAATCATTAAGTTATTTGATCGTACAGTTGAACTAATAAAAATTGAAGGTTTCCTGAAGGGAAACTCATGTAAAAAAAACAGGACTTATTTTCTGCGTCAATTCTGACATATCGTCAAAAATGATGATTGTGAGGTATTTACCTGCTTTTGTATATGTAATGTATAGGTAAATTTTATTTTAATTATAAGAATAAATCTATATCTTGGGAATCAATTAAACGCTTTAGTAAAAGCCTTAAGCAAATTAATACAATAAACACTTACAGTATGAAAAAAATTACCTTACTCTTTACTATTTTAATGCTATGCGCAACAAGCGGTAAAGCACAAACCACTATTAATCTTGATCCCGATGCGGCATGGGATGGATTTATGACAGTATTTGAATTGAACTGTTCATCTTTTGTCTTTGCACAACCTTGGGGTGTGCCAGATTTAATTCTTGAGGTAGCTGCAAGTACATCTGTTACTTTACGGCCTAATTTTAATACGTATGATGATAACCCAACCGACCCTTTCTGGGTGCAACAACCTTCAGGACCTGGCAACAAATGTATGCAGGCAGCCTCCAGTGTCCTTGACAATTCTCTGGTAGGACAGGATGTAACTTTCACAGGTGAGGTGACTGCTAACGACTTAGATGGTGCTTATACAGCAGTTGCTTTTATTCGAGTTTTTAATGCTGACTTTTCAGTATTAATACACGATATTCAGCAACCACTCCCAGTTGGAACCTTCACAGTGAATGCATCAGCTGTTCAAACGGGTTCAGGTGTCAATATTCAGTATGGCTTTCTGGTAACAGGACCAAATGAAACAGCGGCAAACTCAGCAACGGTTGGACGAATTATTATTACTCCAGCTGCATTGAGTACTGTTGATTCAGAAATTACACCGTTCAAAGTTTTTCCAAATCCATCAACAGGAGATTGGAACGTTCAGTCAAATCAGCTTATTAAATCAATTGAAGTTTATGACCTAATTGGTCAGAGAGTTAATACATTCTCTCCTAATGCAATTAATGCCACAATTAATGGTGGCCAATTACAAACCGGAATGTACTTCGCAAAGATCCAGGGTGAAAATGGTTCAGATACCATCCGCCTGATCAAGGAATAAATAAATCAGAATTCCATATTTAATATAAGCCATGTTAAATAATTAACATGGCTTTTTTCTTATCCCCATATCCTTGGAATTAAGCTTCTCCAGGAAGGACAATCAAGCTGTAATAAAACCAATAAAGGTTTTATTTAATTTCTATAAGTATGAAAAATATTACAACAGTATTGATCCTTTTAAGCGTATTTCTCGGGTCTTCACAACAACAAATTTACAATCTCACATTCGAAGATGGTACCGATGGCAGTAACCCTGCATTCTGGAATGTCTTTGAACCGGATACACCAGCAGTAGAAGTAGTTACCAATCCGGATCCAGATGGTGTTAATACAGATCCTTCGACGAAAGTTTTAAAACTAAACGTCATGACGACCAATGCCTGCTATGCGGGGGCAGAAACCCAGCACGCAATCCTCGGGACCTGGGTATTGGAAGCAGGAGTGACAAGTAATGAAACAATTAGTTTAATGGTGAATAAGTCAACCATTGGCCGAATAGGTGTCAAATTTGTTAATGCCACAAACGGAACCATTTTCGAATTGACCTCACAAACCAACACCGTGACAAACGAATGGGAATTATTAAGTTGGGATATCTCATCCTTCGCTGCTAGTGCTGAAAATAATAATATTGATCAACTCGTCCTGTTCTCAGATTTTACCTGTGGTGATCCCGACAGAACAGGCCCCAGTACCACCTATATCGACAACATTAGCTGGGGCGCCTTAAAAACAGGGGATCCAGTTTTACCAACTTGTTCAGACGGTATCAAAAATGGAGACGAGGATGGCGTAGATTGTGGCGGTTCTTCATGCGGTCCCTGCGAAGCCTATCCGTTTGACTTTGAAACAGCCACACCCTTTGTTGGTGCTGACGGTGCCAGTTTCAGTATAGTTGATGATGCTGGTAATATGGTAGGTCAACTCGAGAACGCGAATGCTCAAAATTTCTCAAATGCACAAATCATAACCGGATCACTCGATTTTAGTGGACCACCAAAGGGATTTTCAATGCGGGTTAAAGGAGATCGTTCAACTCCAATTTTGTTTAAAGTAGAACAGGATGGTAACCCGGCGGCATTTTTTCAAAATGGCCAGAACTATACTACTCCAGGTCAATGGCAAACATTGATTTTTGATTTCAGTGGTGAATCCAGTGTTGGTGTCTTGAATAAGACAGTTATATTTTTTGACATCAGTAGCCCATCATCGGATCCTGTATCAATGGATACGTTTTTATTCGATGATTTGGTTTTTGATGAGCTAACTGTATTGAGCATACCTAGTTCAGAAATTCAGGATCTAAAGATTTATCCAAATCCTACAAATACAGACTGGACTGTAGAATCGGCTTCGACAATTGATAAGATTCAGGTTTTTGATATCTTAGGTCATAGGGTGAATTCTTATAGTCCTGGTTCGAACCAGGCTGTTATAAAGGGAGATCAGCTTCAAAGCGGATTATACTTCGCCAGAATTGATGGTGTGAATGGTTCAAAGACCGTACGACTGGTTAAAGAATAAACTTCTATAAATCATAAATCAAAACCATCCCCTATCGGGATGGTTTTTTTATTTTTATACTATTATCGAAACCAACCAGCTAAAGACATGAGAATTCCGATTTATCCCTCCATAATGGCTTTTCTAATTTGTTTTATTTCTAATGCTCAGATTGAAAATATTGAAGCATCGCGCATCTGGAGCGGAGACAGTCCCTGGACTTTCAATAGCGATTTGACATTTAGTTACTGGAACAACGATGGCAATTATAATTTCCTGGTGGGTGCAAGTAGCAGTGTCCTCTTTAAATTTAAGGATCAAAAAGACCGGTCTAATGATAAGGTTGGTCTGCGCAACAAACTGCTTTTTATCGGCAATTATTCTCTTTTAAGGGCCGAAGACCGGGATCTGGATAATAACTGGTTTCTTCATTTAAGATATAACAGGGAATTCACAGATTTTTTCCGGGTTGAAGCCTTCATACAAAGCCAGGAAAACCAACTATTGTTGATAGATTCCCGCCGGCTGGTTGGAGCCGGTGTCCGCCTAAAACCACTTCAGGAAAGAGCAAGAAATAATAACAAAAGAAATTCTTTACATCTCTATTTAGGATTAGCATATATGTATGAACAGGAGCAAAGTGAATTGTTTGATCTCGAACTGTTCAATCATCGCGCAAGTTCATATTTAACAGCATCTTTTAAATTTTCACAATCAGGAGTTACTCTAACGAACACTTTTTACTATCAGCCATTGCTGAAAGACTTTACTAATTACAGGATCAGTCAGGACTTAGACATGGCTTTCCCCATTAATAGTGTCATCAGATTTATCGCCAGATTCAATTATTTCTTAAACAGCAGCAGTCCTGCAGGTGATACCGAATACCGATCCTCCCTTCTATTCGGCCTGAGGTTTAGGTTTCAAAGTAAGGTGTCTAAATCCGGTGTTCAAATCGATCCGGAATCCATAAAAAAGAAAAGGCCAAAAAATTAATTAAAGCCCTGTCTAAGCGGATTTTAGATCAAGATGACAGGATTTACAGAATCCATTCCAACACTTCAATGAATAGCAAAAGTGCCTAAAGTTTCGTACCTTTAATAAATTCTACTTTTTTAAAATCTCATCTTCAGGGTTTACAATTGAGTGTTTGAAATCTTATCAATTCTTGAACCTTTTAAAAAGTAGAAATTATGAGAGTTCCCAGGTTTTTATCCTTTTCTCCGATTGCATTTTTTCGAAAACACAAGCGACTGTCAACATCTATTTCAGTCATGCTTTCATTTGCCATTATTAACCTGACTTGGAGTTGTTCCTACTATAAGGTCAACGAAGTAACATCAGACCAGGCTGAGATGGCAAAACAAATTGATGACTTTAACAAAATGGGGCGTTATGCCATTATGCATGTCGATGATTTTAGTTGGCATCTTACCAAGTTAGTTGTAAATGAAGATAAACAAGTGCTTACCGGTGAAGCTATGGAAATCTCTCCGCAGCACACCTACAAGAAAAAACGTAAGTCAGGTGGCAATCGCTATATGAAATGGAATCAACCTATGGACGAGATCCATTTTCAATTAATCCCCGGAACAGTGGTTCCGGAATTCGGTGAAACTGTTGAAATTCCCTTTTCTCGAATCAGTTCTATTTCCATAAATAAACCTGACGGTGGTACAACGGTAGCCTACGCTTTACTAGGAACCGTTGGTGTTTTAGCCGGAGTTTTTCTCATTATACTGGCTACCAAAAGTTCTTGTCCGTTTGTTTATGTGAAGGATGGCAATACTTATAATTTTAACGGTGAATTATACCCCGGAGTATTATCTGCCAATATGGAACGTGATGATTTTCTCCAGCTTGATATAAAAAACAAAGAACTTAGTGAAATCGAGATAAGGGTCACGAATGAATTAAAAGAGATTCAACATACCGATCTCTTAGAATTAATGATTCTTGAAGAAATTGATAATACTGAAGTATTGCTTGACAAATATGGAAAACCGTTGACGTTTTCAGCCCTTGAAACCCCAACTAAAGTATTTGAGGACGGGCTGAATCTAAATTTGGAACCAGGTCTCAATAAAGACAAACTGGTTTACCATTTTAATTCATTAGAAAACGACTATGCAAACAAACGTCATTTGATTGCCGAATTTGATTATAATGAAATCAGTGATCAGGGTAAATTGTATTTAACAGCAAAGAATTCCCTTTGGCTTGACTACCTGTATGGAAAATTCAATAGTCTTTTCGGAACTTACTACCCTACCTTCCAAAAAAATCAACAGCAAACAAGCCTTGAAAAAAGCCAGACCTGGATGGATGATCAGCACATCCCGCTTTCAATTTATGTCAAGAATTTAGACGGATGGAAATTTGTAGATAAAATCAATCCGGTAGGACCATTAGCATTCAGAAACCTGGCCATTCCAATTGACCTAGGTGATTGTCCCCCCGGACCGGTTCAGGTCAAGTTAGAAACAGGGTTTATGTTCTGGGAGGTTGATTATATGGGAATTGACTTTTCTGAGAATTTACCAGTAGATATCCACTACATCCAACCGTCATATGCCGTTGATGAAACCGGTAAAAATGTGACTAAATTACTGAAGGGGCAAGATGGACTATACCTCACCCAACCAGAAATTGGCAATTCCGTTGACGTGACATTTGATTTAGGAGACTTGAACATATCTGGTATTGGGTCTGTCTTCCTTAAAAACCGAGGATATTATACCTACATACGTAATTACACAAACGAACCTGAATTCGACAAACTAAAGGTGTTCAGAGATGATGAATCCTTTACAGAATTCTCCAGGTTGGAATACCAGAATTTAGTTGATTTTGCTGACCAGGAAGATTTAGCATTAAGCCATGATCAGTAACGTTCTGGAACCTGAAATAGTATTGGCAAAGGAAGGATCGCCATCTTTGTTTAAAAACAAACCCACAATCTTGAAGGGATTTAAAATGCGGGTGTTGCATACCCTAATGCGTTTGCATCTTGTCTTGATTGCTATGAAATGCTACAGGAATCCAGCGAAGTGGATTGGATCCTTGGTTTATCTTATCAGATTGAGACGAAGATTTCTCGGTGATTTTAAACTAAAAAAAGTCGCAAGGGTAAATGGAAAATACCATATGGGAATTTATATCCCGGCCTGGTTTTCTAAGGGATTTGAATACTTCGTCATGAATGAACTCAAATCATACAAACCAATTTCCAGGCCTTCTTATCGCTTTAATAATGTTTTCCTGGCCATCACTTCAAAATGCCCGCTACAATGCGAACATTGTTATGAATGGGAACGCCTGAATCAAAGGGAACATGATAATACCGATCGCTTAAAAACAATAATTGATGAATTGAGTGCAAAAGGAACTTGTCAGATTCATTTTACAGGCGGAGAACCCCTTGTAAAAACCGAAATAATTCTTGATCTGATGAGAACTGCTCCAAAAGATATCGATTATTGGATCACGACTTCGGGATATTCTTTGGACGAATCCAAAGCAAAAAAACTTAAAGCAGCCGGAATAAAAGGAATTGTGATTAGCCTGGATCATTTTGAGGCCGAAGAACATAACAGGTTCCGAAATCATCCCGTTGCTTTTTACTGGGCAATCGAAGCCGTTAAAAATACCATTTCCAACAACATGATAGCCGCCTTGTCAGTATGCGTGACCAAAGAATTTATCATCGAAAGTAACTTGATGTCCTATATGATAATGGCAGAAAAACTCGGAGTTTCATTTGTTCAATTTATTGAACCAAAACCCATAGGTCATTTCAAGGGCAAAGCTGTTGAATTGGATGCCGAGGACATGAAAGTTTTAGAACAATTTCATTTAAAAATGAATTTCTCAAATTCTTATTTATCAGTTCCAATTATCGGATATCATGAACAATATCAGAGGCGCCAGAGATGCCTGTCTGCGGGAAATCGGTCTATTTATTTGGATATGCAAGGAAATCTTCACGCCTGCCCATTTTGTCAAAAAAAGAGAGGAAATATTTTAGATTCCAATTTTGATAATCAGTTAGATACTATGACCAGGCTGGGTTGTGAGGCGGTTAGTTGTTAGACAGATAAATGATTAGGAGGAAGAGATTTTCCTCTAAATCAACTATATTACATTTTTCAACCATAACTCTTAACAATGATTCAAATTGATCAATGTGTTGCTATATTAATTGATGGAAATAATATAGAACGGAGCTTACAAAACTTGCTGAACAGGAATGTTCTATGCAATTTTGACACCCTAGTACCAAGACTTTTAGGCGATCGTGCCTTAAATCGCCTTGTGTATTTCCGGGAAGGAAAAGATATCAGCTCAAAACTAGCTGAACGTTTACATGAAAACTTTCATGGAAGTGTCATACCCTGTCATAAATCTGCTGATATTCCACTGACAATTTTCGCTACCCAGGTGGCGCAAAAAGTAGACACTATAATTATTCTGAGCGGTGATTCAGATTATGTGGAGCTGGTTCGCTATTTAAAGTCACGAGGTGTACGTGTAGAAATTGCAGCTGTTGAGAAAAATACAGCTACGGTGCTTACTGAAGAAGCCGATCATTTTACGCCAATAACTAAGGATGATGTGTTCGAATATTCGGCGCCGCGAAGGTCTACAACTACAAAGTCAAAGAGAAAAAAATAATATTCCAGCTGAGGTCTGGTTTTAGTTTTTAAACTTCTTTCTGCTATTCATTAGCGGTTTTGTTCAGAAACTGTTGCTTGTATCTCGCTTTTTTAATGATTTCACGCCTCCTGGTAGACTTTTTAGTATAATTTTTATTATCCCTGATCTGATTTAATTGCCTTACTTTTCTAACCTTCCTCTTATAACGCTTCAGGGCTTTTTCAATACTCTCTCCAGATTTAACATCAATTTTTAACATATGTCGCTTTCTTAATATTCAATAATATAAATCCAAGGCTTAACAATGGGTGTCAGAACAACCATATAAAACGATCATCCTTTACTGCTCATACTTTAGATTAAGGCCTTTTATTCTTAAACTACAGCAGAAATGAACTTTACAGATCAGATTATCAGATGGTGTAAATTGAAATAAGCCAACTTATTTCACTTCTCGTGAAGTTCGAATTTCATTCGGTCAAAGGTAGGTAAAGTTTAATTGATTTAGCAAATGGCAGCGGCTTACTTAAAAACTCTCAACAGGATTTATAGAATCCATTCCATCCCTCACTCCAAATACAAAAGTGAACGCTGCGCGTTCTTCATTTTTTATTCCCTCTTACTTACACAGGATTTATAGAATCCATTCCATCCCTCACTCCAAAT
>JABDIV010000052.1 GCA_013003555.1 Flavobacteriaceae bacterium
GCCATCAAAATTCAAACCGGCTTCCTGAATTTTATCGATCAGTTCCCCTTCAATATTCGATTGGTAATAATCGATTGCTACCTCGGTATACTTTTTCCTCAGGATTTCCAGGAATTCAGTAAAGGTAAGGCCTCCATAAATTTCGGGCTCTCGGGTTCCAAGAAGATTCAGGTTTGGACCGTTGATAATTATTAATTTTTTCATGGTATTATAAATGTGTCACCTTAATCCAAGCCATCAAATGTATAATTATTCCCCTATTATTGATCAAAGAGGAAACCTATTGAAAGACTAATAACAGAATGCTTTTCCTCCTGATTAAGAAGAACTTCGCTCAAACCAAGTTGATAGCGTCCCTGAATAAAGAAACTAGCATCTACATTAATCTGCATCCCGAACACCCCGGAGACGTCCAGATCATTCACAGGTATATTTTGGACTTCCTGCCCTTCCCCGTCCAGTTCAGACCTGATATTCATAGCAAACTGGGGACCGGCCATCAGTCGAACATCATTAATCACTTCATAGGAAAAAAGGATGGGAAGGTTTAAATAATCGATTTTCGCTCTAAGTGTTCTACCTTCGAAATCGCGTTTATAGCCTTGAGCCGAATAGAGTAATTCGGGTTGCAAATATAAATTTTCGGACAATTCCAGTTCGGCAACGGCTCCGAAATGCATGCCGAATTTCTGGTTATAATCATCGTTATTGGTTAAGGTGGCAAAATTCACACCTGCCTTTGCTCCAAAAATCAGATCCTGAGCCATCAAGCCATTCATGGCTAAACCACTCAGGATCAAGAATACAATAATTCGTCTCATGACCTCTTTTTATTGGTTACAGGTCAAATGTAAGAATTAATCTTCAGAATTAGTTCCAGGCGCCAGATCGAATAAATATCCAACTGAAAATTGGAAAACACTGTTTCGATTAGTAAATCCAGTCTCAGTATCCCAGACATCGATTATACCGAAATTGTAACGGGCACCGAGATACAGACCGGTTTCCATTTCATAACTTAAACCTAAAGCGAATGCGAAGTCGGTGGCCTTAAAGAATTCTTTAACGTCCTCTTCTCCTGAATCTCCGGGTGAATTGAATTCATCCTTTGCAGAAAGTAAAAAACCAATTTGCGGACCGGCTTCCAGGTTTAATCCATCTGTCACTTCTACTTTGGCGATTACCGGAATATTGAGGTAGTTAAATTTTAACTTTCCATCGTAACCATCACTTTCGGAGTATTTGGTACCTTGTGTAGAATACAATACTTCCGGCTGAACTGAAAAGCCGTCTGAAATTGAAATGTCTGCCATTGCTCCAAAATGAATTCCTGTAAGCATACTCAAGTCTTCGGTATCATCTCCGCTAAAACTCGATAAATTTAAGCCCGCCTTAAGACCTAAATCGACCCCTTGTGCATTGATAGTGAAACTAAACAGTAGCGCCACTAAAATTAAAAATACATTTTTCATTATAATTGATTTTAACATGTTAAACCAAATCTATAATGCAAGTGTGTGAGTTAATGGGTAAATGAATAAAAGATAGAAATCTTATGCGGACGAAATTAGTCTGTTTTCCTTTGACATCCAATGACTTTGGTCATATGAATAAAAAAAAAGAGCCATTTGGCTCCTTTTAAATTATAATGTTTTTATGTTTTTTATCTAAAACCCAAATTCTACACCCAGGGTAATAATATCAAAACTGCCACCACTTACACTCACTCCACGGTAAGCTCCAACGATGTCGAGTCCATCACTTACACCATATTGTATTCTAGGTGCATAATAAAAACCTCCATCATTACCATCGTTAACACCTATGGCATAACCCAGATCAACACCTAAGCTGAACTCATCAGATAAAGCTAAACGTCCGGCAGCTGCCAAAGGAATAAATTGAATGTCGTCAACATCTACAGATCCTAGAGGACCTAAATCCAGCTCATCGCCGAATGAATGAGAGTAACCGGTTACAATACCTGCAGAAAAGCTATCAGATACCTCAAAATGATACCCAAGATCAACCACAATCGAGAATGTTGCCAAATCACCTGCATCTCCTATTGGAAGACCCAGGTTTATACCCGCTTTAAAACCGTCTTGTGCTTGCACTCCAAATCCAAGTAATGCAACTACAGTAAATAACAAAAATCTTTTCATAATTTGTAAATTTAGTTTTTGATTAATTAATTGATCAAATTAAATAAAATTTATTAACATTTTATAGCATTTTATGTTGAAAAATACATTTTATCAATAAAATTAATAGTTTTGAAGCGTAATATAATACTTACATTTTGTTTATAAGATAAATTTATCGATTTGAACTGGAATCAAAGCCTTACCGATTACCAACATTATCTGAAGATTGAACGCGGTTTATCCGTTAATACCGTTCAGAATTATGCTTTAGACGTGAATAAACTAATAGTCTTTCTTTCCGACAACAACATCGATAAAAGTCCAACACAGATTTCAGCAGAAATCCTTCAGCAATTTATTTACAGTATTGCGAAATCGGTCAACGCACGAAGTCAGTCTCGTATCATATCGGGATTACGCAGTTTTTTCGATTACCTGGTTTTCGAGAATTATCGGGCTGATAATCCTATGGATCTAATTGAATCCCCAAAAATAGGACGAAAATTACCCGATACGCTTTCGGTTGATGATATCGACAGTTTAATCGCTGCTATCGATTTAAGTAGCCCACAAGGCGAACGCAACCGAGCCATCTTAGAGACCTTGTATAGCTGCGGATTGCGCGTAAGTGAACTGACCCATCTCAAAATTTCAGATCTGTTCTTCGACGAAGGCTTTATCAAGGTCACCGGTAAAGGCAATAAGCAGCGCTTTGTGCCTATTGCCCCGAGTGCACAGCGGTACATCACAATTTACAAAGACCAGCTGCGAAACTCGATCGCTGTCGATAAACAATACGAAGACACCCTCTTTCTTAATCGAAGAGGGAGACAATTAACGCGAGCCATGATCTTTACCATCGTCAGGCAACTGGCAGAAAAGATCGGTCTGAAAAAAACCATTTCGCCACATACCTTCAGACATTCTTTTGCTACCCATTTATTGGAAAACGGAGCTGACCTGAGGGCCATACAACTCATGCTGGGCCATGAGAGCATAACAACGACCGAGATCTATATGCATGTAGATAATCGTCACTTAAAGGATGTGATTCATAAATTTCATCCCCGGAAATAAAAAAGGCATCGAAATCGATGCCTTAATTTTTTAATTTTGAAATCTTTATTTTGCAATATTAACCGCCCGGGTTTCCCTGATAACAGTAACCTTCACCTGTCCCGGATAGGTCATATCGGTTTGAATCTTCTGAGAAATTTCAAAGGAAAGCTGAGATGCTAATTCATCACTCACCTTCTCGCTTTCAACAATGACACGCAATTCACGTCCCGCCTGGATGGCATAAGCTTTTTTCACCCCGGTAAATCCGAAGGCAATATCCTCGAGATCCTTCAAACGCTGAATATAGGAATCAAGCACCTGGCGTCTAGCGCCCGGCCTTGCACCGCTAATCGCATCACAAACCTGGACAATAGGTGATAGCAAGGACTTCATCTCGATCTCGTCGTGGTGAGCCCCTATCGCATTACAAACCTCTTTTTTCTCGCCATATTTCTCGGCCCACTGCATACCTAAAATAGCATGAGGGGTTTCCATATCGGCCTCTGCATCTGGCACTTTGCCAATATCATGCAGCAGTCCGGCTCGCTTAGCCAATTTTGGATTCAACCCTAATTCGGAAGCCATAATGCCGCAAAGTTTGGCTACTTCCCTACTGTGTTGTAATAAATTCTGACCATAGGAAGAACGATATTTCATACGTCCAACCATTTTGATTAATTCTGGGTGTAACCCATGAATACCGAGGTCGATTACCGTACGCTTACCAACCTCGATAATTTCCTGATTGATCTGCTTTCCGGTTTTTTTGACGACCTCCTCAATACGGGCGGGATGAATACGACCATCGGTAACCAATTTATGAAGTGAAAGTCTTGCCGTTTCACGACGCACCGGATCGAAACAGGAGAGGATTATCGCTTCCGGGGTGTCATCAACAATTATTTCAACACCGGTTGCCGACTCGATTGCCCGGATATTACGGCCTTCACGGCCGATGATACGACCTTTTATGTCATCGGATTCAATATTAAACACAGAGACACAATTATCGATTGCCTCCTCGGTACCAACACGCTGAATCGTATTGATAATGATCTTTTTGGCCTCCTGCTGTGCCGTTAACTTGGCCTCTTCCATCTTATCCTGAACATAGGCCATGGCATCGTTCTTCGCTTCGCCTTTCAGCGATTCTATGAGCTGTTCTTTGGCATCCTCGGCAGCGAGCCCGGAAATCACTTCGAGCTGCTTAACCTGGCTCTTGTGAACCTTCTCAACTTCCTGCTGACGCTTTTCGAGATATTCAGATCGCTTTTCGTAATCTTTTAATTTATCTTCCAGCGTATGGTTTAATTTTTTATTTCTTGATAACTCCGAAGAAACCTGTGATTCTTTATCGCGTGTCCGTTTTTCAGCATCAGCCATTTTTTTGTCCCGGCTTAAGATCACTTTTTCATGCTCAGATTTCAGTTCGATAAATTTTTCCTTGGCCTGTAGTATCTTGTCCTTTTTAATGGACTCGCCTTGGTGTTTGGCATCTTTTATAATGGAATCGGCTTCTTTCTTTGCTGATTTTATGAGCTTTGAAGCATTGCTTTTCTCGATCGATTTAGTGATTATAAAACCGATGATCAGCCCTGCCAGCAACGTTCCGGCGCCGATAAGTATGGTATAAGTATCCATGATTAATTAGCTTAGTTAATAAAAAAAGCCTACACTAGTTTGTATTCTGTATAAACTCCTGAAAAACAGGTTTAGGGCTAACAAACTGCTCAAGTATCTGTTCAAAGACAGCCCGCTTTTACAGCTTAAACTCACCCTTTATAAAGAATTAATGTTGAGTTTATCAAAAAAAATAACTAATGTAGGCAGTAACCTTATATATTTTAAAGAACTCAAGCACTGCTGTGCTCCTTCAGAAGTTGGTCTAAGGCGATAAGCCGTTCTTCAACCTCTTCACTTAAATTATCATTATCAATAACTTCTTGTTCAGACTGCGATGCGAATTGCAAGGCACACATTGCCAGAACATCTTGTTTATCTCTCACCGAATAACTTTGCTCAAACTGTTTGATCATGCCCTCTATTTTCTGCGCCGCCTTTCGCAATCCCTCTTCCTGACTCGGTACTATGGTCAAAGGATAAACACGATTAGCTATTGATAGCTTTATTTTAAGCTTTTCAGACATCTTAAGGCTATGTCGCTTATTCTGATAATTGACCGATGCAATGATCGATATCTCTTATCAGGGCATTTATTTTAAGCTTCGTTTCTCTTTTATTCTCGTCACTGCCAAGTAATGAATTGGCCATTTTAAGGGTCTCATACTTCTCCTCCCAAACACTGATCGATTCATTTTGTTGAAGAAGTTGTTGTTGCGTCTTTGTTAATTCTTCGCTTAAATTGGAATTGGTTTGTTTTAAAACCTCCAATCTGTGCAAGATCTTACTTATCCTGTTCTCTAAAGAATCAACAACCGACTCGATCTTACTCATGGATCAAATTCAATACTTATCAGACAAAGTTAACATACCAGATCAAGAATAACAATTCTTTTAAATAAAAACTTGAACCAATAGTATTCGATGAGTGTTCACAATATTATAAATAACTCATTGTTATAATCTTTGCTTATTCTGATCATTTTAATAATTTAGCGGTATAGAAAATATGCGATACATTTTATTCTTTTTTAGCCTTTGTTCTCTGGGTCTTTTTGCCCAGAGTCCATATCCGCAGGATTATTTCAGAAAACCGTTGGATATCCCCCTCGTGCTTTCCGGAACGTTTGCCGAATTGCGTTCAAATCATTTTCATTCCGGACTTGACATAAAAACGCAGCAGCGCGAAGGCCTCAAAGTCATTACATCGGCACCGGGCTACGTGAGTCGGATAAAAATTTCACACTACGGCTATGGGAAAGCCTTATACATCACACACCCAAACGGTTACACATCGGTTTATGCACATCTCCAGAAATTTTCCCCTAAAATTGAAGCCTATGTAAAGGCAAATCAATACAATCAGGAATCATTTACCATTGAATTATTTCCCGCGGCCGAAGCGCTTTCACTGGAAAAAGATGAAGTCGTCGCATTTTCAGGAAATACCGGTGGATCGGGTGGACCACATCTGCATTTCGAGATTCGCGATAAAGCAGAACGTCCTATGAATCCCATGCTTTTTGGAATCGATGTAAAAGACACACGACGACCCATGGTTCTTCGTGCTTTTGCTTACCCTGTTGATGACAAGGCCCATGTGAATCATGCCACCGAACTTAACGAATTGAGACTTATTCCGATGAGCAATGGTGAATATCGGGTTGAAGACATCAAAGCATACGGAAAAATAGGATTTGGTGTTGTGAGTTATGATCAGCAGGATATGGCACCAAACAAAAACGGATTGAGTCGGATCGAGTCCTTTTTCAATGGAAATAAAAGCCTGATAATAGATTTTAAACGGTTTTCATTTGATGAAACCAAACATTTAAATCGATTGGTGGATTATAAATTCTGGAAAACAAATAAATCAAGAATTCAAAAACTTTTTATCGAACCGAATAATCCCCTTAGCCTCTATCAATTCGCCGATAACAATGGCTATGTCAATATTGCGGATAGTACGGCATCGGTCTACAAGGTTAAAATCACGGACTACAAGAACAATGAAACCTGGCTGACAATCCCGATAACCGGTGTAATGAGTTCCGATGTTAAAACAAAAGATATCAAGGCGACCGATCATTTTATCTATGCCGAACAATCTAACCTTCTAGAACAGGGAAATGTAACCGTAAGTTTTCCGAAGAACACCTTCTATGACGATTTCTTTATCGATTTTTCGGTGGCGAACGACACACTTCAATTACATGAACCTCTTATACCTGCTCAGAAGAACTTCTATATCAGTTTTGATATCAGTCATTACAAATCCGAAGAAAAAAACAAACTATACGTCGCATCTGTCTCGAAATATGGAAAACTGTACTATGTCAATAGTCAACGAAAAGGCGATGTATTAACCGGACGAACCAAATCGCTTGGCACCTTTACCCTGGCCATTGATTCTATCGGGCCGTCGATAAAGCCGGTTAATTTTCAGGACGGAAAGTGGTTGAGCAAATACAGATATCTCAAAGTCAAAATTGAAGATAAAGAATCTGATATTAAAAGCTATAGAGCGACTATAAACGGGAAATGGATCCTTATGGAATACGATTACAAGAAGGATACCCTGATCTATGATTTCAATGATGATGTTGTTCAGGATACAAAGAATAATTTAAAGATAATTGTTACTGATAATGTTGGAAATAGTTCTACATTTGAAGCAATCTTTTACCGCAAATAATAACCGGTCTTGACATCTCAACGTTTCTTCTATTGTCTGTTATTTTGCTGTCTGTCGATCACGGCCATGGCGCAAACCGCCACCCTCAGAGGAGTTATTCTCGATGAATTAAACCAACCGATCGTTGGGGTTAATATCAGTGGCGCCGATTCGGGAACTACCACCAATGAGAATGGTTTTTATCTTCTCAAAATCCCCGCTAATGAGGAAGTGACAGTGGTGTTTTCACACATTAATTATAAAAAAATTACAGCCTCATTTAATTTGAAAAATGGAGCTTCCTTCGAATTCAACCCCGTCATGAGCCTTGAGATCGAGCAAATAGCTACTGTCGTGCTTCAGGGGAATCAACGCAAACGCGTGGAAGGCATTACGACTATAGACCCCGAAATCGTAAGAACTATAAAAGGTGCGCAGCCGGGCGTTGAAAATCTTTTAAAAACGCTACCCGGTGTTAGTATTTCAAATGAACTCAGTACCCAGTATTCGGTTCGCGGTGGGAATTTTGACGAGAATCTGGTTTATGTGAACGAAATTGAAGTCTACCGTCCATTTCTTATCCGTTCAGGCCAACAGGAAGGTCTGAGTTTCGTTAACACCGACCTGGTACGTAACGTTGATTTTTCGGCTGGCGGATTCCAGGCAAGATATGGGGACAAATTATCATCGGTACTGGATATCACCTATAGAAACCCAGTTAAATTTGGCATTCGGGCTGATTTGAGCTTGCTGGGAGGCAGCTTATCCGGTGAAACGATTTCAAAAGACTCGAAGTTTTCAGGGATTGTTGGATTGCGTTACCGCGATAACACCTTATTGGTCGATGCCAGGCAGACCGAGACAAATTACGATCCCACATTCGCCGATGTTCAAACCTATCTGACCTATAAATTTTCAGACAAGTTTCACTTGAGTTTCCTCGGAAATGCATCCGTAAATACCTATAATTACGAGCCACAAACCAGGCAAACTAATTTTGGCACCATCGCCAATCCTTTGGCCTTGTTGGTTTTTTATGACGGACAGGAGAAGGATGCCTATCAAACCTTATTCGGAGCATTTAAAGCGAATTATTTTGTGAATCCTGATCTTACGTTGAAGTTAATCGCTTCGACCTATCATACAACCGAGGAAGAATATTTCGATATTCTGGCTCAATACCGACTGGGTGAGGTAAACAGCAATATCGGTGATGAAGATCTGGGAGAAGTGGAATTTAGCGAAGGGATTGGGGCTCAATTAAACCATGCACGAAACGACCTCGACGCTCTGATTACGAATATTGAGCATAAAGGGTTTTATAATTTAAATGATAACAATATTGAGTGGTCGGTTAAATTCACGCATGAAGACATACGGGATCGCCTTGTGGAATGGGAAGTGATCGATTCGGCTGGATTCTCTATCAATCCGCCTAACATAGATGCCTTTAACGAGCAGCCTTATTCGCCTTATGAAGGTCCGCTTGTACCCTTTCAGAATATCAGAGCAACAAATAAAACCAAAATCAATAGAATACAGGCCTATGGCCAATGGAGTAAACGAGGCAGCATAGGAGATCATGATGTCTTCTACAATGCGGGTATTCGAATTCATAATTGGTCGGTTGAAGGCGAAGGAATTGTAAAGAGCTCTCAAACCGTTGTGAGTCCACGCGCCCAGTTCGCGATTAAACCCAACTGGGAAAGCGATATGTTGTTCCGAATCGGCGCCGGGCTATATTATCAGCCACCATTTTACAGGGAATTACGAGACTCCTCGGGTACTGTAAACCCAAATACCAAGGCACAGCAATCCTTTCATGTTGTTGTGGGTAACGAATATAGCTTTGATATGTGGGACAGGCCGTTTAAGCTTATTTCGGAAGCGTATTACAAGAAATTATCCGACGTTAATCCATATACCATCGAAAATGTTCGCATCAGGTATCGTGCCCGAAATAATGCTGAAGCTTACGCCTATGGCTTGGATCTCCGACTCAACGGGGAATTTGTACCCGGAACCGAATCCTGGTTTAGTTTCGGTTACCTCAAGACGGAAGAGAACATAGACGGACGAGGCTATATTTCAAGGCCAACCGATCAGCGATTGAAGTTCGGGGTATTGTTTCAGGATTATGTTCCCAGGATACCCGATTTGAAAATGTATCTGAATCTGGTTTATCAGACCGGTGTACCCGGCGGATCACCGAGTTATGCCGATCCCTATGATTTTCAAAATCGGTTACCGGATTATAAGCGGGCCGACCTCGGTATTTCCTATGTATTGGTTGACCCCAATAAAACCTATAATGCCAGTTGGAAAGATCCTTTTGATGAATTTACAGTTGGGATTGAGATTTTCAATATGTTCGATGTTCAGAATTCAATTACCAATACCTGGGTGAGGGATGTTTACAGCAAGAGGCAATATGCAATTCCCAATTATTTAACGCCGCGTATTTTCAATGTTCGGTTGGGGATGAAATTTTAATACTCCTATTCTACTCTAACAGCATCACAATGCTTTTTTAAGAAACTACCAGTTCTTTTAATACATCGACGGCATATTGAATTTCCTCTGATGTGTTGAATATTCCGAAAGAAAACCGAATGGATGGTTTATTCAGATCTGCAGGATCAAGAATCTCGGCCAAAACATGTGAGCCTTGATCACTGCCGCTCTGACAGGCACTTCCCTTTGAGCAGGCAATCCCTTTTAAATCCAGTTGAAATAATAGCATCTCCGCCTTATCGGCCGTCACAGGCAAACAGACATTCACCAGCGTATATGTGCTTTTATCTGGATCTGAAGACAAGCCATTATATGAAATACCCGGTATTTCCTCAGTCAGGGCCTTAATAAATCGATACTTTAACCCTTCAATATGGGCGCGATCCCTATCGAGATTTTGATATGCCAGTTCCAGGGATTTTTCAAGACCTACGATATTATGCACACTTTCGGTTCCTGCCCTTAAGCCACGCTCCTGCTCGCCTCCGATAATCAATGGTCTCAAACCGGATTCTTTTCTGACAAAGGAAAATCCGACGCCTTTCGGACCATGAAACTTATGTGCACTGGCCGCAAAGAAATCAATTGGTGTTTTTTGAACATCAATATTAAAATGCCCGACCGACTGAACGCAATCACTATGAAAAAGAGCATCGTTTTCATGGCATAAGTTCGCAACCTCATGGAGGTCGATCATATTACCAACTTCATTATTCACATGCATTAAACTAACCAGGGTTTTGCCGTTTTGTTTCAGAAGCCGCTCAAGATCATCCATGTCGATCAGGCCGCCATCTTTGAGTTTGACATAACTAAGCTTAACACCGTATTCTTTGCTTAATGCCTGAACTGTATGCAAAACAGCATGGTGTTCTATCCTGGCGGTTATAATATGATTGATTCCTAAATCGCGAACAGCACTCCTCAACACCAGATTGTCGGCTTCGGTACCTCCTGAGGTAAATATAATTTCCTGAGGCTGCGCATTAAAAAAAGTCGCGATATTTTTTCTTGATAACTCAACTATAGATTTAGTTGATCTTCCATAACTATGTGATGATGAAGGATTTCCAAAATTTTCTTTCATAACTTGAGTCATAGAATCTATCACCTCGTTACGAATTGCGGTGGTGGCAGCATTATCTAAATAAACAGTTGACATAAGCTTGTTGAATGGCGTAAAATTAGTTGAAATAAAATTATTATCCATAGCCTGCGTTATAAAATACAATTGCCTTATTTTTGTCGAAATGAACATCATGATAAATCGGTTACCATTCTTAATTTCAATTCTTTTTCTGACAGTTATTGGCTGCAGCGATGGCGATATTATCGATATCAATCTCGATTTTGATAAGGTTTTGGAACGTTGCGGTGATGAGAACGGCGATAGTTATGTCATTTTTGATACGCGTTCCGATCCAGATGAAAGTTTAACGCTGCTCTTCCCGGTTAATGCCACAACTAATGCGATTTTTAATCCAACTACTACTCCGCTTGAGGGTACCCTGACCATTAATGGAACGAGTACGCGATTTAACTATCGAACCTATGATGGGGATCCTTCCGGATTGATCTGTGAGGACATCCCGGATTCGGGTGTCAATATAATCGAGGATTATGAGGCCAGCAATGGAACTGCTGCATACACATCCGTATTTGTTGATGATGACAACGACAACATTCCCTCTGTTCTTGAGGATCTCAATAACAACGGCGATCTTGAAGATGATGACAGCGATGGTGACGGTATTCCGAATTATAAAGATGCCGATGATGATAATGACAATGTTCCGACCAAGGATGAAAATCCGGATCCTGACATGAACGGAGATATCAGTGATGCTCAAAATACGGACGGGGTCGATGAACCCGATTACCTTGACACGGACGACGACAACGACGGTGTGATCACCCGCTATGAAGACGAAAATCTAAATGAGAATCTGTTTGATGATTTTGTAGTCGGATCTACCAGTCCGCGTTTTCTTGATCCAGCTCTTAGCGACACTTTCGTGAATGATGATTTCAATCCCAATTCATTCACGCGTACCGTTACGGTGACATTCATAATTCAAGATGTGGATATTGAAATATTAAGTGCCGACGCGCTCGAAATGGGTACTTATGAACGCCTATTTGATCTTTAACGGCGTTTGGCATTTTGGTGAATCCGAACCTCAGTAGCTCCTAAACCATATTTCTGATAACTGGCTTCAGAAAAAGTTATGTTGTCATAGCGACCCAGCAAATAATCCAATTCAACCTTTAACACCCCTTCACCCACCCCGTGTATGAAAACCATTCTTGGAATCCTCTTCCTTATGGCAAATTCAAGCTGTTTTCTGGCGGTATCAATCTGGTAGGTCCTGATATCATGCTTCGTCATACCTTTTGTGTTGGGAAGCAATTGATGAATATGCAGGTCGACTTCAAAAATCGGTCCTTCTTTAATTTTGGGTTTTTTCTTTGGAATTGATTTTCCTGGTTTGACATCGGATTGATCTTTGTCATAACCCGAAAGAACATTATGATCCAATAATTTCGAATCGGGAATTCTGATCAATTGTGAGGCGTCGAAAACCATAGGAAATCCATCGGACGATTCAATGGTAATACGATTCTCTTCAATTTTGAGTACTACACCTTCGAGCACATCATCTAAAACAGCCACCTTATCCCCTATTTTAAAACTCATTCCTCTTCCTCCTTTACGCTAAACGGATCATATTCAGGTTTATCTTTTGGAATTCCCCTATAAACGCCGAAAAGCCCTGTCATGAGAAGGGCAAAACCCAGGATAAGGAGTAACCAATTTGATTTGACATCATTCTGTGCATAAATTATGATAAAAGCACCAATGAACAAGGCTATATAGTAATAAGACCGGGTTTTCATTTAATGGTTAAATATAGGGAAATTAACAACTGTTAATCGAATAAAAGGGTGATCTCGTTGAACAAAGTCTTTCTAATTCATTTATTTTCCTATATTTAGCAGAATAAAATGCTGTATTATGAAAAGGATTACACGTTCAGTACAGCCCCTCTTCCTACTAATTATCCTACTATTTTCTATTAATTTTGCTATGGCCCAGGTGGGTATAAACACAACCACCCCAGATGCCAGTTCCGCTTTAGATATTACTTCGATAAATTCAGGTATTCTCATACCCCGGATGACCCAGGCTCAACGTGATGCCATTGGGGCTCCGGCAACTGGATTATTGATTTATCAAAACAATAATACTCCCGGTTTTTACTATTGGGATGGCGGTGCGTGGGTACCAATTGGTGGTGGTGGTGCAGGAAATGATTGGTCATTGACTGGAAATGCCTTAACCGGAGGCGAATTTATCGGACCGCTTGGAGCTGACAGTTTTGTTATGCAAACGAATGGCAATGATCGCATGATCATAGAAGACGATGGTCAGGTATTGGTCAATATAGCCGCACCTAATTTCGCAACAGATCGCTTCACAACAAGTGGAGGGGCAGGAGAAGATATGGTTAATGGCTATGCGACTACGGGACGTGGAATTTATGGACAAACCAACTCGCTTTCTGGAGTACAGGGTGAAGCCCTTACAACAGGTGATGCAGTTCTAGGATTTGCTGATTCTGGTGATGGAACTGCTGGATATTCTAATTCAGGTTCTGGAGCATATGGTAATTCAATTACCGCTAGCGCTGTTCTTGGACAATCTTTATGGATTGGAGCTTTTGGTGAAGGCCCGCAGGCTGGTGTCGTTGGTGATGATGCCGGTGCAAACTCAACTGGTGTTCAAGGTCAGACAGCGGGTGGTGTGGGTACAGTCGGTCTTGCAACCACAGGTGATGGCGTATGGGGTTTGAGTACCTCAGGTTCTGGAATTTACGGTGAAGCAACAGATGACGTTGGTTACGGTGGTGATATCAGAAATACCTCAGCCAACGGTCACGGATTTATAGCATCTGGTAATGGCGAGTTACCCACCGTTATAGGTGGTACGGGTGCAGGGATTACAGGAACAGGCGATGATCTGGGAACCATGGGATTTGCCAATAATGCCGGAGGAACCGGTATTGTCGGGATGGGTAATAATCTTGGTACGTTTTCAACTTTGGTAACCGGTAGCGGAGTTGCCGGAACTGGATTAAATACCGGCGTTTACGGCACGGCAACTGAAACGGGTAACGGGAATTTAAACTTCGGCGGATATTTTGAAAATGATGGAACCTACTCCTATGTAGGCGGATGGGACAGAACTGGTGCACCACCAACACATACCGCTTATAAAATACTTGGTAACGGAGTGGTTACTACAATTGTCAGCGGAGTTAATGAAGAGTTGTTAACCATGGCAGCGCCTGAATCACCAGAGGTTTTATTTCAGGATTATGGCGTCGGGAAATTGATTAACGGTTATGCCAAAATAAAACTTGATCCCAATTTAAGTAAGAATATACGTGTGGATGCAGAGCATCCAATCAAAGTTTTTGTACAATTGGAAGGCGATTGTAAGGGTGTTTATGTCACTGATAAATCGGCCGCCGGATTTATTGTAAAAGAACTTCAAAACGGAACTTCTAATGTGCCATTTTCCTGGTCTATTACAGCGACAAGAGCCGATTCAGAAATTATCAATAAAAATGGAGAAGTCAGGATCTCTCATTTCGGTTGGCGCTTTAAACCGGCTCCTTCATCCTTACAGTCCAATCAAAGATCAGGTTTGAAATCTGCTACCAATATGAAAACCAGACCATCGAGGCTCGATGCTTCCAAAGATGGAGAGGTAACAAGGTCTGCTGATAAGAAAAGAAAGAATCAATAACTTCTAATGAAGACCTCATGATGAAGAAAATCGCATTTCTTTTATTTTTCACTGGGTTTTTGTCAAATGCCCAAGACCTTTATGTTGGTCCATCCAGTTTCGTTTATGCCCTTGATGATTTTGTCTTTGTTAACAACGACATTCAACTCGAAGCCGCAGATTCGCATTTTTATCTGCGAGGCGATGCCCAATTGCTTCAGAATAATGATATTAAAAATTCTGACCTTGGCTCATTATCCGTTTACCAGGAATCAACCACCGGTGTTTATGAATACAACTACTGGTGTTCGCCTGTTGGCGTGGGTACCGATGGCACCCAAGGGAATGTTGGGTTTGTTGCTGATGATAATATTTTAGATCCTGATGACGAAGCAGATTTGACGAATGTTTTGTCTAATAACTATCCTTTCACTGCAGGAGTTGACGCAACTGTGGTTGAACTATCGAGTTACTGGATTTTTAAATTGATTGAAGCAGAAGGTTATAATGGATGGGTGCATATCGGTGAAACCAATGCCGTTCTGCCCGGGCAAGGCTATACGATGAAAGGCTATCCCAGTCCGCCACCTCCGGCACCACCAATACAAAACACTCTGGATTTCCGTGGAAGACCCAATAATGGGACTTTCACTGTCGGTTTGAATTATGATGGTACAGATGATGAACCCCTTTCAGAACCAATAAATGCAGTATCAACATTGATGGGCAATCCATATCCTTCAGCCTTTGATATGAAATTATTCATGAACACCAATATTGCCATTACCGATGGTAACGCGTATTTCTGGGATCAGGAGGCCGTTGGCACTCATGTTTTAACGGCATATCAAGGGGGTTATGCTACTTATACGCCTGGTGCGCCTGGCGTACCTGCAGATAATGGGACATATTCGCCAGCTGTTTTTACCTTTTATGATGGATTTGGTGGCCCGGGTGGAGGAGCCGGTGGAACACCAACCGATTTCTCAGCTAATAACGAACGACGATATGCCGCAATCGGACAAGGGTTTGTGCTCAACAGCTCCGGTGCAGGAGGAAATGTCGTATTTAATAATTCGATGCGCTTATATCTTCCAGAAGATTCTTCAGAATCTGGTAATGGATCGGTCTTCAGAACGACCGATACACCTGATCATGTATTAGCCATGTCGCATAACGGTATTGATTATAACGAACTTATCAATAATCCATTGCACATTCCTGATGTGCGTATTCATGCGCATATCAACGGAACTTATTATAGGGAAAATGTCATTGCAAGCCGGCCAAACACTGATTTATCATATAATAAGTATACCGATGGCTTTATGTACAGTTCACTAGAAGATGATGTCTTTTTAATGGCAGATGAATTGCCTGTTGTGATAAAATCAATCGAAGTTGATGAATTCACCAGGATACCGCTGATGATTAAATCCAGCACCAATGCATCAACCTTTGAAATAACCGTAAATTCCATCAATCATTTTGATTCAGATATCGATGTTTATCTTTATGATGATCTGTATCAAACTTATACAGACATTAAGGAGGGCACATTCAATGTGACACTTTCTGAGGGCGATTACAGCGATCGTTTCGAGATCACTTTCTCTAACCAGGAAACTTTGAGCGACTATGAAAATTTAATAGATGCCTTAACGATTTTTCAGGATAACGTCAAACATCAATTTACTATTCTAAACCCGGCTAATCTCAATATTATTAGTCTGCAACTTTATGACATGGCAGGTAAATTAATTTTGAACCATACGAAAGTCAATAATCCAAGCAACTATTATGTATCGACATCCAATATAAGTGATGGCGTATACCTTGCTACATTACAGATAGATGAAATAGGACCGGTTAGTAAAAAGGTAATCGTAAAAAATTAATTTAATCTGTTCATGTTTTAATAACGAGTTGTTTTACAACTCGTTTTTTATTTCATAAAGGCTGAATTCATTAATTTGCACCATGCAATCACTGGAAAACTTCATGATTCCATGCCTCTGGAAAAAATACTTGCATATCGAATGTATGGGGTGTGGTTCCCAACGGTCGTTGATCCTGCTTTTTCAGGGTGAGTTTGAGGCAGCCTTTTACATGTATCCTGCCATATATACTCTCTTAATATTGTTTGGATTCCTGTTGTTGCATTTAAAATTTCAATTTAAATATGGGGCGAAAATTTTATTAGCTTTGTTCCTTATCAATATTTCAATCATCGTTATTAACTATATTTTTAAATTCATTTAACCGAAATGGAAAAACAAACGCTACCTAATTCAACCCTTGTATTGGTCATGGGTATAATATCAATAGTCGGATGCTGCTGTTATGGATTGCCCGGACTTATTTGCGGAATTGTAGCTGTTGTGGTCGGACAGAAAGCTACCAATCTATACAAGGAATCACCTGAGATCTATTCGGGATACGAGAACGTAAAAGCTGGAAAGATCATGGGAATTATCGGGATTGTATTGAGTGTTCTTTTTACGATTTACATCATATGGGTTATTTCATTAATCGGCTGGGAAGCCCTGCAGAATCCAGAATTATTGCAGGAAAAAATACAAGATTTACAACGAACAGCTTAGAGTAAAACCCAATCAAAATTAAAGCGGCCAATGGCCGTTTTTTTTTATTTGCAGGCTTTTCTTAATTTTAAACTCATAAATATCAAACTCATGGAAAATCAACCAACCAACCAAATTCAATCAAATGATCCCAATCGTCCCATGCGACCAAACAATTACCTGGCCCTTGCCATAATCAGCACCATTCTTTGCTGTTTGCCTGCAGGAATAGTCAGTATCGTTTATTCAACTAAAGTGAACACCGAATTCGATCGCGGTAATTATGATGCTGCTGTAAGTGCCTCAAAGAATGCGAAAACCTGGGGCATCGTCGCTGTTGCCATCGCCTTATTCGGATGGGTTATTTATTTGGTCATTTTCGGATTTGCCTTTTTAGGCGCATTGAGCGGTGCTTAATCTTTTAAGAAATAAATTGTTAATTGCGCTGGCCAGTATAAGCGTATTGGCCGCACTTTTACTTTACCTTACCATTGACCCATCTAAATCGGCATTATTTCCGAAATGCCCGTTTTTGATGTTTACCGGTTTTTATTGCCCCGGATGTGGCAGCCAACGCGCCATTCATCATCTGCTCAACGGAGAAATCATCTCCGGACTTCAGTACAATTTGCTGATCGTTCTGCTAATTGCTGTTTTGAGCTACATATTTATTCGACAAGGAATGCAGTTGGTTTTTAAATTCCAGTCAAAAAATATTCTGCATTATCCAGTTATCACACAATCGGTTCTAATAGTAGTCATACTCTTCTGGATTCTCAGAAATATTACCGTTTATCCATTTTCTCTGCTGGCTCCATAAAAAAAGCGACCAGGTTGGTCGCTTCATTGTTTATTCTTCAAACTCCCGAAGGGTTTTTGTTATTATGCCCAGACAATCTTTTAATTGTTCTTCAGTCATGACCAAAGGTGGGGCAAAACGAATAATGTTACCATGAGTCGGCTTAGCGAGCAGTCCGTTATCCCGCAATCTCAAACAAATATCCCACGCCATTTCGCTGTCCTCATCATCATTGATTACAATGGCATTGAGCAATCCTTTGCCGCGAACCAACTTAACGATAGAACTGGTTTTTAAATAGTCGTTCATCGCCTTCCTGAAGATCTCGCCAAGACGTTCGGCATTTTCAGCTAATCGTTCATCGCGCACAACTTCAAGCGCTGCCGTTGCAACAGCCGCAGCGACGGGATTACCACCAAATGTACTTCCGTGATTACCGGGTCGTATCACATTCATGATCTCATTGTTCGCCAGGACCGCCGATACAGGATATAAGCCCCCGCTTAACGCCTTTCCTAAAACAAGGATGTCAGGTTTAACATCCGGAGTGCCCGAACAGTCTTTGTTAGGGCAACTGCAATTCCCGCAAGTCGCCAAAAGTCGTCCTGTCCTTGCAATACCCGTCTGGACCTCATCGGCAATAAACAAGACATTATATTTTTCGCACAAGGCTTTGGCCTTTACCAGGTAATCATCACTCGGCACATAAACACCGGCCTCACCCTGAATTGGCTCTACAAGAAAACCCGCTACGTTCGGTGAGCTTTTAAGAGCGGCTTCGAGAGCCTCTAAATCATCGTAATCAATTTTGATAAAGCCCTGCGTATATGGTCCGAAATTCTTTCTGGCCACCGGATCGCTCGAAAATGAAATTATCGTCGTTGTTCGTCCGTGAAAATTGTTTTTGCAGACAATGATCTCTGCTTTATTCTGATCGATTCCCTTAACCTCATAAGCCCATTTTCTACAGAGCTTTATAGCTGTTTCTACAGCTTCAGCGCCCGTATTTATCGGTAACAGTTTATCGAAACCGAAATATGAGGTGGTAAACTTTTCATAGCGTCCAAGCATATCGTTGTAAAATGCGCGTGATGTCAGGCTCAACTGCTGAGCCTGTTCAATCAGTGCATTAACGATTTTAGGATGTCCATGTCCTTGATTAAGGGAGGAATAAGCCGATAGGAAATCATAATACTTCTTTCCTTCAACATCCCAAACAAACACACCTTTGCCCCTGCTCAATACAACGGGAAGAGGATGATAATTCTGGGCACCATATTTGTTTTCAAGTGCCATTGCCTCCTGGGAGGAAATTTGATCTAAAACAGCCATTTTAAATAAGAATTTAATTTGCTAAAACAACCATTCCTTCTTCAGGAGAGAAATCATCCTATTTTGTTCTGCAAATTACTAAATAATAGTTGCTTCCTAAAAGTTTATTTATCCATTTTATATGCCAGAGATGATAACTGTAATTCCAATCGCTTGATTTCTCGCAAAAGCACATTTTTGTTGATTTGCATCCAATCAAACAGTTTCAAGAGCGTTACCGCATTCAGACAAAGTATGCCCCCAGCAGTCCATTTAATCAACATAACCGTGTCTTCGGCCTTCAAGAACTGAATTACACAATAAATGAATAAAATAAAAACTAAAAACATGACCACATTCATCAATACCATGATCCATTTTAATTTACCGGTAAACAATCCGCCAACCATTTCAAAAAGGTTCTGTTCATCCAGTTCATCATAGAACTTTGCTTCTTCCTCGGAAAGGGCTTCCCTGATTAACTCGTCGATATTCTCTTTATTTGTTTTCATAATATATTTATTTTAAAAGTTGTTTTAAATGTTCCCGGGCGTAATACAATCTCGATTTTACAGTACCCTTTGAAATATCTAAAATCTCAGCTATTTCCTTTAGGTTATACTCCTGGATATAGAATAGATGCAGAACCGCACCCTGGTTCTCAGGCAGATTTTTGATCGCTTCATTCAAACGCCGCAACAGATCTTCTCGAGAACCACCCTCTTCAATCTGTTCCTGTTCCTTCTGTTTAAAATTAGAAATTGATATCGGTCGTCTTTTTTGCTTCCTCGTCCAATCAATCGCCTTACGAACTACGATTCGCATGGCCCAGCTTTTAAAGGCATTTGGATCATCTAGTTGGTTTATTTTCCTGAAGATCAATTGCCAGCAATCCTGGACGATATCTTTGGCATCATCCATATTCTGTGTATACCAAAATGCCTGCCTGCAAAATTTTGAATGCCATCGTTTAACCAGGAGAGCCATTGCCTTTTTATTTCCGTTCCGGAAATCTATAACCAATAAACCGTCAAGGATATCTGATTTTTTACGCATTGTATACTTATGACGCCATAATTAATAAAAGGTTCATTTTTTTGACGACTTTTAAAGATAATTGAATTTATATGCGGTTTCCTTGTTGCGATTATTATTTTTGCGCATGGCACGAAAGAACCGAAAACAATTCTTCCAAAATCTCGAAGTTATCGATGCCGGCGCAAAAGGAAAGGCAATTGCCAAAGCCCCTGATGGTCGGGTAATTTTTCTCAGTTATGCTGTGCCTGGTGATGTGGTAGACGTCGAGACCTTTAAAAAACGAAAAGGATATTACGAAGGTCGTGTAACGACTCTTCAAAAGTCATCCGACAAACGAGTGGAGCCTCGTTGTAAGCATTTCGGACTTTGTGGCGGTTGCAAGTGGCAGAACATGGATTACCAGGCTCAACTCTTCTACAAGCAAAAGGAGGTTGAAAACAATCTCAGGCGAATCGGGCATCTTGACTTGCCAGAGGTTTCACCGATTATCGGCTCAGAGGAAATCTATTTTTATCGCAATAAAATGGAATTCTCATTTAGCGATAACCGCTGGTTAACCCAGAAAGAACTTCAATCGGATGAGGTTATTCAAAATAAAAACGGACTGGGCTTTCATATTCCGGGCAAATGGGACAAAATTCTCGACCTTGATGAATGCTGGCTGCAGGCCGAGCCTTCAAATAAAATAAGAGATGCTGTGAAACAGTACGCGGTGGAACACGCGATGAGCTTCTTTAATTTAAGGCGCCAGAGTGGGTTGCTGCGAACCCTCATGATCAGAACCTCGAGTAGCGGTGAAATCATGGTTTTAATTCAGTTTTTTGAAGATGACAGCGGCAAGCGTGATGCTTTATTAAATTTTATCAAAGACAAATTCCCGGAGATCACAAGCCTGCTTTATGTGATCAATCAGAAGGCCAATGATACCATTTACGACCAGGAGGTGATCTGCTTCTCAGGTCGTGATTATATCGAGGAATCTATGGACGATCTGACTTTTAAAATCAACGCTAAGTCCTTCTTTCAAACCAATTCAAAGCAAGCCCGTAAATTGTATGAAATAACCAGGGATTTTGCAGGTTTGACGGGCGATGAACTGGTTTATGATCTGTATACCGGTACCGGCACCATCGCACAGTTTGTGGCCAGACTGGCCAGTAAGGTAGTTGGAATCGAATCGGTTCCGGAAGCTATTGAAGCCGCAAAAGAAAATGCGCAATTAAATGGGATAAGTAACGTTTCTTTTTGTGTTGGCGATATGAAATCCATGTTGAATGATACATTTGTTGAAAAACATGGCGTTCCTGATGTAGTCATAACCGATCCACCACGAGATGGCATGCATAAAAATGTTGTTTCTCAGTTGATGAAAATCGCACCTGAACGCCTTGTCTATGTAAGCTGCAACAGTGCCACGCAGGCCCGTGACCTGGAGATTATGGCCGATAATTACGAGATAATTAAAGTCCAACCTGTGGATATGTTTCCACAAACCCATCATGTTGAAAATGTTGTACTTTTGGAAAAACGAAAATAATTTGAGATCGAGATCGCTTTTATTTTTATCTTTTGGAATGTTGTTGGTGTTTTTATTCAATGGCTGTGAAAAAGATGATATTTGTGCTGAAGCTACTCCTACCACCCCACAACTCATTATCCGCTTTTATGATGTTGCTAGTCCTGAAGATTTGAAATCGGTAACCGGACTTTTTGCTTACGCACTTGAAGATGACGGAAGTATCGTTCCTATAGATGGTCTGGCCCAGAATAATACCGATTCAATTGCGATTCCCCTGCGCACCGACAGAACAAGCACACGATTTGTGCTTCACAAGGATTTTGCCATTGACAATAATGGCATGTTATTAGGCAACCCGGAAACCATCACAGTAAACTATACCACTGATGATGTCTATGTTTCCAGGGCTTGCGGGTATAAAACTGTTTTTCTTGATATGTTATTCGGTGTGTCCTTAGATACTGATAACTGGATCATCAATTCTGATGTTGTTAATAATAATGTTGAAAATCAAAACGCAGCCCATGTTCAAGTCTTTCATTAGCCTTCTGTTCGTTCTGATATTCACATCGGTATCATACGCTCAAACGGAAGACACAAAAATTGACACCACCGATAAATCAAAGCGATACGGTTTAAGGCTGGGTGGAGATATAGGTAAACTCATAAGATCGGCCATCGATTCCGACTTTCGTGGATTTGAAATTATGGGTGATTACCGATTAACCAATAATTGGTATGTTGCGGGGGAACTCGGTACCGAAGAACGAACGTCGACTACTGATTTTTTGAATTCAACAGCTAAGGGGAATTACCTTAAAGGTGGTGTAGACTATAACATGTACAGGAATTGGTTTGGAATGGAAAATATGATCTATTCCGGATTTCGGGTGGGCGCGTCTACATTTAGTCAGACGATTAATTCCTATTCGGTCTATAATACCAATCAAACGTTTGGGCAAACCACAATTACAGAAACGCGCGAAATCAAAGGATTAAATGCGATTTGGGGAGAGCTTATAATCGGGATAAAAGCCGAAACCCTGAAGAATCTTTACCTGGGACTTAATGTTCAATTGAAGGGCCGGATAACCGAGAAAAAGCCTGATAATTTTGAAAATATCTACATCCCCGGATTCAACAGAACCTATGACAGTGGGCGCTTTGGTATTGGATTTGGATACAATATTTCCTATCTTATTCCTTTCTACAAAAAGGGTAACTGATGAACAAACAAGAGATCGCCGATCTTCTTGAAACCAAGTATAGCGCACTTTTTCTCTTTCTTGATAATCAAAGTGATGATCGATGGGAAATCGGACCAGCAGGTAAATGGACTACCGGGCAGCAGGTTCTTCATTTACTACAGAGTATTAAACCCCTTAATGCTGCCATGAGTTTACCAAAATTTATCATCAGGGCACGCTTCGGAACATCAAATCGTGAGCTTAGGGATTATGATACGGTTGTGAAAAGATATCATGAGCGTTTGAAAGCAACAAATGGCGCGACCTTCCGACCATCGCGTCAAATGAAAACTCCAGGCATTAGGGATAAGTCTTATCTTATAGACCGATTAAGAGTAGAGAATAAAAAACTGCAATACAAAACCCTAAAATGGCCTGACAAAAATCTTGATCAGTTAGTATTACCACATCCGCTAATGGGTAAAATGCCAGTAAGAGAAATGCTCATGTGGTCGGCCTACCATGTTGAACATCATTGCAATACACTCATTTCACATTACTAATGTTAATATCGGTTTCAACTGATATATATCATAGTTATTAGACGTCACAATACTGAACTTTATGTATTTAACGCATCTTTCAAAAAATCGGTCATGAAATTATTTAAGTTTTCCTTCTATTTATCGATGGTGTTGCTATTTGGCTGCGCCTCAACATCCGAAATCGTTTCTGAGTTTGATGAAACAGCAGATTTCGATTCCTACACCACTTTTGTATTATGTATAGATGACTTATTTGTTGAAAATATCGAGTACCCCAGGTATGATAACAATGAGGTTCGTGAAATAATCGGTGAGGAAGTTGAAGCGCAAATGATTAAATTAGGTCATAAAACAAATGTTTTAAACCCTGAACTTCAAGCGGGTTTCCAACTTATTGTCGAGGAAAAGGAGGCTTCCTTCACGAATTGCGAACGTCAGGACGAATATTCATATTGGGAAGAATGTACAATCGATACAATTATTTATACCGAAGAGACATTAGTCATTTATGTTTCCGATTTTAATAAAAGGCAAATCGTTTGGCAGGCTTCCGTGAGCTGCGATATGAACCGATCAAAAGACAGGCTAAGCAAATATATTAATGAACTCGTAACTACCTTATTTAAAGAATATCCCAAAAGTTAATCCTGCTGTTTCTTTTTCTTCTTGCTTCCGGCATACATTTCATAACGAACAAATCGGGACTCAAGCTTGGCATTAAACACCTTTATCTTCCTGGAGGGACGTAACCCAATGTGTTTTAACGCTTCTAAATTTGAGGTTATGAACCATGCAATCGTTCCCGGATAACCGTGCTTCAGCGTTGATCCGATATCACCGTAAAACGATTCCATTTGAATGTCAAGTCGTTCGCCATAAGGAGGATTAAACACCATATGCAAGAGTTGTTCCCCTTCCTTTTTCGTTTTAAAAAAGTCGGTTTGTTCAATTTCTATAAAATCGTCGAGATTTGCATTTCGCACGTTTTCCTTCGCCTTTCTTACTGCCGACGGTGCTTTATCAAAACCTAATATCTTATGATTAAAATCGCGGGTTTTCTTTAACAAAGAAGCTTCTATTGTTTCAAAAAGATCTGAATCCCAATCTTTCCAGCGCTCGAAAGCAAATTCCTTTCGCATGAGATTGGGAGGAATATTGCAGGCAATCATGGCTGCCTCGATAAGAAATGTACCACTCCCACACATGGGATCAAGAAAATCAGACTGCCCTTCCCAGCCCGACATCATAATAAGACCCGCCGCCAGCACCTCATTAATCGGTGCAATATTTGTTGCAATTTTATAACCGCGTCGGTGGAGCGATTCTCCTGAGCTGTCAAAAGAAACAGTACATTGCTGCTTATCGATGTGAATATTGATCTTTAAATCCGGAAATCGAAGATCAACGTTAGGCCGCGTTCCAGTTTGCTCCCGAAATCGATCAACAATGGCATCCTTGACTTTAAGAGCAACATATTTTGAATGGGTAAATGTTGTTGAATGCACTGTGGCATCTACAGCAAGCGAACCGGATACATCGAGATAATCCTCCCAGGGCATTGCCTTAATTTTCTTGTACAGGTCTTCTTCGCCATATACCCTGAACGAATCAATGGGCTTAAGTATTTTTATGGCGGTTCGAAGTGCCAGATTAGCTTTATACATAAACCCTTTGTCACCAAAAAAGGAGACACTACGAACACCGGCCTTGACATCCATGGCACCCATTGCTTTCAATTCAGAAACAAGAAGCTCTTCAAAACCATACAAGGTTTTAGCCAGCATTTTAAAATTATTCACCATATTACGATTCTAATGGAACGCAAAAATAGAGTATTTTTGTTCCATACCTTAATGTTTTATGAGTTCTGAAACAACCCAGTGGTACGCTTCATGGTTTAACACACCCTATTATCACATCCTTTACAGGGATCGGGATCATGTTGAAGCCCATGAATTTATGGACCGGCTTACGAGGCATCTGAAGCTCAATAAGGACGCCCATATCCTTGATCTAGCCTGCGGTAGAGGACGACATTCAATTTATTTAAATAAGATTGGTTATGAAGTAACCGGACTTGATCTATCGGAGGAGAGTATTCAATATGCACGACAATTTGAGAATGATCGCCTTCATTTTGACATGCACGACATGTGCATGCCTTATAAAAAGCAATTTGATGCTGTTTTTAATTTATTTACGAGCTTCGGTTACTTTGAACATGATGCTGATAATCTTAAAACCATAAAGGCTATACAGTCGGATCTTAAACCTGAGGGACTCGCTGTAATCGATTTTATGAATGTTCCTTTTGTGGCTAAAAACCTTATTGCAGAAAATGTGAAATCGGTTGATGGCATTACCTTTAAATTGAATCGTCGGATAGAAGATGGCCATATTATTAAAGAGATTAAATTTGCTGATGGTGATCAGGACTTTTTCTTTACGGAACGTGTGAAAGCCTTAACGCTCCACGATTTTCAAGCAATGTTCAATGAAGCTAATCTGAAGTTAGTCGAGATTTGTGGTGATTATCATTTAAATCCTTTTGTTGAATCGACCTCTGAGCGACTCATTATGATCTTTAAGCGTCTATGAACAATTATTTATTTCCCGTTTATGCTGTGCTTATTGGTTTTGTCTTGGTGAAACTTTCACGTGATAAACCCATGCGGCATATAAAACTGCTTTTAGCCTTTAGTGGCGCCTTCTTATTATCACTTACTGTTTTCGAATTATTGCCTCGTGTTTACGAAAAACTTGATGCCAAACTTACTGGCCTTCTCATTATGTCGGGGATACTATTGCAAATTTTTCTCGAATTCTTTTCTAAAGGTGCCGAACATGGCCATATTCACTTACACAAACACGAAAAAACATTTCCATGGCTTCTATTTCTAAGCCTTTGTTTGCACGCCTTTCTTGAAGGATTTCCCATCCATCAGGAGAATGATATGGTTTACGGAGTTCTCATTCATAAAATTCCCATTGCTGTGTTGATCATTTCTTTCCTGATACAGTCAAAATTCAATAACCTAACTATTGCATTTGCAATTATCATATTCAGCGCAATGACACCTATAGGTACCTGGATTTCAAACAGCCTTTATTTGAGCGATCAGTTAATAGGCATCATCGATGCCATAGTGATTGGAATTTTCTTTCATATTTCAACCATCATCTTATTCGAAAGCAGTGAAGGGCATCGATTTAACCTTCAAAAAATAGTAGTTATCGTGTCGGCCGTAGCCATTGCATATTTTGTTTAAATGTTCAGCAAAGAAGAATCAAAACAACTTCGAGAGGAATTCTGGACCAGTTTTGGTAAATCATACCCCAGAAAGTGGATCCTGTACAACACTAAAATTAAAAATCTGTCTCTCAAATTTCATTTCGACAGGAAAATAGCTATGGTTTGTTTAGACCTTGAAGATGACCTGGATTCACGTATCAACCGCTGGGATAAACTCACCCAATTAAAAGGAATACTGATCACTGAATATCTTCCAACTGCTGTCTATGAAGACTCCTATTTTCTTTCTAATGGTAAAGAGATATCCCGCATTTTCGTTAGCTGCGTCGAACAAGTATCTATTCATGATAAAGGCAGTTGGGGCACGGTTATGCGCTTTTTATACGATACAATGGACAAATTTGAATCGTTTTTCCTGACCAATCGCGATTTTATTTCCGCTTAAATCACAAAAAGAAAGATCATAAAAAAATGACAGATCGCACCGCCAAGAACAAAAAGATGCCAAATCACATGATTGTATGGAATGCGCTCGAAGACATAAAATACGATGCCCAATGTATAGGACAAACCGCCTGCGATTAAAAAAATAAGGCCTTGGGACGGCATGCGTTCTATCAATTCACTGAAATCAAAAATGATTAACCAACCCATCACCAGGTAAAGCAAGGTTGAAAACAACTCGAAACGGCCGGTAAAGAATAGCTTTATTATGATCCCAACAGCTGCCACGCCCCAAACGGTCCAAAACAATGGCCATCCCCTGCTTTCGCTCAGCATTAACAATAAAACAGGTGTATAGGTGCCCGCGATAAGGAAATAAATACTCATGTGATCAACAATTCTCAAGTAGTGCTTAATACTCTTTTTCCTTACGGCATGATAAAAGGTTGAAGCCAGGAAAAGCACGATAATTGAAATCCCATAAATAATTATACTGAAAAGACTAAAGGGTGCTGAGGTCTTGTAAAAGAGAAGCATCAGAACAAGCCCTGCAATGCCCAAAGCGGCCCCAATGGCGTGTGTAATACTGTTGAGGTGTTCCTCAGTTTCGGTCTGAACCCTCATTTGAAACCGTTTTGTCTGATTGCCCGAGCCACTTATCGGTAAGTTCGAAAAAATCAATATCGAGAGCCGATTTCTGACTTTCCAGTCGCCCATTCTGGAAATTGCGCTGGAGTATGTCCTCGATCAGGTAATCTTCTTTTATATACATAGGATCGTACTCCCGCTTTAATGATATCTTGAACATTTTAGCTGTATTGTTAAACCAAAAAGCTCGCCAGCCATTTCGCAATTCTTTGATCAAATCGAAGGTGGTTTGACCGGTTTGGCGATGGATGAGTTTTATGAGGATCTGTCCTTCTGTACGCGTTAATTTCTTTAATTCTTCAGAAAACTCCCCTTCGATGTACTTTTGAATACGCTTGGCATACTTTTTCCGGTCGCGTTTACGCTCCATCTTTTCAAGGCGGCTGTTGAGGGTTTCTAAACGCTCTGCAGCCAATTTGGCATAGGGATAGACCTTGATCGTCTTACGCCTCAGGATGAGATACCGTCGCCTGTCGTCTTTCGAAGTGAATTCCAGCTTATGCAACAGTAATACCTCATCGAGATCGATCGCTGTCCTTGGAATCGAATCGCCCTTGATAATGATATAATGCTCTGTTACCGTATCATTTTCCTTCTCAACAACCTGTGCCGAAACCATGATGGGAAGCAGTAACCATATGAACATAAGTTTATTCATGTAAAGACTTGATGCCAAAACCGTTCCATAAACGGTTTCTAATTAATTATAAAATTAAGAAAATGACCCTTTTTAAACTGTAAAATGCTGTTAATATTATTATTTTTAAGGAAAATTTGAACAAATGGCCAAAGCTAAAATTCTCAATAAAAAGTCAATCGACTTTTTAGAAAAATACCTCAATAATGCAGCTCCCACAGGATATGAGTGGGACGGTCAGAGATTGTGGATGGACTATTTAAAACCCTATGTAGACACCTTCATCACCGATACCTACGGATCGGCAGTTGGAGTGATCAACCCAGATGCCGAGTATAAGGTTGTTATTGAAGGACATGCCGACGAAATTTCATGGTATGTCAATTATATTTCTGACGATGGCCTGCTTTATGTCATACGAAACGGAGGAAGCGATCATCAAATCGCACCATCGAAGGTCGTAAATATTCATACTAAAAAAGGAATAGTAAAAGGTGTATTCGGTTGGCCCGCCATTCATACCCGAAATCGGACCAAGGAAGAACCGCCAAAACCTGATAACATCTTTATAGATGTGGGATGCAAGAAAAAGGAGGAAGTCGAAAAACTGGGCGTTCATGTAGGTTGTGTAATAACGTATCCAGACGAATTTCATATTCTTAATAAATCTAATTTTGTTTGCCGTGCCCTTGATAATCGCATGGGCGGTTTTATGATTGCAGAGGTAGCACGCTTGTTGCATGCCAACAAAAAAAATCTCGATTTCGGACTGTATATCACCAATTCGGTTCAAGAGGAAATCGGATTGCGCGGTGCGGAAATGATTACGCAAACCATCAAACCTAATGTCGCCATTGTAACCGATGTGACGCACGATACGACCACACCGATGATCAATAAGAAAAAAGAAGGCCATTGCGAGTTGGGTGAAGGCCCTGTAATTGCCTACGCTCCCGCTGTTCAGCAAAAACTCCGGGACCTGATCATCGATACAGCCGAAGAGAAGAAAATTCCGTTTCAGCGCGCTGCATTGTCGAGAGCTACGGGAACCGATACCGACGCCTTCGCCTATAGCAACGGCGGCGTGGCAAGCGCCCTGATCTCATTGCCCCTTAGGTATATGCATACCACTGTTGAAATGGTCCATCGCGAGGATGTGGAAAATGTGATACGTCTTATTTATGAATCCGTTTTAAAAATCAAGAGCGGTGAATCGTTCTCATATTTTGAATAATTCACCACTATTCCAATAAATAGAGGAAATGGATGAATACATCGATCTTGTTGACTCCTCAGGAAATTCCCTGGGACGAAAAGCTTTGAAATCAGAGGCACATAGAAATGGTTGGTATCACAATACCATCCATCTTTGGTTGTATTCATCGAAAGGGGAAATCCTGCTGTCGCAGCGCTCTGCCGAAAAACTGATCTTTCCATTGCTGTGGGATGTATCTGCCGCTGGTCATGTCGATGCCGGCGAGACAATTATTGATGCGGCCGTGCGCGAGACCCAAGAAGAACTGGGACTTGTCTTAACTCCCACTGACTTGAATTTTTTGGGGGTTTTTAAACATGAGAGCTTTTATCATGACGGGGCCATTAAAGATTTTGAGTTTCATCATGCCTTTATAACAGAATTGAAAATCAATACAGCCGATCTTAAATTACAAAAGGGTGAAGTCGATGCTATTAAACTCGTCGGTCAGGAAGAATTCCTAAACCTGCTGGATAAGAGTCCGGGTAATTCACATTTTGTTCCTTCCAATATCGACTATTACAAATTAATACTTGAGCGTGTCGGTTTTGCGGTAAAAAATTAGTAATTTTCAAATATGACGCTACTCCTGATGGCCATTGCTCCCGTTGCCTTGGTCGTGTTTTATATCTATCTAAAAGATAAGTACGAAAAAGAGCCCAAAAGGCTCATGATTTATTGTTTTCTTCTCGGTAGTATCGTCAGTATTTTTATAACAACCCTGCTGTATTTATTCTTTGATTTTTTTATCCCATTGAATGATAAATATAGTATCATTCAACAATTTGTACGTGCCTTTTTTATCGTTGGATTAACCGAGGAATTCAGCAAATATGTGATCGTGAGATATTATGCCCAGTCTAAGCGGGCGTTTAATGAACCATTCGACGGGATTGTTTACGCGGTCATGGTATCGATGGGATTTGCAGCCGTTGAAAACATTTTTTATGTTATGGAAGGCGGTTTACCCGTAGCAGTTTTAAGAGCTTTTACCGCAGTTCCTGCTCATGCCACCTTTGGTATTTTAATGGGATATTATATGGGTCGTGCCAAGTTTTCAAATAACAGGATCAGATACAATTTAACAGGTCTTTTCCTGGCGATACTTTTCCATGGTGCGTATGATTTCTTCTTGTTTATAAATTTTATTCCAGGTATATCGGCAGGTGCATTTGTTTCTCTAATCATTGGAATAATCTTAGCAAGAAAAGCCATAAAATCACATCAACTTAATTCGAATTTCAAAGGAACCCACGATTTAGAGCCTTGAATTCCGATTTAATAAGAACAAATTATGACGTCACTTTATAAGATCTCAGTAAATCAATCGACGAGTTTTGAAATCAACAAAGAACAAATCGATAATTTGGATATTGTCAAAACACCTGAAGGTAATCTCCATCTCATCTTTAAATCCAGGTCGATTACTGCTGAACTATTAGATTCAGACTTAAATTCAAAAACCTATGTGCTGCGAATAAGAAACAACATTTTTAAAGTTCAGATCAATGACCAACTCGATATATTAATTGCCGATATGGGTTTATCTGAAAAACAAATGGACAAAATCCAATCGATCAAAGCACCAATGCCTGGATTGATTCTTGATCTTATGGTTGAAACCGGTCAAGAGGTTTCTGAAAACGATCCCTTACTGATACTTGAAGCTATGAAAATGGAGAACATCATAAAGTCTCCTCGTGCGGGTATCATAAGGTCTGTTCATGTGAAAAAGGAACAAGCAATAGATAAAAATACCCTTTTAATTGAATTCGAATAAATGAAAAAGATCCTCATAGCTAATCGTGGTGAAATCGCCATCCGTGTGATGCGAACAGCAAGAAAAATGGGAATTGCAACCGTAGCAGTTTTTTCTGAAGCTGATCGAAGATCACCGCACGTAAAATATGCTGATGAAGCGGTTTGCATCGGTGCGCCGCCTTCTTCCGAATCTTACCTTAATGGTGATAAGATTATTGCGGTTGCTAAAAAGAATAATGTTGATGCTATTCATCCCGGTTATGGATTTTTAAGTGAGAATGCTGAATTCGCAGAGGCGGTTGAGAAACAAGGAATCACTTTTATCGGACCGCGATCAAAAGCCATTAAAATAATGGGAAGTAAACTTGCTGCAAAGGAAGCCGTTAGCCGATATAATATTCCGATGGTACCCGGAATCGACAAGGCCATAACCGACATCGAGCATGCCAAAGAAATAGCAAAAAAAATCGGGTTTCCGGTGCTCATCAAAGCTTCGGCCGGTGGTGGTGGAAAAGGCATGCGAATCGTTCAAGCCGAAAAGGATCTTGAATCACAAATGAAACGTGCCATCAGCGAGGCCGAATCTGCCTTTGGAGATGGGTCGGTCTTTATCGAAAAGTACATCAGTTCACCCAGGCATATCGAGATACAGGTGATGGCCGATGATCACGGTAATATTCTTCATTTCTTTGAACGGGAATGTAGTATACAACGCCGACACCAGAAGGTGGTTGAAGAAGCTCCTTCCTCCGTTTTATCAGATGAACTTCGTGCCGAAATGGGTCGGGCCGCTACAGATGTAGCCCGATCTTGCGATTATCTGAGTGCAGGCACGGTAGAATTTCTTCTTGACGCCGATCATAATTTCTATTTCCTTGAAATGAATACGAGACTTCAGGTGGAGCATCCGGTTACTGAATTGATAACAGGAGTTGATCTTGTTGAACTTCAAATACGAATCGCCCGGGGAGAACCTATTAATCTCACACAAGAGGATCTCCGGATTAATGGACATGCCCTGGAATTACGCGTTTATGCCGAAGATCCCTACAATGATTTTTTGCCAAGTGTTGGTCGCTTGACTGGGTATAAAATACCTGTTGGTGATGGCATACGGGTTGATAACGGTTTTGAACAAGGCATGGAGGTTCCTATTTTTTATGATCCAATGCTGTCGAAACTTATAACCTATGGTCAGAATCGCGAAGAAGCGATTGAAAAAATGATTTCTGCTATCGGAGATTATAAAGTTGAAGGCGTTGAAACCACCTTGCCCTTCGGTCGGTTTGTTTGCCAGCATGATGCCTTTCGATCCGGACAGTTCGACACCCATTTTGTACCGCTTTATTTCACCAAAAAGGCTTTAAATCAAGGATTGAACGAAAATGAAGAAGCGGCGGCATTGATTGGCCTTTATGCCTATTTGAAGGACAGAAAAAAACTTAGAACGCCTAACTGATTAAATCATGGATGAGAAATTAAAAAATTTGCAGGCTAAATTATCAAAAGCTTATCTGGGTGGCGGAGAGGCCCGAATTGCAAAGCAACATGCCAGTAAAAAACTTACCGCTCGAGAACGCATCAATTATTTGTTGGATGAGGGCTCCTTTGAAGAGATCGGTGCCTTGGTCACTCATCGTACAAAGGAGTTTGGCATGGAAGACAAAATATTTTACGGGGATGGCGTGGTAACCGGATATGGAACCATCGGAGGGCGATTGACCTATGTTTTCGCGCAGGATTTTACGGTGTTTGGAGGATCCCTTTCAGAAACCCATGCTGAGAAGATCTGTAAAATCATGGAGCTGGCCGTAAAGGTTGGAGCTCCGTTAATCGGATTAAATGATTCAGGCGGTGCACGTATACAGGAAGGTGTTCGATCGCTGGGTGGTTATGCCGATATATTTTTTAGAAATGTTCAATCATCAGGGGTAATTCCGCAGATATCTGCAATTATGGGACCCTGTGCCGGAGGCGCTGTTTACTCACCCGCCATGACCGACTTTACTTTTATGGTCGATCATACGAGCTATATGTTTGTCACCGGTCCGAATGTCGTTAAAACAGTAACTAACGAGGAGGTAAGCAGTGAGGAATTGGGAGGTGCTGAAACTCATTCTACGAAATCGGGAGTGTCGCATCGCAGCTCGGTAAATGATGTTGCATGCCTCAATGATATAAAGCGATTGCTTAACTACCTGCCTCAAAATAACAAAGAAACCGCCCTTCATTTTGACTATGAATTAAACGATGAATTCCGGGATGAGTTGATCACTATTGTTCCAGAAAATCCCAATCAACCCTATGATATGCATGAGGTGATCAACGGAGTCATCGACACCGATTCCTTTTTTGAGATCCACAGGGATTTTGCACAAAATATAATTGTTGGGTTTGCGAGGTTAGCCGGACGTTCTATCGGCATTGTTGCCAATCAACCTATGCATCTGGCCGGTGTTCTCGACGTAAAAAGTTCAAAAAAAGGGGCTCGATTTGTTCGATTTTGCGATTGTTTTAATATCCCTTTACTGGTATTGGAAGATGTTCCCGGATTCCTCCCCGGAACCGACCAGGAATGGAATGGGATTATCGTTAATGGTGCTAAACTTTTGTATGCTTTTTGTGAAGCCACGGTCCCTCGAGTTACGGTAATTACACGTAAAGCCTATGGGGGAGCATACGATGTCATGAATTCTAAACATATTGGGGCCGATATGAATTTTGCCTGGCCAACAGCCGAAATTGCGGTCATGGGAGCCAAAGGTGCTGTCGAAATTATTTTCAAAAAAGAAATAAAATCGGCCGAAGATCCTGAAGCGGTCTTGAAAGAAAAAGAAGCTCAATATGCCGAGCTTTTTGCCAATCCCTATAGTGCCACTGAAAGAGGATTTATCGATGAGGTCATTCCTCCTGAGCAGACACGGCGAAAGCTGATTAAGGCTTTCAGCATGCTTGAAGGAAAGCGGCAAACAATGCCAAATCGCAAGCATGGTAATATTCCCCTTTAATCGGTTGAAATCATGGCTTTGTATTTCTTTCTAATCGGGAAAAGGCGTCGAATCAAGTCCTGGGACTATTTTTAAGGCATTCTTATAATAGACTTTTTTAAGAACTTCATCAGATAAATCTAAACCATACATTGGCCAAAATGCATGATATTTTTTGTGATATGGAAAATATTCATCAGCACTTTCCAGAACCCTGAAATAGGTAGGAAATTCGACAGGTTGCCAACTGTCCTTCCCAAAAAGGATACGGTCCTGATATTTGGTAAAAAATGCTTTGGCAAATCGTGGCTGGCGGCCTAATTCGGCAATAATTGCTCCGATTCCGACATACATATTCGGCAGTTCATCCATAAGTGTACCGAGCTTACCCAAATCGTTTGCCATCCATCCCATATGTGCATTAATAAAGTTGGTGTTTTTATGCTTTCTGAAGACATTGTGCTGTTCGGCTATAATCTGTTCCCAAGGGGCAGGATTATCTGCTCCGCGCTTTCTGTTAGGACGTGTTTTTAATTCGAGCCATCGCTCGTTATCACCATCAAAAGAATCCCAAAATGGTTTAGGATCGGCCGAATGAATCAATACCGGAATACCGAGTTCACCACAGGTCTGCCAGATGCGATCTAATCGTGCGTCATCGATAGCGAGACGTTTCCCATCCACATCTTTGTTTCTAAGTCCCAAACTCTTGTACACTTTCAAGCCTACGGCTCCATTCTTAACATCGTTTTTCAGTTGAGCAACCTTTTCTTCAATCCAACCCTCTGCCCCGGCGCCTTCAAAGTTTATATTGCAAAATAATACGAATCGGTTTGGGAAATTCGTTGCCACATTTTCAAGAGATGTTACGAGATCTTCACCTGTCCGTCCACTCAAATTGACCATAATAGCCATATTTAGTGTATCCATCGCTGCAACCACTGGTGCAAGATCCTGATTCGGCATACGATACTGATGACCATGGACATCGATAAACGGAAATTTCGCCTTTTTCAGAATCTTTCCCGGAACGACTAAGGTGGACTTAGGATTATATTCTTCAAAAGATAAATCCTGGGCAAAGCCAACAGAAAATAACAAGGCAGAAATAACAAATAAAATCAACTGGTTGAATTTCATAATACAGTGTTTGGAATAAAATTAATTAATTGTCCAATTCTCTAAACTTTTTTAGCAGCAACTTAACATCCGGGTTCAGACTAATTTAAAGCCTTGGTAGATCGTCTATTGTTGAATTAAAATCGAATTGGAGGTCATCGTGTAATTTCAGAATAGCTTTCTGAGCCATCTCCAATTGCTTTCTATACATATTCGTCAGCATTTTGTTTTTTGAAATAGAAGGCTTGATCTTAAGAACTTCAGAACAAAAATGAATTAGAATCTCAGCTTCAGATTCTTTAATCTTTGAATACCGTATATAACGCTTCGTCTGCCTTAATATCCTGCGAATGCTCTTCTTGATGTAATAATACTTTTTGTATTCAATCGACCCGATTTCATGAGTAATGAACGCTTTTACACTTTCAACATAGGCTTGTTCATTTTCCGATTCGAACACCAAATAGGTCAATAACTCTTTGGTTTCCAGTTTAAAGCGAGACATTTTAAGGCAATAATCCAATAATTGCTCATGGGAACGATGTTTAAGTTCTTTCTTTAATTCAGTAATGGTAGCTGCTTTCATTTTATGCAATCAAAGGGTAAACGATCGGGTTCTAAAAAGGAGGAACGCGCAAGTTCACTATCAAAAATGTTAATATCATAGTGTTGTGCCGATAATCCTTTAAAATTATTTTTAAGTTGTGGAAATTCATTGATGAAGTCCCTGAAATTTTTCGATTCAGCCTTTAACATAAAGTGATACACGGCTCTCACAGCCGCCAATGTTACCGTTGTGTTGAATTTATCTTTAGCTCCTAAATTATAGGCGAAATTATAAATCTGTTCACTCAGATTTACTATCGCCTGTTCTAATCCATATTTCGTAATATGAATCCAGGCCAACCTGAGATGGGCTTCATGATTGAACAATCGAGGATCGAGAGAGCGGTTTTCAAACGATTGTTCAAATTCTGAATCGGTAAGTTGATAGTGATCTGCCATTTTATTTCATTATAGCTATGGCATCTTTAATTTTAGAATTAAAGCTATTTATAACCTCGCTCAGTATTTGAATCTGTTCTTCAACTTCGGTAAAATTACGCTGTTCAATGGCCTCTCGTACGCCGGGTAAAGTCTTAACCCCATAACCGGTATAAAAACCTGGTGCGTAGATATGATGTTTATACCAAGGACGCCTTGGCAAGCCATGATCCCGGGTAAGCGATCGCTCCATATCTTTAAGTATGGCATTTAACGCTTTGTGTTTAGATGGCGTTATTACTTTTTTTGATGCCTTATCAAATTCTTTAGCCCGTTTTTTCAGTGTACTTATGGCATTCTCCACCGGAGCAAAATTAAAATAGGGAATCTCAATTTCAGGGGCTGGCGATTTAAAGTTGTCTTTGGGATTTGCCGCGAGCTCATAAATCCCATCGTTAATCATTTTATTTTTTGATTCAGCATTTTTTCGCATTTTATCTGCCATCTTTATTACCTCCTCAAGATAGTTGGTGACAATCGTTGTAAAATGCTGAAATTCAAATGGTAATACCTCGGCATTTGCAAGACGCAGGCTGGTTCGTCCGGCGATCTTAACGAGTGTTTCTCCATATTTGAATCCCGGATCTTTAAAGCGTGAATAATGTTTATAAGAATCGTACATGGTATGGTATTCACCACCGGAGCTTTCCCCTCCGAAGCCCATATTAAATGACGCTACGCCCAAATGCTGGAAAAAGGGTGAGTAGTCTGAACCCGATCCAAGAGCAGAAAGTTTAAAATGCGACCACGGTGGTCGTTGATTCACTTTTTCAATGGCATTTCGTCGTTCAAATACAGACACGCCTTTTTGCGGATCATCAACAACATGTGTAATCTGATTAAAGAATTTCTCAAGGGTATGCGAACCGCCTGCTCCGAGAAATCCGGCTCCGGTTCCGTCGGTATTGATATAAGCGACCGCCTTTCTTCTCAGTTCATCGGCATGGGTTTCCACCCATTCGGTTGAACCTATTAAGCCTGGTTCTTCAGCTCCCCAGGCACAATACATCAAAGTGCGTTTCGGTTTAAATCCTGTTTTAACCAATTCGCTTACTACGCGCGCTTCTTCCATAAGAGCTACCAAGCCACTTATGGGATCGCTCGCTCCATGAACCCAGGCATCATGATGATTGCCTCTTATAACCCACTCATCGGGATATGTACTTCCCTTTAAAGTAGCGATTACATCATAAGCAGGTTTCATATCCCAGTTGAATTCTAATTTCAATCGCACTTTAGCGGGTCCTGGACCAATGTGATACGTAATGGGCAATGCGCCTTTCCAACGTTCAGGAACAACCGGTCCTTTGAGGGCTTTTAAAAGCGGCAAGGCATCGTGATAGGAAATCGGCAATACCGGAATTTTTGTCAGTGATGTCGCCTCTTCGATTTTAAGCCGTTTGGCATCATCAGTGGCTCCATATCCAGGTGTTAAAGGATCTCCGGGCATATATGGCAAATCCATCACGGCACCGCGTTGTACACCATATTCATTCTTAAAGGCTCCTTCCGGATAGACATCACCACGATAATAGCCGTCATCTTTAGGATCGGAATAAATGATACAACCAATGGCTCCTTTTTCGGCGGCTAATTTTGGTTTAATTCCTCGCCAGGATCCGGCATATTTGGCGATAACAATCTTTCCTTTTACTGAAATACCACGCTTGTCTAATTCTTCATAGTCAGACGGAATACCATAATTGACAAAGACTAATTCCGAAGTTACATCACCGTCGATAGAGAAACAATTAAAGCCCGGCAGGGCCTCTTCAATCTGATTAGAGGATTGATCCCCGTCAACAGGTGGTTCGGTCAATTTGGCCTTATATTTTGTGGGTTCTGTTAACTCAAGCAATCGAATCTTTGGGGTCGGAAATAAAATATCAAACTTCTCAACTTTGACATCAAAGCCCCATTCTTCAAATTTAGAAGCAACAAAATCAACTACTTTTTTATCATATTCAGAACCGACATGATGAGGCCTGGCCGACATATATTGCATCCATTCATCCAGGTTTTGGCCATTGATTCGTTTGTCGAACTCTTTTTCATTCAACATTTGAACAAGTGAAGACTTTTCAGAGAAACCCATTATGGATTGTGATTGCCCTAGTACAGGAGAACTGTTAAAACAAAGGGTTAGTCCGATTATTAAAGTCGCTCTAAAAAATTTCATGATTAAAATATTTGAGTTGGTATCTAACAAATATAGGGAAATCGGGTTCCGTTAAAAATCGAACTTATCAACAATAAAAAAAGCGCCCGTTCACGGGCGCTTAATTTCTATTTAATCAGCTCTCTAAAGAGCTTCGTTAATAATGTTTTTAACAACTTCCGGATTCAGTAATGTACTGGTATCGCCTAGATCATTTGTATCCTTATTGGCGACTTTTCGCAAAATACGTCGCATAATCTTTCCAGAACGCGTTTTGGGCAATCCTTCTGTAAATTGAATCTTATCGAGTTTAGCAATGGGGCCTATCCGTTCTGATATCATACGATTGATCTCAAGACGTAATTCGTCACGATCTTTGCCATTGGCTGAAGGTTTAAGGGTAATAAAGCCATAAAGTGAATTTCCCTTAATTTCGTGCGTAGCACCAACGATGGCTGATTCCGCAACTTCCATATGTTCGTTAATGGCGTCTTCAATCGGTGCAGTACCGAGGTTATGACCAGACACGATGATCACATCATCGACCCTTCCGGTAATTCGATAGTATCCCACCTCATCACGCATGGCGCCGTCTCCGGTGAAATACATGCCCGGATAAGCTGAAAAATAAGTGTCACGATAGCGGTCATGATTACCCCAAATGGTTCGCGCAATTGCAGGCCATGGGAACTTCACACATAGATTTCCTTCCACCTGATTTCCCTTCAGCTCTTTACCCTCACTATCCATCAAGGCGGGTTGAATGCCAGGAAGCGGCAAGGTAGCAAAGGTCGGTGTAGTTGGAGTGACGTAAGGTATCGGAGAAATCAGTATTCCACCTGTTTCTGTCTGCCACCAGGTATCGACAATGGGCGACTTTTTCTTGCCTATGTTTTCATTATACCAATGCCATGCTTCTTCATTGATCGGCTCTCCAACTGATCCCAAAACTTTAAGGGATGACAAATCGTACTTTGCTGTATATTCCAGATCTTCTTTCGCCAGGGCTCGAATTGCCGTTGGAGCTGTATAGAATTGATTGACCTTATGCTCTTCGATGATTTGCCAGAATCGTCCGTAATCCGGATAGCTTGGCACACCTTCAAACATAACTGTTGTTGCTCCGTTTAAAAGCGGTCCATAAACGATGTAGGTATGCCCGGTGATCCAGCCTATATCAGCTGTACACCAGTACACATCATTTTCTGTATAGTTAAACACATTCTTGAACGTATATCCTGCGTAAACCATATAACCCGCCGTGGTGTGCATCATCCCCTTGGGTTTGCCTGTTGAACCTGAAGTATAGAGAATAAATAACGGATCCTCTGCATCCATAACTTCAGATGAACAATCGGTATAAGCTGAGTCCAACAAGGGTTGCAACCACTTATCCCGTTTTTTCTTCATCTTGATCTTATTATTGGTTCGCTTCGCCACCAAAACGGTTTTAACACCCGGGCTTTCTTTAAGGGCATCGTCAACAATACCTTTTAAATTTGTGATCTTCTTGCCTCGGAAAGAGCCATCGGAAGTTATCACCATTTTAGCATCACAGTCGTTAATACGGGTTGACAATGCTGTTGACGAAAACCCAGCAAATACAACCGAGTGAATTGCTCCAATCCTAGCGCATGCAAGCACTGCTATTGCTAATTCGGGTATCATGGGTAAATAAATACAAACCCGATCACCTTTTTTAACGCCTTCATCTTTAAGCACGTTGGCAAAAGTACAAACGCGTTTATGCAATTGGTTGTAGGTTATATATTCTGTTTCTTCTTCAGGATCGTTCGGCTCAAAAATAATCGCCGTTTTCTCGCCGCGAATATGCAAATGCCTATCAAGACAGTTTTCGGTGATGTTCAACTCTGCTCCTTCAAACCATTTCACTTCAGGGATACTGAAATCCCAGCTAAAAACATTATTCCAATGTTTTCGCCATGTAAAATGCTCTTCCGCGATTTCCGACCAAAATAATTCCGGATCATTCACCGACTTACGATAAACCTGAAAATACTCCTCAAGACTTTTAATGTGATAATTACTCATTTTTGATTCTTTTGTAGATGTTTATTCAAAATTAATAAGCCTTTTTATTCTGAAGATCACCTTCTTAATTACAAAGTAAGTATTCAGATAAACGGCTCTCAATTGCTTCACAAATTACGAACCTTTTACCAATTCATTCAATGATAAAAGTCATTACTTTTTAACTTTATGCGACTTCAAACGTTGCTTATATGCTTTAAACTCTTTTATTACTCTCGGGGCCATAATAATGGTTGCTGTCATGGTTGGTATGGCCATTAAAGCAAAAAATCCATCGATAAGATTAATCATCATACTCAGGGAAGTCGTGGCGCCTAAAATAATGCTTACTATATAGAAATAGTTATAGAGGTATTTATGCTTAGCACCTATCAGAAACGATAAGCATTTGGTGCCATAATAGGAATATGAAAAGAGTGATGAAATGCTGAATACAGCGATACAGGCAAGCAACAGGTACTTACCATATTCAGGGATAGATGCATCAAAAGCAGATGCTGTAAGGCTCACACCGTTATCGTCGGTGGTTTGCCAAACACCGGAAACCAATATTGTTAAGGCAGTAAGGGTACATACAATCAAGGTATCGATAGCCGGGCCTAACATGGCAACCAGTCCTTCGCGCACTGGTTCATCGGTTTTTGCAGCGCCATGGGCCAATGGAGCTGTGCCGATTCCGGCTTCATTTGAAAAAGCACCACGCCTGATTCCAAGTAAAATCAAGGCGCCTAAAATTCCTCCGAAGAATGGTTCTCCAGAATAATTTTCGGCCGCAAATGCATCTGTAAAAATAAGTTTTAAATAAGACGGAACCTCTGCAGCATGCACACTTAAAATGACCATTACCGACACGAAATAAAGCAACACCATACTCGGAACAAGCCGCGCTGCTGTTCTACTGATCCGGCTGATACCACCCAGAATGACGATAGCCGTTATCCCAACGAGAACGAGCCCAACGATGAGATTAGATGAAAAGCCCACCTCAACGCCATTGGGTTTCAGCAGGATATCGTTTATGGCCTGGGTAAGTTGGTTGACATTAAATACAGGTAGTGCTCCAACGAGTCCGCATAAACTGAAAAATATGGCTAAAGGCTTCCACGATTTGCCAAGCCCTTCAACGATGAAATACATAGGACCGCCCTGTAATTCACCCTCGCTGTCACGTCCTCTGTACATTATAGCAAGGGTAGACGTAAAAAATTTTGTTGACATACCGATAATGGCGCTAATCCACATCCAAAATACGGCTCCGGGGCCTCCGATGGTAATGGCTACGGCAACGCCTGCGATATTGCCCATTCCGATAGTTGATGACAAGGCTGTTGAAAGTGCTTGAAAGTGGCTTATTTGCCCGGGATCATCCGGGTCATCATACTTACCTCTTAAAACCTGGATTGCATGCCCGATGAATTGAAAAGGCATAAACCTGGAACGCACTAAGAGGTATAATCCACCACCGATTAGAATGATCAGCAGTGGTAAACCCCAGACAGCCGAAGCAAAGTCGGCAATGTACTGGTCCAGTTTTTCCATTCGGTTGATTAGTTATTTGAAAGGAAATTTAAAACATTTTTCTCAATGCGTTCATGAATATCAGACAGATCTCCTTTTTCAAAGGTCTCTCCAGTGATGTTTTCGTACAGTTCGATATAGCGATCGCTTACTGTTTTTATGTATTCATCACTCATGTGAGGCACTTTTTGTCCTTCAAGACCCTGAAATCCATTTCTGATGAGCCATTGACGCACGAATTCCTTAGATAACTGCTTTTGAGGTTCTCCACGCTCCTGCCGCTCACGATAGCCGTCCATGTAAAAATACCGAGACGAATCGGGAGTGTGTATCTCGTCGATCAGCACGATGGTTCCATCACTTGTTTTACCGAATTCATATTTGGTATCCACAAGAATTAACCCGCGCTCGTGAGCCAGTTCGGTTCCTCGTGAAAATAGTTTTCTTGTATAATCTTCGAGAATCAGGTAATCAGCCTCCGATACTAAACCACGTGAAATGATCTCTTCCCTTGATATATCTTCATCATGATCCCCTTTTTGAGCTTTGGTTGCCGGTGTAATGATTGGGTGAGGAAATCGATCGTTCTCGATCATATTATCGGGCATGGGAACACCACATAGCATGCGCTTCCCTGCCTTATATTCCCGTGCAGCATGGCCGGACAGATAAGCACGAATAACCATTTCAACTTTAAATGGTTTGCATAAATGACCAACTGCCACATTCGGGTCTGGCGTGGCAACAAGCCAGTTCGGTACAAGATCTTCGGTCGCCTTCATCATCTTTGTGGCGATCTGGTTTAAAATCTGACCCTTATACGGAATTCCCTTCGGCATGACCACGTCGAATGCGCTAAGGCGATCTGTAGCAATCATGACTAAAAGATCGTCATTCAAATAATAGACTTCTCTGACCTTACCTTTATAAACTTTCTGCTGGTTTGGAAAATTGAAATCGGTATCGATTATGGTATTACTCATTAATTCCTATTCTCTATGTTTTTATAAGCTGCGATGATTTTTTTAACCAGTTTATGACGAATAACATCTTTGTCGTCGAGTTGTATGATCCCAACGCCGTCTATATCTTTCAATATCAGAAGTGCCTCTTTCAATCCCGAAATAGTACGTCTCGGGAGATCGATCTGGCCCGGGTCACCTGTTAAAAGGAATTTTGCACTTTTACCCATTCTGGTCAAGAACATCTTCATTTGAGAATGTGTTGTATTCTGACCTTCATCCAAGATGACAAAGGCATGGTCTAAGGTTCGACCGCGCATAAAAGCCAACGGGGCAATCTGAATTACTCCCTTTTCGATGTAATTGTCTAATTTTTCATGTGGAATCATATCCCGCAGAGCGTCATACAAGGGTTGCATGTATGGATCTAATTTTTCCTTCAGATCACCGGGTAGAAATCCAAGATTTTCACCGGCCTCCACGGCAGGCCTCGTCAGAATAATGCGTTTTACTTCTTTATTTTTTAATGCCTGGACCGCCAGAGCGACCCCTGTATAAGTTTTACCTGTACCAGCCGGACCTATGACAAAAACCATATCATTTTTTCGCATCGATTCAACCAACTTTCTTTGGTTGGTCGTTTGTGCCTTAATTATTCGGCCGGAAACACCATGAACCAATACATCTCCACTTGATTTAGAGGTTGCATATTCGTCCTTATTGTTGCTTGTCAGTACACGTTCTATGGCATTTTCATCAAGGGTATTGAATTTTGTGAAATGCGATATGAGCATCATGAGTCGACGATCAAATTCCTCAAGCATTTCCTCGTCTCCGTATGCTTTTATTTTATTACCACGCGCAACAATTTTTAACTTGGGAAAGTACGTTTTTAGTAGCTCGATATTGGTGTTTTGCGCACCAAAAAATTCTTTGGGGGTGATCTCTTCGAGTTCAACGATCAGTTCATTCAAAAGCAGAAATTTTTATAAAATAAATCGTAATGGATTTATTAGTTTTGTAATACTCAAATGTAATCAAATTTAGAGCATAAGGCTTAAAAAAAATATCAACATTTTTGCCAATGGCAATCATCACATTAACGACAGATTTCGGGGAGAAGGATCACTATGCAGGGACGATTAAAGGTGAGATTTATACAGAAATCCCCGATGTAAAAATTGTTGATATCTCACATTCGGTTTCACCCTTTAATATACCAGAAGCGGCATACATAATTTTCAATGCCTATAGCAGCTTTCCCAAAGGCACCATTCATGTTATCGGAATCGATTCGGAGCTTAACAAAGAGAATAAACATATCGCCATCAAATTAGACGGGCACTATTTTATTTGTGCTAATAACGGTATAATGAGTATGATCTGTGCCGAGATCGTTCCAGAAAAAATAGTTGAAATCAATATTCATGACAAGACAGGAACCAGTTTTCCGGTATTGGATGTGTTTGTTAAGGTTGCATGCCATATCGCAAGAGGCGGCACCCTTGAGGTCATCGGTAAATCAATCGATAACATCAAACCGATCCGAGATCTTCATCCGTTTGTAAATGAAGATAAAACACAAATTATTGGCAGCGTTATTTACATCGACAATTATGGAAATGTGATCACCAATATCAGGCGCAAATTCTTTAAATCTGTTCAAAAGGGACGGTCATATGAAGTATATGCCAGGAATCACAAATTCAAAACCATCTACAATAAATACAGTGATATCGTGAATTTCGATCTTGATGAAGATAAACGTAATGATGAAGGTAAGGGCATGGTTGTTTTCAACTCCTCCAATTATCTTGAAATTGCCGTTTATAAAGGGAATCCGGAAAATGTAGGGAGTGCTTCTACCCTGATGGGATTGAAATTATATGACACCGTTACCGTTAACTTTATTAAAGATTAAGCCATGTTGATACGCCTTGTGAAAATGAGCTTTAATGACCATGATGTTGCTGACTTCCTGAAAATGTTCGATGATAGTAAAGAAAAAATAAGGCGGTTTGATGGTTGCAACGGACTGGAATTGTACAGAGATAAGGATAACCCCAATCAATTCTTCACCTATAGCTACTGGGTTTCCGAAGGGCATTTAGAAGCGTATCGTCGTTCGGAACTCTTTCGAAAGGTCTGGGGGTCTACGAAAATTTTATTCAATGATTCTCCTGAAGCCTGGAGTGTCGATAAAATTGTAAGTTTGCCCTGAATGGTCGCACTATTTAAAAAAGAAATAAACAGTTTTTTTAGCTCACCTGTAGGTTATCTGGTGATCGGCTTATTTCTTATTATAAGCGGCTTGTTTCTTTGGGTTTTTAAGGGGGAATTTAATATTCTCGATAACGGATTTGCCGATCTTAACTCCTTTTTTTACCTGGCACCATGGATCTTTTTATTTCTTATTCCGGCTTTGAGTATGCGAGCATTTTCGGAAGAAAGCAGGCAAGGTACCCTTGAAATGTTGCTGACCAAACCACTATCGGGATTTCAAATTGTTTTTGGAAAATATCTCGGTGTTGTTTTTCTTTCGGTCATCGCTTTACTGCCGACATTATTATATGTCTATTCGGTTTATCAGCTTGGTGATCCAACAGGCAACCTCGATTCGGGTAGTACAATAGGTTCATATATCGGTCTGATTTTCCTGGTGGGATCTTATACGGCCATCGGAATTTTCGCCTCTTCCCTCAGTTCAAATCAAATCGTGTCCTTTATAATCGCTGTATTTCTGAGTTTTGGGATGTATATCGGTTTTGATGGTATCTCCGATATTTTACCTGGTTATGGATTGGATAAGTTTGGTATGAGTTCACATTACCAAAGCGTAAGCCAGGGTGTTATCGATACCAGTGACCTTATTTATTTTATCAGTCTTATTTTTTTCTTTATCATTCTAACAATAATACAGATTCAAAGACAAAGAAAACACGGCGGTCCATTGAAATTAATTATCGGGGCCCTGCTTGTCGTTGTCATCCTGAACTACCTGGGCAGTTCATTCTATGAGCGTTTCGACCTTACCCAGGATAAGCGTTACACCTTAAACGAAGCGACCCTTGAGACTATTAACGATATCCAGGAACCATTGATTATCGACATTTTTCTGGAGGGCGACAACTTCCCTTCTGAATTCAGGCGACTCAAGCGGGAAACTGAAGTCCTTTTAACCGCTTTTAAATCAATTAATAAAGGTGTTAAATTCAGTTTTATCAATCCACTTGAAGACCCGGAAAGCCGGGAAGAAAATATCAAGCAATTATCGCAACGCGGTTTAACTCCCATGCAGCTGACGGTTCAGGAAAGCGGTCGTTCAAGCCAGGAGGTAATTTTTCCCTGGGCACTGGCGAGTTACAATGGTGTCACCGTTAAGATTCCCTTGGTGAAAAATAAATTGGGTGCCCGACAAGATGAACTGGTTAATAATTCTGTACAGCACCTTGAATATGCCTTCGCCGATGGGTTTAGTAAATTGCTTTATCCCAAACGACGTAAAATTGCCGTACTAAAAGGTAACGGACAACTTCAGAACCGTTACATAGCCGATTTTGTAAAAACCTTGAGGGAATATTATTTTATTGCACCATTTACTCTTGACAGTGTCGTAACCGTTCCTCAAAAAACACTCGACAGCCTGCTCGCATTTGACCTGATCATCTCAGCAAAACCAAATGAATTATTTAGTGAAGGGGAAAAATTTGTTCTCGATCAGTTCACCATGAATGGTGGTAAAAGTCTATGGTTGGTCGATGCCGTAGCTATGGACACAGATAGTTTATTGAATGATTTTGGTAAAGGCATTGCCACTCCAAGAGATCTTAATCTGACCGATTTTTTCTTTAAATATGGCCTTCGTATTAATCCGGTTCTTGTGAGTGATCTGTATTCAGCCCCGATAACGCTTGCCAGCGGAGAAGGCAGCCAGGCTCAGTTTAATCAATTGCCCTGGTTTTATTCGCCACTGATCAATTCACAATCCAATCATCCGATTTCAAAGAACCTCAATTTGATCAAACTGGATTTTGCCAATCCAATCGACACCTTAAAAAACGATCTGAAAAAAACCATTCTTTTGCAGTCATCCCTTTTGACCAAGTTAGAGGGCGTCCCCAGGAATATTTCATTGGAGGTGGCTACCAAAGAACCCGATCCCAAGGAATATAGTAGCGGACCACAAAGCATTGCTGTCTTAATTGAAGGAGAATTCATTAGTGTATATAACAACCGGATTAAACCATTGAATTTAAGAAACCCCCGGGACAAAGGAATTGAGAGTAAAATGATTGTGGTAGCCGATGGCGATATCATTAAAAATGAAATGGGGCGGAACGGACCAATGGAATTAGGGTTTGATCGATGGACCGGGCAACTCTATGGGAATAAAGAATTTCTCTTAAATGCAGTAAATTATCTTTTGGATGATAACGGACTTATAAACATACGAAGTAAGGATTTATCCCTGGCATTTCTCGATCAGCAAAAAATTGCTCAAAACGGCACCTTTTACAAACTTCTGAATATTGTATTACCGCTTATTGTACTTGCCTTATTTGGTTGGCTTTTTCAGATTTTCCGGAGAAAGAAGTATACCCTTTAAATGTTAATAAGTTTGTTTTCTATTACAGTCGTATTAGGATATATTTGTAGGTAATTATTTTTAAAAATAAACGAAAATCAAGCCGATGAAATTTATTGTTTCCAGTAGCTATTTATTAAAAGAATTGCAGGTTTTAGGAGGAGTTATAAACAGCTCGAATACCTTACCGATCTTGGATAACTTTCTGTTTGAATTGAACAATTCAAAACTCACGGTTTCTGCCAGTGACCTGGAAACCACGATGTCGGCTACGCTTAAAGTCGATAGTGATACTGAAGGTAACGTAGCAATACCGGCTCGATTGCTTCTCGATACGTTAAAAACATTTCCTGAACAGCCTTTAACCTTTGTTGTTGAGGACAATAATACGGTTGAGATCAGTTCCAATCATGGTAAATATGCAGTTGCATATGCTAATGGCGAAGAGTTTCCAAAAGCTGTCGCGCTTGAAAATCCGAGTGCCACAACAATAATGGGCGACGTTCTTGCCACAGCCATAAGTAAAACCATTTTCGCTGCCGGAAATGATGATCTGAGACCCGTAATGAGTGGGGTGTTCTTTCAATTCTCAACAGATCATCTCACCTTTGTTTCAACTGATGCCCATAAATTAGTAAAGTATACGCGCAAAGATGTGAGTGCTACCCAGATGGCTGAATTTATTATGCCAAAAAAACCGCTGAACTTGTTAAAGGGGATACTTGCAGGACGTGATGAGGATGTCGTCATTGAATACAATGATTCGAACGCCAAATTTATTTTTGATAATGTCGAACTGGTATGTCGCCTTATAGACGGTAAATACCCAAATTACGAGGCTGTTATCCCAAAAGATAACCCGAACAAGCTAACCATCGATCGTACGCAATTCCTTAACTCTGTTCGACGAGTTTCTATTTTCTCAAATAAAACAACTCACCAAATCCGATTGAAAATCGCTGGTGCCGAATTGAATATCTCAGCTGAAGATATCGATTACAGCAATAAGGCTGAAGAACGTCTTACGTGTGACTATCAGGGAGATGACATGCAAATCGGTTTTAATTCACGTTTCCTGACCGAAATGTTGAATAATTTGTCCTCTGAAAATATACTGTTGGAAATGAGCCTGCCAAACCGGGCCGGAATTCTTACACCAAATGACGGACTCGACGAAGGAGAGCATGTCACCATGTTGGTTATGCCGGTAATGTTGAATAATTAAATACCTTTCAAAATAAATGTGCAAAAAACGCCCATGAATTAACATGAGCGTTTTTTTATTATCTCACAAATAAACTAACTAACTAATAAAACTAAGAGATAATGGATATTTTGGGTTTTCACCATTGCCTGCTTTAATCGCATTGACAATTGGGAAAACAAACGCAATGATGCCTAAAATAATCAATCCGATAAGACCTAAGCCGAAGAACAGTATCATAGGAATGCAAAGCAGCATATAAATAAAAATACTGATTTGAAAATTTAGAATGTTCTTACCGTTTTCATCCATTTGATACACTTTATCCCGGTTGGTTAACCAAAGAATAAGAGGTAATATCAAACTTCCGAAACCAATTACCAGCGTGATTAACTGGCTCAAATGCGTTAAGACTATAAGTTGCCTGTTGGTTCTCATTTTCAATTTTTATATTTTGATTGACATCTATTTGACGTCGGATTTATAAAAATGTTACAAACTTATAATAGCTTACCTCACGACAAGCTTTTTTATGGTAATTTTTGAATTCTCAAACACTTTAACCAAATACAATCCCGCCGAAAGATCTAAAGGGATGTGCTGATCATTTAACACAGTTTCCCTGAGAACACGTTGTCCAGACAGGTCATAGATCTCGATTTTTGCCTGAGATACCAGTCCGCTGATAATTATATGATCATAGGACGGATTAGGGTAAATAAGTAAAGACGTATCATTTTCACCTGAGATTCCCAATGTATCTTCAACATTGAAGGAGGCACTGACTATATTTTCATTTCCGCATCCATCTGTTAAGATAAATTGAATCGTTTTAATTTCGCCGCAGCCAATAGATCCAACATTATCATTTGTTACAATTGCTGTACTACAGTTATCGGTTCCAACAAACGAATTCAGCCATGTTTGAAAAGCTGTTTCGTAATCATCATTGCAAGTTACATTTTGATCGACCGGTTCATTCGTCCAAACCGGATTTATATTATCTTCTACCGTTAATACCTGGGTATGTATCTGTTCATTTCCACATTCATCCGCTGCCGTCCAAGTCCGTGTAACCGTATATTCACCAGAACAGCTTCCGGAAACTGTACTCTCGTCGAACATAACTGATGAAGAACTGCAATTATCATTTGCTGTTAAAACAGAGGCGGTTGGAACATTATCACAAGATACTGTCTGATCAACAGGTAAGGCTTCGTTAAATTCAGGAGCTGTATTATCTTCAACAGTTATAACCTGGGTATGAACCGTTTCATTCCCACATGCGTCCGTAGCTGTCCAACTCCGGTAAATCGTCGACAATCCCTGGCAACTTCCAAAAGTCGTACTCTGACTAAAGGACACTGTGGCATCACCGCAATCATCAGTTGCACTCAATGTTGGAATAGATGGTACGTTATCGCACTCAACAGTTATGTCTGCCGGCAAGGCTTCATTGAATTCCGGATCGGTTGTATCGGTGACCGAAAGTGTTTGAATATGCACCGTATCATTACCGCACTCATCCGTGGCCGTCCATGTTCTGGTAATGGTATAGTCACCTGCGCAGCTTCCTGCCGTGGTGTTTTCTGTAAAGGCTACTGTTGCTGTACTGGCCGTGTCGTTGGCCGTTAGTGTTATTGGATCTGGTATGTTATCACAAGTAACATCCAGATCAGTTGGAAGTGCTTCATTAAAAACCGGATCAGTTGTATCTTCTATCGTAAAAGTAGCTGCTTGCGAAATTGAATTTCCACATTCATCCTCAAGTGTAAACGTGACTGTTTCTGTTCCTGTTGATCCACAATCATCACTCAATCCGCTACTGTCATGTGAAACGGTTAGTGTCCCACAGGCTCCATCACCATCATAGCTATTCAACCAATTGGCAAAAGCGTTGCCGGGGTCTGGTGTGCCATCGGCCTCAACTGTTAAATCTGCCGGTGCATTGGTCCAATATGGCGGAACGAATGTAATACGTCTGATCGATCCTCCCAATATATTTGTATAATAGAGAAATCCGTCTTGCGGACTAACACTCATATGAACAATACCGCTTCCAAACCCTACCGGAGCAAATTCTTCAACATCACTAATCCAGTTCAGTGTTCCATCGGTAAGTGTTGCCACCATAATCCAATCCCGAACATAGTCCGTAAAAAATATCTTATCCTCATAAAAACTTCCAAGAGAAGCATTTTTAATAAAAGTTCCTGCAACGCCCGCATTTCCTCTGAACATGACACCCGTTGTTGGTGAACCTGAGGCCCCGATTTGCGGGTCGGTTGGTGTAGTTCCACTGAACCATGGTACCCTGGCATCATTGGTGCCACCATGCCTCCATGCTACCTCGGGTCTGCTATGAACAAGTCGTCGGTTTGCCACGACAGGATCATCAATGAAGGATGTTGGCTGAACACAATTGTCTTCAAACAATTCGTTATTCTCATCCGCATTGGTCGCATTTGTATTTTGATAGCCGTTGTGCGGTGTAAGACCTTCGAAAAGTGGCCAGCCGGCATTTAATCCCGGCTTATCAAAAATATGGAGATCTTCCCAGGTTCCCCAACCAACATCTGCAACATGAATAATCCCGGGATTACCATCATTTATATCAGTACTCCCACTACCTGGTTCAATTGACGCCCTAAAGGGATTCCTTAGGCCCATGGCATACATTCTGGATCTGGGCGAACGGGGATTATTACCTTCATAATGAGGGTTTGAAGGTAACCCATCACCATTATCCGGATTTAAACGGAGAAGTTTACCACACAAAGATGTTAGCATCTGGCTACGAAAAGCACCGACATTTTCTTCCGGTCGCATCATACCATCGTTAATAGCTTGCTGAAAATAGGTGTGATTACTATCATTTCCGTCATCTACATCAATATAACAGGCATTATCACCAGTCGTTACCAATAAACTACCATCAGTTCCAAACAGCACAGTCCCTCCCGCATGTGATTCATGCGTTAAGGGAACTCCGGTTTCTTTCGTCTCTCCAAGAAGAACGGTTCGTGTCCCATAATCAACCAAAAGAGGGTTAGACCCAGGATCTATCTTATACTTAGTAAGCCGGCTGATAGTTGCTTCATAATAATCATTATCATTAGGATCATAAGCTGGTGTCCCAAAATTCATGACATGTTCCCGGTCGACAACATAAAACATATAGATCCAGCCGTTATTGTCAAAATCCGGATCAAGTGCAATACTCAAAAAACCAAAATCACGCCAATCACCTACTTCTTCGGAAATATCAAGAACAGGTGTAGGTTGTAAAACGTAATCATTACCAATCCAGTTAGCGACAAAAATCTTTCCGGATTTAACCCAGATAAACATTTGGGAACCTGATTCGTTGAAAACAGCACCCATCGGAGCTGTAAGGCCAGATAAAACCGGCTCATCGGTATAGCCCATTGGATTTTGAGCGGAGCTAATTGTTGAGAACGCGAGGTAAAGCCCTAAAACAAAAAATAGTAATCGGTTGGTTGTATAGCAATTGTACATTATAACATCGATAATGTTAGAGGTTAAACAATGTATGAGTTTGCTATTAATCAGAAAAAGGGATAATAAATGTAGCCCTTCTTTTGATGGTAAAGTTATAAATTCGGTTAATTGAAAATATATTTGTTTTAGTGGATTTGTGATAAGTTATTAACAAAAAAAAGCCCGGTAAACCTGGCTTTTTCAACCAAAACAAATCAATTCAATTTCACATAATTACAAATCGTCCATTTTTGGATTGAACTTAAAAAAGGGAAACCGTGATCGGAATCCCTTTTTGCTATCAATCAATTCAATATAGTTCTTGAATTCTATCTGGAAAACGATAGAAATTCAACCAATCATTGTCAATTACAGTTACAAGATATGATCCTTTTTCGGATTCGTGCGTAACCTGAGTTACACAAGCCTTTTCATAATTTCTCATCAAAGTCGTGAAGCTTAAACCTAAACATGCGTCAGTTTTAATTTTGAAATAAGCTCTTCCTTAGAAATTATCCCTGACTGCCGCCAGGTTTGTTTTCCATTTTTGAAAATCAAAAATGTAGGAACCCCCCTTATTTTAAAGCGCCCGGCAATACTGCGGTTTTTATCGACATCGATCTTAATGACATTTACCGATTCCCCCAATTCTTCCTTAACCGCTTTTAATACAGGTGACATCAATTTACACGGACCACACCATTCAGCATAAAAATCGATTAATACCGGATTTTTTTTATTAATAATATCCTTGAATGATGCCATTTTTATCCTTTATTCTTCCCATACTGACCCCGACCTTTTTGCTTACCTTTTGGTTCGCAATCCTGCCGAAACCAATCCGGTAGATCTAGTTCATTATTATAGATGTAATCGGCTATCTGAGTAATAGCTTCATCTGGAAAAGTTACTTCAGGCATAACACCATATCGATCAACCGCTCCAAACATTCTGGCATGATCTTCCCCTGGTTTCTTGACCCAATTCTGAACTTCCAGAATAAATTCTTTTTCGCTTGTACCGCCACGCATGTAATGACGTTTTACAGCTATCATTGGTGGAGCAAGCCGCCCATCATGGCTTGCTGACGGACCATGGCACGTGTAACAGTACGTTTCCATTAACTTTTTACCGGGATGTGTTTGTGATGATGGTTTTAATTCATCATCAGTCCTGGTTATTGACATCTGTTCTGAATTTTGGCATCCCGTTACCAAAAGAATAACCAACATAGATTTAAACATTATTTTCATGGTAATAATTTTATTTCCAACCTAAAATGCCGCCCTTCAGATCGTAGATCTCATCAAAATTCATCTTAGCCAATTTTCGGGCCGCACGCCGACTTCTAACACCACTGCGGCAATAGAGATATATCGCCTTTGATTTAACCATTTGTTTTTCCATCTCCTTATAAAACGTGCCGGAATAGAAATCAATATTCACAGCATTTTCGATGTGACCCTTATTATATTCTACAGCTGTCCTGACATCGATTAATTGGATATTGGGAGCGGACACCCTGGCTTTAAATTCATGTGGAGACAGAATTTGGACCTTATCTGATTGAGGAGATTGTCCGAATATTTTACTGAAAAAACTCATACCTGAACTGACGATTAGAAGTTACATAAATTTACGCTTTCAGAGCATTGTAGGCAGTAACTTTAGTTACAAAAAAAGGCAGTACCTGAAGCACTGCCTTTTCTAATCCTATTAATTTGTACGCTACAGAAGCGTCGTTGGGCAAACATATTCTGTAAGTGGGGCATCGGTTTCTTTAATGTCCTTAAATCCACCCCTTACATCGGTAACATTTTTCACACCGTTGGCCTGAAAAATAGAGGCTGCTAAAAGTGAACGATATCCACTGGCACAATGCAATACATATGATTTATCCGGATTTATTTCCGCAAAATTGTTATGTATAAAATCCAATGGGAAGTTTTCAACGCCTTGCACATGTTCTGATAAATATTCCGATTCACGTCGAACATCCAGTGGATTTGGCAAGTTTCCTTCAGCCAATTTCTCAGCAAAGGTATGCCCGGAAATAGATCCGATCTTATCCACTTCAAAGCCGTGCGCTTTCCAATCTTCAATTCCTCCATTTAAATACCCAAGGGTATTGTCATAGCCCACACGTGAGAAACGTGTAACGATTTCGTTAACCCGTAATTCGTCATCCGAGATAAAAATGATCTTCTGATCGATATCCCTGATTAAAGCACCCACCCATGGCGCAAAGTTACCATCAATACCAATGTACCAGGCTCCGGGTACAGTACCCGACTCGGTGTAATTTTCTTTAGACCGGGTATCAACTACCAGGACATCCTTTTGATCGCTCAATTCCTTAAAGGTAATGGGATCAAGAGGTGTTGTTCCTTTGTGAAGCACTTCATCAATACTTATATTGATCGATTTGTTCATTCGAACATTGTTCGGAAAGTATTGTGGTGGTGGTTTTAATCCAGTGGTTACTTCTTTAATAAACTCTTCCTTGGTCATATCGGCCCGAAGAGCATAGTTGGTTTTTTTTTGATTACCCAAAGTATCAAAGGTTTCAGAACTCATGTTTTTTCCGCAAGCTGAACCAGCACCATGATTCGGATAAATGATGATATCATCAGGCAGGGTCATAATTTTATTTCTAAGAGAATCAAATAAATGGCCTGCGAGATCTTCTTCGGTAAGGGCTCCTTGTTTAACCGCGAGGTCAGGTCGTCCAACATCACCGATAAAAAGGCAATCTCCGGTACAGATGTATGGCGTGTTTCCGTCTTCATCTGTGATAAGGTATGAGGAAGATTCCATGGTATGTCCGGGAGTGTGCCACATAGTGATTTTACCTCCACCTAAAGGAAATTCTTCGCCGTCTTTACCATTGTAAATATCATATTCGGCAGTTGCATGCGGACCAAAAATGATCTTTGCTCCTGTTTTTTGAGCCAGGTCATATTGTCCCGAAACAAAATCAGCATGGAAATGGGTCAAAAAGATATACTTAATCTTCGCATTATCAGCCTCAGCCATACGAAGATAGGGTTCGGTTTCTCTTAACGGATCTATAATGGCAGCTTCTCCATTCGACTCAACATAGTAAGCCATTTCAGCCAGACATCCGGTAAATAATTGTTCTACTTTCATTATTTTTTTCTTTATTGATTTGTAATTAATTAGTCATAAAATTAATCAAAAATTACAGTAGTCACTGTAACTCATGTTACACTTTTTCAACAACTTAAGGATTCACTTGATTAATATATTCATCAAGTTGTCCGTTGGTTATCCTCACATTTGATTGCTTTTTATAAAAATCTATAGCCTCCTGAATACTCATGAAGAAATGATCGGGCCTGACCTTTTCGGTAAAGCCTGAACGCATCATAACATCGCGGACAGGTCCTTTTATGCCTGTAAAAAACACCTTGACCTTTCGCGAATGGAAATCATCAACTATTTCATCTAGCGTATGGATTGCCGAGCTATCAATATTATTAATGCTTTCACCGTCGATAATTAAAAGTTTCAAATCACCTCGTTTCGCCTTTTCGTACTCATATAAACGCTCTTTGAAAAAACTCGTGTTTGCAAAAAACAACTGAGCATCGAAACGGTAGATCAGAATTTCATCAATGATCTCGAGGTCATCAAATCGTTCAATATTCCTGTAGAAATGTGTGTTTGGAACCCTTGCCAATCGCGCACTATGAGGCCTTGTGGTCTTAAATAAAACCATAGCTAGTGAAAGGACTACGCCAACGCCGATGCCCATTTCGATACCTAAACCAAGGGTCGCAACAAAGGTTACGATCAGCATCCAGAAATCAGTACGATGACTCTTATACAAGTGCCTGGCTTCTTTGAAATCAATTAGCCCGAAAACCGCAACCATTATTACCGAAGCCAAAATTGTTTTCGGCAAATTATAAAAAAGTGGTGTCAGGAATAAGAGGGTCAGAACGATAAGAACTGCACTGATAATACCGGAGAGCGCCGTGCGTGCACCGGCCTGGTCATTCACGGCTGTCCTGGAAAATCCACCCGTTGTTGGATATGATTGAAAAAATGAGCCTCCTATATTGGAAAGCCCTAATGCCATGAGTTCCTGGTTCGGTTCAACCTTATAATTTCGATGCTTAACCTGCACCGCCTTAGCTACGGCTATACTTTCCATAAAGCTGATCAAAGCGATTGTTAAGGCCATAGGCAGCAATAACTGCATAACATCAAGATCAAATCCAACAAGATTGAAGGATGGTAGTGAAGATGGAATGTCCTTAACGATGGGAACCGCGTTTGTACCTTTTCCTAATCCAAACAGGCTGATCACTAGAATACCGGCTATTACAGCAAACAACTGACCTGGTAATGATTTGTTTAATCTCTTAGAGCCTATAATTATTGCGATACCCATAAGACCGATTAAAAAGGCACCCCAATTAATCTGAGGGATATTTTTAACAGCATAAATCAATATCTCATGCACATGATGGCTTCTGGGAATTTCAATACCCAACAAATGCTTTAATTGGCTGAATCCTATTATTAGTGCAGCTGCCGAGGTAAAACCACTTACAACTGGATGAGAAAGAAAATTGACAAGAAATCCCAATCGGAAAAGACCCAAAGCAAACTGAATGACGCCTACCATAAAAGCCAATAGAATGGCGTAGGCAATATAGGTGTCTGCAGAAATTCCCTCAAAGGTACCGATCGCGGTTGCGGTTAATAGGGAAACCATGGCTACCGGACCGACCGCCAGTTGTCTGGATGTTCCAAAAACTGCATAAATAATCAATGGAACAATCGATGCATAGAGACCATACACAGCAGGAAGCCCGGCAATAGATGCATAGGCCATCCCCTGGGGGATCAGCATAACACCAACTGTGAGGCCAGCGCTTAAATCTCCTTTGAACCAAGATTTTTTATACGCTGGCAACCACTCAGATATAGGAATTAAAGCTTTGTAGGTCATAGTAATCTTAGCTTTCACAAAGATACGGCAAGAAAACCTATGGAGTGTAACCAGGATTACATTGATCGCTTCAGATGTTCACATGGCATTCATCAAATACCTGTGCTTTACATGGTGTCTGAATGAGTTTGTGAATATGCTCAATTGCGGCTCTCTTTTCCTTGAAGAAGATCTCAGAACCCATTTTATCAACAAAACCACCTTTTTGGATAACATCCTGACTCACAAGTTTAAGACCAGCGAAGAAAATTCCACCTCGGTTTTTTTGCCATTTTTTGATCTCATTCGTCAACCATTCGGCGGCAGCCAGATCTATAAAATTGATACCATCGCCGGCAATCAAGACATACTGAATCTCATTTTCCTCATAGAGGTTGGAAAAATAATTAGCGATTTTCTCGATCGATCCGAAATATAATGAGCCATCAATCCTTACGATTTTAAGATTCGAACACTCGCTGGCTTCTTTATCACGAATGCTATTGATCAGTCTTTTGTTTTTATTCAAGGCAAGGACCGCGATATTCGGTTTTGACGTACGCTCCATATAGAAGAAAAAAGAGGTCAAAATCCCGGCTAACAATGCAAATTCCAGATCAAAAAATAAGGTTCCGAAAAAGGTGATCCCCAGTACGATCAATTCCCGACCGCTTGCTTTATAAACTTGTTTAATATGATGAAAGTCTATCAGGTTATAGCCAACCAAAACGATAATTCCTCCCATGGCCGCCTTCGGTAAAAAGGAGGCATAGTCGGCAAAAATGAGCAGAACGACCATAAGAAATACTGAGGCAAAGATCCCCGACATGGGTGTTTTAGCACCCGCCTGATGGTTGACGCCTGAACGTGTAAAAGATCCTGATCCGGCATAACTTGAGAAAAAACTCGCTATCATATTTGACAAACCCTGGCCTATAAATTCCTGATTGCCATCGATCCGTTGATGGGTATGCAAAGCAATAGCTCGCCCTATTGCAACGGCTTCGATTAATCCCAATAAAGCAAGAACCATAGCTCCTGAACTCAGAAGCTTTACATTTTCATAACTTAAATCAGGAATTTCGAAAGGAGGTAAATGCGAAGGTAGTTGCCCGACCGTTTCTATCCCGGAAGATGTTCCGCCTAAAATCAAGGCGAGCACACTGCCTAATATCATCGCTATCAACATATAATAGCGTTTAAGAGGTTTAAGCAATCGGATAAGAATTGCAATAAGCAATGTACCTATGGCCACAGCAAACACCATCCAGTTGGTATCGGCAATATTCTGAAAGATATACTGAACAATTTCCAATATCGTGCTCCCTTGCGGAACGTTCAATCCAAAAACGTGTTTTAGTTGTTTAAAAGCAATGAGAATACCGGCACCAGCGGTGAAGCCAATAATAACAGAATGGGAAACAAAATTGACCAGCTTGCCCATGCGAAGTAATCCCATGACCCATTGAAAAAAGCCTGCGAGAAAAGTCAGCACAAGTGCTAGCGATATAAATGTTTCAAGATCGGATTCGGGATTGACGAATTTTATAAGTGTGGAATACACAACAATTGAAATAGCCGTCGTTGGCCCTGAAATCAAATGATAGGACGATCCGAATAAGGCTGCGACAATCGGCGTGACCATTGCGGTATAAAAACCATAGATCGGTGGTAAACCCGCAATCATAGCAAAAGCCACGGCCTGTGGAATAACAATTATCGTTCCCGTAATGCCGGCAATAATATCATCTTTTAATGAGCGCTTTGCCAGCGGCAGCCAATTTAGAAATGGAAAATATGTGCGCGATTTAAACATCCTTATTTACAATCGTTGGTCGATGTACTAAAAAAACAATTCCCGCCTTAGCGGGAATCGTTTTAATCCCTGTTATTATCAAAATAGTAGGTCGATTCATCAGGTTTGAACGCGCGTTTAAACCATAGTGGTCGGCGTTCGCCATTCGGACCCGGTGCCGGACGTGTCATTGCCAGCCACTCTTTATATATTTCATGCGATTTGTTGGTATCGACATAAATATCACCATATTGTTCTCCCTCGGCAGGTTTTTCAATCCTAACCCGTTGATGCCAGCAATGCATACCGCTAATCGGGTCGGGATGAACCGCATGGGTTATATTCTGGTGGACACCGCCATCTTTCCAGAAGATCCGTTTAGAATCGCTATCCTCTGAATCAAACGGTTTGATCCCTGAAACGGTATTCATCTTCCAGCCGCCTGTTCCATCCGATTCAATTTTAACCGTATTTGTCGCCCAGCGATTTCCGATTTTATCCTGTGGTCGGCGCCAACGGCCAATATGATGCGAACAGGCAACGACGCCGGGTTTCATACTTTGAGTAACCCATACCTTATCGATAAAATAACCGATATCGGTATTCATTTTTACGAGATCCCCTGTTTTGAATCCCCATTTTGCAGCATCCTCCGGATGCATCCAGATCGGGTTTCTGTTTGAAATTTCAACCAACCATTTGGCATTACCCGAACGAGAGTGAATCAATGTCGGTAGACGGAAGGTTGGAACTAATACATACTCCCCTTTCGATTTATCGAGATTGTCGTTATGAATATGGCTTTTTATATACTTTGGAATAGCATATTCAGGCCAATTCCAGTCGACCATGGTTTGTGAATAAAACTCATTTTTCCTTGACGGTGTCGGGAAACCAACACATGGTTCTCCTTTCACCATTACGCCAATGGGTTTACCATTTTTATTGATCACTTTGGAAACAGGATCGACTTCAGATCCTTCTAATTGCTCTTTAGTTAATTTCGCCTCATTCTTTTTATAACCGTGTTTTTCCACTTCAAATGCCCCATATTTCTGCATATACTGAAGTTCGGTGAGTCCTTCTTTGGCAGCTGTCTCTGGCAGACCTTTCACCCGTTCAAACACATATTGATAATATTCACCTATTGTGATTTTTTCTCCCGGTCGATAGGGCGATTCGAAATGTTTTCTGATTCCCATGCTGCCATCGGGATCGATTCGCCAGCTCAATTCGATCCAGAATTCATCTTCTTCCCAAACTTCACCGGGATTCGCTTCATAGGTATAGGTTACCGGATTACCATTGCGTCGTGCGGCTTCTCTTAAAACAGGCTGCCTGAAAGCAACCCAGGTTCCGCTGTGTGTGGCATAACTGTTCAGGTCATGACGCTCGGAAGCGAGACCCATCGGTAATACGAAATCAGCATAAAACGCTGTTTCATTCCATGTTGGTGTCAGGGCAGCGTGTAAGCCAAACTTCGATTCATCCATAAACATTTCCATCCAGGTAAAGCCGTCGGGATAGGTCCATACCGGGTTAAATACCCGAGAAAAATAAACATCCATTTTACCGCGACCTTCTTTTAACATATGAGGCAGCAACTGGCTCATTTCAAAAAATGCCAGCGGATATTCTTTCGGAAAATGTAATTCGTTCCACTTCTTCTGTGGTTTCGGCGGATTGGGTACCTGAGGTTTGAATTTATTCCATGAATTCGGACTGGTTCCTCCTTTGGCGCCAACGGCTCCGGTAAGAACTGTCAGAAAATGTAAAGCTCTGGCAACGGCCCAACCACCTAAGTTGGATGCCCCTGCAGCCCGCCAGTTATGCGATGCAAATCGCTCACCTGCTTCACCTATTTTAATGGCGATTTCTCGAATGGTTTCTGCCTTAACACCAGATTCATTTTCAGCAAATTCGGGTGTATAGGCTTTGTATTCTTCCTTTATGGTCTCTATAAATGTCTCAAATGAGACGGTCTTTTCAGGGTGAGCTGATTTAAGATAAGCCTCCCAATTGACCCAATTTTCAAGGTAATCACGATTATATAGGCCTTCTTCCAAAATTATTGATGCCATAGCCAATAACACTGCAGCCTCCGTTCCCGGGTAAGTCGGTAACCAATAATCAGACATGGATGCGGTATTCGATAACCGTGGATCCATAGTTGCCAACTTGGCTCCTTTCATTTTACCCTCAATTATGCGCTGGGCATGTGGATTGAAATAATGACCCGATTCGAGATGTGCTGAAATGAGTAAGATGAATTTGGCCTCGGAATGGTCGGGGGACGGACGATCATAGCCGTACCAAATATTATAACCAAACCGTGCTCCGGATGAGCAAATATTGGTATGTGAATTATGGCCATCGATTCCCCAGGCTGGTAAAACCCAGTTCATAAATCCTTCATGACCGGGCCGTCCAACATGATAGGCGATTTCATTGTGCCGATCTTCCTTGATAGCCTTACGAATTCGTGCAGCAATTGTATCGAGTGCGTCATCCCATGATACGCGTTCCCAATCGCCTTCTCCCCGCTTCCCTTTTCTTTTTAACGGAAATAGGATGCGATCGGGATCGGTGACCTGGTTGATGGTTGCAGGTCCCTTGGCGCAGTTTCTTCCGCGACTTCCGGGATGGTAAGGATTACCTTCAAACTTCTTTACCTCCTGTGTTTCTTTGTCAATAAATGCAGTTAACCCGCAGGCGCTCTCACAATTAAAACAAGTTGTTGGTACAATTTGATAGGTTTTTTTGACCTTCTTCGGCCATGCCTTAGGATCGAATTCTACCCAGTCGTCCCATTTATCAGGCGGGGGAAAATTCTCATACATCTCGGCGACTTCCTCATCGGTAAAATGCCGCATATCGTGATCGAATTCCTGATAACCATCTTTGTGTAAGTTGGGAATCAATCCCATCTTTTCGGCTATGCTTTCTATGAACGATGCTTTTTTATATCCCATATCTTTTATCTTAAGCTAAAGGAATACGCTGAGGCGCTTCCACCCATATTTTTTCTGTAAAATAAATTCCGATTAAAACCAGAACGGCCGCGGCAATCATTCCTGCGGGTTCTGAGACAAAAAGAACGAGGCCTAAAGGCAATAGATTACCTATCAATACAACGGCTATCCAGAACAATTTGCTGTATCGGCCTTTGGTTATCATATGAACAACCGTATGAGCCGCTGTGCTTGGATGCGTCATGGTCAGTTCGGTTATCATTGTAAATAGATTAAGTGACAATGCACTTATCAAGGTTATTTTAAATATCACCATCCAGTTTTCAGTTCCGATAAAAATCGAGGCGATAACCATTCCGGCAACGCCGGCCATTATACTATGAACAAGCATATGTAGAGCAAGTGACGGACTCTGCCAAAAATCCCGTCCTTTTGCCTGAGCAAAAAGGAAGGCCGTATAAATGGCAAGCAGTACACCAAACACAGCCGTTATGACCAATAAAGGCATTTCGGGAATTCCCAGTTCAAAAAGAGTATTCGCCAACCATACAGTAACCAACAATCCGAAAACGGTGATCGTATAACCACCCTTCACCAACCAGGAACGCCATTGTGGGCGAAGCAAAACATTTAAAAATCGGTCCGGGCGATCGAGATCCATCACCAGGAACAATCCTGTTAACGCAAGGAATACCAGTGAGATTCCGGCCGACCAGATCTTAGTTGTGTCAGACACTTCATATCCCAGAAGGATGGCTATAAAGGGTATTAAAAACGCACCTGCGGCAATTGCCTTTGTAAGTACATAGGCTGAAACTTCCCAGCCCCACAGTATGCCTTTATCCGGCGTGTCGTAAACGCGTCGTGCTTTACCGTTTAACACATCGATATAATTTGGGTTTTCAGATTCCTTTCGCTGGTATGCGGCTTGCATTTCATTATCGATACTCATCTGCAGCAGATCAACATCTTCATTGGTATGCATCATTTTTTCAGCGGCCTTAGCAAAGTGGCCAACGCCACGTGCCTGTGAATTCCAGAGGCCGGGACCTGATCTGTCAGTTGCTTCCGGGTTCAGGGAGGCCTCATCACCATCTATGTAGAATAAATTAGGCTTAGTGCCTTTTTCTGGTTTCCGCACTTTGACCTGCTGTCGGGCTAATAATTGTGAAATTTCAGTATGTGGATTTTCCATATCCCCTGCAATGATTGCATGTTCGGGACAAACGGTAACACAAGCCGGTTCACGCCCCACTTCAACGCGGTGCGCACAATAATTACATTTTGCAGCTGTATTGGTGTAAGGATCGATATATAAGGCGTCATATGGGCATGCCTGCATGCAGGACTTGCAGCCTATACAGCGGTTATTATCAAAATCTACAATACCATCTTCCCTGGTATAAAGTGCCTCGACGGGGCAAATTTCAACACAGGGTGCATCGGTGCAATGGTTGCACCGCATAACGGAAAAAATACGTCTGGTATTGGGGAATTCACCTTTCTCAACTTGTTTGACGTACGTTCGGTTTACGCCAACTGCAACATCGTGTTCCGATTTGCAGGCCGTAGTACAGGCATGACAACCGATACACTTTCGATTGTCAATAATAAAGCCATACCTCATATGGAAATAGTATTGGGTAGTTTGTAATGATGCATCAATCTATCAAAGTTACATAACCCCTTTGAATTAACATGTAACCTAAGTTACCTTTATTATGCAATTCAGACTCTTTTTAATGAGGCATGTACTTTTTAACGGCATGGTATAACATGGCTCCGAGTAAGCCGCCAATAATTACGACTACGATGGCCCAGGCTCCGCGTCCCAGTAAAATAAACATCGGCCCGGGACAAGCTCCGATCAGACCCCAACCGAGTCCGAAAATGGTCCCTCCGATAATCGTACGGGCGAATCCTTTTTTCTTGGGTTCGATTTCGATGAGCTTTCCTTTATAATTCTTAATGTTTCCTTTTTTAAAGAAATAAAACAATATGATTCCGAGTACAACGGCAGAACCGATTATACCATACATATGAAAGGACTGGAATTTGAACATTTCATAAATTCGATACCATGAAATGACCTCGGCCTTGGTTAATATAATCCCGAAGAGAACACCGATCAAAAGAAATTTAATATTTTTCATAACCGCCGATTAAAAGATTAAAGGAATTAATAACCAGGTCATAATCAACCCACCGATAAAGAAACCAATCACAGCAACCAGTGATGGTATTTCAAGATTGCTCAAGCCGGTTATTGCATGGCCCGATGTACAACCACCCGCATATCGTGCCCCGAAACCTACAAAGAGGCCCGAGAGCAACAGAATAGCCATACCTTTCACCGTAAACATGGTCTCAATACTGAAAATTTCATCAGGAAGGAATTTCGATCCTGCATTTGCAAAACCAACATCTGCCAGATCCTGAACCGTTTGAGGGTTAAGAGCAACGGCTTCAGACGGTGACATAAAATAAAAGGCAATAAATCCACCGATGACACTACCTACAATAAACATGAGGTTCCATCCGCTTTTACGCCAGTCAAAATTGAAGAAATCAACTAGTTTACCAGCTCCTCCGATGGCACAAATGGTTTCCAAATTAGACGAAACGCCAAATTTCTTTCCGTAATAGAATAATAAAAACATGACCACAGCTATTAGTGGTCCACCCACATACCAGGGCCAGGGATCAAATAAAAATTCCATGTTATTAAATTTTGGATTAAAAGTAGTGATATTATCATGTACGAATGCAACCCAGGTTACATAGGTTATTATCCAAATTTACAGATCGTGTATTTTAATCTTGTTACGGCGGAGCTCGATCAAACCCTCATGCTCCAGTTTTTTCAGAATTCTTGATACCACTACGCGAGATGTATGCAGATCGTTTGCAATTTCCTGATGGGTCGTGTTGATCAATTCATCCCGATTGGCAATGGCCTTATCACGCAAATAACGCAACAAGCGTTCATCCATTTTTAGGAAAGCTATGGCGTCGACGGCTTCAAGCAATTCATTAAGCCTTGAATGATAGCTTTGTAAGACAAAACTCTGCCAGCTTTTATATTTATGGAACCACTCCTGCATCTTTTGCACGGGAATCATGATCAACTGTGTATCGGTTTCGGCAATAGCCCGGATGGCACTTTTGGTTTCACCCATGCAGCAGGTAATAGTCATGGCGCAAGTATCGCCATTTTCAATAAAGTAAAGTAAAAGATCTTCACCGTTATCATCTTCGCGCATTACCTTTATCGCGCCTTTAAGGATAAGAGGCATTGCTTTTATATAGTCACCAATATCAATGATTATCGTTCCTTCTGGAATTTCACGATAGATTCCAATCGCCTGAATTTCTTCCATCAATTCATCTTCGAACAGATAGCCATAATTCACTTTAAGTTCTTCAATCATTTTTATTTTTCCTGTTTTGGTCTAATTCTTCCATGAAACTAATTATAATAAAGCGTCGAACAAAATTTCTAAGGGATGAATTGCATGCCGTGATGTCGCATCCTTGATTTGATGGCGGCAACTGGTGCCATTGGCGGCGATAAGTGTAGTCGATTCGGCCTCTCTGATCGCTGGCAGCAAAATTTGTTCTCCAATACTTTGACTCAATTCATAATGTTCTTTTTCATATCCAAATGCGCCGGCCATTCCGCAGCAACCGGAGGGTATGAGATCAACGCTATAATTCTTTGGAAAACTCAGTATTTTAACCGTGTCCTGAATATCACCGAGTGCTTTCTGATGACAGTGTCCATGAACTAAAATTTTGCGTTTCTCATCGGTAAATGCAGATTTTTTAAAATGACCTGCATCAATTTCTTTAAGAAGAAACTCCTCGATTAAGAATACGTTTTGTGATAATTTTAGAGCTTTCTTTTTGTCCTCTAATTCAACAAGATTTGGGTATTCATCTTTGAAACTGAGGATCGCGGATGGTTCTATACCAATTAATGGAATCCTGTCATCAACCAGATCGGCAAACAATTTCAGATGTTGAATAGCGATTTGTTTTGCTTCTTCTAAAAATCCTTTCGACAAGAACGCACGCCCGCTTTCCGGGTGATCGATCATCTTGACTTCATACCCTAACCGATTGAGTAATTGAACGGCCATCTTACCAATATGGATGTCATAATGATTTGTGTACTCATCACAGAACAGATATACGGCACGCTCTAACCTTGGCTGCTCATAATGTTTGAACCACTGTTTTAAGCTATGTTGACTTAATTTAGGCATGCTTCGCTGCGGATGCACGTTCATCAATCTTTTAAACAAGGATGATGCGGTTATCCGATTGGTTATGCCCGGTATTCGTTGACCAAGCCTATTAAGCCGTGACACATTCGCAACTAATCTGGAAGAAAGTGATCTGGGATTCGACTTGTGATATTGATACAAAAACTCTGATTTCAAGGTCGCCATATCGATATTCGACGGGCATTCCGATTTGCATCCCTTGCAGGAAATGCACAAGTCCATCGCGGTTTTTATCTCGGGATGATCAAAGGGGTTTTCCCTGTCATTCTGGGTAAGAAATTCGCGTAATATATTGGCCCGGCCCCTTGTTGTATCTTTCTCATCTAAGGTCGCCCTGTAACTGGGACACATGGTACCACCGGCGAAATTCAATTTTCGGCAATCTCCTGATCCGTTGCATTTTTCCACAGTCCGCAACATACCGCCGGTTTCTTCAAAATTGAATTGGGTTTTGATAAGGGGTTCGGTCCGGTCGGCCACGTAACGCAAACTTGTATCCATTGGAAGAGCATCGACGATCTTACCAGGATTTAAGAGACCTTTTGGGTCCCAAATTGTTTTTACTTTTTTCAGAATATCGTAAATCTCCTGCCCCAGTACCAGGGGTATGAACTCGGCTCGTACACGGCCGTCACCATGTTCTCCACTTAAAGAACCCTTATATTTTTTGATCAATTTTGCTGAAGCTTCACTAATTTCACGAAATCGCTTAACATCTGCTGAGTCCTTCAGGTTTAGTACCGGACGCAGGTGTAACTCCCCGGCACCGGCATGAGCATAATAGACGGCTTTCTGCTTAAAATTGGCCATCATATGGGAGAACTCCCGGATATAGTTTGGAAGATCGTTAACAGCGACCGCTGTATCTTCAATGCAGGCTACCGCTTTTTTATCCCCTGGGATATTAGCCAGAACACCTAATCCGGCATTCCGAAGGGCCCAGACCCGAGGCGTTTGATCACCCGAGATTATTGGATAAGCGAAACCGAGTGCTTGCTTCTTCAAATTTTGAATGAGTTTTTCAACTTTATCAAGAGCATCTTCAAGCTGTTTCGACCGAAATTCAATCATCAGAATTGCTGCCGGATCACCTTCAATGAAAAACCGGTTTTTTCGCTGGCTGATATTGTCTTTTGTGCAATCTAAAATGGTTTTATCCATCAGTTCACAAGCCGTAGGATTGTGTCCCATGGCCACAACTGTTGCTTTTAATGCCTCCTCGACACTGCTGAAATGCGCAGCAAGTACCACATCATTTGGATCGGGAGATGGGACCAGATTTAATTTTATTTCGGTTGTCAGGGCCAGAGTACCTTCCGATCCGCAAAGCAGTGAACATAAGTTAAGGTCCGTTCCATTTTTATCAAATGGCTTCATGTTGATTAAAGAATCAAGAGCATAGCCTGTATTGCGACGGGTAACCGCTTCTGATGGATAATTCTCACGAATCATGGCTTCGATCTCTTTGTTGGAAAGTATCCCGGTCATTCCAGAATAAAGATCGGACTCGAATGAGGCGTTTTTTTCCAAAATACCGTCGATATCTTCACGGGATTTGCCCTTGAAGTTTGCGATGTCCCCATTACTCAATACGGTTCGCAGTTCCAATACATGATCACGCGTTGAGCCATAAACAATGGAAGTTGTCCCGCAAGAATTATTACCGACCATCCCGCCGATATTGCAGCGATTTGAGGTGGAGGTATTCGGTCCAAAGAAGAGTCCGAGTGGTTCTAAGATCGTATTAAGCTCGTCGCGTATCACGCCCGGTTGTACCCTAACCCATGATGCTGCTTCATTGATTTCAAGCACCTGATTCATATACTTTGACATGTCTACAACCATACCGCTACCAACGCATTGACCGGCGAGAGAGGTCCCGGCGGCTCGGGGAATCAAAGGCACCTGATTATCATTGGCAAAAGCCATAATCATCTGTACGTCATTTTCGTGTTTCGGAAGGGCAACTGCTAATGGTAACTCCCGGTACACAGAAGCATCGGTCGCATATAAGCTGCGCATAAGAAGGCCAAAATGCAATTCTCCGTCAAGTCGTTTAGAAAGTTGTCTGAGGTTCGCGTCCAAATAATAATTCAGCTAACAGGATTAGTGTCATAAAGATACGGGCATATTTTTGTTTTAGCACCCGGTCTACTTACTTTTTAAAAACCGATTATTAACCTCTTTGGAATACTTTTTGTTAATTCCATTATAAAATTGACCGCTTCGTCGAGAATTTGATCATTTATCTGTTGATTTGCATATATTTAAAAAAAAATTGTGTGACCTCATGCAACTTAAAAGAATCTTAACCACCATTATTTTGTTAGGTAGCTCCTATTTGGGATTTGCCCAGCTGGATGTTGCAGAGCGTGGATTAAGTATTCGTGCTGCCGATAGCAATTACCAGGCAGAATTTACTCCTAATTTCAAATTATCTCCCATACAAGGCTTGACCAGAAAGGTCGTAAAACCACGAATCAATTATACGCCTCTCGGTGATGGTTTTAAAAAGAAATCGGGCGTAAACATTGTGGCAAAAAGCACACTTGTTAAACCGACATGGGATGTTCGCCAGAAATTCACTGAAGATAAACAGGATGTTTCTCAATTCAGCAAAGATTATATGCTTGGCAACATAACGACCAGTTCGAAAACGGTAGTTATCAAATGTCGCGATCATGAATATATCGACGGTGACAGAATTCGACTGTCGGTTAATGATGCCGTTATTCACCCGAACCTTACGCTCGATGGTGAATTCTATACGATCGACATAGATTTAAAGGAAGGCTATAACGAAATTCATTTCCTTGCGTTGAATGAAGGCTTATCTCGGCCAAATACGGCTCAATTAAAAGTGATCGATGAAAACGGCAGCGTTATCGCTTCAAACCGCTGGTTGATCACCACGGGTTATAAGGCCAGTCTCGTGGTTTACCGTGAATAACATATCACTTATTTCAAACTCTAAGTAATCTAAGGAATTGTTCCTTTTTTCTGCGCGATAAAGGTAATCTTGCCCCATCTATAAGCTCAACAAATCCACCATCAGCTTTATTAAATCGCTTTATGTGGCTCATATTAATTAGATGAGATTGATGTATCCGATAGAAATTATAATCTTCCAATATGGATTCATAATATTTCAAATGCTTGCTTGAAAGGATAGGTTTCGTGTTATTCAAATAGAATGTGGTATAAGAACCATCGGCCTGAAGCCGTAGAATATCAAAAATTCTCAAAAATTCAACGGAATGATCGGTATGAATGGTTATAGTTGGATCTAAACGATTGAATGACAGTAAATTATTGATTTTTTTAGAATTGAACTCCTTTATAGGTCGTTCTATTCTATCTACTTTGTTCACAGCATCGATCAATTCCTCAAGGCTTACAGGCTTCAAAAGATAGTCTATTGCACTAAATTTAAAAGCTTTAATAGCATATTCGTCAAATGCCGTAATGAAAATAACAAAGTAGTCTTTATGCTTGATCTTACGGAGAATTTCAAAACTTGTCCCATGTTTTAGCTGAATATCGAGGAATAACAGATTGGGTTTAGTCTTATCTATTAAGGGTATCGCATTATCAATATTCTCGGCCTCACCAATAATGGTAACTTTTTGAACATATTTTTCGAGCAGATTTCGCAACGATCTTCTGCTACGCATTTCATCATCGACTATAATTGCCCTTATCTTAGGTTGTTCCATTAATCGGAATTTTAAGTTCTACCCTGGTGCCGGCAGGTTCGCCCGACCCTGAAAACAGGTCAATAATTTTAATCGCATCTTGATTATGCGTTGTACTCATTAGCTTAATACGTTTCTCTACAATTCCTATTCCTCTTGACTTATGATGACGCTTTGCGGCAATATGTGAGGCCTTATCACGACCAATCCCATCGTCTTGGATAATACATCGTATAAAATTTTCGTGGTTTTCAAATTCAACTTTTAGATGACCTTTACCTCTTTTAGGTGCCAATCCATGATGAATGGCATTTTCAATAAAGGGCTGAAACAATAAGCCCTGCATCTCTATTCGTTCATCATATAAAGATTCGGGAACAATTAACTCATATGTAAATTGATTACCTAATCTCAAAAATTCAAGTTCAAGATAGTTTTTTAATATTTCAAGTTCATGGCTCAAGGTGGCTTTGGCTGATTGAGAATTATCAAGAATCCCTCTTAATAATTTACTGAATTTATTCAGGAAAAGGATGGATTTTTGTTCTTCACCCTCTGTGATAAGATGTTGAATGGAATTAAGGGCATTAAAAACAAAATGAGGATTCATTTGAGCTCTTAAAGCTTGCCTTTCCAGTGTGAGTAATTGTTCACTGACTTGAGCTTCTTTCTTAAGCTTAATCAATCGTCTTCTATACTGAGAATAAATTAAATAAACACCCAACAACAAAACCAAACTCAGAAACCATTTGTTCTTGTAAAAAGGGATGGCAATATTAAGTTTCAATGTTTTGGGATCGCTCCAAAGCAAATTGCTATTGGAAGCCTCGAGGATAAAATCATATTTTCCACCATCCAGATTTGAATACGTCACATTGCTTTGATTGGTATTTGCAAGATTCCATTGTTCATCAATCCCGTTGAGCCTGTACCTAAATTTTATCGATTCCGGTTTCGTGAAAGCCAATGCTGAGAATTCTATAGTCAAGTTGTTTTCATTTGACTTTAAATCGATGTTTTTTAAAACATAAAAACTCGAATCAGCCTTTAATTCCAAACCATTGGCCGAAATCTTATTAATGTAAGGAATCGGAATTTCATTATTCTTCTGTATAGATTGAGGGTCGATAATTGAGAATTGTCCCCTTGAGCCTACAATGATCTTGTCTCCAAGTGGATTGACATATTCATATCCATAGCGTCCAGGATCATGAAGACCATCATTAATTCCAAATTCCACTTCCTCGGTATCACCAGCACCCAGATTAAACAAGCCATCTCGCAGCAACCAGAGGTTTTGAACCTGATCAACGGCCATAACACCATAGTCCTTATCTGAAATCTTTTTAACATTCACATCAGGCAGCTGTTTGGCATCTAACTTATACACACCGGACGGCAAGGCAACATAAACAAAGCCTTTGCTTTCCGTGATATCATTGATATTGAGGATAGGTTCACCATTGTTTAAATGCGGGCTTAAATTGACGATTTGACCATCAGTCATTTTAACCAAGAGGTGATTTTTCCAGCCCATCCATATATTTCCATTCTCGTCTAAATGAAGCTCATCACCACTATAACCTGATATTTCCGGAAATAGCTCATATAATTCAGTCATAAAAGGATTAACCTCGCCTGAATCAATATCAATCTCAAATAATCCATTGGACCGGATCAAAGCAATGAATCTTGACTCTCCTAATTTGATCATCTTAAGAAATGATCCTTTCAAATCTTCATAATCTAAATTGACTTTAGTTAAGGTTTCTGCTCCATTCTTATAGCGATATAGTGCCGATTCCTCAAGTACAAAAGCACCATTTTGGTCAATAATTAAATCAATTGCCTTAAATTGTTGATAGGATGTTGGAATATCTGGTGGAACAAATTTCCATGCCTTGGTCAATCGCTCATATATGTAGAGTCCTTGACCGTAAAAAGTACAAAACAGTATTGTATTACCGTCTTCAGAAAACAATGATTTTCTTGGTATGTACCATCCTTGATTATCGACAAAAGGATTTTTTAAAACTTCAACATTGGTCCGAAGTGTATCGATCAGTCTGATTCCTTGCTCCCGGCCAATCCAGAGCCTATTCCTTGAATCGACAAACTGCGGCGCGTTGCTAAAAGTTGGAATGCCGTCCTCAGCATTAAATCGGGACAACTCGCGATCAGCCTTTAGATCATATAGCATAGCTCCCGCCGTCGAGCTGAAATATATCTTATCTTTTCCGAATGGCACTATCTTATGAACATGATCCCGAGCCTTCTCAATCTTGCCATCCTTAAAATTCTCCACAAAAAACTGAGAATACTTACCATCGTCAACATTATATTTCAGAACACCACCATACCACGTTCCAAGAAAGAGATGATTATCATTTTGGTATATTTCTGTAATGGTATTGGAAGGATCAATGAGTTCTTTGGGACTATTTGTAAACACATCTTGTTTATAGGTCCTTTCAATGAGATCATATTTGAACAAACCGGCCTTCCTGGATCCCATCCAAATTTTGGTCGAATCCCTCTCATCTAAATGAAGTGAAAGAAAAGTTGTATTGGTTCCTAACTTACTTTTTACCGGACTAAAAGAATAGGTAAAATCTTCAGTATTGAACGTGATAAAACCATTGTCATATCCCAGTAACATGGATTTGTCATTCTTAAAAATAGCAGATAAAACGTTCCCTACGACATTATTTACATTTCCGATCTTAATATGCTCAGTGACATTAGTGACCCAATTATACTTATAAATTCCCCTTCGGTGAATAAAGTAAAGACAACTATTCTTTTCATCTTTCAAGATTTCTACAAACAATCCAGAAAACATAGGAAACAGACTTAAGCCGTCAAACCGAAAAACCTGCTTATTCGTTGCGATAAAAATAAATCCCAAATCATCCTCTGCAACTTCAATAATCTTATGATTTTGCAATTCGTCAGTAGCTTCAAAACTAACATGATTGTCAAGGTTTACCTGGGCCCATGAATTAGGGCCAGATAATATAGTCAGAATGACCAACTCAATTATGATCAATAACCTAAGCATTATGAAAGTTACAAATTTTTATCCTTTGATAAATTCAAGAACCTGCTCAACCACTGTATCTGATCTTAGATTATGTCCCAACCCGAAGGTGGGAATATACTCAATCGATGAATGCGTATTTAAAAGGGTCAGGACTTCGGTTGATGGAACAATATAATCTTCCTTGTCATAGATTAACATTATATCAGCCTGCATGGTATGCAAGTGTTTGGATATACTGAAATAGGATAGTTCATTACCGGCATACTTTGGAATCCACCCTTCAATACATTCTATAATTTTTTGCTTGATGCCAATACAACGAGAAAACTTATTCAGCATGGTTTTACAGGAATTAAAAGCACTGAGATATATCATTTTACATTTTTTTCTCTGAATGCTTTGATTCAGAGCTACAGTACTGCATATGCCTCCAATTGAATGGCTGACTACAGCATAAAGATCATGACTCTCATTAAAAAGCCGCATTAAAATACCGATGTAATCAGGGATTGAAAGAAAACGACCAGGGGATGTGCCATGAGCTGGAGCATCCACTATTATAGCTTTGTACCCTAAATTCACAAGCCGATTTACATACGACTTCCATCTTGCACCGAACGATCCCCAACCATGAACCAGAATTACTTCTTTACCCATACCATAACTGTAAGTATTGAATTGTTTATTTCTAAATTTATAGGAACGCTTTATCCCTAAATTATAAAAATCCTGATCTTTTTGTCTAATCTTTTTCCTATTAGAGAATGATAGCGCTGATAAAGTCAATTTATAGGACGTCTCGGGATGTAGGTCATGAAGTGTGTTAACCAGGTTTCCAAAAAGCTTCACCTGTGGGGGAAAGAAATGTTGTAACATTTTCTCATCAGCAGTACCCTGATCATCTGTCCAAATTATATTATCTGATGGTAATGGTGTCATGCTATTTAGATTAAAAATAATGTTGAACGGCTAGTCCGACCCTTGTGTTGTCGCTATAATTCCCAAAAAATCCCATGGAATCGCCAAAAAGAAAGTCTGAGCGCAATCTTAATGTCAATGCCTGACCAATATTATATTGAATCTCAGGATTTAGGTAATAACCAGATGTTTTGAAATCACCAGCAAATCTTAAGAGAATAGCCAGATTATAATTAACAGTGAAATCGATCTTACCGACAATGGCGTTGTTAAAAATATGATCGAGATCATTATTGGCATATTCTACATTATCGTTATTAAATGCATAGATATATTGTAAAAGCAGGTGCAATTCGCTCTCATTTTTAAGGTCAAACTGACGATCAAGTCCGGCGGTTAAGTTGTAAAATTTATGTGGAATAATATCATCATTATTGCTTATTCTTGTTCGCGTATAATTCAATTCCGACCAAAGATTCCATTGGCCCAGGAAAAAGGAATTCTGATAACTAATCTGTTCCAGTCTATGATAAACTAGTCCAATCTGATAATTCAATTCAGAGGAGTTCCCGGAGGTGACATCCAGAGTTCTGACCGGAATGTCATTGAGGCCATTATAATAGATTAAGGAGTTTTGAACATTGCCAATAGGCAGATTAATGGATGCACCGAACTGCCACTCATTTTTAAAAATCTGATCATTGGTCCCTGAAAAATTAGCAGAAACCGGCATACCATTAAGCGGTAGTGTTTCGGGCGGTCTGATCCAGCGGTTATTGTTGAAATACAATTCCGAGGATCTGAAAAATGGTAAAAGGGTAAAATTGAAAACAATTTGATCTTGGTAGAGAAAACCATTAAAGGCCCATCGACCGATCTCTTCATCATCTGAATTGAGAAAATCATAGTAGTACATGGTATTTGGCATATCGATAGGACTCCAACCACTTAATTCACTCCAATCAATGAGCTGCCGACCTAAACGCAAATCCAGGCTCTTTGACTGGTATTTAATGAATGCATCCCTAATGTTGATGAAACGCCGAGATTTTGCCGAAGTATTTAAATTAATAACGGTATTGGTGATCAGGCTTAATCCTTCTGTGAATTCCCAGTTGAAATCAAGTATGGTCTTCCATTCATTCTGGAAATCATACAATTCACCTACTGAATTAAGATAATAATAGGACTGTGGAAGGTTATAACCCTCCAAGCTTAATTCCCTACTATTAGACAGTTGTGAAAAGGCAGGGCATGATAATGTGAGTATCAAAATAAGCTGTATGATTTTAGTCGTATTGATCACTTTGTTATTTTGATTGGAGATAATTCAACGTGAATATGCGATCATCAATCGGTTTATCTATTTCAATGTCCTTATAAAATATTTCTGTCCAGTTGCCTGTTTGAACATTTTTAATTTCAACCGAGAAAGCCCTGAACTGAGAACCATTATTCAATTGACGGATGTCCATTGCCTTGAATATTTTGAGCAGTTTTCCTGATTTGTCATAAAATTCAGTCTTTAGGACTGTAAAATTTTGTTTATCGATGAAGATCACACGCGCAGAGTAACCTGAATGTCTCAATTCTTCCTCATCCATAGCCTTTGCTTGAATTTTGTAGCAATCCCTTTGGTCTATAATCTCTCTGCCTAAAATTTCATAGTTATACTTGTCAAGCGGTTCTGAGAGATAGTTGTTCAAATCTTCATAGGTCAATTCGGTGCCCATAAATCGTCCGGTCTTTTTACTCGGTGAAATGCGCTTCGTCATTCTTAAAGCGGGAAGGTAAAGCCATTGCTGATCGGCCTTTTTTTCGTTTTGAATGGTCAAAGTTGATGTCCCGCGAACATCCCTGGGTGCTTCAAAGCGCAAAAGAAAGGCATAGCAATCTTTAGCGTCTGTATCCCGCATTATAAATTGCTGCAGGCTACGCTCTTGAATGCGACCCTTTTTACTATGGTTCCTATAATTGATCTGACTTGAAAGAAAGTCAATTTGTGTACGTTGCTGGTACGTTTTCATGACCTCAAGCCCGGTTTTGAGATCCTGTGCAATACCAAAGGAATTACTCAGGAAAACGGCAAGTATTAAAATAATTTTAGTTAATCTCATGATTTATAGTTTAAGGGTGATGAAATAAGAATATGGTTTGGTTGGACTGATTTCGATTTGATTAAAGCGAATAATGCGGGATACAGGACCATGGTATTCAGAAAAATAAGCAACATGGAAAAGGCCAGTAGCCAGCCAAAATGCTGAACAGGGAGAAAGCCGGAAACAGACAAAACTGAAAACCCTGCAATATTACTGACAGCATCAAAAAATATAGCTTTGCCGGTATGCCTGGTTGTGCGATCAAGGGCTTCTGAATCTGTACTATTTTTGCGATTTGTGTTAAAAGCATTGAGATAATGGACGGAAAAATCAATACCCACGCCAACAATCATAGCGGTTAACAAGGATGTACTAATTCCCAAACGTATGCCTACTAATCCCATAACACCGAAAATCATAATCAGGGAGCTTATAATGGGAATTATAGTTAGCAACCCATGCTTAATTGAACGAAAAACTATGGTGCAGGTAATCAAAACGAAAAAGATGGCAAGAAGGATATTTTTAATTTTTCCTTTGACGATATAATCGCCAAGTGATATTCTGTTAACCACATCTCCACCTAAAAAGAGTTCTGCACTGCCATCTTTAAAGTTTTCAACGAACAGATCTTGGATTCGGGAGTAGATCTCTTTGTGGTCACTCGGATTTGAGGATTTTATATAAACCTGTAGCTTAGCTCTCTCAAAATCATCGTCCACCAATGCATACAGATCGCCCGGATCAGATGACATTTCAAAAAGCATAAGGTATTGTGAGATCTGTTCAGATTCGACGATATCAGTGATCGTTTTACCGTCTTCTTCAAAGATCATCTGCATATGGGAAATGATATCGATATAGGAAAAAGTTCCTCCAACGAAAGGGAGACCTGCTATTTCTGATTGCAGATTTCTAAGATTTGACGTGAATTCTGCATTTTTGATCGATCCAAATTCTTTTGAATCAATCATGACATCCATTAACCTAATACCCATTAAATGATCATTGAATGTATTGGCAGCGATCCTCCCTTTATGGTTGGATGGAAAAAACTTGGTATAGTCGTCACCCACCTGGATCGTGGAAGCCCAGTAAAGCATTACACCAAGTAGGACAACATAAATAGAAAAAACTATGCTTTTGTTGTGATAAACACGCTTACTCAAGCTCGTGAAAAGATTTAGCAATTTTTTAAAACTTATGCTGGAATTCCTCTGTAAAGGCAAAATGACATTCAAGACCGGTAGCAAACTCAAACAAATCACGGTTGCGAAAACAAAACCAAATCCACCTATGATACCAAATTCACGTAATGAGGTGATGTCAAAAACCAACAGACTTGCCGAACCTAGAGCAGAGGTTATTCCTGTGATTAAAATAGGTCTTCCAACTTCTTGTAATCCACTCAGGGCAGCCTCTTTTCCTGAAATTGAAACCTCAGCATGCTTATAATAAGCGTACATATAATGAATCCCATATGAACTGGCAACCGCCACCATAATTACCGGCAGTGCATTAGAAACAACAGTAAGTGGAAGACCAACCCAGCCCATAAAACCCATTGTCCAGACGATCGATAATATAACCATTACTGCAGGCAATAGCACAGCTCTTAATGTTCTGAAACTAATATAAAAGCCAATAAAAACGAGCAGTATGGCAATGGGAATAAATCTGGATGTATCACCACTAATACCTTGCTGAACCTCCTCTACCAGGACCGGAGCACCGGTAATATGTATGATCTCAGGTCCTTCAAATCGATTTTTTATAATTTGAGCGCCCTCATAGACTTCAGCACCATTAAAATCATCCTCCAAATTTGCGATGATAAGCGTTAATCTTGCATCCGATGACACCAGTTTATCTTTTACCGTATTATTGTTTTCCACTGAAGATCGAAGTTGCTCGTACATAAAAGAATCCTCAGAAATATCATCCAGGAATCCCGTGGTGTCAATACCCCATTCTTCAGAACTGAGGTTTTGAACTGTTGATAAGCTTTTTATCTCATCCTTTCTAACATGCGGAAGCTCGTGAACAGCCTTGGTCATTTCAACGATTTTCTCCAGCGTTTGTTTGTTGTAAATGTTATCTGTCTCTATCCCAAACATCACAGTCGACCGTTTATCAAAATGATCCTGAACCTGGTTAAAACCATCTATCACTGGATCATCCTGAGGTAATTCGCCATCAAAGTTGTTTTTGACCTCTAATTTGGAAATCCCAATACTGAGTAGAATAGTAATAGCTGCTAAGATTAATAAGGTGGTCTTTGGCCTGGATGTCAATAGTAAAAAGATCCGCATAGAATGGAAATTTCCATTGAAATTAGCTATCTCTCTTCTATAAGACTAGTGCTAAGCAGGAATCCCTGAGCTAGGGTTAATATTCGGTTTTGGCCAATTAATATTCGGTCAAGGCCAGTCTCGTGGTTTACCGTGAATAATTGATTTTTAGACTCCCTAGAAATAAATCTGAAAAACAGCATTGGGAGTAATTCCCAATGATCGCTGAACAGTTTCATTCAGGGTTTCATTTTGGATCCTGTAGAAATTATCAATTGTATTTTCTTTATTCAGGAGATTCCATACCGACAAGCCGATTCTGGCTTTTGTTCTACCACCCATTTTAAAGCGATACATAGCTGAAGCGTCCAGCCTAACATAATCATCTAAATCTTGCTGATTTGTCGGTCCGAAATTAACGTCGCCATCAACAACCTCATTGCCTGGGACAGGACGCGATGCAGGTTTACCCGAATGCCAGTTAATACCCGTAGAAATATTGATGTTTTTAATTTTTACGGCAATACCTGAAGTAAGAGAATGTGTAATGTCGTAATTACTTCTGAATGGTGTTGGCTCAAGTTCAGCAAAGGTGTAATTGTTATTCATATTCGAATAGCTAACCCAGGCATTTACATTTTTAATATTTTTCCGGAGGAGTACATCCAATCCATAAACCTCAAAACTACCGCTTGATCTAATGAATTCGTATTGGTTTTGAAATCCCTGACTTTGGGTTGTAATGCCATCAACTTGCTTGTAATATCCTTCAGCATTAATCAACCATCCCTGATTTTCATAGGCCACTCCCGCTGAAATTTGTTTGCTCTGAATAACTGGAATTTGATCATTATCAGCCAATTGCCATCGCCTTTTTTCAATTCCCAGGAAATCATTTTGAAAATTAATGACCTGAGAGGTGTTTTGATGTTTCATCTCTCCTGATATTTCAAGGGTAAAATCATTTAAAAAACGCTGGCTCAGACTCAGGCGCGGTTCAACAATTGACTTACGGAATTTATCGATAAAAGTATAACGGCCACCTAATTTCAGGTTTGTTAAACCGTTTCCCGACGATAGAGCCACCTGAACAAAACCGGCGTGCGTTCTCACTACTTCAGAAACCAGTAAGCGAAAGAGTGGCACATCAACATCATCCAGATTGGTTACTTCGGTCTCTACAAAGTGATACCCTGCTTTAATTCTAAGATTGGGATTGATTTTATAGGATGTGAAAAGCTTTGCACTGGTTTCCGAAACTTTATTTTCCTGAAGGAAACGTTGAGATTCGAGAACATTTACATTGATAGCCTTTAATTTATAATCGGTTTCAAAAAGTTCGAATGTGGTTTTCCAGGCGTCATTCCATGTTCGTGTATAACCAAGACCTCCTGCAATACTATTTTGGCTGAGTGAACTTCGGCGCGACTCCTCCTGCTGGGCTGTAATGGCTCGTTCGTCAAACTCAAGTTCATTGCTTACCAAGATGAAATTGAGTCGTATTTCATCATTATCGGATGGCCGGTATAACCATCGAAAGGCTGTATCATAAAAATCGAAAGCCTTATCAGAATTAACTACGTTTGTCTGGTTTATACTCACCTCTGTATCCTGAGAAATCCTATCGAAAAACCGGTCGTATGTTGGTGTTTCAATAAAATCGCTTATCGATTTCCTGGCGGCGAGTTGAACAGATGATTTTTCTCCAACGGGCAAATCGATAAATGCGTTTAAGTCTATAAGATCAAGGCCTACATTAGCATTGAATTGGGTATTGATCTTGTCATCTGTAAACATTGAAATACTCCCAGACACACCATCGGTAAGTCCGGCATCGGTCCCATTCTTCGTTAATAAAACCTTATCGGTAATCTGTGGGTTATACATGGAAATCAAACCAAAAAAATGCCCGCTCTGATACATTTTAATCCCATCCCAAAGAATTAAATTCTGGTCGTGCGTCCCCCCTCTGATGTTTATATTTGAAACCGTTTCATTCACGCTCATAATTCCGGGAAATGACTGGATCGATTGAAGGACATCGGCATCGATCAGTCCCGGAAGGATTTCGAACTGAGACAGGTCGATTGAAAAATCACCGCTATTCAGTTTATCAATACCCGGAACGATATAGTTTGAGATAAAGACCTCTTCCAACTCCTCAAAAAAGGGAACTAAGAACAATTCGGAACATGCATTCAAATCAAAATTATCGATATTCCGTATCATACTTTTAAATCCCAAATGTCGGATTATGATCTGTCGCGTCGCTGACGATACTTCTATTTGAAAAAATCCATTTGAATCGGAAACCGTAGAATTGGTACCGCTTTGTATAGTGGCCTCGGAAAGTGGTTGAAGGTTATCTTTATTCTTAATAAAACCGCAAAGGATAACATCGGCCGCTTTTTTTACCAGTACTACCTCGTTAGACACCAGAATGAATTCTAAACCAGTGTTTTGTTTTAAATAACCAAGCAGTTCTTCAATTGTTAAATCCGGGGAAGGTGCTTCTAATGAGATATTTTCAACATTATCAAGGGCATAATTAAATTCGAGATCATAACGATTTTGAAGCTGGTCAAGCAATCGAACCAATTTTATCTCGTTCCCCGCATCCTGGGCAACCACTGAAGCTGGTAGACAACAAAATACCAATAGAAGTAAAATCGACAGACTAGTCCTCGTTTTGCCCATAAATACGAATTATTGATCCATTGATTAGGTAATTTAAATTCATTGGGACCGTAATTTCTTTTAGGGCTTGTTCAAGATTATCATGTGTAAAACGACCTGTAAATAAACGATTGACAGTTGAGCCTGGCAGGTCAATCTCAACGTCGTATTGACGTTCTATTTCTGCAGTTACCTGAGAAAATGGAATTGCTTTAAACCTACTGAAGTTATCCATCCAGCTTGGCTGTTTTTCATTTTCAGTTCCAAGATTCAATTCTCCATTTAAAATACTTAATGTCATTCCGGCCTTGAGATCTTTGAGGATTGTATCCCGACTTACACGAACCATTCCTTCAAAGCATTTAACCTCAAAATATCCGGGTCGTTGTTTAACATTGAATTGCGTACCCAGGACCGAAACAATACCGTCAGTTGTAACGACATCGAATTTTTTCCCTTTGGCCACCTTAAAAAAGGCTTCACCATTTAATATCAGGTTTCTGTTATCTTCCCATCGTTTAACATTGTATTCGATCTTCGATACTGAATTTAAATGCACTTCCGAATTATCAGGAAGCATGACAAAAATCTTTTCGCCTGCTGCGGTTTGAACTAATTCAGATCCACCAGAGAACAATGTAAAATAAATACCTAATCCTATAACAAGAATCGCCGCTACACGCAAAACATATTTAAAATAGGACAATGAGGGTTGATAATCCTTATGTTGATTATACGTCGCTTTAAAAGATTTGAAATCCTCAGGTTTACTGAAATGACCGGCCTTGAATTCAGCAGCTGTCTCTATAATGCCTGAATTAAGGTCATAATCAGACCGGCGTTTGAATTCAGCCCATTCGGCATCATTCAACTCACCATTCAACCATTTATTTAAGAGTTCGTCTTGCTTCATTTAAGGACTGTTTCATCTATATAACAATCAACATTCATAAATTCCTGATTATTTAATGTAAAATCCTTCAAGTTCTTTTTTCAGAAGATCAAAAGCCGAATAAATTCGATATTCAACGACTTTTCGGGTTACACCCAGCATCTCGGCGATCTCCAAGTGCTTTTTTCCCTCTACCTTATTTAATAAAAAAGCCGTTCGTTGCTCTTCCGATAATTTTGAAAGTGCATTCTGATATGACTTCAAATATTCCTGCTGTTGTAGAATAAATTCGGGGTTTTCATTCGTCGACAACTTAACCGGTTTAGATCGATGTTTTAAGACGACCTGCTGATGTTTTACTTCGTTTAGCATGAGATTATTCGCCACTGTAAAAAGGTAGGATTTGGCCTTGGAAGGTACAATTTGCTTACAATTGTCCCAAAGTTTAATAAACGCCTCCTGTACTTTGTCTTTCGGACTGTATTGCTCTCCATATTTATAATAAAGGAAATCGTGAAGGTTTTTAGAATACCGATTATAAAGACTCTCAAAAACCGTTTCGGCACATATATTATCAACAAGTTGCTTCGTCAAATTTTGGACATATTAACTAAAGGTAAAATAAATATTTAATTTTTTTTCGGGAAATGAGAAATGTCAGTTGTTATATAAATAAATGCAACTATTTTATACCCAATTAAAATCAATAACATGAAAAAATCTCGTGAATTAATTGTTTTATTTATCGCCTTCGCGACACTTACCTTTAACTCCTGCAGGGATGAAGAGGTAGAATTCGTTCAGGCTCCAACAGAAGAAACCCTAAGCGCAAGTTCCCAGGTGGCGACCTTAATGCAGCGCACTGCGACAAATGACGGCTCTTTCGATAATATTGTGGATGGTGCCAACTGCATCAGCCTTGAATTTCCTTTTACCGTAACCGTGAACGGAATCATGTTTACAGTGACTTCTGAAGCCGACCTTGAAACGGTTGAGGACATTATCGATGAGTTTGAGGACGATGATGATTCGATCATTATCAACTATCCCATCACAATCATTTTAAGCGACTTTACTGAAATATTAATCAATAGCGAAGATGAATTGGAAGATCTGGCCGAAGACTGCAACGGTGAGAATGAATATGATGATGATATTGAATGTCTCGATTTCCAATACCCAATTACGGCCTCCATATTCAATACAAACAACGAACTGATCGATACGGTTACAATTACCAGTGACGAGGAACTTTACAATTTTATCGATGATCTTGATGAATCGGATATTGTGGTGGTCGATTTTCCTTTAACCGTAATTCTATTCGATGGCTCCTCTCTAATTGTAAATAATCTAAGCGAATTGGAAGCGTTGATTGAAGATGCCGAAGATGATTGCGACGAAGACGATGATTTCGATTATAACGACGATGATTGTGACAGCTGTACCACCGATGAACTCAGCTCAATATTGACCTCATGTTCCGATTGGATCGTGGATAAATTAGAACGTAACGATATGGATCTTGAAGATCAATACACCGGCTACCTCTTTAATTTCTTTAACGATGGAACCATTTCGGTTGATACAGGATCAAACACCTACCCGGGAACGTGGACCTCAGCGGGAAGTGGTAACAACATTGTCGTGACTATAGATATACCGGCTTTACCTGATTGTAATGATGCCTGGCTGCTACATGAAATCGAGCAAGGTGCCGAAACCGATGTCGATCTCAGACTCGGAGATGACCGTTTACGATTTGAAACTGACTGTTTATAAAAAATATAAAACCTATTAATTATGAAAACTAAACTATCCATTAATCTGATGCTGATTTTGAGTTTTTTCTTCCTTTACAATTGCTCGAGTGATGATTCACCTAGTAATAATAACAATCAGAGTAATGAAGTAGAGATCATGCAAATTGAAGATCAGGCCGAATCCGGTACATGGCGAATCACCAGTTATATCGATTCGGGCCAGGACGAGACAAACGATTTCAATGGGTATAATTTTACCTTTAATGCGAATGGAACACTAATGGCAGACAATGGAAATATGACCATCAACGGAAACTGGTCGGTAACAGATGACAGTAATAGTAATGATGATAATCCGAGTTCTGATATCGATTTTAATATTGCATTCGCTTCGCCACCAGAATTTGCCGAACTTACCGATGACTGGGACGTTGTAAGCCATTCAAATACAAGAATTGTGCTCATCGATGTTAGCGGTGGAAACGGTGGAACTGACAACCTCGTATTTGAAAGGAATTGATACAACGAATTTAAAAGCTAATGAAAAAGAAAATTATATCTCACCCTGAATAACCTAAAAATTGGTTGGTTGGTTAGCTGAGCTGCTTCGGCTGAATGAGAAAGAAGTTGAAGCGGCCGGCTAATAAAAATTAATCCCCCCCGAAAATTAAATCTGAATTAAATGAAACGCAAATGGTTAATCCTTTTGGGCCTGGGTCTCTTAATAACCTTGTTAATCTATAATTACATCTATAAGGAGCATAGAGATATCTCGTCAGAACAAGCAGAATTCATGGTCACTGCAGACCTGCTGCTAGGTGAATTTGAAGCAGACGATCAAAAAGCGACAGCGAAATACCTTAACAAAACCATACAGGTTGAAGGCCTTATAAGTGATCTGGAAAACCAAACAATTATTATCGATCAATCTGTATTTTGTTTGCTTGAGCAGGCTTCAAAAAGTGTTTTAAAAGTCAAATCACATGTTAAGATTAAAGGCCGGCTAATAGGATATGATGATCTCTTAAATGAAATTAAATTCGATCAATGCATAATTATTAACTAATCCATTCCGCTATGAAAACTAAATGTATTATACTCCTATTCTTTCTAATGCCTATCGCGATGTCAGCGCAGGACGACCTTCTTGGTGAGATCGATACCGGGCCTGCTCCTATTGAAGCTGTTTCTTCGGTTTTTAAGGGTTTGAAAATCGTAAACTTCGAGTCGACAAAATTAACAGCCAAAAAGGAACTAACCCTGGTAATCGCACACCGGTTTGGAAGTATCGACAAAGGATTTGACACCTTTTTTGGTTTGGATGATGCAGTAACTCGTATAAATTTTATTTATGGCGTAACCGACTGGTTAAACATAAGCGCTTCCCGCAGCTCTTTTCAAAAAATCTATGAAGCTGCATTAAAATTTAGGCTTATTTCCCAGAAAAAAGGATCATTCCCAGTTACAGTCGTGAGCTATAACTCAGTCCTTTTAAATACTGCACTCGATGAAAATAATTTTCCCGGACTCGAATTTCAGGATCGTATGGGTTATACGGCCCAGCTTCTTATCTCAAGAAAGGTTACAAAAGGATTATCATTGGAATTGGCACCGACCTTCTTCCACGATAATTTTGTGACCATCGATGAGCAAGAGAATTCACAATATGCTTTAGGCATTGGCGGCCGACTAAAACTCAGTTCAAGATGGTCTTTGAATGTCGATTATGGGTATCATTTTAATCGTGCTGAGAATTCACCTTTCAAAGATCCTCTTTCGATTGGCTTTGACCTTGAAACCGGTGGTCATGTCTTCCAGATGCACTTTACCAATGCTCAACCCATGAATACGAACGGATTTCTGGGTCAGGCCACCGGTGACTGGAGTACCGGTAACATATATTTCGGTTTTAACCTAAGTCGTGTCTTTTAAAATCAATTCCTATGAAAAAGTTAATTTGTATACTAACCGTCTTTATAATTTTTAATTCCTGCAGTGAAACCTCACCCGATGATTTCATCGATAGCACACCACTTCCAAATGAAGATATCACCTACACCGGACATGTAAAATCAATAATCGACAATAATTGTTTGAATTGTCATTCCATGCCCCCTGAAAATGGTGCGCCCATGGCGCTGGTGACCTATAACCAGGTAAAACAAGCGGTTCAGGGCCGTGATCTCATCGGACTGATCTCAACGCAGGACTTAAGCGAAGTAATGCCTCTCGGAGGCCCAAGATTGCCACAAAACCTGATCGATATAATCGTTCAATGGGAGATCGATGGCTTAATTGAATAAAAAAACAACTATTATGAAAAACGTATTGTATTTATTAGTTCTTATAAGCGGGCTTTCCTTCAGCCAGCAAAAGTATTTGACCCGTACCGGTAATATTAATTTTGAAGCCTCAGTTCCTTCGTTTGAAGAGGTTGCGGCCAGTCACGAAGCGGTTACTGCGATTCTGAATTCTGAAAACGGTGAATTTGCCGCCCTCGCCCTGGTTAAGGGATTTCGGTTTAAAAATGCCCTGATGGAAGAGCACTTTAATGAAAATTATGCGGAATCTGAAACCTATCCGAAGGCCACGTTTTCCGGGAAAATTATTTCTTATGACAAGGCCTTTCTGGATGGAGATGAGCATGCTATCAAGATTAAAGGCATATTAGAATTTCACGGGGTTAAGAAGGAGGTTGAGGTCACCGACGGAACGATTCTGTCAAATAAAGAAGGTCTTCGGATTAATGGAGAATTCATGGTTTTGGCCTCTGATTTCGGGATTGATATCCCAAAGATCGTTGCGGCGAAATTACGTGATGATGTCGGGGTTAGCTTTGTATTTACATTGAACGAACAATGAGAATTTATTTTTTAAAAAATGATTCAGGGTCTATTTTTTAAAGGGAACAAATTCAGAAAAACATCCCAATACCAGGATACTGAACTCTTCCTAAAGTATTGAAATTTATTTAGTATTTTAAACACTATTATTTTAACCAAAAACAACAACTGATGAAGAACAATTACAATCGAAGCAAGCCCCTTTTATTATTTTTGATTTTTTTAGCATCTGTTCAAATGGTTTTCAGTCAGGTCAAGATACGCCTGGTGAATCCAACAACAGGTGATGTAACCATAAAAAACTACAGTGCCTCATCAACCATTGATATAACAGGTTGGTGGTTATGCAATTTCCCGGCCTATTCCTTGTTGGTCGATCAAAGTCCCAGCGGTTCATTAAACCTAGCACCGGGAGATGAAGTCACTGTTACCAGCACAGTAAATATCAACCCTACAGATGCTGAATTAGGATTGTATAATACCAATCTTTTTGGCTCATCAACGGCCATGGAAGATTATTTGCAGTGGGGCTCAGCAGGCCACCAGCGTGAGTCTGTTGCGGTGTCTGCCGGTATCTGGGGTGCTGGCACCTTTATCATGGCTGCACCACCATTTGAATACACCGGAGATGGTGTTTCGGAATTCGGGGTCAATTTTTGGCAGACAGCACTGGGCCTGGCAGATCAACAACTGGATAATCAATTCCGTTTGATCGAAAACCCTATTCAGGACTATTTAATTTATCAGGCGGCACCCGGTATTACGGACTACGACCTGATCATATATGGCCTGAATGGCAGATTGATAAGCCGCCACAACCTTAACAATACGAATTCTACTGTTAAGATTGCATTAACCGATTTATCAGCAGGTCTATATTTTGCGGAAATAAGAAGCAATGCGATTCGCCAAGTCTTGCGATTTGTGAAAAAATAAGAAGAAAATCTTCTGTTCCGATTCAATTGGAATTTTTGCCCAAACAGAAGAAAGGTTATTAATCGATGAAATCTGCCATAACTTAGCCTTATTCTTAATTATTTGAGATCATTTTCATCAATAAGTATACCGACTAAATCAATTGATTTATAGTCGGTTAGGGCATATTTTTTCAATTTAAAGTGACTTTTTTAAAAAACACGTGTCATAATTGTATACGACCACGAGTTAATACGGTTGGTGAAACATAAAGTAAGTCCACAGGATGGGCCTCTAAAAAGAAACATTAAACAATAACAACTGGTCAGATTGGAACTGAGAATCCAATGAGAAGAAGAACAAAATCTTAACCTACTATTTTAGATCTTCTGATCAAATTAAACATTTAAAGTCCAATCATTTCGTTAGTTTACCTTTTTGTCCCAACAAAAATCTACCTAAAAAACGGATGTGGCTCCCTCGCCACGACCGATTTTTTTTTAACAACTCTCCATCCCTAAAAAGCACTCTCAATAGTAGTATAGATAAAATTGATAAAAACCAATGTGACTTTTTCCACAATTTGGTGTCTTATTAATAAAGGCAGTAGAGTAATGCTGCCGGATGAAACATAAAGTAAGTCCACAGGATGGGCCTCTAAAAAGAAACATTAAAACCTAAATACTCATAAAACTCGGATCATTGACGTAACTGATCCGCGTTTTTTTTACTTCCCAATACAGAAAGTAATTTACCATATTACATAAGAGCTAAGGAATTTTAGGTGACAATACGGTACTACCTTCATACACCTAAGCTTTGTAAAATTCTCACTTTCTCAATTACTTAATTCGTAATCAAATAAATTTTTGAAATTCTCCTATGAGCCACTCGCTTATCTGAAAGATTTTTTATTTAAAATTTAAGAAACGTGTTAACAGCTGGCATTATCCTTTATTTCAATTGTTAAAATTAATGGTCTCTAGGGATACGAAATTTTATTTTAAGAAAATATGTTTTCTAACATAGAATAAAAACTATTTAATTATTATGTTCAGACTTTCAAAATCACACGTTTCTACTCGCTTATAATCGATCTGTAAATTTTTTTCATCAGGGTTGAGCTTACTTGTCATTTTTTTTTAGGGAAAAAGTTTAAAACTATATATTATGAAAGCATTAGTAAAGATTTTCTTTTTTATGGCTGTGCTTAGCCTTGTCGCAGGATGTGAAAAAACAGAGCCTATTGAATTTGAACAGTCGACTTCACTTGAAACAAAGGCTCCGACTGGCCGACCCATTGGTTTTAATGTCGTAATGACCGGTAATTACGATTATGTGGGTCCATCTGATATTTGTGGTGATTTTCCACCTTACGCCCGTGTTATCAATTCAGGAGAGGGAACAGGTAGCCATTTGGGTCATTTCACTCATTATTTTGATTTTTGTTTTGATACCACCGATGGCTCTTATCCAGAGGATTATATAGAGGGCTATTTTGAAGATGAAAACGGTGACAGGTTGTTTGTTGAAGTAGCAGGTTTCGTTATACCGGGAAGATTACCGGGTATGCCTAATTTTGCAGTATCCTATTTCAAAGATCCTTGGGTGATCATCGGAGGTACGGGTCGTTTTGAAGGAGCAACCGGCTATGGCATGACCAATGATTACAACAGTGCTAAAGATCCATATTCTCATCATAACTGGAAAGGAAGAATAATTTTACAAGAATAACGTTTTCAGATTGGCTTAAAATCGGGTATGTATCCGATCAAAAAAGACGACGAAAATAAGAAGGAGCGACCCATATTGCCATGATCTTAATCGAACTTTGAAATTTCGCTTTCCTCTATCTCTCGCGCCTTTGACAAGGCTGAGGCTACCAGTCCGGCGGGAATGGTTACAATTCCCACGCCGATAAGCAGAATAAAGAAAGTGAAGATCTTACCCCCAACCGTAATTGGGTAAACATCGCCATAACCCACCGTGGTGAGGGTAACCACTGACCACCAGGCACTATGGAATATTGAGGAGAATGTTTCGGGCTGGGCCTCGTTCTCAAAATAATAGATGCCGGCTGAGGTCAGGAACAGGAAGATCATGGTGACCACAAGGAAGAGGATCACCTCCTCTTTTACAATTCTTGCAGCCAGGTGTATCCTGTAAAAAGCCTTGTTATACCTGACCAGCTTAAAGGCCCTGAAGATCCGGAATATCCGGAATGCCCGTATGGCCCTCCAATCAAAGGCACCGGTCAAAAAGAAAGGTAAAATGGCAAAGAGGTCGATAAAACCATAAAAGCTAAAGATATATTTAAAAGGTTTCTTAGCCACATATATCCTTAAAACATACTCTATTGAAAAGACCACGATACAGAATAATTCGAAGTTCTCTAAAAGGGTAATCGTCTCAGCCGAATTATCCGGCAAGGTCTCAAGGGAAAAGGTTACCAGGGACAGGATAATGAGCACCTGAATAAAATAATCGAAAATCTTGCCCTTTTGGGTAGTATTGTCCTCAACGATTGATCTGAGTTTAGTTCTCATGTCGTAAACTATGGTTTAAATCAAAATCAAATTTAAGTTTAAAAAATAATTTGGAAGAAATTATTTTCAGACCGCTTGAAAAATGGACTTAATTAGGTTAGAGGATGGCCTTACTGCCAATACAGAAATTTCCAAAAATATTGCCTAATAACTCATCATTGGTGATCTCAACTACGATCGTACCCAGACAAAATACGTTTTTTGTTAAATAAAAATTTCTGATTTGAATATGCTTTTCCATAAATCAAAATGTAAATAATTTCACATATAGCTGAAAAATTGTAAATAAGTTATTAATAACTTCAATTATGTAGGAAAAATTGTATTTCAAAAAATCATACATTTTGGCAATCTTAAACATAAAGTCCGATGAAAAAACTACTACTATTTACTTTTTCAACTTTTCTTTTGAGCATGAATTCAGAGATGTCTGCTCAAATTATTTTAGCGTCTGAAGATTTTGAAGACGCGACTGTAACATATACCCTCGTCAACGAGGATACAGGTTCGCCGATTGGTGAAGACATTTCTGAAATATTGGTTGAGGACTATTTCGGACGGGTTATGCTAAGTGATTTTCAACCATCCGATGATATTAATTATTCTAATATTCAGGGAACCTCATTCTTTGGTGCGATGGATATGGATGGAATAGCCTCTTATGGGTCCATGCAAACCGGGAGTTTGAACTGGAATAACCTTGACGTTTCAACCTCCGCTATTGCAACTGTATCGGCATTTTTCGCTGAAGATATCGATACTGGCGGTAGTCCGTATGACTGGGATCCTAATACCCAAGTTCTAATACAAGTGCAATTAGATGGTGGGGGATATACAACCGTTTTTGCTTTAGAAAGTACTGGAACTGGATTTAATAATCAGGCAGCTGTCGACACCAATTTTGACGGACTCGGAGATGGCACATTAATTAACGATGTTCTTACCGAGCTAATGGTAATGGTTGACGTTAGCACAGCAAGTACTATTGATGTTCGTATTACAATGACAGGATTAAACGCTGCAGGTGAAGATGTTGCCATTGACAATGTAACTATTGTTGGAGATAATACGCTCAGCCTTGATGGAAATGACCTCAAGCCAAACATTTCATTTGTAAATCCTGTAAGTGACATTTTAACAATTAATAGTCCGAGATACACTGTAACCTCTGTTGAACTATACAATATGACCGGTGCAAAAGTCACCGAGTCCGCTTCAAATGAATTAAATATGAGTTCATATGCTGCTGGGATATATTTGGCGAAAGTTTCCTTCTTAGGATACAACAGATCAAGCGTTGTTCGGGTAGTGAAAAAATAAATGCCCCCTGATTAATTCTATTTACTAAATTGGAATTCCAAAGGCCGCAATTGCGGCCTTTGTTGATTTATTTCCCGATACAGAAAGTAATATCTTATAATCTATAGGTTTATTGTGATGTCAGTACAAATTTTGTACACAAACAATATAATATAAATGAACATGCAACCTTATTGAGCGATATTTTTAGTAACATTACGTGTTAATATAAACCAACAACATGACACGTTTTCTATACCTTATTTCTTCACTACTAATCACTTGTTCTGCCATTGCTCAAGATTTTGATGCATTAAAATATCGAGACTTAGGTCCTTATCGAGGTGGCAGAGTTACTGCCGTCGCTGGTGTTCAAGCGGCTCCATCCACATTTTACCTTGGATCTACCGGTGGAGGTGTATGGAAAACTGATGATTATGGGATTAATTGGAAGAACGTTTCCGATGGATTTTTTTCAACACCTTCTATTGGTGCCATTGAAGTGGCGCAAAACGATCCCAACATCGTTTATGTTGGTACAGGTAGCGATGGGTTGAGAAGTAATGTAATTGAAGGTCGCGGAATGTATAAGTCGATAGATGGTGGTGACAGCTGGAGTTTTATCGGTTTACTAGATGTCGGACAAATTGGTGCGGTGAGAATTCACCCAAATAATCATAATATCGTTTACGTTGCGGCAATTGGTAAGGCATTTCAGCCAAATCCAGAACGTGGAGTTTATAAAACAATTAACGGAGGTAAATCGTGGGAGAAAATCTTGTCAATTTCTGATCAAACGGGGATATACGATATCGAATTTTTACCTTCTAATCCAGAAATTCTATTCGCAACCGCATGGAAAGCCGAGCGCAAACCTTGGTCAATAATAAGTGGTGGTATTCCTTCCGAAGGTGGTATTTATAAATCAGTTGATGGCGGGAAGAATTGGGATAAAATCACAGAAGGCTTACCCAAAAAGCTGATTGGTAAGATTGACATCGCTGTAACAAATGCTGATTCTAAACTGGTCTACGTCTTGGTTGAGGCCCCGGATGATGAGGGAGGATTATACAAATCTGTTGATCAAGGGCATTCATTCAAGCAAATTTCCAGTAATAAAGGTATTCGTACTCGACCGTTTTATTACACCAACTTAAGGGTCAACCCCAAAAATCCCGATGTATTATATTCCCTGGCTACAAGGTATTATAAATCTGAAGATGGTGGTAAAAAATGGAAGCGTGTTTCATCACCTCATGGTGATAATCATGATATGTGGATGAACCCCGATAATCCAGACATTTTCATTCAGGCCAATGATGGTGGAGCCAATGTAACGCTAAATGGTGGTGCCTCGTGGTCAAGCCAGTTTAACCAGCCTACTGCCGAAATTTATCAGGTTGAAGTTGACGATCAGTTTCCATATTGGGTATATGGTGGTCAGCAGGACAACTATAGTACTATTGCCGTACCTACACAAGCACCTTATGGGCTGCAACGTCCTGGAACGGGCTATATCATCAATACAGGTGGATGTGAAACCGGTCCTGCAGTACCTAAGCCGGGTAATCACAACATTGTTTATTCGAATTGCAAAGGTCGGTTTGGTGTATTTAATAAAGAAACAGGTACCGAAATGCAGTATTACGTTGGTGCTGCAAACATGTATGGTCACAATCCTAAGGATCTCAAGTACAGGTTTCAACGCGTTTCACCAATACACGTATCTCCTCACGACCCTTCTATTGTATATCATTGCAGTCAGTTTGTTCATAAAACAACCAACGATGGCAAAACCTGGGAGACTATTTCACCCGATCTTACGGCTTTTGAAGACGATAAACAAGTGATATCCGGCGCACCCATCACGCGCGATATAACTGGCGAAGAGTTTTATAGTACCATATATGCCATTCGAGAATCGCCAGCAAAGCAAGGCGTCATTTGGGTAGGAGCTAACGATGGGCCAGTTCACCTTACTCAAGATGGAGGTAAAACATGGACCAAAGTAACCCCGAAAGGCCTTCCTCCGGGAGGAAGAGTTGATGCGGTGGAACCTTCGCTGCATAACCCGGCAAAGGCATACATAAGCGTGTTAAGATACCAGTTGGGGGATACCAAACCCTATATTTATAAAACTACGAACTATGGTAAGTCATGGGAGCTACTAACCAATGGAGACAATGGTATTCCAGTGGATTTTCCTACCAGGGTGATTCGAGAAGACCCAATCAAAGAGGGGTTATTGTTTGCCGGTACGGAATATGGTGTGTTTGTATCTTTTGATGATGGAAGGCATTGGAAAAAATTCCAACAAAATTTACCCGTAACACCCATAACCGATCTTAAGATTCATCGAGATGATATTGTATTGAGTACCATGGGAAGGGGCTTCTGGATTTTGAATGATATATCTACCCTTAGACAATACGATCCTGAAAACTCTGAACAAAACGTGCTATTCAGACCGAAAAACACCTATCGATATCGTAATCCTGCAGGCTCATGGGGAAGTTCAACTCCAAAATATCCGCTTCCCTCGGTTAAAATTGACTACTATTTATCTGAAAAACCAGATCAACCTATTCGACTTGAGATTAAAGACGTAACGGGAAAGATAGTATATCACATAGTAAGCGATACGACTAAATTAAAGGAGAAAGCCAAGGTTGTACGAGATATGGCCACAGAAGATATAAGGTTTATTACGAGTAAAAGTTTATCGGTCGAGAAAGGTTTGAATCGATTTGCATGGGATTTTAGCAGTACCGGGGCCTGGCATAAAGAAAAAGACAGGCGCTACAAAAATGGACCAATAGTTCCGCCCGGAACCTATACAGCAACGCTAACCGTGGGAGAATGGACAGGCACCCAGGAGTACGAACTTTTAATCGACCCAAGATTGCAAAAAGCGGGCGTAACTTTTGAAGACTTGAGACAACAAGCCGAGCTACAAGGAAAGGTTCTGGCCTTATTGGAAGAATCAAGAAAATTGGAAGATTCTTTGGAAAAAGAAATAAAGAAGACCAAAGATGAGACCAAATCAAAAGAATTGAAAGACATACTCTCTAAACTGCAAACAACGGAAGGTATTTATATGCAACCCAAGCTCACCGATCAAATTTCCTATTTGTACAGTATGATCAACAGGGCAGATCAACTTCCCGGCAAGGATGCTTACGACAGGTATAACGAGTTAGTAATAAAGTTGAAGAAAATTAAGGATGCGTTATAAAGTCCTTAATTCGGGATACAGTCTGTGATAGTTACTTTCCGATACAAAAATTAGCAAAGATATTGCCCAGGAGCTCATCATTGGTGATCTCGCCGGTGATCTCTCCCAAATGATATAAAGCCTGGCGGATGTCGATTGCCAGCAAGTCCCCGCTCAAGTCTTCTTCTATACCAGCTTTTACCTGTTCCAACTCGTTTAAAGCTTTTTGAAGGGCATCGTAATGCCGTGAATTGCTCACAATGGTCTCATGGTTTTTAAGGGCGCCCGTTTCGATAAGATCGAGTAATCGAGCCTTTAATTTCTCAATACCACTACCCTTTTTGGCCGAGAGATCGATAAGTGATTCTTTTTTGAAGTAATTATTCACACGCCTGGCATCAACAAGATCGATCTTATTAAGAAGTAATACGATGGGTTTATCAGGGAAACGTTTATGAAGGCTTTTGATCTCCGAAGAATAGCGTATAACCGATTCCTCCTCCACATCACTGGCATCGATCAAATACAAAATCAATCGTGCCTGCTCTATCTTTTCAAACGTTCGCCTAATGCCAATGCTTTCAACAACATCGTCGGTTTCCCGTATTCCGGCAGTATCTATAAAACGGAAGCCTATGCCACCCAGCGTGATCTCGTCTTCGATAGCATCGCGGGTGGTTCCTGCAATATCGCTTACAATGGCCTTTTCCTCCTTGAGCAAGGCATTTAATAAAGTGGATTTTCCAACATTAGGTTTACCGATAATCGCGACAGGAATACCGGTTTTAATGACATTCCCCATTTCGAACGAATCTACCAGGGCTCTTATCACCTTAATAATGCGTTCAACCAGATCCTTGAACTGATCCCGATTGGCAAACTCGACATCTTCTTCGGTAAAGTCTAATTCCAGTTCAATAAGAGAGGCAAAATTGAGCAATTCCTGCCTCAGGGCTTGAATTTCATGACTAAATCCGCCGCGCATTTGCTGCATAGCTACCTGGTGAGCGGCTTCATTCTCACTGGCAATTAAATCGGCCACGGCCTCAGCCTGGCTCAGATCAAGTTTGCCATTTAAAAAGGCGCGAAGCGTAAATTCTCCGGGGTTGGCGGTTCTACATCCATGTCGTAAAAACAACTGGATGATCTCTCTTTGAATAAACGGACTTCCGTGACAGGAGATCTCAACCACGTTCTCACCGGTATAGGAATGTGGCGCTTTAAAAATCGAAACCAAAACCTCATCGAGCTCATGCTCACCTTTCAATAGATGTCCGAGGTGAATGGTATGAGACGGAAAATCGATTAAGGACTTTCCGCTCTTTGCACGGAAGTGAGAACCACAGATCTGAATCGCATCAGCTCCTGAAATACGGATGACGGCTATAGCCCCGGTCCCAGGTGGCGTCGCTAAGGCAATTATGTTGGCAGTGGTATCCATTCTGATGGTTGAATTACAAAATTAGTAAAATAGTCTGGGCAGGCTTAGCGATAAGCAATCAATCCATTAATTAATTTTAACATGATTTTTTATGGTTTCACGCTATATTTGCAGCAAAACAAGTTGAAAATGAAAAAATACATTCTGATAGTATTTACCCTGACCATATTATTCTCATGTGCGGAAAAAGAACCCGAGCGCGTTCTTCCGCCTAATACCTATGAGGTAAATCTTTCGGCAAAAGGCGTTTTCAATGGTATACGCACTTACTTAAATACCGTTGATAACAGGGGACAGCAAGTTCCTGTTGATACGGCGATGGTTGCGAATGAGTGGGCGACCTTTAGTGGAAAAGTAATTGAACCTCAATTCATCGTCCTTACTGTAGATGGCTCAAGAGGTAATACACAATTCATACTTGAGCCCGGAATTACCAATATAGAAGTTTATAAAGACAGTCTGCATACATCGATAATAGAAGGCAGTCCGATAAATGATAGTCATACCAATTATAAAAAGGAATACATCAAAAAATTACAGGAAGCACAGAACGCACGAGGTGTGTTAAATGCCCTGAGGCGAACGAATGACACCACCGGCTACAGCGCCCTCTACGATAACGTTATGGAAACAGACGAGGCAGTTAAGCAATTCAACAACAATTATATCGCATCTCATACCGATGAGGAATTTAGCCTACTCCTTCTCGAATCCCTTATTATTTCGGGTAAAAATCAAAATCTTCAGAAATTTAAATCCAACTATGAAGCGGTTAAAAAGCATATAAAAAAGCGCCCCTCGTATAAGGCGAAACAGCAACGAATCGAGTCGTTTATCGGTCAGCTAGAGGCCGTTGCCAATGTTGATATCGGGAAAATAGCTCCGAATTTTTCGGGACCTAAGCCCGATGGTGAAATCCTATCCCTGGATGATATAAAAGGTAAAGCTACATTGATCGATTTCTGGGCGTCCTGGTGCGGACCTTGTAGAAGAGAAAATCCGAATGTGGTGCGGGTTTATGAAAAATATCATGATAAGGGCCTTGAGATCATTAGTGTTTCACTCGACAGACCCAATCAACGTGATCGCTGGCTGCAGGCAATCGCGCAGGACAAAATGAACTGGCATCATGTTTCAAATCTCAAGTACTGGAATGATCCAATAGCGGCACTTTATAATGTGACTTCCATACCAGCCACCTTCTTACTTGATGAAAACGGTCGGATCGTGGCTAAAAAACTTCGTGGTCAGGCTCTTGAAGATCAGGTCGCTAAAATGTTGAATTGATAATTTAAATATTTCCGGTACGCCGTAAGACATACAAAAGGGCGATTGGAATGGCGAGTAAGGCGACCATTAAGGGCTGTTCTTCAAACAACCAGCTGGCCAGAATCAAGGTAATGACATAGCCGCCGATGGCCCCTCCGAAATGAGCATCATGGCCAATATTGCCCACTCGGTTCTTCATACCATATATCGAATATAACAGATAGCCGATCCCAAAAACATATCCGGGTATGGGGATTGGAATAAAGAACATGTACAAACGCATTTCGGGATGCAGCAAAATTGCGGCATATAAAACACCTGTTACAGCACCACTTGCACCAACTGCACTGTAGTGGTATTCGTTCTTATGAAAATAGAATGAAAGAAAGTTCCCCACGAGCAGGCTTCCGAAATAAATGATTAGGAAATTGACCGAACCCAGGTACGATATCACCTCATCAGCGAAAAAATACAGGGTAAACATATTGAAGAAAAGATGCATATTATCAACATGAAGAAATCCCGAACTCAACATCCTGATCTGCTCCCCTCGCCTAACACCACCAATGTTAAACTTGTATTTCTCAAAGAACGAAAAATCACTGAATCCCTTCAAAGAGATCAATATATTCGCTAAAATAATGACTATAGTAACGACATCTAATTTGCCCATATGCTATAAACGTAAAACGTCAAATATAGCATATATTTGCCAAAAGAATTTTCGTGCAGCTTTTCGTTTACGTACTGGTTTATCCACTGTTATTCCTTATATCCTTACTACCTTTCAGGCTTTTGTACGCCTTGTCGGATGTGGTGTTTTTCCTGCTGTATTATGTCATTGGATATCGAAAAAAAACCGTTACTGAAAATTTGAATCTTGTTTTCCGGGAGAAATCAGAAGGCGAGATAAAACGTATTCGAAAAGCATTCTATGGTCATTTGTGTGACATGATTCTCGAAATGATCAAATCGATTACCATTTCGGAAGAACAACTCATCAAACGATTTATTATAAAAAATCCGGAAGAGTTAAAACGCCTGGAGAACCTCGATAAAAGTGTTATGGTTATGTATGCCCATTACGCCAGTTATGAGTGGTCGATTGTTGTAGTTCATCATATCAACATCATCGGCTATGGTATTTACAAACGTTTAAAAAATAAATATTTTGATCGGTTGGCAAGACGTATTCGAGGGAAATATAACACGACTCTAATCAGCTCTAAAGAAGCGAAGGCTGTAATCGAGCTTTCAGAGAAATCGGGAATACGCTCTATGTCTGGTTTTGTAAGCGATCAGTCTCCTAAAACATATAAATCAAGATATTGGCGTTCTTTTATGGGCATTGAAGTGCCCTGTTTCACAGGTGCCGAAACCCTGGCCAAAAAACTGGATCTTTCGGTTACTTTTTTAAAGATCAATAAAGAAAAGCGTGGTTATTACACGGCAGAATTTGTATCGCTTGCAGATAATCCTCGTGATTATAAAGACTTTCAGATTACCGATAAGTTCACTGAACTGGTTGAGTCACAAATCCGGCAAGCACCGGAATATTACTTGTGGACGCATAAGCGTTGGAAGCATCGCGGTAAAAAATCAGAATAGTTCACCGATTACAACTTAAACCAGTTCTTGATCATGTCTTCACGAGTACCGGGAACATAATCTTTATGTATGAATTCGTTAGTGGTGCCATCGTAAACATAATCTTTCGCCCATGCCTTGTGATTCTGCGTTAAGTCTTTGATGGCCTCACATACATAATCAACTTCCTCACAGGTCGTTGTCGGATGAATAGACATTCTGATCCAACCCGGTTTACGAGCCAGATCACCAATGGAGATTTCCTGTGTCAGTTCGTGTGACATATCATAATCAACGTGGAGAAGGTAATGTCCATATGTTCCGGCACAACTGCATCCGCCTCGTGTTTGAATACCAAAGCGGTCGTTTAACAATTTGACGCCAAGATTATAATGCATATCATCGATGTAGAAAGATATAACTCCAAGTCGGTCACGGTGCATGGGTGCAAGAATATTCAGATTCTCAATATTCTCCAATTGCTTGAAGATATGCTGAACGATCTCATGTTCACGTTTTAGCATATTGTCAACCCCCATCTGTTCTTTCAGTTTAATGGCCAACGCGGTCTTAATGGTTTGCAAAAATCCAGGAGTTCCCCCATCTTCGCGATCTTCAATATCATCGATATATTTATGCTCTCCCCATGGATTTGTCCAACTAACCGTCCCTCCACCGGGACAATCCGGGATCATATTCTTATATAATCTCTTATTGAAAACAAGCACACCACTGGTTCCCGGACCACCGAGAAATTTGTGGGGTGAGAAGAAAATAGCATCGAGATATTCGTTTTCATCTTTGGGATGCATATCGATATCAATATAGGGTCCGGCACAGGCATAATCTACAAAACAAACACCCCCGTTTTCATGCATCAACTTTGCGATATCATGACAAGGCACCTGGATACCCGTAACATTGGAACCACCTGTAATAGAGGCAATTTTAATGGTTCGGTCCTTATATCTATCGAGAAGTTCAGATAAATTGGCCATGCTGAACAAACCCTCGGGTCCCGGTGGTATAACCTCAACGGTACACATGGTTTCCAGCCAGGAGGTCTGGTTGCTATGGTGCTCCATATGGGTGATAAACACAACCGGACGAATCTCATCAGGTATGCTGGTAAAATTTCTGAGGTTTTCGGGAATTTTTAGTCCAAGAATGCGTTGGAATTTATTTACCACCCCGGTCATCCCGGTCCCGGAAACAATCAGGACATCATCCTCATTCGAATTGACATGTCTTTTTATAATATCCTTGGCTTCCTGATAAGCCAGGGTCATAGCGGTTCCCGATTCGGTGGTTTCGGTATGCGTATTCGCCACATAGGGACCAAAATCGCGAATCATTTTTTCTTCGATGGGCCTATAAAGGCGACCGGAGGCCGTCCAATCTGTATAAACGATGCGTTGCCTGCCGTATGGTGAATCAAATTCCTGATCGATCCCAATGATATTTTCCCGGAATGGCTTAAAATAAGCCTCGAGGTCTGAGCTGCGTCTGGTTGCCGTTAGGGTTTCGATCATGTTCTTGGTTTTCCGACTTAAAAATACTAAATATTCGCAACTCCTTTAATTTCATCTATAAATTTATCGGCAACAGCATCGGCTTGCACCTGCGATTTCGCTTCGGTATAAATTCTGATGATCGGTTCGGTATTGCTTTTTCTCAGGTGAACCCAATGGTCTTCAAAATCTATTTTTACACCATCAATAGTTGTGACCTTCTCCTTTCTATAAATATGCTCGACTTCGGTAAGAAGGGCATCGACATCGAGTTCTGGGGTAAGCTGAATTTTCTTTTTGCTCATATAATAAGCCGGGTAGGATTGTTTCAACTTACTTACAGAAACACCTTTTTCTGCCAAATAACTTAAGAATAGGGCTATTCCAACAAGGGCATCGCGACCATAATGTAATTCGGGATAAATGATACCTCCGTTACCTTCTCCTCCTATCACAGCATTGGTTTCTTTCATCAAGGCAACAACGTTTACCTCTCCTACTGCACTGGCAAAATAATTCTGACCATGTTTTAGCGTGATATCATTAAGGGCCCGTGAGGAGCTCATATTGCTGACTGTATTCCCCAGGGTTTTACCTAAAACATAATCTGCGCATGCCACCAGCGTATATTCTTCACCAAACATGCTGCCATCTTCACATATAAAGGCGAGTCGATCGACGTCAGGGTCAACCACTAGGCCTAAATCGGCATTTTCTTCAACGACTTTTTCAGACAGATCCTTGAGATGTTCCTTCAGTGGTTCGGGATTATGTGGAAATTCACCTGTAGGATCACAATACAATTTAACCGGATGCACACCCAGGCGATCTAGTAACAGAGGAATCGCGATTCCACCTGTTGAATTCACAGCGTCAACCACAACCTTAAAATTAGCCCTTCGAATAGCTTCTAAATTTACTAACGGAAGTTGCATGATTTCATCGATATGCATATCGATATATGCCTGGTTTCGGGTGATTCGTCCGAGATCATCGACTTCAGCAAAATCGAAATCATCCGCATCGGCTATATCTAAAACCGTTTGTCCGTCGGCTGCGCTTAGAAATTCCCCGTCAGGATTGAGCAATTTAAGAGCATTCCATTGTTTCGGATTGTGACTCGCCGTCAATATTATACCACCATCGGCATGTTCCATGGGAACGGCCATTTCAACAGTCGGCGTTGTTGATAGTCCGAGATCCACAACATGAATTCCCAGCCCTACCAGGGTTTGCATGACTAGGTTCTGAACCATTTCTCCAGAGATACGGGCATCGCGCCCAACAACTACCTTATAATTTTCTTTTTTACGGTGAAGTTTCACCCAGGTACCGAAAGCCGCAGCATAAGTAACCGCATCAATCGGGGTTAAATTCTCGCCTACAACACCTCCAATGGTGCCTCGGATCCCAGAAATGGATTTTATCAACGTCATTATTTGTATTTAGATTTTAGATTTAAAAAATAGGATTCAAAGTACTTATATGATATATGGGCCATTAAAATGGTCAGTGCAAAAGTCAGTATATTTATTAATATTGTAGTTATTCGATCGCCAAATAATTCAAATTTCTCAATTTTGAGAAAGAGGAAAACAATAGCATTAAGAGCAATAACGTGATACATATATATTCCATAGGATATCGTACCTAAATAATTCAGTAACTTATTTTCAATGGCTATTTTATAATTGTTATAACTAATAGTATGAATGAAGAGTGAAAATAATAGGCATAAAAATCCATTTTGAACCCAAAGATTTTCAAATAATAAGAAATCGGTTGTAAAAAATAAGACTGTAAGAACCACGATCGCGACTGGTATAAATAGATGTTTTTTTAAAAACTCCAGGCGTTTGTTCATTTCCAGAATAACAATTATTCCTCCACTAAAAATAAAGAAAAAAACAAACCAAAAACGCCGTAAAATTTCAAAGGCATCCAAATGAAAAATTAGAAAATAGATTACTGTTAAAAGGCATAGAACAATTAAAACATATTTTCTTTTTATAAAATACATCAATGGAGCAATGATCAGATAGAATTGCTCTTCTATACCAATAGACCATAAAATTTCCAATATGCCGCCCGGAGCATATAACTTTGAAAAAATATTCGGTAAAAAGAAAAATGTAAGAAGAACGCCTTCCCAAAGATTATAGTTGATCGGATAATCGATTTGAAGACCTGGAAGAATGAAGTTATAGAACGTAAATCCGAAAATGAGAACCAAATAATAAAGTGGAAATATTCTAAGAACCCGTCTCATATAAAAATGCCGAATTGAAAACATGTTTTTCTTCTTTGCATTATATATTAGCATGATTATCAAAAAACCACTTAATACGAAGAACATATAAACCGCCTCTTTTCCTCTATTAAAAATTGAGAGTTCATCAAAATATGGGAGGCCTTGATTCCGGGATAGTTTAGGAAGATGGTATAAGATTACCATGGAAGCAAGTAAGAATCGAAGTACATCTAAATTCGGTAGTCTTTTCAATTATTTCAAATTATCGGATCAAAAATACATATTTTTACGCCATGAACTTCCTGGCGCATATTTACTTATCCGGAGAGAATCAAGATGTAATGATCGGCAATTTTATTGCTGATGGAATTAAGAGCAAAGATCAACACATCTATCCAAAGGACATACAAAAAGGGATTCTGCTGCATCGCGCTATCGATACCTATACTGACTCACATCCGACGGTTAGAAAAAGTAAGAAACGCCTCTTTGAGCGCTACAGTCATTATTCTGCCGTAATTGTTGATATCCTCTATGATCATTTCCTGGCAAAAAACTGGCATCAGTATTCGGACATACCCCTGAATGATTATGTCGATGATTTTTATAGGGCCCTGGAACGACAGTACGAAATTCTCCCTGCACGATATCAGACCCTGGCCCCTTTTATGATTCGCGATAACTGGTTGTTGGGCTATTCGACTATTGAAGGTATTACAAAGGCACTCGAAGGGATGAATCGCAGGACAAAAAACCGATCTAAAATGAACCAGGCTGTTGACGAATTGCGAACCTATTATGCCGAATTCGAAGAGGATTTTACACACTTCTTCGATGAGTTGATTCAATTTGCTTCAGAACAGTTAAAAATATTATCTTCACCTGACCAAACGAAGTAAATATGAACTTTCGCTATTTCCTTTTCGCATTTATTTTAGTCATTTCTGGATGTCGTCAAAATGCGCCTGAGATCAAAACCGTTGAACTGAAACGCGGTCTAACCGTCGACCAGGCCATGGTTGTTTCAGCTCGGGTTGAAGCCTCAAAAATTGGAAGCGATATCCTGCAACGCGGCGGAAATGCTTTCGATGCCATGGTGGCAACCGAACTGGCACTTGCCGTGGCCTATCCATATGCAGGTAATCTGGGCGGTGGCGGATTTATGGTTTATCGACTCGAAGACGGAACCCTTGGAGCCATTGACTACAGGGAAAAAGCACCATTGGCAGCTCACAAGGATATGTATCTAAATGAAAATGGCGAGATCATTCCCGAAAAAAGTACTTATGGCGCTATGGCTGTTGGTGTTCCCGGTACAGTCGCCGGTGTATTCGCCGTGCACGAACGCTACGGAACCTTGCCTATCGAAGATCTGCTTCAACCTGTAATCGATCTTGCGAAACGCGGTGTAGTTGTGACACAAAAGCAGGAGGATCGGATCGAAAAGTATCAGCAATATTTTAGAAAAGTAAACAAAGATTCCATATTGTTTGAAAAGCCATGGTTGGAAAATGATACCATTAAATATCCAAGTCTTGCCTCAACCCTTGAACGTATTATGAAAGGTGGAAAGGACGAATTTTACAAAGGTGAAACAGCCAGGCGACTTGTTGATTTTATCCAGGAACAGGGTGGAATAATAAGTATGGAAGACCTGAACCGATATGAAGCGAAATGGCGCGATCCCGTTACGTTCGAATATGATGAACTGAAAATCATTTCGATGTCTCCCCCGTCAAGCGGAGGTGTTTGCCTCGGGCAGATCATGACTATGATAGAGCCTTATGATCTTCATGTTTACGGACATAACAGCATGGAAGCCATCCAGGTAATTACAGAGGCCGAACGCCGCGCTTATGCAGACCGGAGTTATTACCTTGGTGATCCTGACTTTGTAGATATCCCGATTCAAGAGATTATGGATGAGTCCTATTTGGAAGAGCGCATGTCGAGCTTTAGCTTCGAGCAAGCTACTCCATCTTCGGAAGTTAAGCACGGTGAGATTATGGTAGTTGAAAGTTTGGAAACCACCCATTATTCAATTGTTGATCAATTTGGCAATGCTATATCTGCAACGACCACTCTTAATGGTGCTTACGGATCGAAACTTTATTGTTCCGATTTAGGATTCTTTTTAAATAACGAAATGGACGATTTTAGCAGCAAACCTGGAGTTCCAAACATGTTTGGCCTAATCGGGGCTGAAGCCAACAGCATTGCCCCGGAGAAGCGTATGTTGAGTTCAATGACCCCTACCATTATAGAGAAAAATGGTGAATTACATATGGTCGTAGGTACCCCCGGTGGATCTACAATAATCACTTCGGTTCTTCAAACCATTTTGAATGTACACGAATATGACATGTCGATGCAGGAAGCGGTAGACGCACCAAGATTTCATCATCAGTGGTTACCTGATGTTATCATTTTTGAACCCAATCAATTTAGTTCTGAGTTGAAAGATAAACTTGAGTCGAAAGGATATGGCATTGTCGACAGGGACAATGTAATCACCGCAAAGGTCAATGCTATTTTGCTGCTCGAAAACGGACTCATAGAAGGCGGAGCTGATCACCGCGGTGATGACGCGGCTGTCGGATTTTAAAATATAAGTTTATGTTTTACGACGCTTTAGCTTTGAAGTTTCAAGAGCATGCCAATGCTGAGAATGCTTTTCATATGAAAGCCTACATGCGTAATAAATTTGAATTTTACGGCATTAAGGCGGGATTGCGGCGCCAATTGATGAATGGCGTTTTCAGCCTTCATAATGAAGAAGTAAAATCGACCATTCGAAAACTTGTCTATCACTTATACGATAGTGCATACCGGGAAATGCATTTATGCGCCATGGAACTTTTTCAAAGGACCACTAAACGATCGATGATTGAGGAAGACCTTGAAATAATTGAATATCTGATCGTGACCAACTCCTGGTGGGATACTGTCGATTATATCGCTAAACAACTGCTGGGCCAATACTTAAAATTGTTTCCGGATAAAAGGACCTCAGTCTTGAGCACGTTTTCAAGTTCACCCGATCTCTGGTTAAACAGAAGCACTATTTTATTCCAACTTGGATATAAGGATCAAACCGATGAAAAAATTCTATTTAAGCAATGTTCAAAATTTAAAGATTCGAAGGAATTTTTTCTTCAAAAGGCCATCGGATGGGCTTTACGAGAATATGCAAAAACCAATCCTAAAGCCGTATTAAATTTTGTAAATTCAACCCAACTTAAGTCTCTCAGCCGGCGGGAAGCCATTAGAAATATAGCATGATGAACTCAAGGACATTAATAAGAGGATTTGGTAAAGTGCTGCTTCTGCTCCTACTGGGATTTTTGTTGTTGTTTGCCTTCCTGTATTTTTATCATCGTGAAGACCTTCCTACCGGAATAGCTGGAGAGTCCGCTGATATGTTGGCGAATAAAATGTTAGATGCTCTCGACCATGAGGCCTTCGAGGCGACAACATATCTCGAATGGACATTTAGAAACAGGAATCATTATCGATGGAACCGCGAAAAGGCTACCTGCGATGTCGTATGGAAGGATTTTAAGGTCGTATTATCTTTGGATCAAAAACGTCAGGATAAAGCTTACATTCATAATTTCGAGGTTTATGATGAACAGGCGGATGAACTGATATCGAAAGCAAGGCGGGTTTTTAATAATGATTCATTTTGGCTAACAGCACCTTATAAGGTCTTCGATTCAGGCGTGGTACGACAATTGGTAGAACAACCCAATGGCGATCAAGGTCTTTTGGTGACCTACACAAAGGGCGGCACAACTCCGGGCGATTCCTATCTATGGCTTCTAAAGGATTCAGGAGAACCCTATGCATTTAAAATGTGGGTTTCGGTCATCCCGATACCTGGCTTGCAGGCATCCTGGGATAGCTGGATCACAACTCAAAGCGGGGCTCGCCTGCCCGATAAACACAAGCTATTATTTTTAACCCTGGATATGGGTGAAGTGAAAGGTCTGAAATAGCATTCCTGATACAATCGAAATTGTTAATAAATTCGTTTATCATTCCTGGATTCGGACAAGCGACTTGCTTCGATTTTCCATTCAAAAGAATTACCTTTGCAACTTTGCAGTCCAATGACGAATTTTGAGGAACATATCGAGGTAAAAGGGGCACGGGTACACAACCTAAAAAATATTGATGTTACCATTCCGCGTGAAAAGCTTGTAGTTATCACCGGGCTTTCGGGAAGTGGCAAGTCCTCACTGGCATTCGACACAATTTATGCAGAGGGACAGCGACGGTATATCGAAACCTTTTCAGCGTATGCACGACAATTTCTCGGGGGTCTTGAACGACCTGATGTTGACAAAATTGACGGTCTTTCTCCTGTTATTGCCATCGAACAAAAAACCACCGGCAAATCACCGAGATCGACTGTTGGCACCATAACCGAGATTTATGATTTTCTGAGACTTTTATATGCACGAGCCAGTGATGCATTCAGTTTCAACACCGGGGAGAGAATGGTGAGTTATAGTGATGAGGAGATTAAAAAACTAATCCTCGATGAGTTTGAAGGGAAAAAAATAATTATGCTGGCGCCTGTTGTCAGGTCGCGAAAGGGGCATTATCGGGAACTTTTTGAGCAAATTGCAAAACAAGGTTTTGTAAAAGTAAGGGCAGATGGCGAGATCAGAGACCTGGAACGAGGGATGAAGCTCGATCGTTATAAAACCCATGATATTGAGATTGTTATCGATCGGCTGGTGATTGATGAACAGGCTGAAAAGGATAATCGCTTAAACGAGAGCATCAATACAGCCATGTACCATGGTGATAATGTTTTAATGATCATCGAGCATGAAAGCCAGAAGGCCCGGTTTTTCAGCCGTAATTTGATGTGTCGATCATCCGGGATTTCATATCCGAATCCGGAACCGAATAATTTTTCATTTAATTCACCTAAAGGCGCGTGTAGTCAGTGCAACGGTATTGGCTCGTTGTTTAAGGTCAACTTAAAAAAGATCATACCCGACGATTCACAATCGATTCGAAATGGTGGGTTGGCACCTCAGGGACCTCAGAAGAGCACCTGGATCTTCAAACAGCTTGAAACCATTGCACAACGATTTGAATTCGATCTTGGCGATCCGATCAAATCGATACCGGAAGAAGGGTTACAAATGATCTTATTTGGTGGAAATGAAAAATTTTCGGTTGCCAGCAAGACATTGGGGGTGACCAGAAATTACAGAATAGAATTTGAAGGGATTGCCAACTTTATTGAAAATCAATACAAAACAGCCGATTCGACTTCCATTCGTCGTTGGGCCAAGAACTACATGGATAAAGTCAAATGCGATTCATGTGATGGTTCCCGACTTAAAAAGGAGTCACTTTTCTTCAAGATAAATGGGAAAAGCATTTCAGATCTCGCCCATATGGATATCGTTGATCTGTCCCTGTGGTTTAAGGAATTACCTGATTATCTTTCAGAAAAACAGTTTGCAATTGGCTCAGAAATTATAAAAGAGATAAACGCCCGACTAAAATTTTTACTCGATGTTGGTTTAGATTATCTCACCCTTGACAGAAGTTCAAAGTCCCTTTCGGGCGGTGAAGCACAGCGAATCAGGCTGGCTACACAGATTGGTTCCCAGCTCGTGGGTGTGCTTTACATTCTTGATGAGCCCAGCATAGGTCTGCATCAACGCGATAACCGCAAACTTATCAATTCCCTGTTATCTTTAAGAGATATCGGTAATTCGATCATTGTGGTCGAACATGATAAAGATATGATTGAACATGCCGATCATATAATCGATATCGGTCCGGAAGCTGGAATACATGGCGGTGAGATCATCAGCCAAGGGAACCCTGAAGAGTTGATGAAGCATCATACCTTAACCGCTGATTACCTTAATGGAACCAAAGTGATTGAAGTTCCTAAAAAAAGGCGAAAAGGAAATGGCAACTACCTCACTATAGGTGGATGTACAGGCAATAATCTGAAAAATGTTACCGTAAAAATTCCTTTAGGTAAAATGATAGGTGTTACAGGTGTTTCAGGAAGTGGTAAATCGACATTGATAAATGAAACCCTATACCCAATTTTAAACAATCATTATTTTAATGGGGTTATGACGCCATTGCCCTATAAAAAGATTGAAGGCCTTAAGCACATCGACAAGGTTATCGATATCAACCAGAGTCCGATCGGACGGACTCCAAGGAGCAATCCTGCAACCTATACCGGGGTATTCAGTGAAATAAGAAGCTTATTTTCGAAGATTCCTGAAGCGATGATCAGAGGTTATAAACCCGGACGTTTTAGTTTTAATGTCACAGGAGGACGTTGTGAAACATGTAAAGGAGGCGGTTTACGGGTTATCGAAATGAATTTCCTCCCTGATGTATATGTGGAATGCGAGACTTGCAGTGGAAAGCGCTTTAACAGGGAAACACTCGAAATTAGATATAAGGGCAAATCGATTAGTGATGTCCTGAATATGACCATTGAGGAAAGTGTTGGCTTTTTTGAGCACATCCCTAAAATACATCGTAAATTAAAAACAATTCAGGACGTTGGGCTCGGCTATATAACTCTGGGACAGCAAAGTACAACGCTTTCGGGTGGTGAAGCTCAACGCATTAAACTGGCCACTGAATTATCTAAAAAAGATACTGGAAAAACCTTTTATATTCTCGACGAACCGACTACGGGCTTGCATTTTGAAGATATAAGGGTTTTAATGATCGTATTGAATAAGTTGGTTAATAAGGGTAATACCGTTGTCATCATAGAGCACAATATGGATGTTATTAAAATGGCCGATCATATTATTGATATCGGTGCCGAAGGTGGTAAAGGCGGTGGCGAAATCATTGTTGAGGGGACACCCGAACAGGTCGCTAAACATCCTACGAGTTACACAGGACACTTTCTGAAAAATGAATTAATTTAGTAAAAAAAGAAAATAAAATATGAGAGCAGATCATCATCATAAAGCCTGGAATGCGATAAAAACAAACGATTCCTGGGCCATTTTCAAGATCATGGGAGAATTTGTTGAGGGTTTTGAGAAGATGAGTGTCATAGGACCTTGTGTATCAATTTTTGGTTCAGCACGCACCAAACCAAACAATAAATACTACAAATTAGCTTCCGATATCGCCAAAGATATAGTGGAGGCCGGCTACGGTGTTATAACCGGAGGCGGACCCGGTATCATGGAGGCCGGAAACAAAGGGGCGCACCTGGCTTCAGGAACGTCGGTTGGATTAAATATAGATCTTCCCTTCGAACAACATGATAATCCTTACATAGATAGGGATAAGAATCTTGATTTTGATTACTTTTTTGTCCGCAAAGTGATGTTTGTAAAATATTCCCAGGGATTTGTCATTATGCCTGGTGGGTTCGGAACGCTTGATGAACTATTTGAAGCGATTACACTTATCCAGACACATAAAATCGAGAAATTCCCCATTATAATGGTGGGAACTGAATTCTGGTCTGGCCTGATTGATTGGATAAAAGAAACTTTATTGAAAAAATTTGGCAATATCAGCGCAACCGATCTGAACCTTATCCATCTAGTAGATACAAAAGAGGAAGTGATCGAAATTTTAAACGCTTTCTATAATAAGTATGAATTAAGTCCGAATTTCTAAACCTTGAAGAAGTTCTTATTGTTACATAATAAAAGGCAGGCATTAATAGGGATAATGTTAATGCTCAGCATGAATATGGTCATTTCCCAGGAAACATTTAAAATCATGTTTTATAATGTTCTTAATTTCCCTGACCAGGGTCCCGTGAACCGCATTGACAACCTCGCTTATATCCTTCAGGATTATCAGCCGGATATTTTTATGATTTGTGAATTAAACAACGAGCAAGGAGCCAATGATATTTTAGGAGTTTTGCAGACATTAAAACCATCATATTCCAAAGCTAATTTCGTATTAAACACCTCTGATGATGCGGATGGTGATCAAAATTTCCTTCAGAATATAATCTTTTATGATTCATCGAAGTTTATATTAAACGCTCAATTTGAGGTCACAACCATTTTCAGGGATTTTAATCACTACATACTGAAATTAAACACAGTTGATCAAGTCGCCAATCCTATTATTCTCAACGCAATTGTTTGTCATTTAAAGTCTTCATCGGGCACGGTTAATCAGGCTCTTCGATTGCAAATGGTTAATGATCTAACGACCTATCTTGATGGATTGTCGAGTGATGAACTGGTTTTACTCGGGGGTGATCTTAATTTATACACCCAGTCGGAAGCTGCCTTTCAGGAATTGATCGATCCATCAAATAACATCACATTTACCGATCCCGCCAACCGCATTGGCTCATGGAGCAACAATCTGGTCTATCTCGATGTTTTTACCCAATCTACACGCACTCAGAGTGGATTAGGTGGTGCGACAGGAGGATTTGACGATCGATTTGATTTTATACTGACCTCAGAAAATCTGGCAGCAGACCCGGATTTATTTTATGTTCCAAATTCCTACCAGGTTTTCGGGAATAACGGAAATAACAACTGTTACAACCAGGAAATCAACAGCTTTAATTGTTCGGGGCCAGAATTCGATTTTACAATTCGTGATGCGCTTTATTATATGAGCGACCATTTGCCCGTCACTCTTGAGCTTCAAACCAATGAATCCCTATTGAATATTACGGAATTTGTAACAACCCCATCCTATCGCTTTATCAATGGAAATTTAGTTGAAGAAACTGTTGAACTGGCTATAGAATCAAACGTGAATCAGTTAAAAAATGTTACTGTTTACAATGTTTACGGACAACGCATGGCACAGTTGGAAATGGACGCATTAAACCATTTGAAATTCGATGTATCCAATTGGTCATCAGGAATTTACTATATTACATTCCCGAATCGACAAATTAAGCCCTTGAAATTTATAAAGAAATAGTTGAGAACTTACCTACTTAATATCGCCCTTTTACTGTTTACGGTTTGTTCCTTTTCTCAAAACAGGATCGATATCAACGCAGCGTTCAATATCGAGGAGAAAAATGTTCTTATCAACCAGATAATCGAGTACACAAACGAATCAAACAAGGCTTTTGACACCATATACCTTCATGACTGGGCCAATAGCTACTCAACCAAATCGACCCCATTGGCGAAACGGTTTGCTGAGGAGTATAGCACCAAATTTCATTTTGCTAAAAGTGAAGACCGCGGATTCACCGCGATATCGCGAATTTCCAATGATCACAATGATGAACTTGAATACTCGCGACTGGAAGATCATCCGGATGTGCTACGTATTGTTTTAAAAAAATCGATTCCGCCGGGAGAAAAATATTCTATCCGACTGTTGTATAATGTGCATTTGCCAAGTAACAAATTTACCGATTACGGCATCACGGCCTTTAAAGAGCTCCATTTGAAGTATTGGTATATGACCCCGGCCGTTTATGATGGAACATGGCACTATTACAGCAATAAAGATTTAGATGATCTGTTTGTACCCCAGTCGAAAATAACCCTTCAGGTGAATATTCCGACTAATTATGTAGTTGTTTCGGAACTCGATGAGATCACCTCCACTCAATTCGACGATGTACGAATAGTGATCCTTAGCGGAGAGGGTCGTGTTGATACAAAGCTTTTTCTAAAGCGAATACCCACTTTTAAACGGATTCAGACAGATGATTTTACAGTGATATCTGATCTTGACGAAAATGAATTATCCTCAACCGATAAGGCCATAATTACCGATAAAATAACGCGGTTTATCACTCAAAATTTAGGGGAATATCCGCATAAAAACCTTATGATAACTCAATTAGATGCCAGCCGAGACCCGATTTATGGCTTGAATCAACTCCCCGATTTCATTAGGCCTTTTCCTGAGCATTTTCAATTTGAATTAACACTTTTAAAAAATGCCCTGGGCAACTACCTCGATAATACCTTATTGATCAACCCACGAAAAGATCAATGGCTTGAGGATGGTATTCAGATCTTTTATTTGATCAAATACATGGAAGAATTCTATCCTGAAATGAAACTTCTTGGTACTCTTGCTGATATCTGGGGGGTCCGTTCTTTTCATGCGGCAGATCTAAACTTTAATGAGCAATACGGCCTGGTTTATATGCATATGGCCAGAACCAACCGCGATCAACCATTATCAACTGCTAAGGACTCATTACTGAAGTTCAACCAGAATTTGGCCAATAAATACAAAGCCGGCGTCGGTTTTAAATATTTAGACGATTTTATTAATGCCGATATCCTTGAAACAGCTTTAAAGGAGTTTATTCTAAAAAATCAATTAAAACAGGTTAATAGTCAGGACTTTGAAACGTTTATAAAATCAAAGACCGATAAAAATATCGACTGGTTTTTTAGTGATTTTATCAATAGTAGAAAGAAAATAGACTTCAAAATAAAAGGTGTTAAGCAAACCAATGATTCGGTTACCCTTACTATTGTAAATAAACGAAAGAACAACATGCCTGTTTCCCTGTTTCATTTGCAGAATGATTCGATTCTGTCAAAAACCTGGATAACCGGTGTAACCGATAAACGAACCATTACGGTACCGAAAGACGGTGCCAATAAGCTGGTTTTAAATTACGACAATGCCATCCCCGAATACAATTTAAGAGACAATTGGAAATCATTAAAAGGTTTTTTCTTCAATAGTAAACCGCTTCAATTCAGGTTATTTAAGGACTTTGAAGATCCACATTATAACCAGGTATTTATCATGCCGCTTATTGAATTTAAAAATATCTATGATGGATTGACTTTGGGCGGTAAGATTTACAATAAAACTGTACTAAGGAAACCATTCCTTTATAAATTTTCTCCTCAATACGCCACAAGATCGAAGAGTTTAACAGGCTCCGCAACCCTTTTGTATTATCAGGACATTTATAATCGTGATTTATTCAGAATTGCGTATGGTATTTCAGGTAGCTATCGCGCTTATGCCGAAGACTTGTTTTTCAGGCGAATTTCGCCAAGCGTTGTATTTTCATTCCGCAATAATGACGATCTGCGTTCAAATAAGCGGGAGTTTTTAAATTTCAGGTATTTGGATATACAACGGGACCAGGACGTTAATAATATCTCTGAGGTCGATGATCCGAATTATAGTGTATTCAACGCACGTTATATATATTCCGATGATAATCTGATCAATTACAATCGATGGTTTGCTGATTTTCAGCTGTCTAAATCCTTCGGCAAGCTTGCGTTCAATTATGAATACCGCCGCCTGTTTGAGAATAATCGGCAATTGAATGTGCGGGTCTTTGCCGGAACATTTTTGTACAATAATAACCCATCCGGATTTGATTATTTTAGTTTCGCTTTGGATCGCCCCACCGATTACCTTTTCGATTATAACTATTTAGGACGCTCGGAAGATACAGGTATTTTCAGCCAGCAGATCATCATAGCGGAGGGTGGCTTCAAATCAAAACTCGATACACCCTTTTCCAACCAATGGATAACTACTGCGAATGTTAGCACCACCCTATGGCGTTACGTGCAAGCATATGGCGATATCGGACTGGTCAAGAATAAAAACGCTGATGCCAAATTTGTTTATGATGCCGGCATTCGTGTAAATCTCGTTGCCGATTATTTTGAAATATATTTTCCAATATATTCCAACCTTGGTTGGGAAATAGCGCAAAAAAATTATGATCAGAAAATCAGATTTTTATTTACGGTAGATCCTAAAACCCTGCTTGGCCTTTTCCGAAGAAAATGGTATTAGGGTTTGTTGTAAAAATTGAATTATTCTTAATTATTGAATGATAATTTTGATTTTTTCTCATTTTTGTTAATAAATAGTAATTTTTATTGAATATCTACTAGTTTATTAACAGCTCTTGCCATTGTAAAAATCAAATGGATTGGCTACCTTTGTATCGCAATTTAAAGGTTGAATGCAGACCAATCCCGACATAAAAACCAATATTTCATTTGACGATTTTCGTTCAGAAATTTTGAACGACTACACCATAGCAGTGACGAGTCGGGAATGCAGTTTACTGGGTCGACGCGAAGTGTTAACCGGAAAGGCTAAATTCGGTATTTTTGGAGATGGCAAGGAGGTTCCGCAACTCGCATGGGCAAAGGCTGTAAAAAAGGGTGATTTTCGATCCGGGTATTACAGGGACCAGACCTTTATGATGGCCATAGGCGAATTAACCATTGAACAATTTTTTGCCGGATTGTATGCCCATACTGATATCGATAAGGATCCGATGAGCGCCGGTCGACAAATGGGCGGCCATTTCGGAACCCATAGCCTCGATGAAAATTTTAACTGGAAAGACCTGACGGCTCAAATAAATTCAAGTGCAGACGTTTCTCCGACTGCAAGTCAAATGCCAAGGCTACTAGGATTGGCCCAGGCTTCTAAAATATATAGACAAATTGAAGCAATAAACAGCGCCAATTTCTCCAATAATGGAAATGAAATCGCCTGGGGCACTATTGGAAATGCCAGTACAAGCGAGGGCGTTTTTTGGGAAACCATCAACGCAGCAGGAGTCCTGCAAGTTCCGATGGTTGTTAGTATTTGGGATGATGACTATGGCATATCTGTTCCGGCAAAATATCAGACAACAAAAGAGAATATTTCTGAAATTCTTAAAGGATTTCAGCGTGATGAAGAGGAAAACGGTTATGAAATATTCAGAGTTAAGGGATGGGACTATCCATCGTTGATCGATATCTATCAGCAAGCCGGTAAAATAGCGAGAGACGAACATGTTCCCGTAATTATTCATGTTGAAGAAGTGACCCAACCACAAGGGCATTCCACCTCCGGATCGCATGAACGCTATAAAAGCAAGGAGCGGTTGGAATGGGAGTCTGAAAACGACTGTATTCTCAAAATGCGGGAATGGATGATCGCTAATAACCTGACGACAGAAGAAGATATTATCCAGCTTAATAGAGAAATAAAGAAAAAAGTCCGTGAGGGCAAGCAAAAAGCATGGCAAGCTTATATCGCTCCGTTCATTGAGGAAAAAAACCATGTTATTCAGATGGCCGAGCAAATAGCTGAAACCAGTTCGAATAAGGTGTTTATCATGAACCTGGTAAATGAACTAAAATCCTTAAAGGAACCGATTAGAAAAGATGTCATCAGCATCGCCAGGCAGATCTTACGGCAGATGATTCATGACGACTCCTCAGCCAAAACCGAATTCAAGAATTGGATTGATGACTATTTCAAGCGTGTTCAACCGAAGTATAGTTCACTGCTTTACTCCGAATCTGAAGAGAATCCAATACATGTTCAGGCTGTTGAACCAAGTTATAGTGAAGATGCCCAGGAGGTTGATGGACGGATTATTCTTAGGGATAATTTCGATGCCTTGTTGAGTAAAAAACCCGACTTACTGGTATTTGGAGAAGACTCAGGAAATATCGGCGATGTCAATCAAGGCCTTGAAGGATTGCAGAAGAAATATGGTGAACTTCGGGTAGCAGATACCGGAATACGAGAAGCAACCATTGTCGGACAAGGCATTGGCATGGCCATGAGAGGTTTACGGCCGATTGCCGAAATCCAATACCTTGATTATGTCATGTATGCGCTTCAAATCATTAGTGATGATCTTGCAACCTTACACTACAGATCATTTGGCAAGCAAAAAGCACCGCTCATCATAAGAACCCGTGGGCACAGACTGGAAGGCATATGGCATTCGGGATCTCAATTAGGTGGTATTATGAATCTTATCCGAGGGGTTTATCTACTTGTTCCGAGAAATATGACCAAGGCGGCCGGTTTTTATAACACACTATTGGAAGGCGATCAACCTGCACTTGTCATAGAATGTTTGAATGGATATCGCCTTAAAGAAAAATTGCCTGACAATCTCGGACAAATAAAAACACCTATCGGCATTGTTGAAACCGTCAAAATAGGTAAAGATATCACCCTGGTATCTTATGGATCAACCCTCAGATTGGTTGAACAGGCGGCTTTAGAACTGCTTTCAGTAGGCATTGATGCTGAAGTAATAGATGTGCAGAGTTTGATTCCGTTCGATTTAAACCAGGATATTGTTAAAAGCGTGATGAAGACCAATCGCTTAATGGTTATAGATGAAGATGTGCCTGGAGGCGCATCGGCTTATATCCTCAACGATATACTGAACAGACAAAAAGGTTATCAATATCTTGATAGTCGACCGGTAACGCTTACATCAAAGGAGCATCGTCCAGCTTATGGCAGTGATGGTGATTATTTTAGTAAACCTTCTGCAGAAGATATATTCGAGTCGGTATATGCCGTTTTGAATGAATCAAATCCTGATCAGTTTCCTCAGCTTAGATAGATCATGATATTAATTGAAATTGTCGATTTGTTCAATTAATTGTTAATTCATTTTAGGAATTAAACCTTCTAACTCTTAGCGGTTTTTTTATATTTAGCATCCTAGAAATTCTAAATGCTCACAAAAAGAGATAAAGATTTACTCAGAGGTACTCTATTCAGACATTTGGATGGATTAGTTACGGCCACCTCTGCTCATGCCTTGTGGAAAAAAGGGGTTTTAACGCATTTATTAGACAGAAAAACAGCGACCCTCGATGAGCTTGCAGAAAAATTTAATGCGAATACGGGTTATCTCAATGTTGCTCTTCGTGTATTGGCTTCTCAGGGTTGGTTGACGCAGCATATCGGAAATAATGGGAAGCAGGTTTCTTTTTCAGTTAATGAAAACAGCAAAGCAGCTTTTTCCCTGGTTCCACATTACGAGGAACCGGTTAATTATTTGTCTTATGCCGTTAAATTCCCAAACGAGCAAATCGGTCCGGATGCATTCCAGCGGCTCGATAAACTGTTCAAAACCTTCGAGACTCATTTTGGAATGACCAATACTGATGGAAACGCCATCGAATTCCAAATATTAAAGCATATAGAGGGTGTAATTGCAGGTCCGATTGTAGTGATGCTTGGCATGAATGGTTTCTTTCATAAATACTTTATGGAGGCCTCTTTCAGAGCCCAGGAATATCATAAAGATCCGGAGAGCTTTAAGAAAATTCTGGATTTCCTTACGTATTTAGGGTGGTTCAAGAAAAAGAACGATACCTATCAATTCAAGGATGAGGGCCTGTTTTTTGCCAAACGTGCCAGCGCATACGGTGTTACGGTCTCCTATTTACCAACACTAATTCATTTGGATGATCTTATCTTCGGAGATCCCGTCATTCTGAAAGATGTTGCTCCCGGTAAACCAGAGCAACACGTACACCGGGAAATGAATGTTTGGGGCAGCGGAGGAGCCCATTCGACTTATTTTAAAGTTGTTGATCAAATTATCATTGAGCTATTCAATAAACCGATTGATGAACAACCTAAGGGAATTCTTGATATGGGTTGCGGGAATGGTGCTTTTATTCAGCATATTTTTGATGTTATTGAAAATCAGACCGAACGCGGTAAGGTTCTGGATGAATATCCTCTTTTCCTTGTTGGTGTCGATTTTAATGAGGCTGCACTAAAGGTAACTAGAGCCAACTTAATCATGGCCGATATTTGGGCCAAAGTCATTTGGGGTGATATAGGGCGACCCGAACAACTGGCTCAGGACCTGGTGGGAGATTATAATATCAAACTAAGCGATTTGTTAAACGTGCGTACGTTTTTAGATCATAATCGAATCTGGGAGCACCCCAAAGAAGTTACCGGCCGCCAAAGCCGATCAAGCGGAGCTTATGTGTTCCAAGGCAAACGAATAACAAACGATTTGGTAGAAGACTCCCTTCTTGAACATTTCCAAAAATGGAAACCCTTTATCGAACGTTTCGGATTACTGATCATTGAACTGCATACAATCAATCCCGAAATTACCTCGGCTAATTTGGGTAAAACAGCGGTTACAGCCTATGACGCCACCCATGGTTATTCCGATCAATTCATTCTCGAGGTTGATGTCTTTAAGGATGTTATAAATGAAGCGGGGTTACAGTCGGCAAAAAAATATTTTACTAAATTCCCCAATAATGATATGGCCACGGTTAGCGTGAACCTGTTAAAATCTAAAAATTAATTATATGAAACCGGACTTAAAACTCGCACTAGCCCTATTACGTATAGGAACCGCATTAATGATGTTGAGGCATGGAATACCAAAAGTTGAACGTTTATTTGCCGACAAAATTGAGTTTGCCGATCCGCTCGGACTAGGACCCGCAACATCTCTTATTCTCGCTTTGATTGGTGAGGTAATCGCTCCGCTTTTGATATTGATCGGTTTTAAAACACGTCTTGCGGCTATTCCAGCCTTGATCACAATGCTTGTTGCCGCATTTATCGTTCACGGTGAAGATCCCTTTGCCAAGAAAGAAATGGCGTTACTATATGCTTTATCATTTTTGGTAATTCTAATTGGCGGACCAGGGAAATATGCAATCGATAAGAACTAAACTATGACTTTATTAGGAATCGATGTTGGCGGATCAGGAATTAAAGCTGCCCAGGTAAATTCAACAACAGGTAAACTTGTAAGTGAGCGCTTCAGATTACCAACCCCAAGACCGGCAACACCTGATGCCGTTTCCAAAACCATTAAAAAAATATTAGAGCATTTTGAATGGGACGGACCGGTCGGCGTTTCTTTCCCCACTGTTGTGAAAGGCGGCAAAGCCCTGAGCAGTAGCAATATGCATAACGATTGGAAGAAAATTCGAATTGATAAACATTTCAAAAAGCACTGTGGAAATAATTTTCATATCGTTAATGATGCTGATGCCGCGGCCATGGCTGAAATGCAATATGGCGCTGGCAAAGGAAAACAGGGTCTTGTTATTACCATCACCATCGGGACAGGTATCGGATCAGGTGTTTATTTCAATGGTCAATTGTTGAGAAACTTTGAATTGGGCACTATTTATTGGAAAAACGGAAAGATGGTCGAATTATATGCTGCAGATTCGGCAAGAAAACGAGAGGATCTCAGTTACGAAAGATGGGGGAAACGCTTAAATTCATATTTAAAATATATTGAAAAAACCGTTCATCCTGATCTTTTTATTCTTGGAGGAGGTGTAAGCCGCAAATTGGATCGGTTTGAAAAACAGATCAAAATCAAGACGCCTTATGTTGCGGCCAAAAATTTAAATAATGCTGGAATTATCGGAGCGGCCGTATTCGCTTATGAACATGTTAGTTAATTCAGAATTCTAACAATCATTTCTTTCAACAGATCACGTTGTGGTAGGGCATTTGCACCTACACCTTTGCTTTTTACATCGATCTCCCGAAGTATCCCGATGATCTGACTTACACGTTTCATCGGATAATTTCTTGCAGCACTGCTGTACTCGCTTACAAAATACGGATTAATGCGAAGCGATGAAGCAACCGCACGGGGTGACTTATCATTCAAGCCGTGATAATGAAGCAACTGGGAGAAAAAATTATACAAAAGTGCTAAAGTCACAACAATGGGATTGTCTCTTGGATTATCAGCAAAATAATTTATGATCTGATGGGCCTTAACACTATTTCTTTCACCGATGGCCTTGCGCAATTCAAAATTGTTGAAGTCCTTGGAAATACCAATATTTTCTTCAATTAATTCGGGCGTGATCAACGAACCTTCAGGAATGATCAGTTCCAGCTTTTGCAACTCGTTATTTATCTTGCTCAAATCAGTCCCCAGAAACTCGACCAGCATCTGGGCAGCCTTGGGTGCTATCGAATAATTACGTCCGCTCATAGTGCGCCTTATCCAATCGGCGACCTGGTTCTCGTATAATTTTTTACTTTCAAAAACAACACCATGTTTCTGAATCGCCTTATATAATGCTTTACGCTTGTCTAACTTCTTATATTTATAATTGATGACGAGTACCGTTGAAGGCTGTGGCTGTTCGGCATAAACTAAAAGTTTTTCGATCGACCTCGACAATTCCTGCGCTTCTTTAATGATCAAAACCTGTCGTTCGGCCATCATCGGATAACGCTTAGCAGCAGAAACGATCTCATCAACCGAAACATCCCGGCCATAATAAACCATTAAATTAAACTCCTTCTCCTCTTCCGACAGCAAGTTTCGCTCGATATATTCTGAAAGCCTATCGATATAGTAAGGCTCATCACCCATAAGGAAGTAAATGGGTTTGATCCTCCCGGCCTTTATATCGTTAACCAATCGTTTAACTTCTTCCATTCAAAAAAAAATCCCATTTTTGTGACGTGCAGAAACTCAATTTTCCAACATATACCTTTCGATTCAAAAGTAGGGAAAATAAAACTCTTATTTTTGATGAAATTCGCAAAAAATTCGTGGTATTGGGACCCGAAGAATGGGTGCGGCAACATTGCATTAAATATTTGATCAACCACCTTAAAATACCTAAATCACTTATCAATGCAGAGAAAGAATTGCAGGTAAATAAATTAAAAAAACGCTATGATATTGTCGTATATCGACCAAATGGAAGCATTTTTCTGATTGTTGAATGCAAAGCCCCAGCAATCCGAATCACCCAGGAAACTTTCGATCAAATCGCCCGATATAATATGGCCCTGAATGCTGAATATCTCATGATATCAAACGGACTCGAGCATTTCTATTGCGCTATCGATTTCGAACGAAAATCATATCGATTTCTGCAAGAAATTCCTACATTTGATCTATGAGCTCATGCCAAGTGCTTCGACAATGGTACTTCCCCGGTTTTTTAAATTATGCAATTTTGATCACCCCTTTTACTCGTTTGAATGTGTTTTTCAATCAATTTGTTCAGAAATAAAAAATAGATGTTCAGTAAACTCAAATCAGATAGCGCCGTCATTTTTCGAACTTCAATTAACCATAAAGGTCTGATATCATGAAACTTGCGGTGGTCATTTTAAATTGGAACGGTCGTTCGCTTTTAGATATCTTTTTAAAGTCGGTTGTTGAACATACATCAGGACATGATATCTATGTGATCGACAATGCTTCAACCGATGATTCGATCAATTTCATCGAAAAGAATTATCCGAAAGTAAGACTCATTAAATTATCTGAAAATCTTGGTTACGCCGGAGGTTATAACGAGGGATTAAAACAGGTAAAAGCCGATATTTATTGCCTGCTTAACAATGATGTTGAAGTAACCGCCAATTGGACTGAGCCGATATTAAAGGCCTTTCAAAAAGATACGACACTCGCCGCGGCTCAACCTAAAATACTGGACTATAATGACAAGTCAAAGTTTGAATATGCCGGAGCGGCCGGTGGATTTATAGATCGATATGGGTTTCCGTATTGCAGGGGAAGGTTGTTTGAAACCATTGAATCTGATAACGGACAATATGATTCAACAGCGGAAGTTTTCTGGGCATCCGGCGCATGTTTTTTTGTGCGGGAATCCTCTTTCGACCTATGTCAAGGATTGGATTCTTCATTTTTTGCGCACATGGAAGAGGTTGATCTCTGCTGGCGATTAATAAATAAAGGATGTCGAATTAAGTGTGTTGGTGATTCGACGGTTTATCATGTTGGGGGTGCAACTTTGAGTCAGGGAAATGCCCATAAAACATATCTAAACTTCAGGAATTCTTTATTCATGCTCTATAAAAATTTACCAGGCAAAACCCTCTTGCCTGTTCTATTTACCCGTCTTATTCTTGACGGCATTGCAGGATTAAAATTTCTCTTCGAGGTACAGGGTAGTCATACGTTAGCTGTCTTACGGGCTCATTGGTCATTTTATAACAGCATCGCAAGGATGAAGTCGTTTAGAAAAGATCAAAATCACCAAAAAAATTACTTTGCCAAAAGATCCATAGTCTGGTCATATTTCGTAAAAGGAATAAGGGAATATAGTCGTTTATAAGTCGGTTAGTAAAAGTTTTGTTAATGCTGATTCTCGGCGATTAAATTTCGATAATTTTGTTGTGTTTAAAACTGAAAACTATTTAAGTAAATTATGAAAAAAATTATTGTTTTGAGCCTATTGTCTTTGACTTTAGCCTCTTGTGTTTCTAAAAAGGAATATGCTGCTTTGGAAGCCAGGCATAAAGAAACCCAGGATTTGTTAAATACAGCCACGGTGAAGCTAAATACATGTCTGGAGGAACGTGCCTCAGCCATGGCAAGAGCCACGGCCTTGGAAGATCAAATAGCCGATTTAAGAAGCTCTAATAAAAGCCTTATTCAGAGCAATAAGGATCTTACAATGCTGACGGCCAAGGGAGCAGAAAATGTAGAAAAGACTCTCGAAAGCCTGCGTGAAAAAGATCTCAGGATCACACGGCTTCAAGATGCTGTGACCAAAAAAGACAGCGTTATGTTGGCCCTTGTTACCAGTCTGAAAAAAGAAGTCGGTCTAAACGATCCTGATATTGAGGTAAATGTTGAAAAAGGAGTGGTTTTTATCTCCATTGCAGACAAGTTATTATTTAAAAGCGGAAGTTATACCGTGACAGAAAGAGCTCAGGAAATTCTGGCAAAGGTCGCTAAGGTAATTAAGAGCAAACCAAACTTTGAAGCGATGGTAGAAGCTCATACCGATAACGTACCTTATCAGAAAGGCCTATTGCTTGATAACTGGGACTTGAGTGTTAAACGCGCTACTTCGGTAGTACGTGTACTCGAAGATCTTGAGGTAAATCCTCAGAAACTTATTGCTTCAGGAAGAAGTTATCACGTGCCTCTAGTGGCAAATGATACTGCTGAGAATCGTTCTAAAAACAGAAGAACTCGAATCGTTGTATTACCAAAGATTGATGAATTCTATGAGATGATAGAAACTGAAATGAGAAAATTATCGTCTTCGGGCAACTAAGTTAAAACCATTGGAATTAGGCCCAATCGAAAGATTGGGCTTTTTTTTTTAGAATAGATCTACTGTACCTTTTCCTTCCCTTAATACCTCAGGTGGATCGGTAGTCAGATCGATAATAGTTGACGGTTGATTTCCCCCATAACCGTCGTCGATAACCATATCAACAAGCTTATTCCATTTTTCAAGAATCAATTCCGGATCGGTGGTATATTCAAGGATCTCATCTTCGTCATAAATAGAAGTGGTCATAATGGGATTACCTAATTCACGCACCAACTCTCTGATTATATTGTTATCAGGAATTCGTATCCCAACCGTTTTTTTATTTTTAAAGGGCTTGGGTAAGGACTTTGAACTCGGCAATACATAGGTATATGGACCCGGTAGGGTCCGTTTCAGCAATTTAAAAGTGGGGGTATCGATCTGTCTGACATAATCACTTAAATTACTCAGGTCATGGCATATAAATGACAGGTTTGCTTTCGCTAACCGTATGCCCTTGATCTTCGCAACGCGTTCTAAGGCTCTTGTTTTTGTTATATCACATCCCAGTCCGTACACAGTGTCGGTCGGATAGATTACAAGTCCTCCCTCTCTCAAACATTTCACCACCTGGCTGATGGCCTTTGGATTGGGATTTTCTTCATATATCCTTATAAACTGTGCCATTTTAATTCAGGATTTCGAGTTTAGCAAAGCGCAACAACAATCTTTTTATTCCTGCATGGTCGAATTTAATTTCCGCTTTTAAATCGGCTCCTTTGCCTTCTATTTTTGTTACAACACCTTTTCCAAACCGCTGATGATTGACCTGCTGTCCGATCCTGAGTTCAGTCGTAGAAGTTATTGATTGATCCTTAACCTGTTTTACCGGCTTGAGTTTTTTGGGCACCGATAGTTTAAATGGCTCCGGTTTCTTGGTTGTTCTTTTAGTGGCTTTTTTTGTCCGTATTTTATTTGGAGGAACATCCCCAAATATACTGGCATCGAGCATCGGATTAAATCGTCGCTCATGCACCGGTGTCAGAATATCCAAAAATTGATCGTCTATTTCTTCAATGAATCGGCTTGGCTCGGCATCTGTTAATTTTCCCCAGCGATACCGTGATAAGGCGTAGGTTAAATAGACCTGCTTTTCAGCACGGGTTAGGGCCACATAAAAAAGTCGGCGTTCCTCTTCCAATTCACTTCTGGTATTCATACTCATGGCGCTTGGAAAAAGATCTTCTTCAAGACCGACAATATAGACATGGGGAAATTCAAGGCCTTTTGCCAAATGAATGGTCATAAGCGCTACCCTATCAAGATTTTGATCGTCCTGGTCTAAATCAGTCGCCAAAGCCACATCTTCAAGAAATTCGGTCAATGAGCCTGTAACATCAGCCAGTTCGCGCTGTCCTTCCACGAAATCCCGCATACCGTTTAACAACTCCTCGATATTCTCCATGCGGGTAATGCCTTCCGGTGTACCGTCTTTATTATACTCCTTGATCAATCCGGTAACCTTTACAACGTGTTCGGCCAATTCAAAAGCATTTTTGGATTTGTTCATGACCTGAAAACTTTCGATCATAGTGACAAAATCACGTAATTTAGTTCGCGTTCCCGCATTGATATTAATATCTAACCCGTCAACTCGGCCCATGATATTGAATATCGTTTCATCATAAGCACTGGCTGCAACAATCAATTTATCGATCGTGGTTTGACCTATGCCTCTGGTTGGAAAATTGATGACACGCTTGAGTGCTTCCTCATCGGCCGGATTTATAATCAACCTAAGATATGATAAGACATCTTTTATCTCTTTCCTTTGATAAAACGAAAGTCCCCCATAAATGCGATATGGAACATCGCGTTTTCTAAGCGCATCCTCAATGGCCCTCGATTGTGCATTCGTTCTATACAAAACAGCAAAATCACTATTCTTAAGCTGTTGCTTCATTTTTTCTTCAAAGATGGAACTCGCCACGAATCGACCCTCATCAGCATCGGTCATCAGGCGATTAACCTTGATCTTATGCCCGATATCATTAGCCGTCCACACCAATTTCTCAAGCTTCATCGTGTTTTTGTCAATTACCGAATTGGCTGCATTCACAATGTTTTTGGTCGAGCGATAATTCTGTTCAAGTCTAAAGAACTCTGAATCGGGGTAATCGCGCTGAAAATTTAGAATATTATTGATGTTGGCACCCCGGAATGCATAAATGCTTTGTGAATCATCCCCAACAACACATATGTTTTGAAACCGATCTGCCAGGGCTCGAACAATTAGATACTGCGAATGATTTGTATCCTGGTACTCATCGACTAAAATGTATCGAAACCGATCCTGATAACGTGCAAGAACTTCCGGAAATCGGGTGAGTAATTCATTTGTTTTTAACAAAAGATCATCGAAGTCCATTGCACCGGCCTTAAAGCATCTGGCTACATACTCCTTGTAAATATCTCCCATTCTCGGCCTTCTGGCCATCGTATCAGCCTCGATAAGTTCAGGATTCTGAAAATAGGCTTTTACAGTGATCAGGTTGTTCTTATAGGACGATATTCTCGAAAAGATCTGCTTATATTTATAAACATCCTTATCGAGTTTCAATTCCTTGATGATGGAAGAGACCAGGCGCTGAGAATCCTGTGTATCATAGATGGTAAAATTTGAGGGATATCCCAATTTATCAGCTTCATATCGTAGGATCCTGGCAAAAATCGAGTGGAAGGTCCCCATCCATAAATTTTTGGCCTCGCTCTCACCTACTATTTTGGCGATACGTCCCTTCATTTCGCGAGCTGCTTTATTGGTGAAGGTCAGAGCCAGAATATTAAAAGGATCTATCCCCTGACTCATTAAATAGGCGATCTTAAATGTAAGAACACGGGTCTTACCAGAACCCGCACCGGCAATAATAATCATAGGGCCGTCCCGATGGAGGGTAGCCGCTTTTTGGGCATCATTAAGTTGTTCTAAAAATTCGCTCAAAAGTACTCGCTTAAAAACGTGAATTTAGCTATTGTTAATTGTTTATTTTAAATGGAAAAGCTTTAGTTATAAACAATTCGTAAATTCCTTTTCTTTCTGCAAATTTAAATATATTTAAGGCTATAATTATTCTGTTATGTTACGAGATTTATTGCTTTTTTCTGTAGGTTTTATTTTTGCTGCTAATGCTTATGGCCAGGTGCAACGAACCGAAGGACAGATCATAAAAGATTTCGGAGAAACCTTCAAGGTTGAAAATCCTGATATTCAAACCGATCTGTCGGCTAATCACAAAATAATTTTTGACGTATCGAGCTCGGCCGAAAATAAGCAAGCCATGAATAAATATATTGAAACCGCCGCCCGGTTTTTGAATATGCATGCCGATGCCGGCCTTGATAAAAATCAGCTAAAGGTTGCCATGACCATACATGGCGGAGCATGGCAGGATATTTTAACTGACGAGGCTTATAAGAAACAATTTGGATATGAAAATCCGAATGCCGGGTTGATCGAGGCCCTGACCAAAGCTGGTGTTGATGTTATTCTTTGCGGTCAAACAGCAGCATTTAGGGAGGTGAACCGCAACGATATCCTACCAGGAGTTAAATTAGCTTTATCGGCCATGACGGCCTTGTTACAATACCAGGAGATGGGTTATCGATTTATAAAATTTTAAAAGCAAATTATGAAAAAACTGATTTTTTACGGGTTTCCGGATCTTTACATAGATGAAAGTGGTATGCTACTCATGGTGAAAATCTTTGTTCAACGCAGTCTCGATTAATTGAATATTTAAACATGGATAACATTTTGAATTTTCTTGGTGGATTGAGTTGGTGGGTTTGGGTCTTAATTTTTCTTGTTTTGGTCGCCATCCGCGATATTTTTATTCAGCGCAAGCATACGATAAGTCATAATTATCCAATAGTTGGACATTTGAGATATTTCCTGGAGAGTATTGGTCCGGAAATGCGTCAGTATTTTGTAGCCAACAATCGTGAGGAATTACCGTTTAACCGCATCGAGCGTGGCTGGATATATGCCTCTGCAAAAAAAGAGAACAATTATGAAGGTTTCGGGACCGATCGGGATATTTATGCGCATCATCACATCTTTATAAATAATGCCATGATGCCCTATAAAATGACTAAAAACCACCCAAACGCTAACGATAAGAGCTTTACACCCTGTGCCAAGGTCATTGGATCTTATAACAAGCGCCGCAGGCCATTTCGTCCTGGCTCAGTTATCAATGTATCGGCGATGAGTTTTGGTTCATTATCGGCAAAGGCTGTAGAATCCCTGAACAAGGGGGTTCAACTGGCCGGAGCCTATCACAACACAGGTGAAGGTGGCCTTTCCCCCTATCATCGCAATGGTGGGGATGTTGTTTTTCATTTCGGAACAGGATACTTCGGTGTACGTGATAAAAATGGAAAATTTTCAATGCAAAAGCTGATCGAGATGGTTGATGAAAATCCATTTATCAAAGCTATTGAGATCAAATTATCCCAGGGAGCTAAGCCCGGCAAAGGCGGTGTTCTTCCAGGAAAAAAGATATCCAGAGAGATCGCTTCAATTCGCGGTGTCGTCCCCGGAAAGGACGTGCTTTCACCGCCGACACATAGCGCTTTCTCAAACGTTCAGGAATTATACGATCTAATTGAGGAAATCGCCCACAAGACCGGTTTACCAGTTGGGATTAAGGCAGCAATTGGGAAATTAGATCAATGGGAAGAACTGGCCGATATCATGCTGAAAACCGGAAAAGGCCCTGATTTTATTACTGTCGATGGTGGCGAGGGCGGCACAGGTGCGGCTCCTCCGAGCTTTGCTGATCATGTTTCCCTTCCCTGGGTGTATGGTTTTAGTGATCTGTATAAACTATTTCAGAATAAGGGACTTACCGATCGCATTGTTTTTATTGGAAGTGGAAAATTGGGCTTTCCGGCAAAGGCCGCCATGGCATTCGCTATGGGAGTTGACGTGATCAATGTTGCGCGGGAGGCCATGATGAGTATCGGTTGTATCCAGGCCCAGGTTTGTCATACAAACCGATGCCCCAGTGGTGTGGCTACACAGAGTAAGTGGCTTCAGAATGGTATTGATGTTCCCCTTAAATCTGAACGTTTAGCGCAATATTTTAAAACTTTCAGAAAAGAACTAATCGAAATTACCCACGCTGCTGGCTATGAACATCCCTGTCAGTTCAACATGGCTGACATAGATGTAAATGTGGATGATCATAATCTTTCTGCGGAATTGGATAAAACCTATAATTATAAAAAAGATGCTGTTCCTTTTAATTCGATGCAGGAATTAAAAGATTGCATATATTTAGGCGGAAAACCAAGCTGATAAATCTGAATCTTATGGAACTAACCAAAATATTTGAACTACTACTTTATACAGTGCCCGCTTTAGTCACCGGAATTATCGCCTATTATTTCTTTAGAGAGCATACCCGGAATGAAGACGGCCGAAGACGCTTTTTATTGCATAGAGATCTTCAGGTTAACGCGCTTCCGTTGCGACTTCAAGCGTATGAACGGATGGTGCTTTTCCTCGAGCGAATTTCGCCGAATAATTTAATAACTAGAATTCGTCCAACATCTTCTGATAAAGATAGTTATGAAATCTTACTTATAGCAACAATTGAACAAGAGTATGAGCATAATTTATCCCAGCAAGTTTATATGAGCGATGAGTGTTGGAACATTATTACAGCTGCAAAATCAGCCACAATTCAGTTAATTCGAAAAGCAGGTCTTTCTGACAAAATCGACTCGGCCGACAAGCTGAGAGAGGTAGTGCTAACTGAAATGATGGAAAAGTTTCCGCCAAGCAATGCCGCTCTTTCCTATGTTAAGCAGGAAGTGAGTGATCTATGGTAGGGTCAAAATCTGACTTTCGGAGCTCGTTGTATAATAAATCTTTGTGTTTCTTTTGGGCATACTCGAATCCCTCCTTCCACCATTTTACCATTAATCGTTTACTGAAAATAAGCGAGTTTTCAGTGAGGCGCGTAGGCGTGTAATATAAATTGAGATTAACATTATTATTTTTCGCTGCTAATTTCCCAATCGTAATATCGTTTCGTTCAACCTGGTTAAGCAAATGCCCGTAAAGATTAAGCATCAATGAAAACGGATTCTTGCCTAGAACCTTCAGATGATCCATACTCTCCGATTCCAAAATAACCGCATCAATCTCGGTTGCGCCTCGTATTATCGCTTCACGTATAGGCACAACACATCCCAATCCGCCATCGGCATATTCATATCCATCAACAGTAGCAAGAGACATAAACGGCACGTAATTGCAGGAAATCCATATCCATTCACAGAATTCGTCGTAACTACATTCCTTGATTGACTTATATTCCACACGGTTTTTGGAAAGATTAGTGACTGTCACGACTACGTCTTCTTTTGATGCTCTAATTTCATTAAATTCATCAATGGTGAATTGACGTTTTATATTACGTCTCAATGTCTTACTCTCTCCAAAAGTGCGCTTCAACTTGATGAATTGCCACAATGAGTTTACAAAATCTATCGATACAAATTCGCGGTTTCCCCGTTTTCGCTGAACAAACGGACTCACACTAAAAATATCATTCTGCCTGACATTCGTAAATATGCTGTAAATTTTGGAAATCTTACCCAGTGCCAGATGAGGCACCAGCAAACTTCCCGTGGAGGTCCCCAGCAACATATCATATTGACGGCCTTCATTTTCAATAAGATATTGGGCCACCCCTCCGGCAAAGGCACCTTTACTTCCACCACCAGAAATTACAAGAGCTTTCATTCTTTCTCTAATTTGGCTAGTTCATCTTTAGCAAATTTAACCAATTGCCAATTATGATGATCTTTGGCTTGATTCAAATTTGACATACATTGTTCGTCGCAGGCATTCAGCATAATCAAGTAACTGAAAGCCCGAATACGTACAGAAACATTACTCGCAACCGATGTGTAATCGATCAACTCATTGAAAACCTCTTCCTTCTTATCAACCTGATAGTCGACGGTATTTAAATGCAAGACAAGCCATAACATTCTTACATTCAAGTCGTTAAGTCCAAATACGTTTGACATTTTGTTTAAATAGTGCGGGCGATCGTCGGGAAAATTAATCCATAAGTTATATAGGGCGGCCTCCTTGGTGATATATGAAGGATCATCCAAAAGTGATTCATAATAGGGCTTTAATTCAGGTGAAATTTTATTCAGGTTTAAGGCAATTGCCTGTCGAACTTTCCAATTATTATTGAAATCAACTTCTTCTATCAGATCAGGAACCTGACTGATGATTTTTATTTTAGCCTGATCGGATATCGGGAACCGAAGCTGTTCAGCACATTTCGAATTTATCGGATCACAATCAATCATTAAATACTCGTTTATGAAAACCGATTTTTGGGTTAAGACATCCAATGCCCGATCGATGGGAAAATCGTCGGATCTTAGCCAAACATCAGCGAAGGCATCTAAATCAAACTCTCCTGATTTTTCAATTTGACCTAAAAAATCAGTGGTTGAAACATTTTTGAACCTGTTCTCGACCAGATATGCCTTTACCGCAGTTTTAAACAGCTGTTCACCAACCAATTCCTTTAACATAAACAGAGTCCAGGCACCCTTTTCATAGAAAGTAAGACTTGTGGACTCCGGGTTTAATAAGGCGGTGTTATTTCCTCCTAAATCCTGTTGCTCGAGGCTCAGGGCTGATTCATACAATTTCCAGTAGAAATGATCATCTCCAAAAAGAAAACGCTCTGAAAGCAACGCATAATACGTTGCAAACCCCTCATGAAGCCAATGATGAACACCAGAAGTTTCGGTAACCATATTACCGAACCATTGATGTGCCAATTCATGAGCGTTCACATTCACATAGTTTCGGTCGTTAAATCCGATTGAATCAACCACGTACTCGTTGGAAAAAAAAGTGGCTCCCGTATTCTCCATACCTGCATAAAGAAAATCATGAAGAGGAACCTGCTTATAATTCTGCCAGGGATAAGCCACCCCAATTTCATATTCGAGAAAGTCGAATATTTCCTTAGAATACCGATATGTCGGTTCATAACGAGCTGAATCGTCAGGATGATAATAAAGCTCCATCGGGATACCGGAGCGCGAATAGTCGAGCTTTTTATCAAATTCACCCAGCGCCAGGGCAACGAGATAACTGCTCATCGGAAGATCCATATTGTAGGACCAGGTCAAGTTTTCGGCAGAAGTTGAACTTGTGTCCATTAATTTACCGTTTGCTATAACCTCATAATCTAAGGGCGCCGTGATGGTGAGATCAAATTCGATTTTTTCATTCATATCATCAAGGCTTGGCATCCAATGACTGGTATACTTCCCCTGACCTTGGGTCCAAACCTCTTTAAGTCCCTCATGGTGTCGCGTTATAAAATACATGGCTTTTTTCGGATGGGCGCGGTACTGCACCTCAACCCTATTTTCTGTCGACACAGAATATGGCTGCTTTATGATTATTTTATCGTCTTTGTATAAAAAATCGGTATTGATTCCATTTAATCGAACCCCTTCAATTTGCATATTCCGGGCATCAATGAAGACCGAGTCAACCGATTGAATAACCTCAAAATCATAGGCAACTGAACCAATAACCTCGCCTCTTTCCGGATCGATAGAAATATCGACCTGAGCGCGCTTAAAGTCAATAAAGTCGGTCTGTTGGGCAAGAACCAACCAGCCGATTAAAGTAAAGACATACGTTAATTTCGTTCGCATTATCACCTTATAACAAACGTCAGGCCAAAGTAATAATTATACTTGTCATTCCCTTTAAAAGGATTAATTTAGTTTGATGCTTGCCGAGTATTTACAAACACCGATCGAATACTTAAAAGGAGTTGGCCCTAACAGGGCCGAACTTCTAAGGAAGGAGCTGAGCATAAACACCTTTCAGGATTTGCTTAACCTATTCCCTAATCGCTATATCGACCGGACCAAATATTATAAAATCAATCAGCTTGAACAAAGTTCGGCTGATGTCCAGATTATAGGAACCATTGTCAGTTTTGATCTGATCGATCAGCGAGGCGGAAAACGCCTGGTTGCCAAATTCAAGGACGATTCCGGAACAATGGAAATGGTTTGGTTCAGAGGCCATAAATGGATTCGACAAAGTTTAAAACTCAACATACCTTATGTGGCATTTGGAAAAGCAAAATGGTTTAATGGCAAGTACAGTATAGTTCATCCCGAAATGGAATTACTGGATGAGCATGAGAAAAGCCTGCGTTCGGCAATGCAACCTATTTATCCTTCAACAGAACGACTGACGAATCGAGGCGTTTCGAATAGGGTGATTTCAACAATCATGCAAAATCTTTTTATCGAGTCTAAAGGCGATTTTCGAGAAACATTTTCTGATAAAATTTTAAACGACTTGAAATTGCTGTCAAAAAAAGACGCCCTTTTCAATATTCATTTTCCAAAAAATCAAACCCTTCTTGCAGCCGCTGAATATCGATTAAAATTTGAAGAATTATTTTACATCCAACTGCAGCTGATAATGAAAAATTTGATCCATAAAACCAAGATCAAAGGTTTCACCTTCATCAAAGTTGGTGACATCTTCAATACCTTTTACAGGGAGCATTTACCCTTCGATTTAACCAGTGCTCAAAAACGGGTTTTAAAAGAAATTCGATACGATCTTGGGAGCAATGCCCAGATGAATCGTCTTTTGCAAGGTGATGTCGGATCAGGTAAGACCATTGTAGCATTAATGTCAATGTTCATCGCACTTGACAACGGTTTTCAGGCCTGTATAATGGCTCCGACTGAAATTTTGTCAGTACAACACTATAACAACATTATTGAATATTGTAAACATCTGAATATCAGTATTAAATTATTAACTGGCTCAACTAATACTTCAGAAAGAACAAAAATTCATAAATCACTCGAAAATGGCGAATTAAATATTCTTGTTGGCACCCATGCACTTTTAGAGGACAAGGTGAAATTTAAAAATCTGGGGCTTGCGATTATCGATGAGCAGCATCGTTTTGGTGTAGCCCAACGAAGCAAATTATGGCATAAGAATACCTCCCCTCCTCATGTTTTGATCATGACCGCTACTCCTATTCCGAGAACCCTGGCTATGTCGGTTTATGGCGATCTTGATGTCTCGGTCATCGATGAATTACCGGCAGGAAGGAAACCGGTTAAAACCGTACATCGCTATGATAAAAACCGGCTTAAGGTTTTCAGGTTTATCAAAGATGAAATTTTAAAAGGTCGGCAGGTATATATCGTTTACCCCCTCATTAAAGAAAGTGAAACCATGGATTATAAAGATCTCATGGATGGCTATGCAAGTATAGAGCGTGAATTTCCGAAACCCGAATATCAAATTTCGATTGTACATGGTCAGATGAAATCCGCCGATAAGGATTTTGAAATGCAACGATTTATTAAAGGAGAGACCCAAATCATGGTTGCAACCACTGTAATTGAAGTTGGTGTTGATGTTCCTAATGCATCTGTAATGATTATTGAAAGCGCCGAACGATTCGGACTTTCTCAATTGCATCAACTCAGAGGACGCGTTGGGCGAGGTGCCGAACAAAGTTATTGCATTCTAATGACCGGGCATAAATTGAGCAACGACGCTAAAACGCGCATAGAAACTATGGTTAGGACGAATGACGGGTTCGAAATTGCCGAAGTCGATCTGAAACTAAGAGGTCCCGGAGATCTTATGGGAACACAACAAAGCGGTGTATTAAATTTAAAGATCGCTAATCTGATAAAAGATAAGGACATATTATCCCAGGCCAGGTTTTATGCCAAACAGCTTCTGAAGGCCGATCCTAAGCTTAGTCAACCGAACAATAAAGCCATTCTAACAACTTACATTCAGCTCGGTAAATACAAGAACATTTGGAATTATATTGGTTAGGACAGCAATTAAATTAATGTAATTAGCTGATGTTCAAATATATCTGATTATTCATCGATATTTTTTGTCTTTAATCCTGATCACCTTCAAATAAACGGTTTTTTATTACCCTAATCGAAAATCTTAGGCCCATGTGTACCTTGAACCTACTTTTACACCCAGAACCCCAATTCTATCAATAATGAAAAATCTTGCTTATATATTTGGCATTCTTATTATTAGCCTGTACAGCTGCTCAGTTGAAGAGGTTGACACCGACACCAATATTCCATTAAATGTATTAGATCTCAATGCTGCGGATGCTCAGTCACAGTCTCGATCTGTAAATACAACTAGTTGTTTTAGAACACCTTTAGTCGATAAGAATGAAGAACGATTTGGATGGTTGATTTTTACAGTTCTTGAATCTGAACTTAAAGTTGACTACCAGTTACGAACTGAATTATCTATAGTTAAAACGAACTTATCAATTGAAAGCTGGACAATGGAGGAAGCTGATGATATTGATACAGAGGTGCCTGTTGTTGAAAACTTCGTTCATCAAACTGAGCATAGTGAAACTGGTAACAGGTTCACCTACATGATTGATAAAAATGATATCTGGGCATATTCGCGATATGCGGCTCATATAACTGTAGAAGATGTTAAGGGTCAAGTCATCCCCATGTGGGCGGGAAAATGGTCAAGATTTATGTTCGCCGATTTTAGTTATTGTGGTGATTGGCCGGATAAAAGTGAGATATGCAACAGTACTGATAATATTGATTTCTTTGCTCCATTAATGCCAGAAACATCTGGACCTCATCCTGAATTTGGTACGTCTTCAGATACAGTGACTTTAAATCAAAACAATCCATATAGTGAGGGTTCAGTTGAAATAGCACTAAATTTTACTGATCTTCCTGAAGGTTTTAAAGATGCCACGATAAGCATTGACTTTGAAGATTTAGACCTTCATACAGACACTTTACATTCTGGTGGCAATACAGTAAATTTCGCAGAAACCTTTACTTTAAAAGATGAATACGGCAAGATTATTATTGCGTTGGATGAAAATCATTATCAGGACGGTAATTTTACTTTTACCCATGAGCTTTCTAATTACCTTTTCAATGATAAAGATATTACACTATATGCTACAATCACCGCCAGCCTTGATTTGATAGAAGGCAACGGAATTACCGCAAAAAATACAATTGAAAAAATGACGAACATTTCAATTTGCGGAATAAAAACAATAAAATAAATACCTGTTAGCTCAAATATTCCCTGCAAATAAGGCCAACACTCGTTGGTCTTATTTTTTTTGAAAAAACATAACCATTGGTCAGATTCCAAACAGAATTTAATCAAGCCATGTTTTAATTGTGGCTTGATTTAACTCATATTATATCCTAACAATTCCTTGCTTGTCGCATATCTGTAAATTAACTATTCGTTGAGAAGTAAATTAACGAATGAATCGAATTCTGAAACAAATTCGTTGTATTTATCACCGGTAGCCGGCCCATTAAACCCAGTATGAATTTTTCTAACGCGACCCGATCGATCGATAAAAATAGAAGTCGGATATGACAAGACATGATTAAGCATAGGAAGTTTTTCCTGAGCCTTCTCCTTGCTCGAACTTCCATATTGAGCTAAGAGAATGGGGTATTCAATATCAACGCGATCCTGAAGTCGATTGATCGCTTCAAAGGCTTTTTCCTCCGTTTTGGCATACTCAAAAGCAAGTGCGATGAATTCGATATCCTTATCCTTATTATCACGATAGTATTTCGAATAAAACTTGCTCTCATCGAGACAATTCGGACACCAGGTTCCCATGATTTGAACAACAACTACCTTATTGTTATAGCGCTTATCATTTAATGAGACAGATTCTCCTCTTTCATTTGGAAATGTAAATTCTAAACGATCATATCCCTCCTTCAAAAACGTGAGACTGTTCTCATCAGGTAATTCGTAACCCGCGTTAGGTTTAGCCGTGAATGCTGCCCGATAATGATTTCCTGAATAGAAATAACCGCTTAACTGATCGTTGTCAAAACTAGCCGTAAACAAAAAAGCGTGTGCCCCATCAAAGGTTGAAAGTTTCAACTCCTCACCATCCATAACACCTTCAAGATATCTGTAGTCCCCGGTTGTTGTTCGAATAGTACCGGTTACCCGGGCATCCTTTTGATTGAATATTCCCTTAGCAATGAAGGTAGAACTATCGTTTTCGGTAAAGAGCATTTCCCAGATACCACTAATATCAGCTCGCGGCTCTTTTACATCTTCAAAACGCAAATTATTATCGTACTCTACTGAAAACGGAACCCGTCTGTCCAGGCTCTCTTTTATATACTGACCCCCTGATATTATGCCGTTTTCAAACCGGCCGGCTATGTACCCCTCATAAACCGGAAAATTAATGCGAATAGAATCACTGGAGTATTCGATTTCATCAACCAGAATAACTTCATCGGCATTATATATCTCGATTTGATCAGCATCGGTCACCTTGAAATTGAACGGAAGGGTTTTTCCTTCCTGCACTTCCAACAGAGCCCTATAATCACCCTGCTTTAATTTATACTGTTCAGCCGATTCACAGCTAAATAAAATCAAAAAACATAAAGAAAAAATAAGACGCATAATCATAGCTTTGATAAGTGATCGAATTAACAACATTTTACTTACATAAAAAAATTGATTCAATTTCGTTAACCCTCAACTTTAATTATATTTGCGGCTATATGTAATCGCGAGTCATGAAGATTTCCTATAACTGGATCAAACAATTTATCAATCTCGATTGGACAGCTGAAAAAACAGCCGAATTACTGACCGATCTTGGATTAGAGGTTGAAGGTATTGAAAATTTTCAATCTGTTCCCGGTGGACTTGATGGTGTAGTCATCGGTGAGGTAAAGACATGTGTTCAGCATCCAAATGCCGACAGGCTTAAACTTACAACGGTTGATATCGGTAATGGTGAAGATCTTCAAATCGTTTGCGGTGCACCGAACGTTGCAGCCGGTCAAAAGGTTCCTGTAGCGACAATTGGAACAACCCTTCACACCATAACCGGGGAGGAATTCAAGATTAAGAAAGGAAAAATTCGTGGTGAGGAAAGTCACGGTATGATCTGTGCAGAAGATGAACTCGGACTTGGAACATCTCATGAAGGGATTATGATTCTCGATAAGGCTTTTGAAGTTGGTACACCTGCTTCAAGCGTCTTTGAGATTGAAGAAGATGAAATTTTTGAAATCGGACTTACACCCAATCGGGCTGATGCTATGAGCCATTACGGTGTTGCGCGCGATCTGAAAGCAGGCCTGATGCAAAAAGAATTAAATCTTGAATTGATCACACCTTCAGTTAGTGCTTTTCATGTTGATTCACGAACACTTAAAATAGATGTTGAAGTTATCGATAAGGAGATGGCGCCGCGCTATTGTGGGGTAACGATTTCCGGCTTAAAAGTTGGAGATTCACCAGCATGGCTCAAAAACAGGTTAAAAGCCATCGGCTTGACACCCATCAATAATATTGTGGATGTCACTAATTATGTGCTGCATGAACTTGGTCAACCATTACATGCTTTTGATGCCGCCAAGATAAGTGGAAATAAAGTATTGGTTAAAACTCTACCAAAAGGAAGCAAGTTTGTTACACTTGATGAAGTTGAACGAACACTTGATCATGAAGACCTGATGATATGTGATGGTGAAAAACCGATGTGTATTGCAGGAGTTTTTGGTGGTATCCATTCAGGGGTGAGTGAAACAACAACAAGCATCTTCCTGGAGAGTGCCTATTTTGATCCGGTCAGTATCCGCAAGACAGCTAAGCGTCATGGTTTGAATACCGATGCATCGTTTCGTTTCGAACGGGGAATTGATCCTAACATCACTGAATATGCGCTTAAGAGAGCGGCTTTGATAATCCTCGAGGTAGCCGGTGGTGAAATAAGCGGTGATGTAGTTGACTCCTATCCTAATAAAATTGAAGATTTTCAAGTTGTGATGAGTTTCGATAATGCCAGGAATTTAATCGGAGAAGAAATTCCAAGGGAAACGATAAAAAGCATTCTAACATCGCTTGACATTAAGGTCAATAATGTAACAGAAACCGGTTTGGGACTTACGGTCCCTGCCTTCAGAAATGACGTTCAACGCGAGGCTGACATCATTGAAGAAATATTGAGGGTTTATGGTTATAACCGCATTTCAACTTCAAAGAAATTAAATGCTTCGATTGCCCATTCATCTAGGTTTGAAGACCACAAAATGCAAAATATTATCGGCGATCTGATGGCATCCCTTGGTTTTTATGAAACCATCTCCAATTCGCTTACTACAGCTGAATATGCCGACCTAAGTGATGAATTTACAGCCGGTGGGAATGTGACCCTTTTGAATCCACTGAGCCAGGATTTGGGCTCAATGCGGCAAAGCATGTTATTTAGCCTTCTTGAAGCTGTAGCATACAATCTCAATCGCCAACAAAATGACTTAAAACTTTTTGAATTTGGTAAAACCTACCATCATCAGGAAAGTACAACCCCGGTTGAACAAAAACATCTTTCTTTGTTGATAACCGGAAAAAATCAAATGGAAAGTTGGACAATTGAACAAAAGCCAACTGATTTCTTTAACTTGAAAGGAATTATTTATGCGTTACTTGACCGCCTGGGCTTAGAGGATGTAAAAGAATCCCCCATTCAAAATAAGTCATTCTCAGAGGGCCTTAACCTAAAGGTCAATAATAAATCACTTTTGGATTTCGGTATAGTGAAGAAGTCAATTCTAAAGAAATTTGGAATTGATCAAATTGTATTCTTTGCTGATATCAATTGGGATTTTGTTCTTGATCTTGCACCTGAGCATAGTATAAAATTTGAAGAAATTTCAAAATATCCCGAGGTTCGAAGGGATTTTGCCCTGATGCTTGATGAAAATGTCTCCTTCGAATCAATTCATAAAATTGCGAGAAAAACCGAAAGGAATTTATTAAAATCGGTTAATTTATTCGATGTGTACCAAGGCAAAAATCTTCCGAAAGGGAAGAAAAGTTATGCCGTTAGTTTTGTTATTCAGGATAATCGTAAAACCCTGACTGATAAGCAGATAGACAAAATTATGTCGAAACTTCAAGCCAATTTTGAGCGTGAATTAGGAGCGGAATTACGTTGATTTCTTGTTGAAAATTACATTTGTAAGAATGCAATAGATGCCATAACTTCGCTAAAAAATTGCAAGAAAAGAAATCATGTTTAAACGTATTGACGCGGTCAAAAAACTTCGACAAAAACAGTCGAGACTTTTCAAAGGCGCTGATATTCTCGGCCAGGTTAGGTCTATTCTTGATCAAGACCAACTAAAAGAAGATCGTATACAAAATGCATTACAAGGTGGTGGTGATGAAATTTCAAACACCTTCGATCTTGATCAGTTAGACTCCGATAGGATTTATCACATCGATTCCATCAAGGAAATTTGCATCGATTACCGGCTACGTTTTCTTAATTCCAAACTCTTTAAGAACGCGATTCCCAGGGAAGCCATACAAGAAATAAAAGCTCTGGAAAAGGCACATGATATTGAGATCAAAGGATTTAAGATCATGGCGCCATCTAAACTTTTCAGACTTGAAAATGCCGATGATCCGGTTCTTTTTGCTCCCATAGGTAATGGGTATTACTATTTAATCCACAAGTGGGGTAATGACATGCATCCGTTGAGAAAATGGATCATGAAGCCGTTTAAAAATATTGTAAATATGGTATTTACCCTATTTATAATCAGCATTTTATCTACCAACCTTGTGATAGAAGGCCGTTATGGTGCGACACTAAGCGGTAGTGAAATGATGATTATATTTCTATTTGTTTTCAAATCCTTTGTAGCTATCGTATTGTATTATGGATTTGCCCTTGGAAAGAACTTCAGCAACGTTGTTTGGGATAGTAAGTATTTTAATGCCTAGCTTATTAGGTCATTCAGGGCGCGTTCAATCATCTTGATGGCCTTGTCGATGGTTTCAATTTTTGTTCGGAAAGAAAGAATTGCCATTCTAATAACAAACCGGTCTTCTATAATTGTTGAACTCAGAAAAACTTCCCCATCCCGGTGGAGCGCCTCTAGCAAGATCTTATTGAATTTATTGGGATCCTTGGCAGGGTACCAAAAGTAACTGACCGAAAGATCGGGATCGGGTCCTAGTTCAAACCCCAAGGCCTGTAAACCATCACGAAAATAATGCGTCAGTAAAAGCTTCTCATCCAGACATGCCTTAAACGGTTCGATACCATGAAGTTGAAGCGGCAACCATAATCTCAGGCTTCTGAAATGCTTGGTCAATTCGGGTGAAACATCGGCAGGATGTACCGGTGATTCCTGAGAAACAGCATCCTGCATATAATTTGCGCGATACACATGTGAGTGATAAACAGCCTCTTTGTCCTTAACCAATACTGCACCAAGGCCGTATGGCAAGAATAAACCTTTATGTGGATCAACCACGATAGAGTCGGCACGTTCAATGCCTTTGAACTTTGCTTTGATGCGATCAACCAGGATAAAAAATCCTCCGTAAGCGCCGTCTATATGAAACCAAAGCCCATATTTTTTAGAAATATCCGCAATGCGGTCAAGTGGATCGATCGCTCCCGTATCTGTTGTGCCTGCAGAACCTATGACCAGGAAGGGATAGAGTCCCTTTTGCCGGTCTTTTTTAATCCGTTCTTCTAAAATATCAGCATTTATTCTGGAGCGATCATCAAGATCGATATAGCTGATTTGAACATCCTCAAGTCCGATTATCCGTAGCGCTTTTTGAATGCAGTGATGCACTTGCGGACTCAAATAAATAACGCTGTTTTTTATGCGTTCATTCTTAACCTGGTGCTTATCCCTTGCCGCTGTAAGTGCAATTAAATTTGCGATTGATCCGCCCGAGGCGAGGTTTCCGACGGCAGATGATGGAAAACCAAAAAGATCTTTCATCCAATCGAGAAGCACATGCTCAATTGCAACACCAGACGGACACGAAAAATTAATGCCAACGTATTCATTCGTAACATCAACGAGATAATCGGCAAGCGCAGATGTATAGATACCACCTCCAGGGATATATCCCAAATGACCACCGGAAGCTGGCTTTATCCCTTTTGCTGCCACCTCTTTGTCATAGAGTTCAAGCAAGGACTCCAGGGACTGCTTTTCGCTTTTAAGGTTCATTGCATTTGGCGTAGCCGATTCACCGGAAAAGGCCTTCATATGTGAAAGATCCTCAATAAATTTATCACTGTACTGTAAAAGTTGCTTTAAATATGTTTTCCGTTCGGAAGCTGATGGCTCCAAGGCGCATGAAATAGCATGGAGGTCTTTAATACGTTTTGTTAAATCGTTCACATTTAGAGTATTCTAATCAAGTGATAAAATTAGATTAATTTTATTAGTTGTAAACTTGAAATCATGGGAAAATTGGCATTTTTTTTGTACCTTATTAACACTGAAAAACAATTCGATTATGGAAAGTCATTATAAAAAAATATACTCCGGAAATTTCATCGTAGTCCAACTACTTACCGCTCGCTTAGAAGAAATAGGCATAAGTCCAATCATCAAAGATGAAAGTCATTTAGGCCTTTCAGCAGTAGGAGTTTCGGATTATCAAGGAGAAATAGATCTCTACGTCCATGAAAATGAAATGGATAAAGCAGGCCCGATTGTTGAGGCGACCTTAGCCCAGATGAAATCTTAAATTTTACACGAATTAAACTGTAGCTACGGCATACATTTTTTCGCGAAGAGCTCTTATTTTATCATCCTCCATATAATCATCAAACGTCATATATCGGTCGATCACACCTTGTGGTGTTAATTCGACAACACGATTTGCTACAGTCTGGGCAAATTCATGATCATGGGTGGTAAATAAGACGGTTCCTTTGAAATTCTTTAGTGAATTATTGAAAGCAGTAATACTCTCAAGGTCCAGGTGATTGGTTGGTTCATCAAGCATTAGCACATTGGCTCGTAACATCATCATTCGCGATATCATGCAGCGAACCTTTTCTCCACCAGAAAGTACATTCGACTTTTTCAAGGCTTCTTCCCCACTAAAGATCATCTTTCCTAAAAATCCTCTGATGTAGACTTCTTCACGTTCTTCTTCTGTCTTTGCCCACTGACGCAACCAATCAACAAGGGTAAGATTATTTTCAAAAAACATGCTGTTATCTAACGGCAGATATGACTGATTCGTTGTTATCCCCCATTTAAAGGTTCCGCTATCGGCATTCATCTGATCATTGATGATTTGATAAAATGCAGTTGTCGCCCTAGAATCTTTTGAAAATACCACCACCTTGTCTCCCCGTGTCAAATTCAAATCGATTTTGCTGAATAAGACCTCACCGTCAAGAGAAGTAGCGAGATTTTCTATATGCAGTATCTGATCTCCTGCGATGCGTTCCTGTTCAAATATGATCGCAGGATATCGTCGACTACTGGGTTTGATGTCGGCAATATTTAATTTATCGATCATTTTTTTACGACTTGTCGCTTGTTTCGATTTTGCGACATTGGCTGAAAATCGCCTTATGAATTCTTCCAACTCTTTCTTTTTCTCCTCGGCCTTACGGTTTTGCTGGGCACGCTGCCTTGCGGCCAATTGAGAAGATTCATACCAGAAGGAATAATTACCGGAATAATTATTGATCTTTCCGAAGTCTATATCCGAGATATGGGTGCAGACGGCATCTAAAAAGTGACGGTCATGCGAAACCACGATGACACAGTTATCATAATTGGCCAAAAAGTTCTCAAGCCAGGTAATGGTATCGTAATCCAGATCGTTTGTTGGCTCATCCATGATCAATACATCCGGATTACCAAATAGAGCTTGAGCAAGTAATACCCTAACCTTTTGCTTACCGTCCAGATCACCCATCAATGTATAATGTAATTCCTCACTAATGCCAAGGTTCGATAACAATGCTGCCGCATCACTATCAGCATTCCAACCATCCATTTCTTCAAATTGAACCTGTAATTCTCCTATACGCTCGGCATTCTCATCGGTGTAATCAGCATAGAGCGCATCGATCTCTGATTTGATCTTGTACAACGGGCGATTACCCTTCAATACGGTTTCGAGCACAGTATCCTCATCATGCACATTATGATCTTGTTCAAGTACCGACATGCGTTTTCCGGGTTCTAAGTGTACCTGACCTGAAGTCGGATCTTGCTTTCCTGATAAAATCTTTAAAAAAGTTGACTTTCCCGCTCCATTAGCCCCTATAATTCCATAGCAATTGCCCTGGGTAAAGGTTGTATTCACCTCGTCAAATAAGACTCTTTTCCCAAATTGAACCGAAAGATTTGATACTGATAACATGCCTTCAACATTAAATTTGGCGCAAAAGTAGAAAATTCGGTTCATCTGGCAAACTAAACCGTATCCTAATAACTTTAACAGCGCCTTAACAACGGAATATGAGCGCTTCATTTATTTTTGTACAGAATCGTCGATATACCATTGGTCATCGCTGATTTAATATATATGAAGCAAACACTAGCCTTAGCGCTTATAGGATTAACTTTACTAGCTTGTTCGAATAAAAATCTGAGTTGTGGCACCGCCTATTTTGGAGGTGAGATCATTAATCCCAACAACGATCATATTATTCTTTACGATTCGAATGAGCCTATCGATACTCTATATCTCGATATGAGTAATCGATTTTCATATACCATCGAAAATTTAAATCCGGGCTTGTATTCATTTGTTCATGGTGGTGAGTACCAGGTTATGCTGATTGAGCCCAATGACAGTATAATGATTCGATTGAATACTTATGATTTTGATGAATCCTTGGTTTTTAACGGACGCGGTTCAAAAAAGAATAATTTTTTACTTGGGATGTTTGTCGAAATCGAGAAACAGAACAGGCCTATGTATGAAATGGGTAAAAAAATGGAACCGAAGGCCTTTGTTGGTGTTTTAGATTCGATTCGCACTAAGCGCAAAGACGAACTCGCGGCTTTCCAGGATAAATATCAGGCATCACCTCTCTTTTCAAAGGTTTCTAATGCTTGTATCGATTACGATTATTTCGCGCACAAGGAGATCTATCCTTTTCGCTATTTCGGAAATCGATATACGAGTTACAGCATGTTACCTGAGGGGTATTTTGAATTCCGTAATGAAATCGATTATAACGATGAGGAGTTAAAAGATTTTTACCCTTATTATAATTTCTTATTTCCCCATTTCAACAACCTGGCATTGGGACGTTATATCAATCAAACAAAAGATACCGTGTTTAATCGTCATTCGGTTCATTACAATATGAGCAAGTTGCGATTGATCGACTCCCTAATTGGGAATGAATCTGTGAGAAATAATCTCCTAAAATATTCCACACGGAATTTCCTGGCTTATTCAAGCTCTGACGAAGAAAGCGATGTGATTTATACCTCGTTTATGCAAAAGTGTTCTAATGTGGAGCATTCAGATTACATAACCGATTTCTATGGAACGCTTAAGAAACTTAAACCAGGCTTTGTACTACCCAATGTTGATCTGGTGAATTTAAATAAAGAGGTGATTCCCATTAGTGATCTAATTGACAGACCTTCTGTTTTATTTTTTTGGTCTAAGTCTAATAAGATGCACGCGACGAATAGTCATGTGAAAGTAAAAGAACTCAAAGCACAGTTTCCTGATTTGAATTTTATTTCTGTGAATGTCAATGCCCAGCAATTTGGAAGCTGGCAACGTATGTTAGGTCAATATAATTTTGATCGAACCAACGAATTTATGCTAAAAGACCCGGAAATCGCAACCAAACTTTTGGCCTTATATAATATCTACAAAGTGATCCTGGTCGATGATGATATGACTATCATACATCCAAATACCAATCTCTACAGACGGGAGATGAACAAACTTTTGGTTAAGATGTCAAGCACATCCCTTTAAACCACTGCGCTTAATTTCCTTTTTTATAATCGGCAAGGAATTTTTCCAATCCAATATCCGTTAGCGGATGCTTTAATAATCCGAGGATTGAATGTAAGGGTCCGGTCATCACATCGGCTCCGAGTTTTGCACAATCGATAATATGCATGGTATGACGCACAGAAGCCGCCAGGATTTGCGTGCTGAAGTTATAATTGTCATAGATCATTCTGATCTCGTTGATAAGATTCAATCCATCGGTTGAGACATCATCGAGTCGTCCGATAAAAGGCGAAACATAGGTAGCCCCGGCTTTGGCAGCTAAAATAGCCTGACCCGGAGAAAAAACTAGGGTGACATTGGTCTTAACACCTTTTTTAGAAAAGTAAGTGCACGCTTTTATCCCATCCTTTATCATCGGAAGTTTAATGACGATTTGATCGTGTAGAGAAGCCAGTTCTTCACCCTCTCGAATCATACCCGCCATATCAGTAGCAATGACCTCTGCCGAAACATCGCCGTCAACGATTTTACAGATATCCTGGTAATGACGCTTAATATTTTCTTTTCCGGTAATACCCTCTTTAGCCATTAACGATGGATTGGTGGTGACACCGTCGAGTATCCCGAGATCCTGGGCTTCTTTGATCTGGTCGAGATTGGCTGTATCGATAAAGAATTTCATTTGGATAGGTATAATTTTATTCGAGGTGAATTTACAATTATTGAATTGTTTCCACAGAAAAAACAATCAAAATATATTAACAACTTATAAGGGAAAAACAATTACATTTTATGATGCCGGATCATCATGCTTTCAAATAATTTTTGTGGCAGGATAGCTTTAAGAATCACCGAGAATCGTTGCAGGAAAGTGCCGACCTTATAATGCGCTTTTGGCTTGTCCTTATTGATTATGGCATAAACCGCCCTGGCCACAGCCTTGGGGTCATCAGCCTGATCGACGTCTTCATCGATCATTTTTAAAATGCGACTATATTGTTCGGCATATGGCGATTTGTCGTTTGCAGGAGCATGATAGCGGCCGGCGGCTATATTTGTAGCAAAATCACCGGGTGCAAGATTCGTGATCGAAATCCCAAAATCTTTCACTTCCATCCGCATGGCCTCTACAATAATTTCGAGAGAAGCCTTACTCGCACAGTAAACACCCCGATAAGGCAGTCCCATGAATCCTGCGATTGAAGTAATGTTTATAATCAGACCGTTATTATTTTGACGCATTAGAGGAAGAATGGCCTTCATCATGTTAACAGGTCCCATAAAGTTGGTCTCAAAATTTTTCCGGATCTCAGATTCGGGAACCTCTTCAACAGCCCCGGTTATACCCGCACCTGCATTATTTATTAAAATATCTATACGTCCTTCCCTGGAATACAGCATCTCAACACAATGTCGTATTGAAGTATTGTCGGTCACGTCAAGTGGTAAGAGCTCTATCGGACTATCGGAATAGTTTTCGGGATTTCGGCTGGTTCCGTAGACTTTAAAATCCTTCTGGGAGAGATAATGGCAAATCGATTTTCCAATACCTGAAGATCCACCGGTAACCAGTACAATTCTTTCCATGATTCGCTGCTATTCGGTAACTGAAATTACGTTTTTTTCGTCAAATTCGGACAAAAAAAAACGGCAAGCTACCTACATCACACCGCTACGACCGTATACCTTTGCTGCGTTCCCGCCCTGGAGGATTCAACAGGAGCTGGTTGTGTAGGACTTGCCGCGTGCAAAGATAAGTCAAATTAAAATTTTCTTCATCATTTTTTTAATTGATTTTATATGGATATTTTGGTCAGAGAATTATAAAACCATGAATTTAAAACTAGTTTTTATTCCAATTCTTGGATTATTATTGCTTAACGGTTGTCAATCAGATCCCGAGCAAAAAAAATCGGATTTCAAAATTATGACCGATGCAAAAAAAAATGTTTTTAAGTCAGGTGATCCTCTAAATTTAACTCTGGTTAATAAAAAAAATCGAAAGATCGATTCGGTACTGTACACGATTAACGATGAACCCATAGAAAACGGGAAAACCCTCACCGATCAAAAATTGGGTAAACAAGGCATTGAGGCAACCATATATTCAGAAGGAGAAATCCAAAAAACAACTGAGACAATTACCATTTTAAATAATTTTAGCCCGAACGTATTACAATTCGAAATTCTAAATACCTATCCTCACGACATCAATTCGTATACCCAGGGCCTTGAATTTTACGATGGTATGCTTTATGAAAGCACCGGTCAAACCGGGAAATCAAAACTGCGAAAAATCGATTATGTCAGTGGTAAGGTTATCGAAAATATTGACCTGGCAAACGACTATTTTGGAGAAGGCCTAACCGTTATGAACGGTAAAATCTATCAATTGACCTGGCAAAGCAGAATGGGTTTTATTTATGACATTGACACCTTCAAACGAACAGGATCTTTCAAGTATGGTGCAAGTAAGGAAGGCTGGGGATTATGCCATGATAACGACATGATCTATAAATCGGATGGAACCGAGAAAATCTGGTTATTAGATCCTCAATCCATGAAAGAAACAGGATATATTCAAGCCTATACGAACAAGGGAAAAATCGTCGGACTGAACGAACTGGAATGGGTAAACGGCCGGATTTATGCAAATCGATACCAGAAAAATGGTGTCGCTATAATAAATCCAAAAAATGGGGCAATCGAAGCTGTGATAGACTTCTCACCATTACGTGATCTGGTTAAAAAACACCCAAAACTGGATGTGCTAAACGGTATTGCCTATAATCCTCAAACACAAAGTTTATTTGTGACCGGTAAAAATTGGAATAAGCTTTTTGAAGTGAAAATCTTAGAGAATTAAATGCCTTTCTATACACATACCGTGCAAGTTGAGCGTTCTGATCTCGATGATCTCAATCATGTTAACAATGTAAGATATGTGCAATGGATTCAGGATATCGCCAAAGCACATTGGGAAAGTGAAGCAACCGACAAAATGAGATCTGACTATTTCTGGGTGGTCATTCGGCATACTATTGACTATAAGTCATCTGCGGTGTTATACGATTATATCAACATCCGCACCTTTGTTCAGGAATCATCCGGGGTGACTTCCACACGAATCGTTGAAATGTTTCATGCTGAAACCGATTCTTTAATTGTCAGATCGGAAACGGTTTGGTGCCTTATAGACGCCAAATCAAAAAGACCTACACGAATTACCGATGAGATAGTCGAACTCTTCAAATAAATGGTTGGCCATATACGATTTCATCCATCTAAAAGTTATATTTTTACCTCTGTAAACAAGCATTGATGAAACGATTGCCCATCTTTTTTTTCGGACTTATTTTTTTAGTTTTCTGGAGTTCATGCCGTAAGGATTTTAATTTCGTTCCGGGAAATGGGACTCTGGAATTCTCAAAGGATACTGTTTTTCTCGATACGGTATTTACCAATATCGGGTCAAGCACGTATAACCTGAAGGTTTATAACCGCAGCAATGATGATATCTTAATCCCAACCCTTCGTTTGGGACAGGGGCAAAATTCGATGTATCGCCTGAATGTCGATGGACTCACAGGTTCAGGTCCCATCGCAGGAAAGGAGTTTGAGAACATCGAGTTGCTCGCAAAAGACAGCATGTATATTTTTATTGAAACCACTATAGATATTCAAAACCTGGTTAGTTCGGAAACGCAGTTTCTTTATACCGATGTTATCGAATTTGATTCGGGTTCTAACCAGCAAACCGTTGATCTCGTTACCCTTGTAAAAGATGCCGTGTTTATTTATCCGCAGCGATTTCTTGACAATGCGACCGGTAATTACGTGATAGAAACCCTGGTGTTTGATGTTGATGGTGATGGTATCGATGATGAAACCAACATACAAGGTCGTTTTCTTGAAGCATCAGAATTGATTTTTACCGATGAAAAGCCTTATGTTATTTATGGCTATGCCGCAGTAGATGCCGGCGACGAATTAATTGCAGATGCAGGGGCACGTGTGCATTTTCACGCCAATTCAGGGCTTCTTATTACCGATGGTGCCTCACTTAAAGTCAACGGTATTCCAAGTCTCGATCAGGAAACTCTCGAAGGTGAAGTTATTTTTGAAGGTGATCGACTCGAACCGGGTTTTTCAGAGGTTCCGGGACAGTGGCAAACCATTTGGTTATTTAATGGCAGTACCGATAATATAATCAACCACGCTACAATTAAAAACAGTACCGTTGGAATTCTTAGTGATGGCAATTCCGAAGATCCAACTAAATTGACGATTACCAATTCACAGATCTATAATTCAAGTAATTTCGGGATTCTTGGACGAGGCACATCAATCTATGGTGAAAATCTGGCCATTAATTCAGCCGGACAATCTGCTTTTGCCGGAACATACGGCGGCCGTTATAATATAGTGCACAGCACGATCGCTAATTATTGGACGAACAGCTTCAGACAATTTCCCGCACTTTTGCTGAATAATTTTGTAATCGATCAAGACAACGCGGTTTTCACCAATCCCTTAAGTGAGGCGAATTTTACCAATTGCATCATTTTTGGAAATGATAACCCGGAAATGTTACTTGACAGGGATAATGCCGATGATTTTAATTTTAAATTTACTAATTGCCTGATTCGGTTTAGTGACCCTAATAATAACTTCAACGGTCCGCAATACGACTTTAATGATATCAACCTATACGAAAATGTATTGTTTAATGCTGATCCGGAATTTCTCGATCCTCAAATGAACCAGTTACAAATTCCAAATGGTTCGATTTCAGATGGTGCAGGCATAAATTTCGGCCTGTTAATTACTGATTTGAATAACATCGTGCGTGGGTCTCCACCCGATCTGGGAGCTTATGAAAGTACCGAGTTTGAAGAAGACTGATTAAAAAGTGGTTTTCCGGCCATCATAGCATTCACTTTTTCAGCAATTCCATTAAGCACAACCTCATTTTCATGATTGCGAAGGACTTCATCGACAAAATCAACTATAATCGGCATATCAGTTTCTACTAAACCACGAGTAGTAATCGCGGGTACTCCAATACGGATTCCTGAGGTTACAAACGGACTTTGGTCATCAAAAGGTACCATGTTCTTGTTCACCGTAATATCCGCTTTCTCCAAGGCTTTCTCGGCATCTTTACCGGTTATGTCTTTATTCCGAAGGTCGATAAGCATCATATGATTATCAGTACCACCCGAGATAATATTATAATCCTTTGCAACAAATGCTTCGGCCATAGCATTTGCATTTTTCTTGACTTGCAGAACATAATAAAGAAATTCATCTGTGAGTGCTTCACCGAAGGCAATAGCTTTGGCAGCGATAATATGCTCTAATGGTCCACCTTGATTTCCCGGAAATACCGCAGAGTCAAGAAGTCCTGACATCTTACGCAAGTTTCCATTCTTCAAGCGAATACCAAATGGATTTTCAAAATTCTCACCCATTAAGATCAGGCCGCCTCTCGGTCCTCTTAAGGTTTTATGCGTAGTGGTTGTTACAATATGACAATGTGGGAGCGGATCATTGAGTACCCCTTTGGCTATCAGCCCTGCAGGATGCGCAATATCAGCTAATAAAATGGCTCCAACATTATCGGCGATCTCCCGAAAGCGTTTAAAATCCATGTCCCGTGAATAGGCCGATGCCCCTGCAATAATTAAATTAGGCTTTTCCTTTTCAGCTAAATCGGCCATACGATCATAATCGATTCGACCTGTATCCTTATGAACCCCATAGAAGACCGGATGATACAATTTCCCTGAAAAGTTTACCGGGGACCCATGTGTTAAATGGCCGCCATGTGATAAATCAAAACCCAATATGGTATCACCTGGTTTAAGGCATGCTGCAAAAACAGCGGTATTTGCCTGGCTGCCAGAATGCGGTTGGACATTGGCAAAACTAGCACCAAATAAGGTTTTTGCCCTTTCAATGGCAATTTGCTCAACCTCATCTACTATTTCGCAACCACCATAATAGCGTTTACCCGGATATCCTTCGGCATATTTATTTGTTAATACAGATCCAGCTGCTTCGCGCACCTGGTCACTTACAAAATTTTCCGATGCTATTAATTCTAAACCGTTAAGTTGTCGGTCGTTTTCAGCTTGTATCAATTCAAAAATCTGGTCGTCGCGATGCATATATTCTGATGGGATTAAATTCAGGTCAAAAATAATAAATACATTAGTTTAATGATTCAAAAAACATATATTTACATAGAATTTAATAACATTTAATCAACAATTGAACAATGCCAATCTCAGCCAATAATCCCGACCGTATTTCATGGTTGCATGTAAGCAAAAATTCTGATTTTCCCATTCAGAATATTCCATATGGAGTATTCCTGACACGTGATGATATCATTACCATCGGGACTCGAATAGGAGATACGGCTATTGATCTTGGTGCCTTGCATCAACTCGGATATTTCGATGGTATCCCGCTTACTGATGATATCTTTCTTCAGGACAGTTTGAATGATTTTATTGCAGATGGTCGCAAAACGTGGCGACTGGTTCGTAATCGTATCGCTGATATTTTCGATAGTTCAAATACAACCCTTCAGAATAACAAAAAACATAAGGAAATCGTCCTTTTTCGTTTAGATGAAATTGAAATGCAACTTCCTGTTCAAATAGGGGATTATACCGACTTTTATGCCAGTAAGGAACACGCGACAAACGTTGGCACCATGTTTAGGGGAAAAGACAATGCATTAATGCCCAATTGGTTGCACTTGCCGGTTGGTTATCATGGCAGAAGTTCCTCGATAATTCCTTCGAAAATACCGATTCATCGTCCACAGGGTCAAACCCTTCCGGCAGATTCTAAAAAACCTGTATTCGGACCCAGTCAGATGGTGGATTTTGAATTGGAAATGGCTTTTATCACCACCGATGCCAATGATCTTGGTGAATCAATTCCCATTGAAGAGGCCGAGGACTATATTTTTGGATTGGTACTGTTTAACGACTGGAGTGCTCGTGATATTCAAAAATGGGAATATGTCCCGCTTGGTCCGTTTTTAGGAAAGAATTTCGCTTCTTCGATATCGCCGTGGATTGTTACATTAGACGCTCTTGAACCATTCCGTGTTGATGGTCCAAAACAAAAACCTCAACCACTTCCCTACTTGCAATATTCCGGGAAAAAAAGCTTTGATATCAACCTGGAAGCCGCCATTCAACCAAAAGGTGCTAAAGAAAAGGTGGTAACCCGTTCCAATTTCAAACACATGTATTGGAATATGGCCCAGCAATTGGCACATCACACCGTTAATGGATGTCCGGTGAATTCAGGAGATTTGATGGGTAGCGGAACCATCTCCGGACCAACACCCGATTCATATGGTTCTATGTTGGAACTTACCTGGCGTGGAGAAAAACCGTTGATCATGATGGATCAGACTGAGCGAAAATTCATTCAAGATTATGATACAGTAATCTTACGTGGATATTGCGAAAGCGACGGCAATCATATCGGATTTGGAGAAGTCAAAACCCAGTTACTCCCTGTGTTTAGCCCTAAAAAAAAGAAATAGGCAACTGTCTGTTTAACAGCTTATTACAACTTATTTTTTAAATTTCAAGCTATATTTACTATATTTTGGCATTAAAATTGAAATTACTGTCCCAAACCAGTAAACCTACTTTTATGAAACGATTACTACTCTTAACCGTATGCTTGTCATTACTCGCATCATGCAGCAGTAAAAGACATATTGAAAAAATAATGTATGGCGGAAACTACGACCACGCCATTTCAGATGCACTCAAAAAGATAAGGCCTAATAAAGACGGTAATCGCCAAAAGCGATTCATCCTTCTGTTAGAAGAGGCTTATCTGAAAGCCGTTGACCGGGATCATAGTACCATTGAAAAATTGAAAAAAAGCAATAATCCGGAACATTATCGAATGGTATATGACATTTATGTCAATCTCGATGCCAGGCAAGAGGCCATTAAACCGTTAATGCCACTAAAAGTAGGGAGGCGTGTGATCGATTTGCCGATGTATGATTATTCCGATGAAATATTTCAAACCGGTGATATTCTTGCAAAATACACCTACAACCTGGCGTTAGAGCTATTAGAACAACCCGGTAAACTGAATAGTCGCGAAGCATACAGCCTTTTGGCATATATCGAACAGATATCCCCAAATTACAAGGATGTGCGACAGTTGATGCAACAAGCCCATAGTAATGGTATCGATTACGTCTTGGTTGATATTGATAACCAAACGCAGCAAATCTTACCTGAGCAACTTGAAAACGATCTGCTTAGTTTTGAAACATATGGTTTGGATCAGTTTTGGACCGCCTATCACAGTGTGCCCCAGGAATCGGTAAATTATGACTACGGTATGCAACTCAAGTTACGTCAGATCAATATATCACCCGATCGTATAAACGAACGCATGCATTTAAGACAAAAAGAAATTGTTGATGGATGGGAATATGTCTTGGATCAGAACGGTAATGTAGCACAAGATAGCCTTGGAAACGACATAAAGGTTGATCGCATAGTTACGGTGAGAGCGAGGGTTTTTGAAATCGAGCAACTGAAATCGGTCCAACTGATCGCACAGGTCGCGTTTTCCGATTTTAGAACCAATGAACTGATAGAGACTTTCCCTCTTGACAGCGAATTTATTTTCCAAAACAGATTTGGAAGAATGCGGGGGGACGAACGTGCTCTGACCCAATACGACAAAGATTTAATTCGTCAAAGGCGAATACCGTTCCCAACCAATGCACAAATGGTTTATGATACGGGAGAAGATTTAAAACTAAAACTGAAACAGATATTAAACAGTTATCACTTAAGAGGATAGATAAAAGGGCCCTAGCGGGCCTTTTTTTATATTGTGAAACTCGGGAATACCTTCAAAACTTAAACCGATTCAAGTCAATGGTATTTATAGCACCATGCGAATCGTGAGCGATTACCTCTCCTTTTTTAATAACAAGTAATTGAGGCGATTGATGCATAACCTGAAATCGATAACCGACCTCATCCGAAAGTTGGCGACAGGCTAAAAGGTCTAAGTAATACAAATCAACCCTTTCTTCATCGAGATCGAAACGATAGACAAATTGATTTAAAACCATCCCACTGATCCCGCAACGTGTGGAGTGTTTAAAAATGATTTGAAGTTTATCATGTGATCGATTTTGTATGGCTTCTAGCTGCTCAAGGTGCGTTAAAGAAATCCACGGTAAAACCTTTTTTTCCGAAGGACTTGATGTTTTAAAAATATTTTTGAATAATCCCATAATTGTTCGTTCTACCGCAATCAGTCGCTTCAGCTATAAAACCTTACAAACTGACGTATCGTCATAAAAACTTGAATTAATAGTGTCATTTTGTCCTGATTATCAGGCTGGTAAGATAATTGACTCTTATCGGTTAAAAAAGAAAAATCACGATGAATTTTAATAACTATACCATAAAATCACAGGAAGCTGTGCAGCAAGCGCAGCAACTGGCTCAGGAGATGGGGCATCAACAAATCGAAAATGAGCACCTTTTCAAGGCCATTAGCATTGTTGATGAAAACGTACTCCCCTTCCTTCTCAAGAAACTTAACGTAAATGTAAATCTGATCCATCAGATGTTAGACAAGGAATTAGAACGTCTACCAAAGGTTTCCGGCGGCGAATTTATGTTGTCAAGAACAGCCGGGAAAGCCCTCAATGAAGCTTCCATCCTTGCGAAGAAAATGAAAGACGATTTTGTGAGCATCGAACATCTGATCTTTGGTCTTTTCAAGGCCGATAGCAAAATCAGTCAAATGCTAAAGGACCAGGGTGTAACTGAAAAGGGGCTGAAGGCGGCAATGGAGGAACTTCGAAAAGGCGATCGGGTTACGTCCCAAAGTCAGGAAGAAACCTATAATGCGCTTAATAAATATGCGAGAAATCTCAATCAGTTGGCAAAAGACGGTAAATTAGATCCGGTTATCGGTCGGGATGAGGAAATTCGCCGAATCCTTCAGATACTTTCACGTCGAACCAAGAACAATCCAATCCTGGTTGGTGAACCCGGAACCGGTAAAACAGCTATTGCTGAAGGTTTGGCCCATCGGATAATCGATGGCGATATTCCGGAGAACCTGAAAGACAAGCAGATATTCGCTCTCGATATGGGTTCTTTGATCGCAGGTGCTAAATATAAAGGTGAGTTTGAAGAACGCCTTAAAGCAGTGATCAAAGAAGTCACAACCAGTGATGGGGATATCGTATTATTTATTGACGAAATTCATACCCTGGTGGGCGCTGGTGGCGGACAAGGCGCTATGGATGCAGCTAACATACTGAAACCTGCCTTAGCTCGCGGTGAACTGCGCGCTGTTGGAGCAACAACTCTCGATGAATACCAGAAATATTTTGAAAAAGACAAAGCTCTAGAAAGACGATTCCAGAAAGTGGTTGTTGATGAACCGGACACCGAAAGTGCCATCTCAATTCTTCGAGGTATTAAAGAAAAATATGAAGCGCATCATAAGGTAAGGATTAAAGATGAGGCGATCATTGGCGCTGTCGAGCTGTCCAATCGCTATATCACAAACAGATTTTTGCCTGATAAGGCTATTGACCTTATGGACGAAGCTGCTTCGAAACTTCGTATGGAAATCAATTCAAAACCTGAAGAACTCGATGTTCTCGACAGAAAGATCATGCAACTTGAGATCGAAATTGAAGCGATTAAACGTGAAAAAGATGAGGCGAAATTGAAAACCTTGCGATCTGATCTCGCTAATTTAAAGGAGGACCGCAAGGAGATAAATGCCAAATGGAAAAGTGAAAAAGAACTGGTTGAGAACATTCAAAACACCAAACAGGAAATAGAGTCATATAAACTCGAATCGGAACGTGCCGAACGAGAGGGCGATTATGGACGGGTGGCCGAATTGCGGTATGGCAAAATAAAAGAGGCTCAGGAAAATCTTGAAACTTTACAGGTCCGACTCAAGGAACGGCAAGATACGGCTTTGATCAAAGAAGAGGTTACCTATGAAGATATTGCAGATGTAGTGGCCAAATGGACAGGAATTCCTGTGACTAAAATGATACAAAGCGAGCGCGAGAAACTACTGCATTTAGAAGACGAATTGCATAAACGCGTGGTTGGTCAGGAGGAGGCCATCATTGCGGTCAGCGATGCTGTAAGACGAAGCCGGGCCGGGCTTCAGAATCCCCAAAAGCCAATAGGTACTTTTCTGTTTCTAGGCACCACAGGCGTCGGGAAAACAGAACTAGCTAAAGCCCTGGCCGAATACCTCTTCGATGACGAAAATGCAATGACACGTATCGATATGAGCGAATACCAGGAACGACATGCTGTTAGCCGTTTAGTAGGTGCTCCTCCGGGTTATGTTGGTTATGATGAAGGCGGACAACTTACTGAAGCGGTAAGACGTAAACCGTATTCGGTAGTGCTGCTCGACGAGATTGAAAAAGCCCATCCCGATACTTTTAATATTTTACTCCAGGTACTCGATGAAGGACGGTTAACAGATAACAAAGGTCGAATAGCAGATTTTAAGAATACGATCATCATTATGACCTCGAATATGGGAAGCCATATCATCCGGGAGCGTTTTGAGGATTCAAAAGATATATATGCTGCTATAGAAGCCGCTAAACTGGATGTGATTGCTCTGCTGAAACAGAATATTCGTCCAGAATTCTTAAACAGGATTGATGATACTATAATGTTTACACCTTTATCAAAAGAAAACATTGTGGATATCGTAGGTCTTCAGCTAAAAGGGCTTACAAAAATGCTGGGAAAACAAGGTATTACATTCGATGCCACGCAAGAAGCAATTGCATATCTCGCTATAAAAGGATATAATCCCGAATATGGGGCGAGACCTGTTAAAAGGGTCATCCAGAAAGAGGTTTTAAACACTCTAAGTAAGGAAATCCTATCAGGAAAAATAAAAACAGACAGCATCATTTTACTGGATGCATTTGATGATGAACTCGTATTCAGAAATCAAAAGGATCTGGTTGATAAATCGCTGTAACATTATGGTTTAAAAACAGTCTTATAATTGGTTGGTTAGTTGGAAAGCAACGCGAAATTCCACCGGTTTTACCGGTTCCCGAATAAGCGTTGCTTTTTTTTATTTAAACCAGCATGTTAAGATGATAAAAATCATTGTCTTAACTTAGCAGGCCCAATAGCTTTGTAAGATGATGCTAAACAAACTTATCGATCATACCCTTCTGAAACCAGCAGCCAGTTCCCAAGATATTATCGGTCTTTGTAAGGAAGCAATTGATTACGATTTTTATTCTGTTTGTGTTAATGGTTCTTTCGTAAAAACAGCTTATCATGAACTCCAGGATACCGATATTAAGGTTTGTGCCGTTGTTGGATTTCCGCTTGGTGCAATGAGTGCGGAAGTCAAAGTATTTGAAGCCAAAAATGCCATTCATGACGGAGCCGATGAGATCGATATGGTTTTGCATATTGGAGCCTTGAAGGCGGGCGATAAGGATTATGTTTTAAATGATATTCAAAAGGTTAAAGCAGCCGTTGGAAATAAAGTGCTTAAGGTTATCCTCGAAACCTGCGAACTCACCAACGACCAAATAATCACCGCATGCGAACTCTGCATAGAGGCCGATGCCGATTTTGTTAAAACATCAACAGGTTTTAGCTCAGGTGGTGCAACCGTCGAAGCTGTGCGTCTGATGAAATCAACGGTGGGTAACCATGCTAAGGTTAAGGCTTCCGGCGGCATACGGGATTATGAAACCGCTATGAAATTTGTTCATTTAGGGGTAGAACGGCTCGGGGTTTCGTCGGGAATTGCCATTATGAAAGGGAAACGATCTGAAGAGAATTATTAAATCAACTATATAGACATGAGTGTACATATTGAAGCCAAAAAAGGAGATATTGCTGAAACCATTTTATTACCGGGTGATCCGCTTCGAGCCAAATGGATAGCAGAAACTTTTTTAGATGATCCTGTCTGCTTCAATACCGTGCGAAACATGCTGGGTTATACGGGAACGTACAACGGCAAGCGCGTTTCTGCTATGGGAACCGGAATGGGAGTGCCGAGTATTTCAATTTACAGTCATGAACTAATTACCGAATTCGGGGTAAAAAATTTGATACGAGTAGGCAGCGCGGGTTCTTACCAACCTCACATAAAAGTTTACGATGTCGTTTTAGCGATGGCCGCTTCATCTACCTCCGGGGTGAATGAACTGCGTTTCGGCGGTGCCGATTATGCACCAACAGCCGATTTCGATCTTTTTATGAAAGCGTATGAAATCGCACGATCTAAAAACATCGATGTGAAGGCTGGTAATGTACTGACAAGTGACATTTTTTATGCCGATGATTTCGAATCCTATAAAAAATGGTCCAAATTTGGAGTATTATGTGTTGAAATGGAGGCAGCAGGATTATACACCCTGGCGGCACAGCATAATGTTAATGCCCTGGCCATTCTTACTATTTCCGACTCCCTGGTAACAGGTGAACGCACAACTAGTAAAGAACGACAGACCAAGTTTAAAAGTATGGTTGAGATCGCTCTTGAATTAGCCTGATTTAGATCACTGTTTTCTTATTCAGAGACATCTTCCGGAACAGTTCATTCATCTATTTTTATTTGGGTGCTTGTTTATAAGTCTGTGGCGTGCCAAAGGACTCATTTTGAATTCAATACTAGGTGGTATGCGATCTGTTGTCAGGGAGGTGCATTATTATATTGCTATATCCCGACGGCAATAGAGTTCAGATTTTCGAAAAATAGTCATACATTTATTCAATCATACCTAAAGCCATGAAAAAGATCCTTCTATTAGCTGCATTGTTATTGTTTAGTCCTACTGTCTTTTCTCAGGACACAGAGCCTGAAGAAGTTGCTGAACCGGAGACTGAGCTGCCGTCTACAGCCTATTACCTGATACGTCATTCCGAAAAAGAACTCTCAGACCCCACCGATGACGACCCGCATTTGACTCAACAGGGTTTACTGAGATCAGCCAAATTAAGTTATGTGCTTGAAAATGTAAAATTCGATGCGGTTTACTCGACAAATTACAATCGAACCACGGAAACAGCCCAACCTATAGCTGAAAAGAACGGTATCGATGCCCTTACATTTTATGACCCTCGATCGATGGATATGAAAGGATTCGTTGAGGAAACAAATGGAAAAACAGTATTAATCGTCGGTCATAGCAATACAACACCATTTCTTGTCAACACCCTCATCGGTGAAGAAAAATATGAAGAAATCGATGAGAGCGTTTATTCTCATCTCTATATCGTTAATGTACTTCCGTCAGGTGAGAAAACCGATCTCTTGTTAATCATCGATTAGCGTACTACAATATTTTCTGTCTCGATTAACGAAAGTAACTCCAATTCACCGGCTTTGAATTGCGCATCTAACTGTTCCAATGCAACCGATTTATCTTTAGGCTTATAATTGCGATAGTCGGAAAATCGAATCCCATTAATTTCCCGAATATTAAACGCTTCGCGAAATCGGAGACCGCCACCATTCGTAAAATATTTGTATGCCAAATAATCCATGGCGTAGTTATCGGAGTTAATCCAATAAATGAACACGTCTTCAAAATCCTTCCCTCCACCCTGCTCATCAAAGGTAACCTGGATCTTGTGGTAATTTTTGTCTTTAATAGACACCTCTCCGAGGTAAGACTTATTAACAGCCTCATCGTTCAACCCATTAGGAAGCAAAACGAAATAATTCACAGAATTTATTGAATTTTCAATTCGGGAACTCAATGAATCGGGCAATTTGACGACTTCTCCATTTTTTATCCTGCGGAATGGCTTCATATTTGAATAGGTGTCGATAATTTCAGACAAGCTGTCCCTGGTAATTCTCGTATATTCAAAATTACCTGACTTCCTCATGGAAACATAATGTCTCCCTCTGAAATCAAATTCCATTTCAAAATTGTCATAAGCACTGCCTCCGGCCAGCTCGATTGAACGATCGATGATTTCTTGAGGATCGGGAGTGCTGTTGCAAGAAAATACGATTAGAATGAGGATAATAGAGAATGATTTTAGCATTGAGATAAGGTTTGATATATTGTCGTAAAACTATAACATTAATAACAGTCTTAGAATTATTAATTTTGTTTAGTTTTAGTCACATGCAGAATCCGGTTAACATCAAAAATAAAAAAGCACGGTTTGAATATGAACTACTCGAAACCTATACCGCGGGAATTGTTCTTTCCGGAACCGAGATTAAATCAATACGTCAAAGCAAAGCTTCAATAGCTGAAAGTTTCTGTGAATTTAATGATGAAGGTGAGTTGTTTATAATCAATATGAACATTGAACCGTATTCTCATGGTTCACATTTTAATCACCGGCCAAAAGCCGAGCGAAAACTTTTACTCAATAAAAAGGAGCTGAAATCCTTAAATAGTAAAGTGCAAACGAAAGGTCTAACCATTGTTCCTCTTTTGTTATTTATCAATGAAAATGGTCTTGCAAAGGTGAAAATCGCTTTGGCCAAAGGGAAAAAACTCTTTGACAAGCGCGAAAGTATAAAAGAACGTGATAGCAAACGTGATCTGGAACGTATTAAGAAAAATTTCAAGTAATTTTAGTACAGGTTCACCAACTTTGATAAAAGTGGTGCTTTTGAATTAAATTTGAATAACACATAAAAAGCAAAATGTGAGTGCCCCCAGGCGAATATTTCTAATCAATATTTTATTACTTTTAATTTCGGCATCGTCACTTGCTCAAATTCGAGGCCAGATTACAGACGAAAAAGGCGCACCTTTAAGTACTGTAAATATTTATATCGAAGGGACTTTCCTTGGAACAACCACTAACGATGAGGGCTATTACGAACTCAATGCTGAAACCAATAAAGAACTAACGGTTGTTTATAAGTATTTAGGCTTTAAGACCCAAAAACATAGAGTAACCCTGGGAACCACACCATACGACCTAAATATCCAATTAATAGAAGAGCGCTATTCTTTAGATGAAGTCGTGATAACTTCGACCGAGGATCCGGCGAACAGGATCATAAGACAGGCCATAGCCAATCGAAAAGAAATGCTCAGGAAAATCAGATCGTATAAGGCTAAGTTTTACTCTCGCGGACTCATACGCATTGAAAATGCACCTGAAAAAATCCTCGGTCAGGATATAGGTGATTTAGGTGGCGGGCTCGATTCAACACGTAGCGGGATTATTTACCTTTCGGAAACCATTTCAGATATATCCTTTGAACAGCCCGATAATCTGTATGAAAATATACTGGCATCAAAAGTTAGCGGAGACGACAGCGGATTTAGTTTTAATACTGCTATAGACGTAAATTTCAATTTTTACAATAATACAATTGAGCTGGGTAACCAGATCGTATCACCTATCGCCGATTATGCGTTTAATTATTATCGATATAAATTGGAAGGTGTTAGTTATGATGAAAATGGGAATCTAATCAATAAGATTAAGGTTATTCCCAGACGAGCCAATGACAGGATTTTTGAAGGCACCATCTATATCATTGAAGATCAATGGTCAATTTACGCCCTTGAACTCAATATTACAGGGACTCAGGCTCAGATACCACCTGCGGAAGTGATCACCCTGAATCAACGCTTTTCCTATTCCGAGTCGAATGCCATTTGGGTTCTTATCTCACAAACAATCGATTTTGATTACGGCATATTCGGCATAGAAGGTGATGGACGGTTTACGGCGGTTTATAGTGATTACAATTTTTCACCTTTGTTCGATTCCGGAACGTTTTCGAGAGAGATTTTGTCTTTCAGGGAAGAAGCGAATAAAAAAGATTCAACATTCTGGAAAACGAAGCGACCGGTACCTCTTACCGTTGAAGAAAAAACTGATTATACAAAAAAAGACAGCATCCAGGAAATACGTGAATCGAAACAATATCTCGATTCACTTGACGCAATTGGCAATGCCTTTAGCATTGGAGACCTTATAACAGGCTATAATCATCAAAACTCATATAAAGATCGTTACTGGGATATCGGTGGCCCGTTTTCCAAATTAAGTTTCAACACGGTACAAGGTTGGAAACCCGGATTGGTGATAAGCTACAGAAAAAATTATGATGAATTTAGAAGGTATATACAGTTCAACTCCCAGGTCGATTATGGCATAGACGACAAGCGGATTCGGGCTCGTGGCCGAATAACCTATAAATTTAATAATATCAGCAGACCTTTTATCAGTATATCAGGAGGTTTAACAGCCCAGCAATTTAACGCGACCGAGCCAATCACACCTCTGATCAATTCCGTAAGCACTTTATTTTTTGAGGATAATCACATGAAACTCTATGAACGGGCTTTTGCCGAACTCTCGTATTCTGAAGAGTGGTTTAATGGATTGCGTTTCCGTACCAGCGCCAGTTACGAGCGGCGTAAAGCCTTGTTTAATAATACCAATTATGTATTGATCAATGATGAGGATGACAGCTACAGCAGTAATAATCCAACAGAGCGCAATGGTTTCGGAATTAGGCCTTTTGATGATCATCATATCGTTATGTTTAGAGCAGATGCCACAATCTCATTCGGACAGCGTTATTTCAGTTATCCCCGTTCGAAATTCAATATTAGAAATCCTGACTATCCTACCATTCAATTAACTTATAAAGGCGGATTTGGGTCGACGGTTTCCAACTATAACCATAGCATGGTTATGGGTCGGCTTTGGCAGGGCTTTGATATCGGTAACAAGGGATATTTTAACTATAATTTTAAAGCAGGAACTTTTTTTAATGCTGATGAGATCGCCTTTATTGATTATAAGCACTTCAATGGAAATCAAACAGCTGTGGGCACAACAGATTCCTATTTAAACGTGTTCAACAATTTGCCTTACTATGCCTATAGTACAAACTCCAGCTTTATGGAGTTTCATGCCGAACATGATTTCAGGGGTTATATTTTAGGAAAGATTCCCGGTATAAACGCCTTGAATTTCAATTTGATCCTCGGCGCTCATGTGCTGTCAACAGAAGGAATTAATCCGTATTATGAATTCAGCCTGGGACTCGATAATATCGGAATAAATAAATTCAGGTTTCTGCGGCTGGATTATGTGAGATCGTACCAAAGCGGCTTTTTGGATGACGCCTGGATTTTCGGATTAAAGTTTCTGGATTTTATTGACTAATTTTAAGTGAAAATCACCATAATGAAAAAATTATTTCTCAGTTTGGTCATAGCAGGAATGACACCGTTGGTAATTGCTCAAAATCAATCACCTGGCTACAGCGATCATGTGAGCACAATCGATAAGACTGTTGAAACTTTATATGCCGTAATTTCAGGTGATAAAGGCGAATCACGCGATTGGGACCTATTCCGGTATTTGTTTCATCCTGATGCCAAGTTAATCCCCTCGGGGAAAAACAAAGAAGGGATGACACAAGCACGTTATATGACCGCCGAAGACTATATAAGCGGTTCCGGCCAATGGTTGGTCGAAAATGGATTTTTTGAAAAAGAGATTCATCGAAGTACCCAGACATTTGGAAATTTAGCGCATCTTTTCAGTACTTATGAATCCTTTCGGAGCAGCACCGATACAGCACCTTTCATGCGTGGAATAAATAGCATTCAATTGATGTATGATGGAAAAAGATGGTGGATCTTAAATATCTACTGGACACAGGAGAGTGAAGACAATCCAATACCTAACGCCTATTTACCAGACTAATTTTATTTATAATGGGAAAACGAAACACCGCGATTGACAACAAGCAACGTGATTTTATTGAACAACAGAAAATGTTCTTTGTAGGAACCGCCGCCGAGACTGGCCGCGTAAACCTTTCACCGAAAGGCATGGATACTTTGAGGGTTCTTGGTTCAAACCGTGTTGTCTGGTTGAACCTGACCGGAAGCGGCAATGAAACGGCTGCCCATGTCCTTCAAAACCAGCGCATGACCCTTATGTTCTGTGCCTTCGAAGGCAATCCACTTATCCTGCGCCTATATGGTCGGGCCAAAGTCTATCATCGCCGTGATAAGGAATACGAAGAACTCAATCATTTATTCCCAAATATCCCGGGTTCCAGGCAGATATTCGATCTCGAGGTGGAAATGGTGCAGAACTCATGTGGGTTTGGTGTGCCGCTTTATGATTTTGCCGGTCAAAGGACCTTGCTTGAAGATTGGGCAAAAAACAAAGGTGCGGAAGGATTAAAAGACTATTGGAAACAAAAGAATACAACCAGCCTGGATAATTTTGAAACCAAAATCATAGATGAATTATAAAATCGTAACATGTCTATTTCTTTTCATTATGACTTTTCACAATGGTCTAGGGCAAAATTTACAATCTCATAAATGGAATAGCAGGGTAATTTTGCTTTTTTCCGATGAGTTTGATTCAGAAAAACTGCAATTACAACGAACGGAAATTTTCTCTGATCCTGATGGACTTAAGGACCGTAAGCTAATCGTTTATACGGTTTTGAGATCCGGGTATTCAAAAGAACCGTTTAAAGGAGAATGGATCAAGTCAAATCAATTCGCTTCTCTGAAAAAATCAAAAGAAGATTTTGAAGTGGTCCTGATCGGACTCGATGGTATGGTCAAGTTTCGGAATGACAGCCTTGTTCCAATTCAAAGGATATTCGACATTATTGATGGCATGCCCATGCGCAGATTAGAATTAAAACAAAAAAATTGAAATCAATTAAAACCGGTATTCTTTTTAAAAATGTCTAAACCAATTTCATGATGAACTATAAAATACTTCTGATCGTATTCGTTATTCTCCCTTTTGGAATGATTGGTCAGGAGTTAGATGTTTATGTGTCAGCACATCCCGATGACTGGCAACTGTTCATGAATCCGAATGCCCATAAGAGCCTGCAATCTGGAGGAAAAGTCATTTTTTTACATACCACCGCAGGTGATGCCGGTCAGGGCTTAGGTTTTAACTCGTATTTCAAGGCACGTGAAGAAGGGAGTTTACGAGCTATCCGATTTTTGGTAAACATCCTAAAACAAAAAGGTCAGGATGCTTTTGAATTGCAGGAAGTCACACATCAAATAAATGGCCATTATTTAAACCGAATGACTTTTGGCACCGCTGTTATTTATTTTCTGAGGCTACCGGATGGCAATTATCAGGGGCCCGGTTACGAGATCCATGCGAATAAAAGCCTGGAGAAATTTTACAAAAATGAAGTCAGAAACCTTCATGCTATCGATAGTTCAACGATCTATAAGAATGGTGATGACTTCTTACGGACTCTTGAATCTTTAATCGAGATGGAGCAAAAAATGAAAGGCCCGTTAAGACTGCATATTGCCGAAACCGACAGCATCCGAAATCCGGAAGACCATTCCGACCATCGCTATTCCTCGCATTTCATGCAAAAACTTTCAAAACGGTTTAAAAATGTTGAACTCTATCTTTACGAAGAATATGCTTCGTCGAAAAAACCATTGAATATTTTTAATGATGATTTTCTTATCTCGGCTGGCACATGGGGTGCGACGGCATCAGGTCTCTCCGATATGAATCACAACAGCACCTGGGATGAGGGGCATAATGTATGGATTGGTCGGCAGTATTTCAGAGTTATCAGACCGTTAGACGATTAATCACTTGATAATTTAATTACAGTGATTGCATAAAAATAGATGCAATCGTTTTTATACCATCGATATAATTGCCCAGCCTTATATTTTCGTTCGGACTGTGTTGGTTGTTATCAGGATTCACGGTAGGCACAGCTACAGCAGGAATATTCAGGGTAATCACAAATGGAGAAATGGGAATCGATCCACCTGCGGTTCTAATTTGAATTGGTTCCTTGCCAAATGCGTAGCGCATCCCCTTTCTAAGCCATTCACCGATCTCAGAATCAAAATCTGTTCGAAACGCACCATAGGATATTTCAGCATTAAACCGTGCTATTTTATTATGGGTCATACGTTCTTCCTCTGAAGGTTGGCCCTTGATGAGATAATAGCCCTGATCAAGGATATGCTGCCTGAGCAATTGAACCATCCGCTCGCCTTCGGTTTCTTTTACCAATCTAATGTTCAACTCGGCAATCGCCGAGGCCGGTATTATGGTTCGTCTTTCCTTGCCGACCCATGCGGCTTCCAAACCTAAAATTCCAAGAGCGGGATATTGAATAGCTTCTTGAAAATTAGAGCCGATATTATCCTTGGATGCGATTCCAAAGTCCTTCATAATTTGATCCTCATCATCGGGAACCTGTTTTAATATCGACTTGACAGTATCACTTAAGTCAATGCCATCGTACCACCCCGGGATTGTTACCCGTCCATCTTCATACCACATACTGCCCAATAACTGTGATAATTTTACCGCCGGATTGGGCGCATAATTACCATAATTCCCACTGTGTAAGGGAGTCCTTGGTCCGAATACCTCTAATGAAACAGTCGCAATACCACGTGCTCCATATGACAATGTGGGTTCATTCGATAGGTGCCTCGGACCGTCAAAAATGACCAGCATATCCGAAGCTAACTCCTCTTTAAATCGTTTTACTGCCGCCGGTAAACGGGGCGAACCCAATTCTTCTTCAAAATCCATTATGACCTTGATATTCATGCCGGGAACGATGTTTTCATTTTCAAGAATATCCATGGCTTTCAGGAACATCATTACCGGTCCTCGCGCATCGGACGCAGACCTAGAGAAAATGCGCCAATCCCGATCGATAGGTCCTTTCAATTTATCCCAGTCAATTTCATCCCAGTCACCATCAGAACGCATAGATTTTAGTGCCGGCACGTATGGATCCTTTTGAAACCATTTACTAGTATCAACAGGCTGGCCGTCAATTTGAAGGTACACCAGAACCGTTCTCGTGGCGTTGGGATTTTTGCGCTCGGCCAGTAAAAGCGGAACGGTTTCAGTTTCGAGGCGATGCGTGCTAAATCCACGTTTAGCAAATGCCTGTTCACACCATTTTACATTGGGTTCGATCTGCTCCGGATAATTGGCATCATTAGGAATACTGAAGAAAGCATGTAGCTCGTCAAAAGATGCCCGGGCGTGTTCAAGGGCTTTGGCGTTAAGTTGATCCTGATTGATCCGTTGTCCACTTCCTAGAATAGGGATAAGAACAAGTGATATCATTAAAATAAATGATCTGATCATATTAATGTTTTTTTAAAAATTTCCGAGCGGTTTCACCATCGCTCCTATTAATTTTTGTCTTCCAGCAAGGGTACAAACCTGAAATAATCGTATTCCTTTTTGTCAAACTCATTCTCATCCTTGCGAATAAACAAGGTCATGCGCTGAGAAGCCTCTCCAACTGGTATCACGAGTCGACCTCCTATTTTTAACTGGTCCAACAAAGGCTTAGGCACAAACGGAGCTCCGGCGGTTACTACAATACCATCGAAAGGTGCTTCGTCGGGCATGCCTTTATAACCATCTCCAAAAACCAGTTTCTTAGGTTGGTAACCGATCTTAGGAAGAAACTTACTGGTCTTCTTAAATAATTCCTTTTGTCGTTCAATACTATACACCTTTGCTCCCATTTCAAGCAGTACTGCCGCCTGGTAGCCGCTACCTGTTCCGATCTCCAGGATCTTATCTCCTTTTTTCACCTTGAGCAATTCGGTTTGATAGGCTACAGTAAAGGGTTGAGAAATGGTTTGTCCGGCGCCAATAGGAAATGGTTTATCCTGATAGGCATGATCTAGAAAGCCACTATCCATGAAAAGGTGTCGAGGCACTTTTCCAATGGCCTCCAATACATTTTTATCCTTGATGCCTTTCCTTTTAATGGTTTTCACCAACTGCTGGCGCATCCCCTTATGCTTAAATGAATCTTTCAATCGAAATCGACTTTTGAGATATAAAATTAACCAAACATTTCGAACCAAAAAATAAATAACATACTGTTTAATTTAGCCCGAAGAACTCTGTTAAAAATTGAGTATTTTTGTCCAAAATAAACTTCAATGCTAAAAGCTGGTGTGCTTGGTGCGGGGCACCTTGGTAAAATCCATTTAAAGCTACTAAATCAATCGGAAAAGTATGAATTGGTTGGTTTTTATGATGCCGATCCCATTAATGCAAAAAAAGTTGCCGATGAATTCGGATATACTTATTTCAATTCCATTGAAACATTGATCGAAGCAGTGGATATGGTTGATATTGTAACGCCAACCTTGTCGCATTATGATTGTGCTTTAAAAGCCATTGCACGCGGAAAGCATATTTTCATCGAAAAACCAATTACTAAAACCGTCGACGAGGCTGAGCATATCCGGCAATTATTGGCCGAAAACAACCTACGCGGACAAGTAGGGCATGTTGAGCGATTTAACCCGGCCTTCACAGCTGTTCGTTCAATCCTGGAAAACCCGATGTTTATTGAAACGCATCGGCTGGCCGAATTCAATCCAAGAGGTACTGATGTGCCCGTGGTCCTTGATCTCATGATTCATGATATCGATATCATTTTGAGTGTAGTGCAATCGAAAGTCAAGGACATCTCGGCAAGCGGTGTATCGGTAATCAGTAATTCGCCTGATATTGCAAACGCCCGGCTGGAATTTGAAAACGGATGTGTTGCCAATTTAACAGCAAGTCGGATCTCCCTGAAAAACATGCGAAAAACACGCTTCTTCCAGAAAGATGCTTATATCGCAGTCGATTTCCTTGAAAAGAAAGTTGAAGTAGTAAAAATGAAAAATGCTCCCGAAAATCCGGGAGACTTCGATATGATCTTGCAAAATGCCGAAGGGGAGAAAAAACAGATTTATTTTGATAATCCCAAGATCAGAGAAAACAATGCCATTCTTGACGAATTAGAGACCTTTGCGCATGCCATAGAAACGAATACTACACCAATCGTAACTCTTGAAGATGGCACTAATGCCTTGAAGGTTGCTACCCAGATAATCGAATGTTTTAAATAGTTATAAATGAAAAATGTTGCAGTCATAGGTGCAGGAACAATGGGCAATGGAATTGCTCATACGTTTGCACAATGCGGTTTTAAAGTTCAAATGATCGATGTTAATGAAAGTGCCTTAAAAAAAGGCATCGACACGATTACCAAGAACCTTGACAGAATGGTTTCGAGGGAGAAGATTTCTGAAGATGATAAATCAGCGACGCTTAATAACATCACAACATACACAGATCTTGTGGAGGGAGTTGAATATGCGAGCCTTGTAGTGGAGGCTGCAACCGAAAATGTAAATTTAAAATTGAAGATCTTCAGGGAATTGGATGACGCCTGTCCCGAGGACACCATCCTGGCTACCAATACATCCTCTATTTCAATAACACAGATTGGAGCGGTTACTTCCCGCCCTGAAATGGTCATTGGCATGCATTTCATGAACCCGGTACCGATAATGAAATTGGTGGAGATCATAAGAGGATACAACACCAGTGATGAAGTCACAAAAATTATCATGGATTTGTCGAGGCAATTGGGAAAAGTTCCTGTTGAGGTCAATGATTATCCCGGATTTGTAGCCAATCGTATTTTAATGCCGATGTTAAATGAATCTATCGAGACGTTATATAACGGTGTTGCGGGTGTTGTGGAGATCGACACCGTAATGAAACTGGGAATGGCCCATCCCATGGGACCACTTCAATTGGCTGATTTTATAGGTCTCGATGTCTGCCTGTCGATATTAGAGGTTATGAATGATGGATTCAAAAATCCGAAATACGCACCCTGTCCCCTTTTGGTAAATATGGTACGTGCCGGTAAATTAGGAGTGAAAACCGGAGAAGGCTTTTACGATTATTCCGAAAGCAGAAAAGCAGAAACCGTATCGACTCAATTCATATAATTTAAATTATGGCTCAGATCATACCCTTTAAAGCGGTTCGGCCTACTCGGGATAAAGTGAGCCTTGTAGCTTCACGCTCGTATCAAACCTACACACAGGAGGAAAGAGATTCGAGGCTTGAGTATAATCCTTTTTCATTTCTTCATATCATCAATCCCGGCTACAAATATCATAAGGTACTTAAGGGTAAAGAACGTTATCAAATGGTTCGTAATCGATACCTTGAATTTAAGGAGGATCATATTTTCGTTCAGGATGAAAAACCGGCCTATTATGTGTATAAGATCGTAAACCGTGAAAAAATGGTTTTTAATGGAATTGTTGCAGCTGTAAGTGTTGATGACTATAAAAGCAATATCATTAAAAAGCATGAAGATACGATCGAATATCGGGAGCATACCTTCAAGGATTATCTCAATACGGTTGGATTTAATGCAGAACCGGTCTTATTGACCTATCCGGATAATGACGAATTAAAACACATAATCAGTGAAGTACAGAAAGTACGAGCAGAATTTGAATTCACGACGACCTTCAGGGACACACATTATTTATGGATTGTTGATGAACCAGAGGATGTCAATAAAATAAAAGGTGTTTTTGAATCAATCGACACCATATATATTGCTGACGGGCACCACAGGTCATCCTCTTCCGTGCTATTGGCAGATGATTTAAGAAAGTCAAATCCCGATTTCACCGGTGATGAAGGATTTAATTTCTTTATGAGCTATCTGCTTCCGGAATCGGACCTGAGAATATTTGAATTCAACCGTTTGATAAAGGATCTAAACGGCCTTAGTAAAGACGATTTTTTAATGGCTATAGATCCGTTTTTCCGCATTGAAAACAGGGGAATAACCGTTTATCATCCATCAAAAAAACATCATTTCGGCATGTATTTAGATGGTGAATATTATTCTCTATACCTTCGGAAAAATCAATATAAAATCGAGTCATCTCTCGATGCGCTCGACACCCAAATTCTTCATAAAACCATTCTCGAACCAATCCTTGGGATAACCGACCCTCGGAATGATACCCGAATCGAATATACACATAGTAAAATGGGCATGGACCACGTTAAATCTCAAGTTGACTCCGGTACATTTAAAGTAGGTTTCGGTTTGCTGCCAACCTCAATTGAAGACATGAAAGCAATTGCTGACGAAGGTTACATCATGCCACCTAAAAGCACATTCATTCTCCCTAAATTACGCAGTGGGGTAACCATATATGAATTCTAAATGGAGATTCGATCAAATCTAAATGTCATAGCGTCCACCCTGCCGGCACATGTGACCCTTGTTGCGGTTTCTAAAACGAAATCAATCGCTATGATCAATGAAGCATATGCGGCAGGGCACCGGGATTTCGGAGAAAATAAGGTGCAGGAAATGGTCGATAAACACGATAAACTGCCCCAAGACATTCGATGGCATATGATCGGTCATGTGCAGCGAAATAAAGTTAAATATATGGCTCCTTTTGTGCATATGATACATGGCGTTGACAGTTTTAAACTGCTGAAGGAAATCGACAAGCAAGCGTGTAAGCAAGACAGGATTATTTCGTGTTTGCTTCAGATAAAGATCGCTAAAGAGGATACAAAGTTTGGCATGTCGAAGGATGAAGCTCTTAAATTGTTGAAATCTGAGGAACTGGCCGATCTCAGGCATGTTCATATTAAAGGACTTATGGGTATGGGCACATTTACTTCCGATCAGGCCGTTATTCGCGATGAATTCAGGTTTTTGAAGAATTGTGTCAGTACCTTTAAGCCATTGGAAAGGTCTAATTTGCATTTTGATGTAATTTCAATGGGTATGAGCGCAGATTACCAACTGGCCATCGAAGAAGGCAGTACGATGATTAGGGTTGGAAGTAGTATATTTGGATCACGACAATAAAAATAATAGCCATTTACGCGATTTTAGACATAGAAACAACCGGTGGAAAGTATAATGAGGAAGGCATTACCGAGATCGCTATTTACAGATATGATGGCCATAAAATTGTCGACCAATTCATTTCTCTGGTAAATCCCGAGCGCGATATTCAACCATTTGTTGTAAACCTCACCGGAATCAATAGTAACATGTTGAGAAACGCACCCAAATTCTATGAGGTTGCCAAGCGTATCGTAGAGATAACTCAGGGTTGTATTCTGGTAGCGCATAATGCCAAATTCGACTATCGTGTTCTGAGAACGGAATTTAAACGCCTTGGATTCGATTTTGAAACACAGACGCTTTGTACCGTCGAATTAGCGAAACGTTTAATTCCCGGCCACACCTCCTATAGTTTAGGTAAGATTACAAGAGCTTTAGGCATTCCGGTAAGTGACAGACATCGTGCTGCAGGTGATGCAACAGCTACGGTTAAGTTATTTTCAATGCTATTGGCAAAGGATACCGAAAAATCTATCATTCAGGAATCCATTCGAATGGAACCCAAATATCAATTGGAACCAAGGCTTATCGATATCATTGAAGACTTGCCTTCTGTGACAGGGGTGTATTATATGCATAAAGAAGATGGTGAGATCATCTATATCGGAAAAAGCAAGAATATAAAGAAACGCGTCAATCAACATTTTACTTCTGAATCTCCCAAGTCTAAAAAAATCCAACTCCAGGTCGCGGCCGTAACCTTTGAAAAAACCGGAAGCGAGCTTGTCGCCCTCCTTAAGGAAAGCGAAGAGATAAAACGAAACAAGCCGATTTTTAACCGCGCACAGCGACGGACCATCTTTACACATGGCTTGTTTGAATTCACCGACAATAACGGATACCTGAATTTAAAGATCGCGAAGGTTGCTAAGAAGGAAAAACCGATAACCACATTTGCTAATCTGCAGAGTGCAAGGAGTTTTATGAATCGTTTAACCGAAGAAGAACAACTTTGTCAAAAATTAACTGGCTTATATAAAACCAGCAGCAATTGCTTTAATTATACGATCAAACAATGCCAGGGTGCTTGTATTGAAGAAGAACATTTTGAAACCTACAATAAGCGCGTTAGAAAGATCATTAATCATTACAGCTTCACACAGGCGGATATGGTTATCATCGATCGTGGTCGGGAAATTGATGAACGCAGTGCCATCTTGATAGAAAACGGAATCTATCGCGGCTTCGGATTTTATAATTTGAATTATCAGATTAATAATTTCGAAGTATTACAGTCGATAATCACCCCTATGCAACATAACCGTGATACTCAACATATTATTCAAAGCTATATGCGCAGGAATACGAGATTGAAAGTGATGAAGTTGAACAATGTAGGTGAGGATAAATAATCTTTTATTACATTTGGAATGATGAGTTCCCCGAAACCTCGAAAGAATTGGCGTGTTAAACTTCATGAGATCATTTATGAAGCCGACACTCCCATTGGACATTGGTTTGATATCATTTTATTGATCGCTATTTTGGCCAGTATCATCTTAGTGATGTTGGAAAGCATTCCGGCAATCGATGAGAAATACCATGCTGTTCTTAATATTGGCGAGTGGATAATTACCATTCTCTTCAGCTTAGAATACATTGCCAGGATAATATCGGTCAAGCAGCCCAGAAAGTACATATTCAGTTTTTTCGGGATCATCGATTTGCTTTCGACTATACCGAAATACCTGTCCCTTATCCTGGTTGGATCACAATCCCTGGTTGCTTTGAGAGCGCTTCGGCTATTAAGGATTTTCAGGATTCTGAAACTTGCCAGGTATATCGGTGCCACTACCAACCTGATGAGAGCTATTGCCATAAGTCGGGCTAAGATCCTGGTATTCCTTTTCTTCGTCCTTATTATTTGTGTGATTTTAGGCACGGTAATGTACCTTGTTGAAAGTGATGAAAACAGCGGGTTTACCAGTATTCCGAGAAGTGTTTACTGGGCCATTGTAACACTTACTACAGTAGGATATGGCGATATTGCACCGGCAACGGCTTTGGGACAATTCCTGGCTTCTATGATCATGATTCTGGGTTATTCTATAATTGCCATCCCTACGGGTATCGTCTCGGCCGAAATGACGAAATCACAACGAGATAAAATTCCAACCAATACGCAATCCTGCGTCCACTGCCTCAAATCGAATCATAAAGATAACGCAGAGTATTGTTATAATTGCGGTAATCGACTTCATGATTAATCACCTGATTTCAATTATTGGTCCGACAGCCATAGGTAAGACATCTCTTAGCATTTCTGTCGCGAAATATTTTGATGCTGAAATCATTTCGGCCGACTCCAGGCAATTCTACAAAGAGATGCGCATCGGTACTGCTGTGCCGAGTAAGGCTGAGTTGGATGCTGTAAAACATCATTTTATTCAACATAAATCCGTTTTAGAACCTTATAGTGTGGGGCAATTTGAACGTGATGCCCTGGTCAAACTGGAAGAGCTATTTTCTAAGCATCCAATAGCAGTTATGGTTGGCGGATCAGGCCTTTATCTTAAAGCTGTGACAGCGGGATTGAATGAATTCCCCGATGTCGACCCTACAGTCAGATCGAAGTTGAATGAAAAATGGCAATCTGAAGGATTAGACAGCCTTCAAAAACAGCTCAAAACGTTAGATCCTAAAACGTACGAGCAAATTGCTGTCGACAATCCTCATCGTGTTATCAGGGCGTTAGAAATCTGCATCGGAACCGGAAAACCTTATTCAAGTTTTTTAAAAACAGAAATTAAGTCGCGGCCCTTCAGGACTTTAACCATCGGTTTAACGGCTGAACGTCAACTTATTTATGATCGCATCAATGAACGCGTTGATATGATGATGAACCAGGGTTTATTGCAGGAAGCCAAGGCTTTACACCCATTTAAAGCGTACAATGCTCTTAACACTGTTGGCTATAAAGAACTATTTGCTTTCCTTGAAAACAGCTGCGATTTAAGTGAGGCTGTATCTGAGATCAAAAAAAATACGCGACGCTTCGCCAAGCGACAATTGACCTGGTTTAATAAAGATGATTCCATCAAATGGTTTGATTTTGATGAACCTTTTGAAAACATTGTTGATTATTTAGAAAATGAAATAAAAAAGCCGGCATGATCATGCCGGCTTTTTTATAATTAACACTTAACACGAATTAAGCTTTCTGATTAACAACTAATCTAAAGCCCTCACCATGGATGTTGAGGATCTCAACATTTTCATCGACTTTAAGGTACTTCCGTAATTTTGCTATATAAACGTCCATACTGCGTGAGGTGAAATAATTATCATCTCTCCAGATTTTGGTCAATGCCAATTCCCTGGGCATCAGGTCGTTTTCATGCAAAGCCAGAAGGCGCAGTAGGTCGTTCTCCTTTGGTGATAGTTTGATAGGATCACCACCTTTATATTTTAAGAATCGTAATTTTGAATTAAGATGGAAATTACCGATTTCGAATTCAAATTGTTTGCTGTCTGCTACACTATCAGTAGCCTTGCGTTGCAAGATGGCTTTGATCTTCATGAGCAGCACTTCACTATCGAATGGCTTATTTAAATAATCGTCGGCCCCTACCTTGTAGCCCTTCAAAACATCCTCTTTCATAGCCTTGGCGGTTAAGAAAACAATCGGGACATCAGTATTCTTCTCCCGAATTTCCTTCGCCAGGGTAAACCCATCTTTGTATGGCATCATAACATCAAGAATGCATAGGTCATAGTCGTCCTTTTTGAACTTTTCGAATCCTTCCATTCCATTTTTTGCATGAACAACTTCATAGTTATTCATTGTTAAATAATCTCTCAGGACGGTCCCAAAATTGGGATCATCCTCAACTAATAGTATTTTTTTCTTTTGTTCTTCCATAATCGTGTTAAGATATTAATGGTAGCTTTATAATAAAGGTACTTCCTTTCCCTTTTTCACTTTCAACTGAAACATGACCCTGATGGTCATCAACAATTCGTTTAACATAGGCCAGTCCCAATCCGTGGCCTTTTACATTATGTACATCACCAGTATGTTCTCTGTAAAACTTTTCGAACACCTTTTTTTGAACGGACTTGGTCATTCCGCTTCCCTGATCTTCTATTTTAAGAATGATATTATTTCCAACATTCTCGGTATATATATCAATTTTTGGTTCATCTTGCGAATACTTCACAGCATTGTCAAGTATATTGACAATCACATTGGTAAAATGTGACGGGTTAGCCAGAACCGACGATTTTGCTGCATCTAAATGAGACTTTATATAGCCGTTTCGGTCTTCAACGATCAATTCAATATGCGCAATTGCATCTTCAATTAAGTCGTGAAGTTTAACCCGATCCTTACTGATGTTCAATTCATTCTTATCAAGTTTAGATATACGCAACACGTTTTCTACCTGGGCATGCATGCGCTTATTCTCGTCCTTTATCATCTTAAGGTATCGTTTCACCTTATCTTCGTCATTGATTATTTGAGGGTTTTTTATCGCGTCTAATGCAAGGTTAATCGTTGCAATAGGCGTTTTGAATTCATGCGTCATATTATTGATGAAATCGGTCTTTATCTGTGAGATCTGACGTTGTTTTATCAATTGATAGATGGCACTTGTATACGCGATAATAATGATCGTTGTAAAAATAATCGACAGCAAGGTCATCCCTATAATCGACGATAAAATAAACCGTTTTCGTTCTGGAAAATTTACGTAAAGGGTAAAATCACTCGCATTGTTATTATCCAGAAAAATCGGCACACCAATGGTTGAATTCCGCGCCAACTCAAAATTATCAGATTGGATCTTGGTCGCCAGATCCTTGGCATATATGGCATATTCAAAATCTATATCGATATTATCTTCCAGGAGTTTTTTACTCAGCAGATATTCGATCTGCCCTTTCGAAACACGGCGATGAATAGGTATTCGTTTAGCCTGATCACGATAAGCCGATTCGAAAGTTTCCTTTTCCAAACGGGATAGTTCGGTTATGTATTGAATCGATTTCTCAGGACTCAATTGAAGGCTTCCGTCCAGCGTATTCGTGCTGTAAACCTTAGTCTGACGTTCATTTAATATCCTACTGATATTAACGCTATCTAAACCTATGTCAATGAACGATGGTATTCTGTAATTCTCTTCAAATATTCCGTTCCGGTAAACGATAAGCTCATTACTGTCTTCGTCCTGTCTGAGAAAAGTAAGCTGCCTTAAACTTGTGGAATCCGGTTCGCCTCCTTCTGCTATAAAATTCTGAAGATCTTCAACATAATTCCTGAACTCTCTGTCTTCAATAGCGGTTGACGTATAGGATAAGGCGCGTTTAACCTTAAAAGTAAATTGCTCCTTTTCGTTATTGACAGTGTTGTTGATGTAATAGGCTTGAACAAAAATGATTCCTATCAGGGACAAGCTCATAAGCACCACCAACAAAACGAATAACTTCTTGCTCATCGATCAAATTTAACATTTTAACATTTAGAAGGAATACCCTTTAACCTTACCTTAACAAAAATGTTAAAATTTAGTTTTTATTGTGTTTTAGAGAGGATTTCCTGATGTAATAATTGGACTTGTTCACGTGTTTTTTCCAAATCGGAATTTTGAATAATAAAATCTGATCGAGCGATTCGCATATCATCTGTCCATTGGTTATCCATGATCGATTGAACACGTTCCTTCGAGCTATTATCCCGTTCCATTACCCGTTTAATCCTATCGGCCTTGGATGATGTTACGGTTATTATATAATCGCAATCAACATCAGCTCCCGATTCGAATAGAATAGCAGCTTCTTTAATGACGTAAGCTGAGACCTGTTTTCCCAGCCATCGCTTAAAATGCGAGCGAACTTTTGGGTGAACAATTGCATTCATTTTATCCAATAAGGTTTTATCTCCGAATATTTTTCCCGCAATAAACGTACGATTAAGTCCATCCCTGCCATAGGCCCTTTTTCCAAATAAATCAATTAATTTTCGCCTGATAACCTTCGACCGATTCATCAAAGCTTTAGCCTCTTTATCAGATTCATAGGTTGGGATACCGAATTCATTAAAGAATTTTGCTACGGTCGATTTTCCGCTTCCTATACCACCTGTTAAACCAACTACAATCATTGTAAAATAAATTCAATCCTTTTCGTACTGAGCCGGGCATCTTTTACTTCGTCCGGTTTGGTAACCAGTCTTGGAATTAGATAATTAATCCCGGCATTAGCGCTCTCCAAATAGTCGCATTCTACAATAAAATTATTTGGCACAACAGATTTAAAGGTCTCTAAACTGGCATAATATATCACTTCAATCTGCTTGGGATAAATATTCAATTCAACATCCTCTGGCACATTTTTCACTAAGATAGGCACCTTAACTGACCCTTCGGTAAATTTCATTACCGAGATATTAACTTCAACTTGAGAATCGGACAGGGATAGTTGTTCATTTTCCGGGGGAACCAATTCAATTTCAGCGCTGATATCGGTCTTAACGTCCGTGAGAACAAGCGGCCGCGTTTGAATTGTTGTGAATGAATCAATTAAGATTTTCGGTCCGATAACACGTACAGAATCCGGTTTAAGCTTAAAAGAACCCATAATATCATAACCAGATGCATATTCAATTTCGGTATTTAAACTAACCGGTACAGACTTAACAGCATTCGTGTCAAAGCGAAATTTCAACGAATCGGGGTTTACAGTAACTATTTTTACATTGGGATCAAACTGACTAACCACGTTGGAAAACTCCCGTTGCTGCGTCCAAAGAAAAAATTCATCATTTCGTTCCAGGTTACTGAAATCAACCCTGATCGTCGGTTTTGAAAAATGGTATCGAATAAGTTTAAATCCATAGGTCGTTAAGGTGACATTTAGTTTTTGCGATGAATCTTTAATAATCACTTTATCTTCTGGAATATTCAAGGCTTCTATATCCAGTTGAAGGGTCTGTGTATAATCTTTTGATAGTTTGGTAAGCAATGAGAAAAGTAAAGCGAGAACGAGAAACAACAAGAAGATATTGATTTTCTTACTTTTGATAAATCCCTTAATTTTTTTCTTTACAAATGCCATCTTTCTTATTTAAAGAATAAATTAGGAAAAATCTCCTCTTCCGATCCCGTCATAAAAATCAACTTGATCTGGGAGGTTAAAAATCCCAGGCCATAGCCCGAAAATTGGACAATTACAGCGACTATAGCCAATAGTCCAACCAGTATATTTCGATTAGACGACCAGGCGCCTATAAACACCATTGAGAAGAAAACGCCGTAAAGTGTGATGAGTATCTTAAAACCCAGAACCCATAATATCAGAGCAAATAGAAGTCCGAAGATAAAAAGGGTCGGAAACCAATAAAATAAGCGCTTGGTTTTTGGATGCCATCTATTCAGTATGGCCCTTACCATTCCGAATTTATTAACTTGTTGATAGAATTTTGACCATGAAATACGACGTTTATGATACACATAGGCTTCCGGAAATAAACGCGTGGAAAATCCTAAATCGAGCAACCGAATTGATAAATCGGGGTCTTCACCCGGATGAATTTTTCCGAAACCACCCGTCGCCTGAAATGCGGTTTTCGACAATCCCATATTAAAACTCCTGGGTTGGAATTTATCAAGGCGCGATCGTTTCCCCCTAATTCCGCCCGTCGTAATCCATGACGTCATTGCAAAATTAATGGCCTTTTGAATGATTGTAAAACCTGCATGCGCTTTATCAGGTCCTCCAAAACAATCAACAAAACCATCATTGAGCTCTGTCATTACCGACTCCAAATAATGTTTTGGTAAAAGACAGTCGGAATCCAAAATGATAAAATAGTCCCCTTTCGCCTTATCCATCCCAAAATTCCTGGAATCACCAGGTCCGGAATTTGGTTTATAATAATATGAGATATCTAATCTGTCGTTGTAGGAAGCCACCACATCTTCAGCTTTAAGCGTAGATCCATCTTCAACAATCACCACCTCAAAGGACAACGCACCATCAAGCTCACAAATACTATTCAGAAGTTCATCGACCTCCTCAGGGCGATTATAAACCGGAACAATAAAGGAAATAGATTCTGCTTTCATCGATTGTGCAAAGTTAGGAAATCAGGAGGTGTTAACCGCATAAGTTCCCAAATACAAAAGGTCCCGTTCTCAAGAACGGGACCTTTTAAAGAATAATAAGATATTGTATATATATTAACGCTTAACGATTTGAATCGTTTCAGAAACATTATTGATTGTAACTCGCACAAAATAAGTTCCCTGGCTAAGGTTAGTCATATCCACCTGGCTTTGAACAGCATCAGGCTTCATCGTCATAACCCGCTGACCGATCATGTTATAAATCTCAACATTGTCGATCTTATCCTGAGCGTTCATCGTCAGCACATCAGTCACAGGATTCGGGTAATACTCAAATCCGTTTAATTCAAAACTACCTGCTGATAAAGTATTCTCAACAACTTCAATTGTAAATGAACCCGGGGCTCCATTCCAAACCTGGACGTAATAAGTATTTCCGGGAGTTAAACCATTAACCGTGGCGGCCTCTCCAGCATTTCCGGCAGAACATCCTAATTCAGTCGTTTGTGCGCAATCGTCATAAACCGCGACATTGGCATCAAGCGCCGTACCAATAACAGTATTAATGTCAACAGCACCAGATGCAGGAGCAACAAATGAATACCATACATCATCTATAACTCCAAACAAATCACAAGATGGGTTATTAATATCTGAGGTTGCATCGGTATTATCGCCGGCTGCAGGTGCAGCGCCCACAGTTAGTGCTTCTGCTGAACCACAAAGATCGTTTGCCGGAGGTGGATTGGCAGCTGAACAAGTCATACTCATTGTAAATGCACCGGTATCCCCAGCCGAAAATCCTTCAACCATGACATAATACGTGGAAGATCCATCGGTGACAAATGACACTTCTGAGGTAAATCCTGCACAACCGGGAGCGTCATCATTATTGGCATAACATGTCAAAGCTCCGCATGCACCGGTATAAACAGCTATTGAGGTATCGTAGGCGGCGTTATTACATGTTGAAAGTGTTACATTTTCAGGAACTCCAGCAACAGAGCTGTCATAATAATACCATAGATTGTTAGCATCGTTATCTACTGAACCACAATCGCCCTGCAAATCATTGGTCACACCAGCGGCGGATGTATCACCCATAACACTTCCACCACAAGTTAAGAGTTGGGCGTCTGTACAGACATCTCCGGGTGGTGGTGGTGGTGGTGTACATGATGTACACAGAATTGTTGTCGTGTGACAGCTGGACGTTTCACTAACGCAAGCTGCATCATCGGTCCAATTTATTCGTATTGAAGTTACACCAACAGGCATAACAACACCGGTTAAGGGTGAAGGCCCGAAAGCGATTACCGAAAGGTCGGCATCATTAACCACTGTTGCATACTTAGGTGTACTATCGGAATTTAATTCGATTGTAAAAGAATAGGTAGAACCCGGTGTTACACCATTAACTACAGAATATTCACCCGTATAATTACAAGTAGAAATTGTTTGCACAAAGCCAGATTCGTTAGACGTTGTTGGAGTGGTTGGCCAAACACCTCCTGTACCTGCCGGACACTGGGCATAGGTCATTGCCGCCATTAAAAAAGAGGCGAAAAATAGAGTAATTTTTTTCATATGAAATTTAAGTTAGGTTATAAATCGATTTATGAATTTATTCTTAATATGTCTAAAATCATTGTTATTACGTATGAAATCGATAAAAGGCATTCATTATTCGATGAAATTCAGTTAGTTACCCATGAAATCCAAATGGCTCATCGTCTATTTTTCTATTTTTGCCCGAATTGAATCTTCTATATCTCAAATGTAACGGACAGAATTTAAGTTTTCAAGTCTCAGAGCTATACACATGGAACTTACAAGAAAAAGTAAGAAAAAGTCTGTAATATTATGACCTGCCTATGATTGCCTTTTCCCTAAAAAATGTTGTTATGATCATCATTTATCGCTTCACAATACGATGGTTAGAAATTCCATTACTTGTCTTTATAATGGCCAAATAAATTCCGGGATCCCAAGCCTCGGAAATGACAACGATTTCAGATTTAAAATTATAGGCCTTTTCATAAATCTTTTGACCCAGGATATTGAAAATCTCAAGATTTTTAATGGGGTTTGGAGATTGAATCCGAAACGAATATCGCGATGGGTTGGGTGCAATTAAAACGCCTCTATAGATTTCATCTTCAGTATGAAGGGTGGCCGTCCCTTCGGTTAAGACCAGGGATTGATTAGCTGTAATGTTATACCAGGTATCCTGAATACCGCTTAACCAGTTTACCTTGATATAATCAACAGTTGCATAGGTGCCCAAACCAAATATTTCAGAATCCGAATTTTGAGACAGGTAGCCCTCACCACAACCTGTATAACGATATTGCTTTAGCCCATTAACACCTATCTCAATTCGCGAACCAATCCCATTTTTATTACTGCTAACACCATCAAGACGAAGTTTCAACCAATTGAAATTGGATGAACTTTCATTCTTCCAGAAATAAAGATCGGCATTGTCACTATTGGAAACGATCAAATCATATTTTCCGTCATTGTTATAATCACCAATAGCATTTGAAAAACTTGGACGATCATCCAGTTCGAACCCTGTTGTTGACGGTTCAGAAAAGGTTAGATCATTTTCATTTCTATAAAAGGCGAACGGTTTTAGAGAAATGTCAATTGTGTTATATAACCCGCTAACATATAGATCGAGATCCATGTCATGATCGGCATCCAGAAAAACAGCACCCCAGCCATAGGCATTGAATGCAGTTCCGGAGCTGGCGGCCATATCGGAAAAGGTCTCATCGCCATTGTTCATGAACAGACTGTTTCCTTCCGACGTATTCGTAACATACAGATCGAACCAACCATCATTATTAAAATCGCCAACCGTGGCCGACATGGCATTCATATACAGGCCCGTTCCCGAGGAAGCACCAATATCGGTAAATGTTCCATCACCGTTATTCTTGTATAGAAAGTTGGGATATATCATTCGGTCGTTAGCAACAAAAATGTCTTGAAATCCATCATTATTAAAATCAAAAAATGCCGCGCAAAAACTGGATTGTGCCTGGGTGCTCAAACCCGCCTGGACCGTTACATCGGTGAAGGTACTATCACCGTTATTCCTATAAAGAAAATTAGGGATTGCAAAGCTGACCTCATCCCTGTTGCTTACAAAAAGGTCGGGGAACCCATCGTTATTGAAGTCGCCCCAGGATGAACCAAAGGTGTACATGTTTGCAATTGGCAGGCCGGCTGAAACCGTGATATCGATAAGATTCATATTGCCCGTATTTTCAAAAAGACGATTCCCGCTTGTGTCACTGCTTACAAACAAGTCTTTATCACCATCATTATCGATGTCAACCCAGTTCACCTGCCTGGTTTGATAATCGATTGTCGGTATTATCAGGATATCTTCAGTAAACGTACCGTTGATGTTCCTGAAAAATAATAGCCGGTCACCGTCCTGCCGATTCACCGTTAAATCATCCCAGCCGTCATTGTTATAATCATTGAAGGTTACGCCATTTCCCAAAGGGGTATTCCCAGCGGAATATTCAAGGTTTAGCTCAGCGGTTTTATCTTTAAAGTAAATCTGAGTCCATCCTAAAAAGGGAAGCGCAAAAGCAAGAAGAAACAGACGCTTGAAGCAAGACATGGATTAATTTTCCATTAAAATAAAAAAAAGACCCCGTAAATCACAAGGTCCTTCTTATAAGTTGCTTTTATATCAGCTAAAACTTTCGCCGATTATTGATTTTTTAAGAATTCATCCATCACAGCATCGCTTACACCCATATTGCTAAATCCTCCATCATTATATAGATTTTGAAGGGTAACACGACGGGTTAAATCGCTGAACAATGTTACCGTATAGTCAGCACAATCCTGGGCTGTTGCGTTTCCGAGGGGTGACATTTTCTCGGCATAGGCGATAAATCCGTCGAAGCCTTTAACACCCTGGCCCGCTGTGGTTGGTGTCGGTGACTGGGATATGGTATTTACACGAACCTTCTTATCCCGTCCGAAGAAATAACCAAAACTTCTTGCTATGCTTTCGAGATAGGCTTTATTATCGGCCATATCATTATAATCGGGAAATACGCGTTGGGCAGCCATATAAGTCAAGGCCACAATACTTCCCCATTCGTTCATGGCATCCGCCTTATAAAGGGTTTGCATGACCTTATGAAAGGACATCGCAGACACATCTGTTCCCTTTTTGGTCCATTCATAATTTTGATCGGTATAGGCACGTCCCTTTCTAACATTAACAGACATACCTATGGAATGCAGCACAAAATCAAACTTTCCACCTAATATCTCCATCGATTTATTTACGAGATTTTCAAGATCATCAATCGAGGTGGCGTCAGCAGGAATAACTTCAGAATTTGTCTTTTTAGCCAGTTCATCAATTTGCCCCATTCTTAAAGCGATTGGTGCATTGGTCAGCACAAAGGTGCCGCCTTCTTCATGAACTCGTTCGGCTGTTTTCCAGGCTATTGAATTCGCATCAAGAGCACCAAAAATAATTCCCCGTTTGCCTTTCAATAAGTTGTATGACATAATGTAAAATTTAGCTGGTTAATTAATCAAAAATAACGGGCAAATATACCATTAATTAAGCAATTGTTTGGCATGAGCAATGGCCGAAGTCGTCATTTCCTTACCGCTAAGCATTTGTGCTATTTCAACAATTCGTTCTTCTTTAGTCAGCCTGTTCAATTGGGTGATGGTACCGTGATTTATGTCTTCTTTAAAAACTTTATAATGTGTATTTCCCTTAGCTGCGATCTGTGGTAAGTGTGTTATGGTAAAGACCTGCATGGTTTCACTCATATGACGCATGATATCACCCATTTTATCGGAAATCTCTCCGGATACCCCGGAATCGATCTCATCAAATATTATCGTTGGAAGATGCATATAATTCGCCAAAATTGATTTAATGGCCAACATTATCCGGGAGACTTCACCTCCGGATGCTACTTGTTTCATCGGTTTTGGAATGCTCCCTTTATTTGCAGAAAATAAAATAGATAATTCGTCTTTTCCGACCTGGGTGTATTCCGAAATCGGTTTAAGCTCGAACTCAAATATAGAATTTTCCATCCCGAGTCCAGATAAAATGTCGATCAGATGATCCTTTAATAATGGAATGGCTTTTTTCCGGTTATTATGAAGTCCTTTCGCCAGCTCATTCAATTCGGTTTCTTTTAAATTGAAGACATTCTGCTTTCTGAGGATTTCGTCATCTATATGTTCAAAAGCATTGACCTTTTTGAGCAGATCATCTCGAATCCCAATTAGCTCATCGATCGAATTCGCCGAATGCTTAAGCATAAGATTATTGATGGTATTAAGCTTACGTGTTATCAAGTGTGCACGATCGGGATCGGCATCTATTGACTCCTTGCTGCGTTCTATTTCATCATAGATATCCTGAAACTCGATATAGGCGCTGTTAATACGTTCAAAAAGACTATAGAACTCGGGAGACATCTCGGTGAGATTTTTTAAGGTATTCCTTATTTGAGATACATTCATTAAAATACCCAATTCATCATTACTCAGTCTTTCAGAAGATTCATTCAAACCTTCTTTTATTGCCTCGTAATTACTTATAATCTTATATTCTTCTTCGAGGTTTTCAAGTTCGCCTTTTTTTAATTCCGCTTCACTCAGTTCATTATATAAAAAGGCATTGTAGTCCTGCTCTTTGATAGCTTCCGATTTAAGTCGCTGCAAGCGGTCAAGCTCTTTTTGAAGGGTTTTAAACGACAATAGGGTAGATTGATATTGCGCCAGAAGTTGTTCTGATCCTCCCAATGCATCGATCACCTGGAATTGAAATTCAGTATCGGCTAGTTTTAGGTTTTGGTGTTGCGAATGTACATCGATAAGCTGTTGTCCAATAGCACTTAGGGCACTTAGATTCACCGGTGAATCATTGATAAACGCCCTGGATTTTCCAGAAGGTAAAATTTCTCGTCTTATGATTGTCTCATCATCATAATCGATATCGGCTTCCAGAAAAAGATGTTCAAGATTATAATTTCCAATAAAGAAGGTGCCCTCAATAATACATTTTTTACTGATATCACGCATACTCGATAAATCAGCCCGGCTTCCTAGGATCAGGGATAAGCCTTCGATTAAAATAGATTTTCCAGAACCGGTTTCTCCTGTTATGATGGTAAATCCCTCTCCAAAATTAACTTGGATGTCTTCGATGAGGGCATAGTTTTTTATGGATAAGGATGTGATCAATTTTCAAGAAAACAATGAATACCCAAAGGTATAGATAAATTCGAACTTTAAAATGATATTGCTCGCCATTTACTCGCGTGCATCGGGGCTATTCGAGTTAAGGTTGTCACCAGGTCTGTTATATTCACGCTCGGACCGTCGGAAAAAATATCCTGGATCTCGTCTGATTTAGCATCAAAGAAAACGCGAAGAATAAACGAGTTGGGCCTACGGCTATTTAAGGCCTTAAACGTTGAAAGACTTTGTGAGATTGACGTTTTTCCATTCTTTGCATTGGAATGCATCAGGTCTAATCCTGACCTGTGATAACTATACATCACAGATCGGAATTCTTTGAAAGTGGGTGACAATATTTGATCGATCAATGCGCTTCGAGTCTGGTCTCCTCCCTTAGGTGGTTCCCAGCCTTTTGAATTATTCTGTTGTGAGTAACCCACAATCGTCCTGGCCTGCTGGTAATATTCATCTCCTCCATTTGTCGCGAAGGTATCCGCGTCCATGCCCAGAATAATATAAATATGAAATGCAATCATGGAAACGAGATTCGAATCAAATTGGGACGGACTGTATATCAGGTTTTGAAATTCCAGGTACCTGAAATTAAAATCCCGGTCATTAAAATTATATACTGGTGTTTCATAGGTTGAATTAAATACCGGACGTGATGAACTCACCTGAATGGTTCCCTGGAACACATCACTGTCATAACCATTAATCGTAATCACCATGCTGCAATTAATGCGCTCCTGGGCTGAATACGTTCGGCTTGTCCAACGTGAATTGTTAACAAACTCATTAAGCTGTTTCTCAAGCGTTCGGAACACCTGAACATTCTCATTCCCTGTTAATTGCGCATTTACAACAACATCGCAATTCAGTTCCTGTGCCTTAACAACGGAAGATCCAAGTATAATTAGTATCAGTAAAAGCTTATGCATTAAAGAATTTTAATATTTCATTCATAATATCGACTCCAACCTCGGCTTTAGATTTTAATGGCAAGGCGGTTACGTTTTGCTGCCTGTCAATGAAGGTAACCTTGTTGGTTTCGGTGCCAAACCCGGCACCTGCATCGTTTAACGAATTTAGCACAATTAAATCTAAATTTTTTCTTTTTAACTTATCAATTGCATTTTCAAGCTCGTTATTCGTTTCAAGCGCAAATCCGACCAGAACTTGCTTCTTTTTTGACGCACCACATGATGCAAGAATATCCTTGGTAGGTTCCAGTTTAATAGTTAACGAATTGTCCCGCTTTTTTATTTTGGTCTCCGAAACAGTTTTAGGCTTATAATCAGATACCGCCGCCGATAAAATCGCGACATCGACATCTGGATAATTTTCATGAACCGCTTTATACATCTCGTCTGCACTCATTACGGGAATTACCGTCATCAAGTCATGGTTGAACGATTCATGGGTTGGACCTGTAATCATGACAACTTCAGCTCCCATTTCGAGGGCTGCCTGGGCTATAGCAAAACCCATTTTTCCGCTTGAATGATTACCGATGAATCGAACAGGATCAATAGCCTCATATGTGGGGCCTGCGGTCAGTAACACCCGACGACCTCGAAGTGGCAAGTTTTCTAAGACATGATCTTCGATAAATTTTAGAATGATTTCAGGTTCTGCCATACGGCCTTCACCAACCAAACCACTGGCTAATTCACCGTGAGCGGCGGGTATTATAATATTACCGTAATCCCGCAATTTATCGAATGACGACGCCGTACTCGGATGCTTATACATATCGAGATCCATAGCCGGTGCGAAATAAACGGGGCATTTCGCGGATAAATAAGTCGCAATTAATAGATTATCGCTTGTGCCGTTGGCCATTTTAGCCAGGGAGTTAGCTGTGGCCGGTGCAATAATCATCAAATCGGCCCACAGGCCAAGTTCGACATGATTATTCCAAACCGCACTGTCATCGTCCTCATCTGTAAAGGTAGAATGGACCGGATTTTTTGAAAGGGTAGAAAGCGTGAGTGGTGTGATAAAATCTTTGGCTGCCGGAGTCATTACAACTTTAACTTCAGCTCCGGCTTTGATAAAAAGTCTAACTAAGGTGGCCGTTTTGTAGGCTGCGATACCAGCAGTAATGCCTAACAAAATATGTTTACCACGAAGAACCGACATCTGAAATTACTCTTGATTGTCCTCTTCTGTATTGCGGTAATAGACATTATCCTTTAACCACTCTTGTATTGCTATAGCGTGTGGCTTCGGAAGTCGTTCATAGAATTTAGAAACTTCGATCTGCTCCTTATTCTCAAAGATCTCCTCTAAGCTATCGTTATAAGTGGCAAACTCTTCGAGTTTTTCGATCAATTCCTTCCGCATCTCGGTGTTGATCTGTTCCGCACGTCTTGAAATGATCGAGATCGCTTCATAAATATTTTCTGTTGGCTCATCGATCACATTCCTGTTATAGGTTTCGGTGGTTACAGGAGCATTTACCTTTTTAAAATCCATTTTCTAAGAATTAACTTTTTACACTAAAATTTTTTAACAAATCCTCCATCTCCTCATGCATTTTCGTAGCATCTTCATTAAAGGGCGATTCTGGATATTTTTTTATAAACTGCTGATAATATGAAATAGCCTTATTCAACCGCTCTTCCATTTTCCATTCAACACTGTTTATCGCTAATTTATAAGCTGAATCTAAGCGATAAAATAATGCTTCTTCCTTCAACGAACTGCCCGGGTAATTCAACAAGAAATTATCAAAAGCTTTAATAGCCGCCTGATAATCCCGTGAAAATGGACCGATCTTATTGTACTGTTTCGCAATCTCAAAGGCTTTGCGTTCCAATTTGAAATCGAGTTCTTTCACCAATTCATTAGCCTCCGCAATATATTCAGATCTCGGAAAGGAATTGATAAAGCCTTGTAACTTCTCAATCGCTTCAACTGTTTCTTTTTGTTCTTTCGAAAAGGCCGGTGAGAGTTCGTAGTAACTTTTTGCACCTAAAAATGCCGCTTCCTCGACCTTATCACTGTCCGGATAAGCACTTACAAAACGTTCAAACTGATAATTGGCTGTGTAATAATCACGTGTTTCGTAAAACGTTTTAGAGTACATATACATCAAGCGTTCGGCTTGAGGTTTACCTCTATACTTAGGCACGATCTGAACGAACAGCCTATTGGCTTTGTTGTATTTACCTTCGTCATACAGTTGGGTGCCCATTTTGAACTTTTCAACAATATCAGTGGACTTTAATGCCTTTTGATATTCATTGCATGACGCAAGGGTCAGCGCAATTACTAATATGGATAACAGTTTCTTCATAGATAAAACAGCATGCAAAAGTAAGTATTTATAACGGATAATAAAAACCTTTATTACAGCCTGCAACAGGATTAGTGAACAGTCTGATTTAACCTTTGAAGGCAACGCTTAATTTCGGACTTCAATTCCGAACTCGCCTCTACCAGAGGTAAACGGACCCTTGCACTGCAAATTCCCAAAGCTTCAAGAACGGCCTTTATCCCAGCCGGGTTATTTTCGGCGAAAATCGCTGCTGTTAAATCCATCAATTTGAAGTGAAAAGCATAGGCTTCTTTCGATCGACCCTCTAAACCATAATTGACCATTTGAGAAAATTCGGATGGAACAGCCTGTCCCAAGACTGATATTACACCAGATCCACCAGCCAGGATTACCCCCAAGGCAAGGTCATCATCGCCCGAAATGACGAGGAAATCATCGGGTTTATCCTTTAACAGCTCAAGGTATTGATGAATGCTGTTTCCGGCTTCCTTTACGGCCACGATCGAATCAAAATCCCGCGCAAGACGAAGGGTTGTTTCGGGCAACATATTTTTCGATGTTCGGCCCGGCACGTTATACAGGATAACCGGGATAGGACATGCCTCAGCAACGGCTTTAAAATGCTGATAAAGCCCTTCCTGTGTCGGTTTGCTGTAATACGGTGAAACAGATAAGATGGCCGAAAATTTCGAGAGATCTGTCTCATTAATCTCCTGGATAACCTGACGGGTATTATTACCCCCAATACCAAGAACCAAAGGTAATTGATCATTATTGGCAGAAGCCACGGTTTTAATGATCTCCTTTTTCTCCTTTGCACTTATGGTGACACTTTCACCAGTCGTTCCGCTTATTACGAGATAATCCGTTCCATTTTCAACATTGTAGTGCACCAGTTTTTCCAGTGCGGAATGGTCAACATTACCATTATCATCAAAAGGGGTTATCAGTGCCACCCCGGTTCCTATTAACTCTTGCATCTATATTTTATTCAACACTTTTAAATATTTATTTAATTCCTTTTCAAATACACTCAAATACTTAGATTCGATATCGATAATTAGATCGAAAAGTCTGTGGTCATGGTTTGAAATACCAATTTTAAAATGTGCATTCGATAAAGCTGTCACATAATCCAGTTCTGGGATGGGGTCTTTATAATAACTGATCAACGCATCGAATTTCGTACTTATAAAATCTTCCAACTGCGGATTTTTTATTTTTCCCTTCCATCCGAAATCCACTTCCGAATAAAAATCATCCCATGAATTTGGTTTTTCTTTGTCATCTTCAAGAAATGCGATAAAGCGTACCTTGTTATCCTTGAATCCGATATTTTTCATCGCTATTCGCAGCTGATCATAACGATTAAACTCATCAAAATTTAATAATATCCCCACCGCTTCAATCTTACCTGCCGGCACTGTGCGTTTGGCCTGATTCAGGACATTATTGAAATATTTCTTATTCGATTTTTCCTTGAATCGCTTTAAAAACATTTATATTTAATGCGTTTATACAAATGTAATAAACCGACCGATTTATCGAATCACACAGCCATGACTTATTCTATGACTTATAAACAAATTACGTTTGTAATCGGACTATTGGTTCTTTGTTCCTGTAAACAGGAAAATAACCTTACCAGGATCGAAGGGGTTAGGATCGAAATAAATGATAGCCTCGAACGCGATATGGTAATCGATAGCTTTATCGGACCCTATCGTGAACATGTAAACGCAAATCTTGACAGTATAATCTCCTATGCTGCAAATACGTATTCAAAAACAGATGGGGAGTTGAACACCGCCATCGGAAATCTTATGGCCGATCTGGTTTACGAACGGGCTAACCCGGTATTTTTTTCAAGAACAGGGCAGAATATCGATATGGTATTGCTGAATCACGGCGGGATTAGAGCCATTCTATCCAAAGGTCCGGTGCGAACAAGAAATGCCTATGAGATCATGCCTTTTGAAAATTCAATCGTTGTAGCTGAAATGAAAGGACAGTACATCGATAGCCTTATAGCCCACTTATTAGTTTCAAAACGAGCGCATCCGATTTCACGTCTAAACCTTGATGTAAGTGAAGATTTTAAGCTTATTCAAGCAAATATAAACGGTGAGAACATTTCAAAAGACCGCACCTATTACGTGGCAACCAACGATTACTTGTTCTATGGTGGAGACCGGATGAACTTTTTTCAGAAAAGCGATTCATTACATGTTCTGAATTATAAAATAAGGAACGCCATGATCGATTATTTTAAAACTAAGGATACACTTAGTCCTGTGATTGATTCTCGATTCCAAATAATCAGGTAATATAAGTAAGCACTGAAAGAAAAGGTCTGAAATTGAAAAAATTATATGAAGCGAAGAGAATTTATTAAACAATCAGCGGCTGGATCAGCCCTTGTTTTTGGCGGTGGCTTGGCGTTATCGTCGTATGCACAACCAACAAAAACCAAGATTACCATCCTTCACACCAATGATGTGCACAGCCACATTGATGCATTTGGCCCAGATGACGGTCGTAATGCAAATAAAGGTGGTGTTGCACGTCGCGCACAGCTCATAGAGGCTATACGGCAGGAAAATGAGAATACGCTTTTATTCGATGCGGGTGACATCTTCCAGGGAACGCCGTATTTTAATTATTATGGAGGTGAACTCGAGTTTAAACTCATGAGTATGCTTAAATATGACGCTGCAACCATTGGGAACCATGATTTCGACAATGGTATAGATGGTCTTTATGCGCAATTACCTCATGCTAAATTCGAATTTGTTTCATCGAATTATAATTTTTCAAATACTATCCTGGACACCCATGTTAAACCATATCGCATTTTTTCAAAGGCCGGGATTAAAATTGGAGTATTTGGGCTTGGCATTGAACTTGAAGGTCTGGTGTTAAAGAGTTTATTTAAGGAAACCCAATACAACGATCCGATTGAGATCGCCCAGGACATGAGTCGATTACTAAAGGAAGAAAAGAGTTGTGATCTGGTGATTTGTTTATCGCATCTGGGTTATCATTATCGAAACAATCCGAATAAGGTCAGCGATCTCATCGTTGCCCGTTCTACCAAGGATATCGACCTCATTATTGGCGGGCATACTCATACGTTCCTACCCAAACCAACTATTGAAAAGAATATGGCAGGAGAAAGCGTATTGGTAAATCAGGTTGGCTGTTACGGCTTGTATCTAGGCCGAGTCGATTTTTATTTTGATGCAGATAAGACGGCTAAAGGAAAGGATGCCACCATAATTGTTTAGCCATGAATCTCGACCTGGAGTATTTCTATTTATCGGTGAATTTAATGTCGTGAGACCTAGGCTTCAATTTTTTTGATAAGCCGTTCTTTTTGTAATTCCTCGTCCTTTTGAGATTGAGGTTCTTCCCTATCTTCTGCCTCCGCAGCCATTCCAATCTGAATGAAGAAAAAGAAAAATGCCAGAATTAGCAGAATATTATAGGCAATGCTCAATATTGTAATCTCGGTCACATAGTAGTAAGCCACCTGGATCACTTCGGAAAATACGATACAGAGTGCACCGATTAGGAGGTTCATCGCCTTTTTTGTGTCGCGATGCAGATAATTTATTAGAGTTATCGTCAATAATCCCATAATCACAACATTGTAAGTGAATTCTAGAATATAGTCAGCAGTTGATTCAAGCATTCCACTTTTAACAGCGACATCGGTTACGAGTATCGCACAGTAAACATCGAGAATCAGCAATATGGCCAAATGGACGAAAAACTTTTTAAATATCTTCTTTAATCGCATTTGACGCAAAACCTCAATGGTCAAAAAGATATAAGAAGTAATGTACAGGGTATTGCAACCATAATAAAACAGATCAAGGACGATTTGAGATCTATCCATGTTGTAATATACGATGGTTACAAATTCAGCTATTGCATACAACAATAGAAAAAGAAAGAAATACGTGCTTTTTTTATACCCTGAGGCACAATATAACGCAACAACTAATGGCAAAATAAATGGCCTTATGTAATCAGCCAACATCTCCTGTTGAAAAACTACAAAGCTGAAATACGTAGCAACAAGTATGACAATACCTGCAAGTAAATAATTAGTTAACCGCATCAATTAATCCCTTAATTGAAGCAAATATATTACAAAATATTACTACTTATCGATAAAAAAATGCATTTTATCGAATATATCATCTAATTTAGAATGATTCTAATTAATCATTTGTAAGAATTCTTGCTCACTAATTATTGGAATTCCCAGCGCCATAGCCTTGTCATATTTGCTGGGTCCCATGTTTGCTCCGGCGACTACATATGCAGTTTTTGATGATATGGATGAGGATACCTTCCCGCCATTGCTTTCAATCATAGCCTTAAGTTCGTTGCGACTTATGGTTTCGAAAACGCCAGAAACAACAAATGTCGATCCACTCAATTTATCTGTTTGAGCTGCAAGAACATCCTCTGAAATGGCAAGTTGTACGCCGAACACCTTCAGCCGGTTTACGAGTTCAACATTATGAGGATCGAGAACAAACTCAATAATACTCTGTGCAATCTTATCACCGATTTCCTCCACCGCGACCAATTCATCAAAAGAGGCCTTAAATATATTGTCAACCGATTTAAAATGTTTCGCCAGCTTTTTGGCCACTGTCTCACCTACATATCGAATCCCGATGGCATAAAGAACGCGTTCAAAGGGAATAGACTTCGAAGCTTCAATGCCCTTGATCAAGTTATCAGCACTTTTTTCAGCCATGCGTTCCAAAGGAAGAAGCTGATCGTGTTCCAACTCGTACAGGTCGGCATAGCTGTTGATCAAACCCGCCTCTACCAACAGGGAAACGGTTTCTCCGCCAAGGCCTTCAATATCCATGGCTTTCCTGGAAATAAAATGCTGTATTCTTCCAACGATCTGCGGTCGACAACCCGTAGCATTCAAACAATAATGCTGCGCTTCACCTGGATATCGAACCAATGCAGTGCCACATTCAGGGCATTCATCGATATATTTTGTAGGTTCAGACGATTCAGGCCGCTTACTGATATCAACACCAACTATTTTTGGAATGATCTCTCCTCCTTTTTCCACATAAACCATGTCGCCTTCCCGAATGTCTAGTTTTTCAATTTGATCAGCATTATGCAATGACGCTCGTTTTACAATGGTTCCGGCCAGGTGAATAGGCTCTAAATTTGCGACTGGTGTAATCGCCCCTGTCCGACCAACCTGGTAGGAAATACTGTTCAGCCTTGTTGCGGCTTGTTCTGCCTTAAATTTATAGGCCATGGCCCATCTCGGTGCTTTAGCCGTGTAGCCGAGCTCATCCTGCATATGAAGATCATTGACTTTTATGACCACACCATCAATCTCATAGGGTAAATCATGACGTCGCTTATCCCAATAATTAATAAATTCGAATACCTCGGAAATCGACTTGACCAATATCGCTTCTTCCGGCACCTTAAATCCCCATTGTCTGGCGAGCATCAGTCCTTCAAAATGCGTTTTATGCAACGGTCGATTTATTTTTACACCATATAAGAGGAAATCAAGTGGACGCCTGGCAACCAAAGCACTATCCTGCAATTTCAAGCTGCCTGAAGCCGTATTTCTGGGATTTCTATAAGGATCCTCACCGGCATTTACCCGTTCCACATTCATCGCATTAAAACCATCGATAGGCAATATTATCTCCCCTCGTGCGTCAAACCGACCTTTAAAATCGCCTTTGATTTCCAAAGGTACCGAACGGATTGTGCGAACATTTGCCGTCACTTCATCACCCTGAACACCGTCGCCTCGTGTCACCGCACGAACCATTTTACCATTTTCGTAAGTAATACTCATGGATGCACCATCGTATTTAAGCTCGCATGTATATTGAATCTCGCCATCAACCAGTTTCTTAACACGATTTTCCCAATCGGTTAAATCGTCCAGACTATAGGAATTATCCAAAGAATACATGCGATGATCATGTTTGGTCGTCTTAAAGTCCTTTGTAACTTCACCGCCAATCCGCCTGGTTGGTGAATTAGGATCGATAAATTCGGGATGTTCATCTTCCAGTCGCTGCAATTCCTTTAGCTTGATATCAAACTCATAATCGCTGATAATGGGATCATCGAGCACATAATACCTGTGGTTGTGCTCGCGTAATTCAGTGCGTAAGGCTTCGATGCGTGATTTTATATCCATTACAATCGGTCTTTATCAAGCCATTTTGGCTGAGGTCTTGGTATGAAGTTCTTCATTTTGTTCAATAGTTTATCAATATCCCTATCCACGAGCAGAGCATCTAAATTCTCTTGTTTCAAAATACCATGATGTACCATAACTTTAAATTGGCTGATCATGTTATCATAATAACCCTGCACATTTAAAATTCCAATCGGTTTGGTATGCAAACCGAGTTGCCCCCATGTCGCTATTTCAAAAAGCTCATCCATAGTCCCGAATCCGCCCGGAATAATCAGGAATCCATCCGAACGATCATACATGATTACCTTTCTGTCATGCATATTTTTGGTAATGATCAGCTCTGAAAGGCCATCGCTAACAATTTCTTTATTTTGCAAAAAATCGGGTATGACTCCAATAATCTTACCATCCTTTTCAATAGCTCCACGTGCCACCTGTCCCATTAGACCAATTTTAGCCGCGCCGTATACCAGGGATAGGCCTTCACATGCCAGGATCTGGCCTAATTTATAGGCCGTATCAATAATACGCTGATCATTACCTTCGCTCGATCCGCAAAAAACAGCCACGCTTTTCATTGGTCGAAGGAAGCTTTTATCATGCGATCCTTTCCGAATATATCTTGCCTTAATTCAATAAGTTCAAATCCTTTACCCGACAATAGAATTTGCATATCCTTAGCCAGATAGGCATTTATTTCAAAGAATAATTGTCCGCCAGAATTCAAATTATGATATGCCAATTCAGATATGGCATCATAAAATTTAAGCGGATTCGAATCATCGACAAACAAGGCCATATGTGGTTCATTTTTTAATACGTTATTTCTTATATATCTTTTTTCGGCATATCGAACATAAGGTGGATTGGATACAATAATGTCAAACCCGTCACTGGTGTGAGGAACAGAATCGCGATTTATCAGCACATCCGAAATAAGAAAGTGAACCTGAACATTATTTAATTCAGCATTTTCCTTGGCCATCTCCAGAATATCGCCGTTAACATCCAAACCATAAACCTTGGCCGCCGGAAACTCTTTAGCAATTGCTATGGCTATACAACCACTTCCGGTTCCTACATCCAAAACCCGGGCATCCGTTTTATTCATGGCCTTTAGTTCTTTTAAGACCCAACCCACCAATTCTTCTGTTTCAGGCCTTGGGATTAAAACATTTTCATTAACCTTAAAGGGCATCCCAAGAAAATTGGTTACACCTATAATATACTGAATCGGCCGTTCTTGTTTGAGATCATGAAGTGCCTTGATCATTAAGGCTTGTTCATCCTTTGATAAACCAAAATCGGGATCCAGTGCCAGATAATAACGCGGTAGATTAAAATAATATTCAATTAAAATAAAAAAGAAGCTGTCAACCTCTTGTTTTCCATAAATCGGATCGAGTTGTTTGTGAAATATTTTTTGGATACTTTTTAATCTCATAGATCTTTTATCATCCAAACACCACAGGAATAATGCCCGGTATTGCCCATGGGGTTGTCAAGGTGAACGAACCCACTTTTTTCATAGATTGAAATCGCGATCTTCAACTGACTGGCCGATTCAAGGTAACACTTGGAATATCCCATGGCCCTAGCTGTTTTCAGACATTGTTCAAAAATAAGCTTGCCATAGCCTTTTCCACGAGCAGATGGTTTAAAATACATTTTCTGAAGTTCACAAATATCAGGTTCTTCATCGCGCAACTGTTTTATCCCAGCACCACCTACAACTTCGCCATTTTCAATTGCAACAAAGTAAATTTCTTTGTCTGATTGAAAAGCTTCGAACATTTTTGGGGTTTCATCGTCTTCGTAAGCTGTTCCGGTCAAAGGCAGCCCGAATTCAGGAAAAATTGACTTTATTATCAATTCAACTTTCGGGTTATCTTCAGGGGTGATTTCTCTTATAGAAAACAAAGAGTCACTCATAAAATTAATGTAGTTTTGTGTATGTGAAGATACAGTAAATTGAAAAATTCTGAAATGAGAAATACTTTAATCTTATTAACAATATTGTTATTAATTCCTTCGTGTAAGGTAACTGAAAAGCCTGAATTCATTGGGCTTGAAAACTTTTCAATCCAGGATGCATCTAACAGATATATTCGTATTAGCGCCGATGCTCATTTTAGCAATCCGAACAATGTCGGAGGTAAGTTAAAAACCGATGGTATAAAGATTTTTGTAAACGATGTTGAAATGACGACCATTGTTTCAGAAGAATTCGATGTCCCCGCGAAGGATGATTTCGAAATTCCGCTCAAGGCCGATATTCCGACAGATAGTTTGTTTAGTGATAAAAGCATAGGAGGCTTACTGGGAAGTTTGTTTAACGAATCCTTGAAAGTGAGGTATCTTGGCGATATCAAGTACAAAGTTTTTGGATTCTCATATACCTACGCACTTGATAAAACTGAAAATGTAAAAATCAAGCTATAGGTTTGGAACATGATGAGCACTATATGCGGCGATGCATTCAAATTGCAAAACACAGCGTTGGACTGGCCGCACCCAATCCTGCTGTTGGATGTATAATCGTTTTCGAGGATAAAATTATCGGCGAAGGCTATACGAGTCCGGTGGGTGGAGCACATGCCGAGGTTAATGCTTTAAACACTGTACAGAATAAGGAATTGCTCAAGCGTTCAACTCTTTATGTTACACTCGAACCTTGTTCGCATCACGGGAAGACACCACCGTGTACTGATCTTATTATTAAACAGGGTGTTCGAAGGGTTGTCATTGGATGTGCTGACCCGAATCCTAAGGTTAGCGGACAAGGTATTAAACTATTGGAAGATTCTGGTTGTGAGGTTCGAATTGGAATCCTGAAAGATGTCTGCCGGCAGCATCACCATCGATTTCTTAGCTATTTTGAACGTCATCGGCCCTATATCATACTGAAATGGGCACAAACCAAATCCGGTTTCATTGCTCCTAAAATTAAAGACGATTTAAAACCAGTCTGGATTAGCAATTTGAGCTCCCGTCAACTCACCCATAAATGGCGAACCGAAGAACAGGCCATCCTGGTTGGCAGTAAAACAGTTAAAGATGACAACCCCAGCCTCACCGCCAGGTTATGGCATGGCAGAAACCCGATTCGCGTGGTTTTAGGACAGATTGAACGGCTTGATAAGTCCGCTCAAATATTTGACCGGTCCTCTGGCACCATTGCTATCGACACATTACAACTCGATAGAAAAAAACCGATAGCAAAACAAGTCTGTACGTTGCTTTATAAAAAAGAGATCAACTCAATATTAATTGAAGGTGGCTCCAAAACGATTAATTCATTTATAAAGGAGAACCTTTGGGACGAAGCGCGAGTATTTACAGGATTGGTAGATTTTGATGACGGAATAAAAGCCCCTGTTTTGAACATCAAACCATCGGATTCATATAATATAAGCGGTGATAAACTCGATTATTATTTCAATGATTGATACCATAATATTCGACTTTGGCGATGTTTTCATCAATCTGGATAAGGAAGGAGCGATTAATCGTGCATTGAATCTTTTCAGAATTGATTCTTTTGACCACGATATGATAAAAATCAATCAAGCCTATGAAACGGGGTTGATTTCAACAGATACATTTGAAAATTTTTACCTCGATAAATATCCATTTCTGTCAATTGAAGAACTCCATGATCTTTGGAATGGTATTATTCTCGATTTCCCGGAATACCGACTAAAATTTCTTAAAACACTAAGGCAGAAAAAAGAATATGAACTCATTTTATTGAGCAATACAAACACACTTCATATTGATTATGTTAAACAAACAGTTCCCTTCTACAATGACTTCAAGAAGTTGTTTGACGGATTTTATTTATCCCATATCATCAATTCAAGAAAACCAGATCGCGAGATTTTTGAAAAAATCTTAGATATACATAGCTTAAATCCCAAAACCTGTTTATTTATAGATGATACGCCCGAGAACACCCAATCAGCCGATTTGCTTGGAATAAAAACCTGGACTCTGGATCCATCAACCGAAGATATAATTGAATTGGACAAAAGGCTCACTTATCTGTCCTTATGATGAATGATTCCGATCAGTATAAAACCATTAAAGAGCAATCTCCTCCTGTCCTGTTTAAAGATAAAGGGAGTAAATTCTTTGGTTACGCATTTCCTGTTAGTAACCAGGACGAGGTTAAACATATAATAAAGAACTTAAAAAAAGAACATCATGCTGCACGGCATTGGTGCTACGCTTACAGGCTGGGCGTTGAATCTCTAATCTACAGGGTAAATGATGACGGGGAACCAAAAAATAGTGCCGGCCAACCAATTTATGGACAAATTAAATCGGCTGATTTGACAAACATATTAATAGTAGTCGTTCGCTATTTTGGTGGTACAAAATTAGGTGTAGGCGGCCTCATCAATGCCTACAAAACTGCTGCAAGAGAGAGTATAAGCAGCGCGAAGATCATAACTAAGACCCTTAAATTATCATACAGTTTACGATTTAATTATGATCTGATGAACACGGTCATGCGTGAATTAAAAGCCTCAAAAATTTCGATTATCGACCAGCAGATGACGGATAGCTGTACCTTTACAATCGGTATCAGGAAAAAGGATGCCCCGCACGTAATCACAAAGCTGAAAAACATTCATGGTTTGGAAATCCGAAAAATTAAATTAGACCCGTAACTTTTCAAAAATAAAATCTGGACATCGTACAGGACGATTTGTTTTCATATCGATAAAGGCAAGTGTCGTTTCAGCCTCGGTTACTATTTCACCTTTTTCATTAAGGATTTCATAATAGAATTCGATTTTGGCGGTCGGTAGTTTTTTTAAGTTGGTTACAACGGTGATAAGATCGTCATAACCCGCTGATTTCTTAAATTTTAGATTTAATGATATAACGGGTAACTTGATACCATCGTTCTCCATTTTCTTGTAGGAAATTCCGAATTGTCTGAGCCACTCAATACGACCCATTTCAAGATACTGCGCATAATTACCGTGGTAGACCACTCCCATTTGGTCAGTCTCACCATAACGTATGCGAATTTGAATTTTGTCAGGAAACATTAAGGGAAATAAAAAATATTTTGTACTTTGAATCGCTAATGAAACATGAGAAAAAATTTCTTAAAATTCAATAGGTTTTGATTTTTTTTTTAAGAATTTTGTTCACATATTTGTCAGGTAAAAATACCTGTAGATAGAACACCCAAATTTCTATCTGTATTTTTCCAAAGCCAATTAGACTAACTAAAATATTTTACATTTAGAATGAGGGAGACTGCGCAATCGGTATGGAATAATTGTCTGAAATTCATAAAAGATAATATTCAACCGCAAGCCTATAAAACATGGTTTGAACCGATCCTAGCAGTTAAACTTCAGGATAACGCTCTCAGTATACAGGTTCCCAGTAAATTTTTCTATGAATGGCTGGAAGAGCATTATGTGAAAATTTTAAAAGTTGCCCTGACCAAAGAGCTCGGTGCTGATGCTAAATTGGTCTATGTGATCAAGATGGAAAATACCTACGGCAACAAGCAACCGTTTACCGAAAAAATACCAAGTTCAAACCGTGGTGCTGTAAAGGCCCAGGAAGTTGATATTCCTCTTGAGAATAAAAGTCCGGAACTTAAAAATCCTTTTGTTATTCCGGGAATTCGCAATGTAAAGATTGAATCTCAGCTAAATCCAAATTACAACTTTGAGAATTTCCTTGAAGGTGATTCAAACCGACTCGCCCGCAATGCCGGAATAGCAGTTGCCAATAAGCCCGGAGGAACCTCTTTTAATCCTTTATTGATTTTTGGTGGTGTCGGACTGGGTAAAACCCATCTCGCTCATGCCATTGGTATTGATATTAAGGACAAGTATCCTGAAAAAACCGTTCTTTACATTTCAGCTGAAAAATTCACGCAACAATATATCGATGCGGTTAAGAAAAATAATCGGAATGATTTTATTCATTTCTATCAGATCATAGATGTGCTGATCATAGATGATGTTCAATTCCTTTCGGGAAAATCCGGTACCCAGGATGTATTCTTTCACATTTTCAACCACCTTCATCAGAACGGCAAACAGGTTGTGCTAACCAGTGATAAGGCACCTGTTGATATGCAGGACATCGAACAACGTCTTCTTTCAAGATTCAAATGGGGTCTTTCTGCCGAACTTCAGAGTCCTGATTTTGAAACACGGGTTTCCATCCTTAAGAATAAACTTTTCCGTGATGGCGTTGATATGCCTGATGAAATCGTAGAATATGTTGCCAAAAACATCAAGACTAATGTTCGAGAGCTAGAAGGAGCGATTATTTCTCTCATCGCTCAAAGCTCCTTTAATAAAAAGGAGATCACCCTTGGGCTTGCTAAGGATATTGTAGAAAAATTCGTTAAGAATACAAAACGCGAAGTATCAATCGATTATATCCAGAAAGTGGTTTCTGATTATTTCCAGATGGATGTGGAAACGCTGCAATCAAAAACCCGAAAGAGACATATAGTTCAGGCGCGTCAATTGGCAATGTTCTTCGCAAAGAAATTTACGAAGGCCTCCCTGGCAAGTATTGGTTCGCAAATCGGAAAGCGCGATCATGCGACGGTGCTTCATGCATGCAAAACAGTAGATAACCTATCTTCTACCGATAAGCAGTTCAGGAAATATGTAGAAGATCTTACCAAGAAATTATCCCTTTAGTTTATGACCCGTATCTTAATGGTTTGCCTGGGAAATATCTGCCGATCTCCTCTGGCTGAAGGTATTCTTAAATCCAAGATAACGTCCTTGAATATCCAGGTTGATTCTGCTGGTACTGCAGCTTACCATATTGGAAAACAACCTGATCCGCGTTCGGTGTCGGTTGCACGAAAATATGATATCGATATCGGTGATCAACGTGCCCGTCAATTTAACGTCGCCGATTTTGACCGTTTTGATCAAATCTATGTTATGGATCATAGCAATTATCAAAATGTGATACGTTTGGCACGTCATGATAATGACAAAAGGAAAGTAAAGCGCATTTTAGATCATTTGCAGAACTCACCGTATGATGAGGTTCCGGATCCGTATTATGGTGGTGAAAATGGATTTGAGAAGGTCTACCAAATGTTAGACCGTGCTTGTAACCAACTCGTTAAAGAGCTTCAAGGTTAAATCTTTCGATTGATAAATAAGGTTATACTAAGCATTTGTCAAAAGGTGTCCATATAATAGGTCGGTGGCACATTTTTATAATTTAATCTATCAGCTCTAATTTGTATATTTAAGAAACCTATCATTTTATGGTCCCATTAAGTATAAATAAATACCCATTGGCACTAGCTCAATTTATATTTATACTTTTTTTTAGTAGCCTAACCTTATTCTCACAAATAGAATTATCCCATTTTGACAAATTAACACGATACACCACTGAGAACGGTCTATCTTCAACATACGCGCTAGATATTAAAGAGGATGCGCATGGTTTTATATGGATAGCATCCGGCAGTGGAGTTTCTAGATTTGATGGTAGGCATTTTACTAATTACGAATACTATAATGAAAATTCAAATCCACATAAAATTGGTTTTGTAAACACGTTAAAAATTGACAAAAGCGGAAAGAGCGTTTGGATATCAACAGATAAAGGAGTCTTCAGCACTTCAATCAACGCCGTTGAATTTAAGAGAAAATATGGCTTAAATACAAAAAATAATAGAGTTAATGATTTGCTTTTTGATGAACAGAATAATGTATGGTTGGCATCCACGGCTGGACTTGTCAAACTTAATGCGAATACAAATACGAAGGAGGTTTTTTCTTCTGAAAAAAATTATAAGTTAAATCAACTTCAGTGTTTAGTTAGAGATCCTCAAGACCCTGATATTTTATGGATGGGAACATTGGGAGGCTTGGTTAAATTTAATTTGGTTTCAAAAGAATATCAATCATATATTTTTAATAATAATATTGAATTGGCTGAAAATAGCATTCGTAATATAGCTGTTTCAGAAGAAGAAATCATTCTTGGTACCTGGAAAGCAAGCTTGATAATTTTCAATAAAGAAAAGCAGCAATTTACCAAGCCACTGAAAAGCAAGTATCCTAGTTCTCATAATTTAATTCTCAATATTTTTAAAGACAACCATTCTAGTATATGGGTTACATCAGACCAGGGAATTATTCAGTATGATATAAATTTAAATAAGGTTAAAGAAATTAGAAATCATGATTTAAATAAAAGTATCATAAGAGGTGTGTCGTTTATTGATTCTCGAAATATCGTTTGGTTTGGTTATAAAAATGGGTTGTTCAAATATTATTCTGAACCAACCAAAACTAAATTTCTGGAATTAGAAAAAAGATCAGAGCTTCAAACCCCATTATTGATAAGAGAGATCATAAATACTAAAGATTTTATATATGCAGCCGGACAGTACAGTGAAGGTCTTTATAAAATAAACAAAGATGACAATACTGTAAAAACCATTAGAATTCCATTCATTGAAAATTCTAATAATGGGTATCAAATTACGGATATGATATTGATGAACAACCAGAATATTTTAATACTATCCGGTGCCAAAATTGTAATTTTTGATTCTGTTACAGAAAAATTCAGTTTATCTTCCCTACAGGCAAATCATCCCAATCCTTCCTTTCAAACTGTGATAAAAGATCAGAACAACAATTATTGGATCGGTTCACGAGAAGGAGGCTTATTTTGTTTAAACTTTGAAAACAATACCATTAAAAATTACAAAGAGCAATTCAACATCTATGAAAATGGAAACCATAGATGGATTAACCGACTATATATCGATTCTGAAAATAAGCTCTGGATAGGAAAAGGTTCTACAAATAGTATTATGGATTTGAGTGATTTGTCAATTCATGTTTTTAATCCTCAAAATAAAAATAACATAAAATCATATCAGGATGCTGAATCTTATTTCGAAGACAGTAAAAAAAGAATGTGGATTGCTGGAGCTTCATCAGGAATAGGATTTGCAGATGTAAATTATTTCAATAAAGGTATTACACATAAGATTGACGGGCATTTTTCAGGAATCTATAAATACGATGATAGCCTTTTGTTGACTACTGGAAATGCAGGTTTAGGTGAGCTCAATATTAATAGTATATCTCATAAGGATATTAATATAAATATTGACAAAAAAATAAAAATAGGAAGACCTATTGTTAGCGACAATAATGGTAACTATATGATTGGAGCTAATAACGGCATAGTTGTTTACAATCCAATAAGAGAAGAAAAAAATTATAAAATACCATTACCTTATATAAGTAAGGTTATAGGCGGTGGCAAATTGCAATACGAAGGAAATGATTTAAAAAACAAGACATTTCAATTTGAAAGTAAAATTAATAACCTAAGTTTTAGCATAAGTTCCTTAGGGTTTCATCGACCAGATAAAACTACATATCAATACAAGATTAATGATGATTGGATAAGTTTGGCTACTAGTCAGGAGGTTAATATCACAAATCTTAGTCCGGGTGATTATTCTTTTCAAATTAAAGCATGTAACAGCATTGGTAATTGTAGTGAAGCACCAGTAATATATAATTTTACCATTCTTACGCCATGGTATATAACATGGTGGGCCTACCTTATCTATGCATTAATTGTGATAATGATAGCTGAAAGATTTTATCGCTTTCAACTCTCCAAAAAGATGGCAATTTCGGAAAGTAGAAGACTTAAAGAAGTAAACCAATTTAAGAATACATTATTTACCAACATCACCCATGATTTCAGAACACCACTTACGGTTATTAAAGGCATGACAGATACCATGAGGTCAAACTTTAAAAACCAGAAATTCGAAAATGTTGAACATTCATTAGAGATGATCGAGCGAAATAGTGATGGCCTGCTCCATTTGGTAAACGAAATGCTGGATTTAGCAAAGATCGAGAGCGGAAATATGGAATTGCAATTGGTACAAAGTGATGTCATTCCATTCCTGAAATATCTAAGTGAAAGTTTCAGCTCTTATGCAGAAGAAAATCAAATAAGTCTAACCGTTTATTCTGAAATTGACAAATTAATTATGGATTTTGACATTAATAAATTAACATCCATAATGTCTAATTTGCTGTCAAATGCGATCAAATTTACACCTGATTTAGGCAAAATAATAGTTCATATTAATCAGGTCAAGCATAATGAAAAAGATTGCCTGTTCATTAAAGTAAAAGACTCTGGTATTGGCATTGCCGATGAAGAATTACCCAATATTTTTAGTCGCTTTTATCAAACGTTCGCTTCAACAATTCGTAAAAGTGAAGGCACAGGCATTGGACTTGCTTTAACTAAAGACTTAGTCGATCTAATGAATGGCACTATTGAAGTAAAAAGTAAACTTGATGAAGGGAGTGAGTTTAGTGTTATGATCCCGATAACAAGGAAAGCAGTTGTTTCAGAAAAAGTCGAAATTGCTAAAGTACTACCTACTTCACTTTCAAAAACGAAATCAACTCCTACTGAACAAATTCTAGAAACAAATTCTGAATTACCATTATTGCTCATTATTGAAGACAATATGGATGTAGCGTATTATTTAAAAACCTGCCTAAAGCACAAATATGAAACTGTACATGCTGTGAACGGTGTTGATGGCATCGAAACGGCCCTTGAAAAAATACCAGATGTTATCATTAGTGATGTGATGATGCCCGGTAAAGATGGATTTGAAGTTTGTGCAACCTTAAAATCAGATGAACGTACAGACCACATTCCCATTATTATGTTAACGGCCAAAGCGACCATTAAAGACCGCATAACCGGATTATCTCACGGTGCTGATGCCTATTTAGCAAAACCATTCAATAAAGAGGAATTATTCACGCGATTGGACCAATTGGTAAGCGTTCGGAAAAAACTGATCAACAAGATCCATAAGGAAGGTTTTAATACCCTATTGAAAAAGCGCACCAAAGACCCAAAATTACAATTCCTGCAAAAAGTGGTCAAGCTCATACATGAGGATATTGGTGATTCTGATTTCGGCGCTGGCGATCTGGCCAGTAAATTACTCATAAGCGAATCACAGATCTATAGGAAGATAAAGGCCATTACAGGAAAATCGACAGCTGTTTATATTCGTTCAATTCGTTTACAGTACGCTAAGGATCTGTTGATTAATACAAATAAATCAATTTCTGAAGTAGCCTATGAGGTAGGCTTCAACGATCCTTCCTGGTTTAGTCGAGCCTTTAAGGATGAGTTCGGCTATTCACCCAGTTCCACATCCAATTAGCGTGTATTAAAAAACGTTTGGACTAAATCTGCATTCTCTTGCAATAATAGTCCGGAAAAAAATCAACTTTTCACAAATACTCCTAGACTTTGCATAAATAGTACAAGCCATAAAAAGGTATATACATTATTCTTGTAATGTGTTTTTAATCAACTACATAACAGCACATAATTATAGTATTAACAATTAAATATTTTTATTATGAAAACAAAACTAGTATTAATGGTAATTCTAACATCCTTTTTCATTTTTGTTGGGTGTTCAGATAACGAAGACGACGTTCAAGAATCAGGATTGGTTACGAATTTATCCAAGAGCTCAACTAATTTTGAGAAATCATCGGCAATAGACAATCAATTTCCTCAAGCACAGGATGAGGTCTTAAAAACTTTTGGCGCCATTGCACAAAGTATAACGGCCGGAGCCGGAAATGGAGCAAATAGCATGTATATGGACCAACTTATCTCTTTTCATGCATACGGACCTAAGTTTACTGAATTTAATGATGGTCAAGCTTTTGATAGTGCCGGTAATGAAGCAAATGAACGCACCTTTTTCGGTGAAATAGTAGACCCGGGAGGAGTTGTACAATTCGCCCCAATGGAAGGATCTTTGAAAGTTGCTGTATATTATGGGAATGTAGCTAATTTAACCTTTATCTCAGATTTTCATTTAATGATTAACGGAGAACTACATATCGTCAATAATCTAATTAGCTTATTATTTGTTAAAGTAAAAGGTGAATGGAAAATGGTTCACGAGCATCACTCGCCATTCAACGAATAATCACAATTTAAAATCAAATTAATATTATGAAAATAATAATATACAAGTTTGAAGGATACCTTTAAACTTGTATATTATTATTAACGATAAACAAGAAACTGCCAGTGAGATCGCTTATTGTGTTGATTGTTATAAAATTTGGGATTGAACTATTAAACTAAAATCAATGAATTATTAAACCCGAGTATTATGAAAACAAGATTAACATTTACATTAATTCTTGCCTTCGGACTTTAAATAAGCAGTTGTAATGTCCAAGTGGATCTGGTCAATGATGAATTTCCTGAAGCAAAGCAAGAAGCCATGGAAACTTTTGCGGCCATTGCACAAAGCATCAGGGATGGTGATCTGGATAAGCTTATCTCCTATCATGCCTATAGTCCGAAGTTTACCGAATTTAAGAATGGTGAACCGCGCAACAGTGATGAGGCTCCGGATCCGTATTATGGTGGTGAAAATGGATTTGAAAATGTGTTTAGTTTATTAGATCAGGCTTGTGACCTGATTGTCAAAGAACTACAAAAATAATCCGTTCGTCGGATTTTACGCTCAAATCGCAGACTTCTTTCTATATTGACCTAAAACCCTAAAACTAATGTATTGTGAGGCTGATAGTATTGTCTATTATTGGCTCCATGCTTTTGAATGTTTTGTGGGCGCAACCCAATATTGAACTTGAGTTGATAGCATCAGGCTTCAATGCACCTCTAAGCATTCAAAATGCAGGAGATTCCCGGTTATTTATTGTTGAACGAGCCGGCTTGATCAAGATCATTAATCCCGATGGTTCGATTAATCCTGTTCCTTTTCTAGATATCGATGACAAGGTAGTTACGCCAGGAGGTGTCGGTGATGAAGGCGGTCTTCTCGGCCTCGCTTTCCATCCCGATTATTCTTCAAATGGGTATTTTTATGTCCATTATATCAATAATGATATCGATTCGGTTATTTCAAGATTCTCGGTAAACACCTCAAATCCAGATCTGGCCGATGCCGAATCAGAATCGGTGATTCTGAATATTTTTCAACCACAACCCAATCATAATGGCGGTGACCTGGCTTTCGGACCTGAAGGTTTTCTTTATATCGCCATGGGCGACGGCGGAAGTCCGGCCGATTCGGATAATAATGGGCAACGCCTGGATACCCTGCTCGGAAAAATTCTGCGGATTGATGTTAATTCCGATTCACCCTACGCTATCCCGCCCACAAATCCATTTGTTAATGATGGAGATCTGAATACCCTTGGTGAAATCTGGGCTTATGGTCTGCGCAACCCTTGGCGTATTTCCTTTGACACCCTTAATGGTGATCTTTGGATAGCTGATGTCGGTCAAGGTGTAAGCGAAGAGATCAACCTCGCCTCAGCGGGCATTGGCGGTCAGAATTACGGATGGCGATGCTATGAAGGCAGTTCAATATTTAACGATACAGCTTGCACGATATCGAATGAAATCACTTTTCCAATAGCGGAATACCCACATATAGGGAGTAGTCTCTACCGTTGCTCGATAACAGGTGGATATCGCTATCGCGGAACAAATACTCCAGGATTCCAGGGTATTTACTTCTTTGCCGATTACTGCAGCGATGAAATCGGAACCCTTCAGCTTGTTGGTTCAAATTGGGAAATGAATTTTTCCAGTTCATTTGGTAACCAGGGTTTTGCAGGATTTGGACAAGATGTTATGAATGATTTATATGTCGCTGCATTAACTACAGGAAATATTTATAAAATTGTTGAAGGCACCTTAAACCAGGACGAAAACAGCGTTCAATCAATTTTGATTTATCCAAATCCAGCTCATGATTATTTTAATTTAATCCATGATCAGTGGAACCCGGAAACCCTTGATATCATTAATATTAAAGGACAATTAGTTGAGCGGCATATCCTCGGGGAAGGCCCCAATTTCCAAATACCAACGGGTAAATTAACAAAAGGTTTATATATTGTAAAGGTTTACGACACTGGAGGAACTCCGGTGATCAAAAAACTTATTATTCGATAAACCATGCAACCCACAGAAGGCCGATTATTTTTGATCCCCACACGCCTGGGGGATAATCCACCCTTGGAGGTTCTTCCGCTTTCCATCAAAAAAATTATAGAAAACACCCAACATTTCATCGTTGAAAATGAAAAGTCGGCTCGGCGTTTTATAAAGAGAATTAGTCCGAAAAAATCCCAGCAATCTCTTGTGATATATGTCTTAAATAAATTCACCGATCCGGCTGAATCCCACTCATTTCTCGATCCGTGTTTACAGGGACATGCTGTGGGACTTTTATCAGAGGCGGGATGTCCGGCAATAGCCGATCCCGGCTCCGAAATTGTAAGAATGGCCCATGACCGTGATATTCGGGTTATCCCCTTAGTCGGACCGTCCGCCATTTTACTGGCCATGATGAGCTCAGGCATGAATGGTCAGAACTTTGCATTCAACGGATACCTTCCAATCGATAAAAAAGAAAGGAAGCAGGAATTGAAGCGTCTTGAGCGATTATCATCGGATAAAAATCAATCACAAATTTTCATTGAAACACCATACAGGAACAATCAAATCCTATCAGATATCCTGCAGACTCTTAATCACAATACCCGATTGTGTATTGCCAGTGACATAAGTTTACCTTCCGAATTTATTCGTGTGAAGACCATAGAAGCATGGCATAAAAGTCCTGTTGATCTCCACAAGAGACCAACCATTTTTATAATACATCAAGATTAAAGCAATGATACTTTGGCCTTTTTATCTGGCTGGATAAAGGAGGTATCGTAACCTGAGAATTTGCGCATATAATTTCTTATGCTCGTTCCAAAGGCATCGGAAAAACCAATAGCTCCGTAACTTCTTAGATAGGTTTTTACACTACCGGGTCCGGCAAGGTGGGCCGCCGCTAAAATCCCCGATTCTGTGATCAGAACTCCGTCGATTCGCTTACCTACAAATCGTTTGATATCGCGACGTAGTACCCATTTATTGCGCATGGTATTGGCGATAAATGCTTTTTCCTGCAATTCGGGGTCATTCATGAATTTCACCGTGTTATAAACACCGATTAACCTTAAGGTCTCTGAACCAAACTGATACTTACCCAAATATCCGAGAGTATTCACTGTTGAATAGTCACCACGTGATTCCTTGAAAGCCAGGGCTTCCTTAAATCCGACAAATGATTTACCGAGTTTAGGAGAGGCGTAACAATCTAATAATACATCAGAATTTAGAGCAAGACCTACTTTTGGTGCAAAAGTCTCAAGCTGTTCATCGATTTGTTCCGCGACATGATATTGCGAATAATCGATTTCAGGACTCGTATTCATAGCAAAAAAGAAGCTTAGAAATACAATCACTGGCATTGATGAGTATGCGATTAAACCCTTGTTCATAAGTAAAAATTTTAGGGTATTAAATACCCTTAATTTTAGCGTGCAAAGGTACGAATTATACCAAATATTTCAAAATAACTCGATAATATGTTTTTATTACAGGTAGAACAGATAAAAATGGCGTTTTTTCCTACTTGAAAATTCGAGGGTTGGAAGGGGTATTTTAATAACGTTTACAACGGAAAAAATGGTCTTTAAAACATGGGATTTGGTCTTTATCCTGGTCAGATCAAGATCTAAACTAAGGTACCATTGTGCATATCGGTCTTGATCGATAAAAATCCCCTCTTTATCCGGGTTTGTACCGGTTAACATGCCTTCCGCTCCATAGCCAAACGCCAGATTTAACCATGAAGGAATTGAAGATTCTTTAAGAAAAGAACGCAGATTGATACTCAACCAAATCGTCTGGCCATTATAATCTTTTATAATCTCCTGAATAAGATTCTCTCCTAATTTATCCGGATTTTGATCCGAAAATCGGGTTTGATGAAATGAGAACTTAATCGAGGCACGTTGTTCATTCCAAAGCAATTCCTGACCAATATATAGGCCAGTTCCAGTCACATTCGCGGCAAAATCATACCACGAAAATCCCCATTCTTCGGAAAAGCCATCAAATATTTCGACCGTTGTCAAAAAACCCAAACTCAGGGCCGAACCGAAAATCAGACTTTTCTTATCATCGGCACCACTCCATCGGATAGATTCTGTTCCCAGACGCGTTAACTGATAAGATGAGAATACATGCCCCAACTTATCCATTTGCATCCATTCGTTACCATCATCAATCGTATGAAAGTTAGATCTATCAAAATCCTTGTACCACAACTGATTTAATCCAATAAGTCCGAGTCCGGCAATCGACGATTCGGCAATAACTACAGAATTAAACCTGGCTTTGTTAATTGAATCGCTTGGTTTTAAGAATTTATTGATTCCCGATTGCGCATGCACCCAAAATGTTAGGAAGATCAGAAAACAAGCAAAAAACAATCTTAGTCTCAACATTTAACGTCTTATCCCCTGTTGATTCAGATACTGCTGATATTCTCTCGCATTTCTGGCATGCTGAGATAGGGTGCGCGCAAACCTATGAAAGCCTGGCCTGTCAGGATCTGCCGCGAAAAAGTAGTAATCATGTTCTTCATAATTTAAAACAGCATCTATGGCCGAAATATCAGGCATACCAATGGGTCCAGGTGGTAATCCGCTGTATTTATAGGTGTTGTAGGGCGAGTCTATCTCCTTATGAACATTTAATACGCGCTTTATCAGGGTATTTTTAAATTCAGGTAACTGGTATGCAGCAAATTTCAATGTAGGATCGGCTTGCAGTGGCCAGTTCGAACGCAAACGATTTATATAGACTCCTGCAATGCGTGCTTGCTCTGAAGCCTGTTTCGATTCTTCATGGACAATAGAAGCCAGTGTCATGACCTCATCGATGGTCAAATTTATTTGATCAGCCTTTCCCTGCCTTGATCCGGACCAGAACTGTCGGAATTCCTTTAACATTCTATCCCTGAATCCTTTCGCGTCAGTATTCCAAAAGAATTCGTAACTGTTAGGAATGTATAAACCAAGGGCCATTTCTGATTTAAATCCATTTTTAGACATAAATATGGAATCGGTCATCGCCTCTTGCAACGAGAGGCTATCTGCTTCAATCTGCTCTGCTACCCGGCCTGCAAGTTCTTCAATGGTATTTTGATTATTAAAAGAAATGCGAATTGGTTGGTTCTGACTCCGAATGGTATTGATAATATCGTTATTGGTCATGCCATTCTTAATACAATACCGACCAGCCTTCACATTATTAACGTACTTTTTGCGCTTGGCCAGAGCGTCGAAAGTTTTCATATTTTGAAGCAGTGGAATTAAATCCTGTCGTACTTCCTGATAGGTTGCATCCGAAGGAATGAATAAACAAGCCTGATCATTATTAAAGACCGTATTCTCTACAAACATGGCTTTGTAAACGTAATAGGCAAAAAAGGCGAAAATCACCAACCCTACAAGAACGGCCGCTAGTGCTATTTTTTTAATGTTCATCGGTGTCGATCAATTGCATTAAGTATTCATCTTTGAAAGCTCCCAGGCTGAAATTCCAATCTTTTTTCAAGCCAATCGTTTCGAATTTCAAGGACGAAAACAGTTTTAAACTTGTTTTATTATCGCTGCCGACATTGCAGTATAGTTGATGCAGGTTCAAATGATTGAAGCTGTAAGCGATTAATAATTGTAAAGCCTCTTTTCCCCAGCCTTTCCCACGGTTCTTTTCATCTTTAATAACAATCCCTATTCCAGCACGTCGATTTTTAGAATCAAAATCGAACAGATCGATCAAACCTACAGGTTCATTTTTGTTTGTAGCGATAACCAATCTAAGCTGTTTCACATCATGAATATCCTTGTAGGCATTCTTAAGGTATTCCTTCAATACAAACCTTGAATAGGGTGTTTGTGTATTGCTAATTTCCCAAATAATCTCATCATTCTCGATTGCATATACAAAATCCAGGTCTTCGGGTTCCAGCGCTCTTAAATAGATCCGTTCGCCTTTTAGTGTTACCATTTTATTCTGCCTTTAAAAACCGGCTCAGCCGGACCAATTAACCAAATATTGCCGTAATTGAAATTTGTTTCATTAAAACGTACCTGCAAGTTACCGCCAGGTGTTGATATACCAACGGTTTGTCCTTCGGTTTTTCCAATGCGATGCATAGCAAGCGCAACAGCCGTAACACCCGTGCCGCAGGAAAGCGTCTCATCTTCTACGCCACGTTCATAGGTCCTTACTACGAAATTGTCTTGTCCACTTTGTTCAACAAAATTTACGTTGATGCCGTCAGCTATAAAATCGGCACTATTTCGAATTTTGGCACCTTCCACCTTTACTTCCAGCGTGTCAATATCGTTAACAAGAGTAACGTAATGAGGTGATCCCGTATCGAGAATAATAGCATCGGAACGGCGAACCATATCTTTGACATCCGACATCGATAATGCAATTTGTTCATCTTCAAAACGCACATTATGTATTCCGTCAACAGCTTCAAAGGCGGCCTTGTCGGTCACCAATCCCAAGGACCTGGCGAAGTGCGCTATACATCGACCTCCATTGCCACACATGCTGCTTTCATTTCCGTCAGAATTAAAATAGATCATTTTAAAATCTGCTAATTCACTGTTTTCCAGAAGAATAAGTCCATCGGCGCCGATCCCAAAATGCCGATCACATAGTGAATCGATTCGATCTTTATCTTTTTTATCGATTTGTAACTTACGATTATCAATTAGAATAAAATCGTTTCCGGTTCCGTGATATTTTATAAATTCTACTGTCATTTAGATGAGACAAAGATAGAAATAATCCACGCTTATTATTGCTGTTAAATAGTCGTTAAAGTTCAAATCGAGCATCAATAATTATTTATTTTTGAGCGTTAGCCTATTACTCAACTAAAAGTTCAAAAAAAATGAAAAAGATTGCAACCTTGATTTTAGTTTCGGCATTAGGCGGATTTATAACGCTTGGTGCCTACAAAACAATTTATGAGAAAAAAGAAAGTGTAGTGGTAGAACCTAATACGGTTTTATCAAATCCGGTATATACGGTTTCTAATACAGGACCTATCGGAATCGCCGATACCGACTTCACTTTCGCAGCCGAAAAGACCATCGACGCTGTTGTTCACGTAAAAAACACGACTATAAGCCAAGGGTATACAACTCTTGAAGATTTAATTTTCGGGCGTCCGTCTCAACGTGCTCAGATCGGGACAGGCTCTGGAGTAATTATAAGTCCGGATGGCTATATCATTACGAATAATCACGTTATTGAAGGGGCTCAGGCGATTACCATCACAACCAATGATAATGTGACTATTGAAGCCGCATTGGTAGGGACTGATCCCAAGACCGATATAGCGCTTCTAAAAGTCGATTACGATGAAGATCTGCCCTACACCGCATTTGGTGACAGTGATAATGCGAAGATTGGGGAATGGGTATTGGCCGTTGGAAATCCATTTAATTTGACATCTACAGTTACTGCCGGTATAATAAGTGCAAAATCAAGAGATCTTTCCGGTAGAAATATGCAATCTTTTATTCAAACCGATGCTGCGGTTAACCGAGGTAATTCAGGAGGTGCACTGGTAAATATCAATGGTGAATTAATTGGTATCAATACGGCGATTACATCACAAACGGGTAATTATGTGGGATACTCTTTTGCCGTTCCAAGCAATATCGCAAGAAAGGTAGTTCAGGATATCATGGAATTTGGAAACGTACAAAATGGTATACTTGGAATAACCGGACAGGCATTAGACAGTCAAACTGCAGAGGCGAATGGTACTGATGAAACAGAAGGATTTTTAGTAAGTTCTGTCGAAGCAGACTCTGGTGCTGAGAAAGCAGGTATTAAAAATGGTGATATCATAAAGAAATTGGATAATGTTGAGATTTCAAAATTCTCAGACATGCGTGGATTTTTAAATTCTAAGCGGCCAAATGATGTGGTTCAGGTCACCGTGCTTCGAAATGGAAATGAAAAGGTAGTCCCTGTTACATTGATAAAAAACCAACGTTATATCGTTCCTCAAATCGGAACCTTGAAAAAAGCGAGTGAACGCGAATTGAACAATTATGGCGTCAGCCATGGAGTGAAGTTGGCAACCATGACAACGATAGATTATTACAAGTCCTACTGGTCTAAAGTGGGAATCAATGAAGGTGTAATTGTCACGGCCATTGATGGTGAAAAAATTTATGGAATTGAAGACGTAGAACGAATTATGGCTCAACGATCGGTTCAGGATCCGATAACCATTGATCTTATCAACAATAGTGGTGAGCGCGAGCGATACAATTTCGGCGGATAACCAATTTCCAAGCAAAATTAAAACCCCTTCTTTAGTTTGTTAAAGAAGGGGTTTATTTTTTCTCAAAAACAGTTACGAAAACGTTTGAAATATATTATTTTTGCGGCAAATTTTGAGAATCAAATCTTCAAACCCTACCTAATGAGTATCAGTGAAACCTATGAAAAAGAGCTGGCCTTTCAGGCCGATCGCAGACGTGCAACCGTTGAATTTATTAAGACAGTAAGCGATCTGTGGTACGACAAATCTATTGAACTTGTCTTGTTTCGAAATCAGCTTATCGACCGGACCGTCAGTGAGATTTTAAACCTGCATGAATATGCTGGTAAGTTTGTACAAAAACCTATTTCAATTTTCGATTCTGTCGAGATTGCCCAAGCCATAAAAGCACTCGACATTCCACCGTCTAAAATCGACATTGGCAAGTTAACCTTCGAATACCACATTGAGGATAATACCTATAATTCGGCACAGCAATTTGTAGTCGATAAATTGAAGGATGCAAAAAAGACCAACGGGGTTATACCGAAAGATGTTGTTCTATATGGATTTGGACGAATCGGCCGGATTGTGGCCAGGGAATTAATGGTAAAAACCGGTAAAGGTAGTCAGTTACGTCTGCGCGCGATAGTAACGCGCGGTCAGATCGATGAGACTGTTCTTGAAAAAAGAGCATCGCTTTTGCGTAATGATTCGATTCATGGCGACTTTCATGGGACCGTTGTGGTTGATTCTAAAAACTCGGCCCTGATTATCAACGGGACAACTGTTAATGTTATTTCAGCAAATGCGCCGGAAGATATTGATTATACCAAGTACGGTATTTTTGACGCCCTGGTGATTGATAACACAGGCGCTTTCAGGGATGAAGAAGCCCTTTCACGACATCTTGAATCGAAAGGTGTTGAGAAGGTTCTATTAACGGCACCGGGGAAAGGCATCCCGAATATTGTTCATGGTGTAAATCACAAGGAATATGATCCCGATAGTGTTTCCGTTTTTTCTGCCGCCTCATGCACAACCAATGCAATTACACCAATTTTAAAGGTAATCGATGATTCCTATGGTGTAAAAAGCGGCCATCTTGAGACCATTCACGCCTATACAAACGATCAAAATCTTGTTGATAACATGCACAATAAATACCGTCGAGGGCGGGCGGCCGCATTAAATATGGTAATCACCGAGACCGGTGCTGGGCAAGCGGTATCGAAGGCCCTTCCGAATCTTGATGGGAAATTAACATCAAACGCCATTCGTGTTCCCGTTCCAAATGGTTCTTTAGCTATTCTTAATCTCGAATTGGAGAACCCCACCTCCTTAGACGGTGTAAACAGCGTGATGAAAAAATATGCGCTTGAAGGCGATTTGGTTGAACAGATAAAATATGAACTCAGCGATGAATTGGTGTCGACTGATATTGTTGGTAGTTCGGCACCGGCAATTTACGACAGCAAAGCCACTATTGTACGTTCGAATGGTGCAAATGTGGTATTATACATATGGTATGACAATGAATACGGTTACAGCCATCAGGTTATAAGATTGGCAAAATATATCGCCAAGGTTAGACGTTACACTTATTACTAAACCGGTTAACATCCGGTTGTTAATTTTCAACGTATATTTTTAAGACCCGGTGGTTCGAGGCTACTGAATTAATAATTATATTGCCTGACATTTAACCAACAACTAAATTTAAACCCTCCATGACTCACGTGAAACAAATTGCTTGTCTTATCCTCACTATTTCCATTGGCATGCAACTTTCAGCACAAACTAAAACGACCCCTATCCAAGAATTATCATTAAATGACGGAACCATCGACAACCAGTTCGAATATGTAATACGCCGATCGAATAGTTGGCAGGATTTTAAGGTGATAAAAAAGAATTGGATGTACACCTTAAAAGCTCATACGATTGATTCATTAAATGCACTTCATAAGGAACTTGAATCAACACAGGGTGTCGTAGCAACCCAAAAAACAGAAATCGACGATTTGCGATCTAATTTGAATAACACCCAATCAACTCTTGATGCCACAAATCTCGAAAAAGACAGCATGGCATTGTTTGGATTGCAAATGAGTAAGGGAGCTTATAACACTCTCATGTGGTCGATCATTGCTGCGTTATTTGCATTATTCATCATATTTGTTTTTAAATTTAAAAACAGTAATTCGGTCACAAGGGCAGCCAAGCGAGCTTTGGATGAGACCGAGCAGGAATTTGAAGAACATCGTCGCGTTGCTCTGGAGAGAGAGCAAAAGGTTCGGCGTCAGTTACAAGATGAAATCAACAAACAAAAAGGACTGTCGTAGAGCTTTTTAATTGTACGAGGATGTTCCAGCAATCAATTCAATGAAACATTCAATAAAACGAGCCGATCTTTCACATTTATCAGATCTTATTCCTCTTTTTGATGCTTACCGGGTTTTTTATCGTCAGAGCTCCGCACCAAAAAAGGCAAAGAATTTTCTAAAGGAGCGTATTGAAAAGGACGAATCTATTATTTATCTGGCCTATATTAATGATGAGGCCGTTGGCTTTGTCCAGCTTTTCCCCATATTTTCTTCGGTGAGTATGGAACCCATGTTGCTCCTTAACGATCTTTACATCGAAGAGCATCACAGAGGTGAAGGAATAGGCAAATCATTGATAGATAAGGCCAAACAAATATGTTTTGAAAAACAACTAAAAGGTCTTGCCCTTCAGACAGAAGCTGACAATCCTGCCCAGTCCATCTATGAGCATTTAGGATTCATCAAAGATCCCGACCTTTTTTATTTTTGGACAAATACTAACAGATAATTCGCATCTTTGTATCGATGAGAATTGATATACTAACCGTACTTCCCGAGTTAATAAGGAGTCCGTTTGAGGCTTCCATACTAAAACGAGCCGCTGAAGCTGGATTGGTCGATATTCATTTCCATAATCTTCGGGACTACACAACAAACAATTATAAATCGGTTGATGATTACCAGTTTGGAGGTGGTGCAGGGATGGTCATGATGATCGAGCCCATCGATAAATGTATTTCCAAGCTTAAGTCGGAACGGGATTATGATGAGATCATATATATGACGCCAGACGGTGAACGCCTCAATCAGGGGATTGCCAATGCGCTGAGTTTAAAGTCGAATATGATCATTTTGTGTGGCCATTACAAAGGTGTCGATCAGCGTGTACGAGATCATTTGATTACCCGGGAAATCTCGATAGGTGATTATGTTTTATCGGGCGGTGAGCTGGGTGCAGCTGTGCTTTGTGATGCGGTAATCAGGCTTATTCCGGGTGTCTTGGGCAATGAAACCTCAGCTCTAACCGATTCTTTCCAGGATAATTTGCTTGCGGCTCCAATTTATACGAGGCCCAGGGAATATAAAGGCTGGTCTGTTCCGGAAATACTGTTTAGTGGTAACTTGCCTGAAATAGAAAAATGGCGTGAAGAGCAGGCCATTGAACACACCGTAAAACGTCGACCCGATCTGTTGAAATGAGAAACTGAAAATTGGATTAGGGATAGTAGCGACATCCTTTTAACTTTTAAAAGATAAAGCGGATAGCCCGGCTTTTTGCAAGGCAAAAAGAATCCTGTAAAATAAAAAGGGAATGATTGCACTTTTATAATTATTAATTATCTTTGCAGCCAATTTCGGATTAACCTCTGGCGAAAACCGTGGATGTTATTTCGAATGAACCACAAAACAGTTAAAGATGGAATCTTTAGTAAAATTTGTTCAGGATGAATTTGTAACCCGCAAAGAATTCACTGAATTCAGTGCAGGTGATACGATAACGGTTTATTACGAGATCAAAGAGGGAAATAAAACCCGAACACAGTTCTTCAGAGGGGTTGTGTTACAGCGAAGAGGCACAGGTGCTTCAGAGACTTTTACAATCAGAAAAATGTCTGGAACCATTGGTGTTGAGCGAATTTTCCCGATCAATATGCCGGCTTTGCAGAAGATTGAGATCAATAAAAAAGGTAAAGTAAGACGCGCACGGATATTCTACTTCAGAGACCTTACCGGTAAGAAGGCAAGGATCAAAGAGAAGAGGAGTTAGACGAAACGACAGCATAGTAAAAGGCCCTGAAAAATCAGGGTCTTTTTTATTAACAAATGTTAATAACATCGGTGCATAAATGGTTAATATCTAATAACACTAATAATTTGGAAATTTCATTTGATATCTTACATTAGCTAAACGATTAAGGGAATTGATAATTTCGGTTATCAAAAAAAGCTGCCTCAGGGTAGTCCTTTGGTCTGATAAAGTAACGTTCTTTATATAGTTGTTTTTTGAGGGCTTGAAGACCATGTGTAGGCATGTGAAAACGGAGAGTTCATGAAGTCGTGAAAAGTACGGCATGTTTCGGCAGGCTGGGAACTGGCGCGACGGAAAGATTCGGAAGCCGGTTGGATCGAAAGTGAGTACCGGGAGATGATTCAAGATGTTGGACGTTGTAGATCACGCAAGTGGGATGCGGAAAAAGACATTTCAAGGAAAGCAACGACGGAAGCATTTTGGTAACATGTCAATACATTTTGAAAGTTACATCACAAGATGTTTCATTGAGGCGGGGAAACTTGAACCGAAAACGTAATCAGATGAAAATTCAGGTTACCGAGGTTGGCAGCAGTGTCAAATAGGTCATGCAGAACCGTTTCATAGAAAGCCATGTCAAAGTAGTTTAGTCTGCGATGATATGGCTTTTGTTTTTTAATAAACTTTCATAGACTGCAAGAACTGTTTTTTGTATATTCGCTACGCGAAAATTTCACGTGTTTTTCAAGCTTATTTCTAAATTTTATATCCATAAAAGAGTTCATTCATGGCTAAAATAATTTATACAAAAACCGACGAGGCTCCTGCACTCGCCACCTACTCGTTATTACCCATTGTAAAAGCCTTTGTAAAAGCGGCTGATGTTGAAATTGAAACAAAAGATATTTCCCTGGCCGGACGAATTCTGGCAAATTTTCCTGAATACCTTAAGGAGGATCAAATACAAGCTGATGCACTGTCCGAATTGGGTAATCTTGTTAAAGAACCCGAAGCCAACATCATAAAATTACCTAATATATCGGCCTCAATTCCACAAATTGAACGCGCTATAGCCGAATTGCAATCAAAAGGATTTGATATTCCCGATTATCCCGAAGACCCAGCTACAGATGAAGAAAAACAAATTAAAGCAAAATATGATAAGGTTAAAGGCAGCGCCGTAAATCCGGTTCTTAGAGAGGGAAATTCCGATCGACGCGCACCCAAGGCCGTTAAGAATTATGCGAAGAAAAACCCCCATTCAATGGGCGCCTGGAGCCCCGATTCCAGGTCGCATGTAGCTACAATGAATACAGGAGATTTTGCCCATAATGAAAAGTCGGTAACCCTTGAGGAACAGGTCACGGTTCAAATCATTCATACTGATTATAATGACGTTCAAACCGTCTTAAAATCAGAACTTAAACTTCAGAGCGGCGAAATAATAGATGCGTCTGTTATGAGCAAAAAGGCCCTGATTACTTTTATCAAGGAACAAATTAGCAACGCCAAACAACAAGATATATTAATGTCACTGCATATGAAAGCAACCATGATGAAGGTGAGTGATCCGATCATTTTTGGTCATGTTGTACGTTGTTATTTTGAAGAGGTTTTCAAGACGTATTCAAACGAACTTGAAGAAGCCGGGGTCGATGTCAATAACGGATTGGGTGATTTGATTGAAGGTGTAAAATCGCTTCCTGAGAATAAATGCAAAAGTATCCTTGAGGCCGTTGAACGAACCATTCAGGAGGGGCCGGATTTGGCCATGGTAAATTCCGACAAGGGTATTACCAATTTGCATGTGCCCAGTGATGTCATCATTGATGCGTCTATGCCAGCCATGATCCGAAATTCAGGAAAAATGTGGAATGCTCAAGGTGAATTGCAGGATACTAAGGCCATTATCCCAGACAGCAGCTATGCCGGACTTTATAAGGCAACCATGGATTTTTGTAAAAAACACGGGGCATTCGATCCCAGGACCATGGGTACTGTGCCCAATGTTGGACTCATGGCTCAAAAAGCTGAAGAATATGGTTCCCATGACAAGACATTTGAAATAAAGTCAGACGGCAAGGTTGAAGTTGTTTCTCAATCGGGTAAAGTACTATTGCAACACCCGGTTGAACAGGGTGATATTTGGCGTATGTGCCAGGTTAAAGATGCTCCTGTCCGTGATTGGGTGAAATTAGCCGTAAAAAGAGCGAGATTGAGTCAAACACCGGCAATTTTCTGGCTTGATAAAAACAGGGCCCACGATGCTGAACTAATTAAAAAAGTGAACACCTATCTTAAGGATCACGACTTAACCGGATTGGATATTTCGATTCACGCCCCGGTTGAAGCCACCAAGATCACCCTTAAACGTTTAAAAGACGGTATGGATACAATTTCGGTTTCTGGCAATGTGCTACGTGACTATCTTACCGACCTCTTCCCAATCCTCGAGGTGGGTACGAGTGCAAAAATGCTGTCGATTGTTCCTTTGATGAACGGCGGAGGGTTGTTTGAGACCGGTGCAGGAGGCTCTGCTCCAAAACATGTGCAGCAATTCGTTAAAGAAAATCACCTTCGGTGGGATTCTCTTGGTGAGTTTATGGCCTTGTCCGTTTCTCTTGATCACTTTGCCCATGTTCATAATAACCCGACTGCTCAAATTTTAGGTGACGCACTTGAGGATGCCACTGAAAAACTGTTGGATCAAAAAAAATCACCATCCCGAATTGCTGGTGAACTTGATAATAGAGGAAGTCATTTTTACCTGGCTTATTATTGGGCAGAGGTCCTTGCCAAGCAAGATAAAAATGTCGAATTGAAGAATCGATTCGCCTCGGTTTTTGAGGCATTCAAAAAGCATGAAGTCGAAATCATCGAACACTTGGAGACCATTCAGGGAAAGGCTGTTGACCTCGATGGATATTATAAGCCTTCAGAAGAGCGTGTTTCTCAGGCGATGCGTCCGAATGCAATTTTCAATGGGATTTTAGAGAATATTTAGGTTTTAAAGCTTTGTTAAATTGGGATTGGAAAGTTGTTGCTTTCTCTATTTTTGCATGTCTTATGAAAACAAAAACTACCAGCTTATCAGCAATTGCAATTCTCTTCTGCTTTTCCTTGTTTTCTCAATCAAAATATACCTTAAGCGGAACGATTACTGAAGCATCGAGCAATGAACAGCTCATAGGCGTGAACATCATTGTTCCCAGCTTAAAAACGGGTACGGTCACCAATGAATATGGATTCTATTCTTTAACACTTGCCGAGGGCAGTTATGAATTTGTGATCAGTTACCTTGGCTTCAAAACCATCAGGCAAACAATCGATTTGACCAGCGATAAGGCCCTGAATTTTTCTCTTGAAGAAAGCACAGAGCAACTCGATGAAGTGGTCATTACCGAAAATGTTGAACGGCTAAATATCAGAAATCCTCAAATGAGTGTGAACAGTCTGTCGATTTCAACAGTAAAGCAAATTCCTGTTGTTCTTGGTGAGGCCGACATTGTTAAATCCCTGCTTCTGCTCCCCGGAATTACAAATGCAGGAGAGGCATCCTCTGGGTTTAATGTGAGAGGTGGTGCTGTTGATCAAAACCTCATCCTTCTTGATGAAGCCACTATATTTAATTCTTCACACCTCTTCGGTTTATTCTCGGTGTTCAATCCTGATGCGATTAAAGATGTCAAGCTTTTTAAAGGAAGCATTCCTGCACGATATGGAGGTCGCGTCTCTTCGGTATTAGAGATCTTTCAAAAAGAAGGGAACAGTAAGGAATACAGAGTAAACGGCGGTATTGGTGCCGTTGCGAGCCGATTACTGATTGAAGGACCAATCGAAAAAGACAGGGCATCGTTCCTGGTTGGTGGCCGTGCGTCATACGCCCATTTATTCCTGCCGCTTTTCAATATTGATAATAAGGCCTATTTCTACGATCTGAACACCAAATTGAACTATAAGGTTAACGATAAGAACAATCTCTATTTCTCCGGATACTTCGGTCGTGACCTCTTTAGCTTAAGCGATAATTTCGAAAATATCTATGGTAATGCTGTTTTAAATTTTCGATGGAATCATCTATTTTCCAAGAAGTTGTTCTCAAATCTTTCCTTGATCTATTCCGATTATTATTATGGTTTGGAACTTGGTTTTGTTGGTTTTCTTTGGAATTCAGGCATTCAGAATTTTAATTTGAAATATGATTTAAAACAATATGTCAGTGATAAGCTTCAGGTCAATTACGGATTGAATAACACCTATTACAGTTTCAATCCGGGGAAAATTGAACCCAATACGAATGATTCGGGAATTGTTGAAGATCAGTTGACCAAAAAATATGCTAACGAACTGGCTGTCTATCTTGATATACAGCATGATATCACTGAAAATCTCAGCTTGGAATACGGTTTGCGTTTGAGTCATTTTTCAAGATTAGGACAAGATGAATTATTTGTTTACCAGGATGATAACCCGGTTGAATTCGATCCTTTTCTGTTGATCTATAAAAGTGCCGAACCAATTGATACTATTTCGCCAGGACGTGGTAGCGAGCTCGCTAATTTCACCAATTTAGAACCGCGAGTAGCTTTGGCATATACCCTGAATGAAAAAAGCTCAATTAAAGCCAGTTATACACGCATTGCTCAATATTTGCACCTGTTGTCGAATACCAGTTCGCCAACCCCTTTGGATGTATGGACCCCAAGTGGGCCATTTGTGAAACCTCAACTACTCGATCAATATGCACTTGGTTATTTCAGGGATATAAAAGATGGTGCTTACGCCTTTGAAACTGAAGTATTTTATAAAGACCTTCAAAACCGTATTGATTATATCGACGGGGCGAATCTGATCGCTAATGACGCGATCGAACAAGTAATCCTTAACGGTAAAGGCCGAGCTTATGGTTTAGAAGTGTTGCTTCGAAAAAATGACGGTCCTCTGACAGGCTGGTTGGCCTATACCCTATCGAAATCAGAGCAGCGAACTCCTGGGCGGAATGATCAGGAAATTGGCATTAACAGCGGAGCATGGTATAATACGCCTTACGACAAAACCCATGATATCGCTCTTTATGGTAATTATGAATTATCAGATAAATGGCGTTTCAATGCCAATTTGGTATATCAAACCGGTCAGCCTACCAATTATCCAATAGGGCAATTTGAATTCCAGGGGCTAACCATCCCATATTATGGCTTGCGAAATGAAGAACGCCTCCCAGATTATCACCGATTGGATATTGCGGCGACTTTGACACCGCGTAAAAACAAGGGCCGGAAATGGCAAACAGAATGGGTTTTTAGTATTTACAATGTTTACAACCGTAGAAATGCAGCGTCCATTAATTTCAGAAGGAATCAGGATACCGGAACAAATGAGGCTGTTCGCACCTCCATTTTTGGGATCGTCCCATCGGTTTCTTATAATTTTAAATTTTAATCATGATCAAAAAACAATACATATCTTTCTTTATACTTTGTATCGTCCTGTTAAGCTGGTCTTGTGAAGATGTGATTGAAGTTCAAACCCCATCGGAAGCGCCAAGATTAATTGTAGACGCCCTAATAAGGGTCGACACCACACAGACCACTAACCTGGTACGTGTTAAGGTAAGTGAAACAAATAACTTTTTCGGAACCGTACCGCCGGCCGACTTGCAGCAAATAACCATGAGTAATCTTGACAATCCTGGAGGTGACGAACAGGTTTTACTCGAGGAATCTCCAGGTTCTGGAATATACAGCAAACTCTTTCCCACCGACCAGCTGGTCAATGATCGCTGGTTTCTGCAGATCGACTTTGAAGATGAATTTTATGTGGCTAATGCGCGCTTCCAGCCGTCTGTACCTTTCGACAGTGTAGTACAGGGTGACCAAACCTTATTTAATGAGGATGACACTGAAATTATCTTATCATATACAGATTTTCCGGATCGGGAAGATTATTATCTGTTTGATTTTGATAACAATAACTTCTTTGCTTCAGAAGACACGTTTTATCGTGGACAGTCTTTTTCATTTTCATATTTCTACGATGACAATCTTCAAACGGGCGATGAATTGGAAATAAGTATTCTGGGGATAAATGAAGACTTTTATAACTATATGAATTTACTGATCGATCAAAGTAACGAAGCGGCCTCACCTTTTGTAACACCTTCGGTAACTGTGAGGGGCAATATCATTAATGCAACAGAAATTGATAACGACTCCATTTTTAATAATTTAAACAATAGTAATAATTTTGCGCTTGGTTATTTTGCCATCGCACAGGAGTTTAAAACCACCATTACGATTGAGGATTAAACTGCTGAAGCAGTTTAGGGGTAACTTCTTCGATATAATGAGCCGCATCGGTCATACTTTTTAAAACCGGGACTTCCGGTCCGGCAATAGTAGTTGCAAAAGCCAGTCCCATTTTACGATACTCTTGTTCTTCAAGGCTTAACTGTCCGCAAATCGCCATCACGGGAACACCCATTGGTCGGGCAATGTTGAGAACTCCATCGATTAATTTACCTTGCATGGATTGATGATCTAACCGGCCTTCTCCCGTTATAATCAGGTCGACTTTTTTTTCTGAAATTATACTTTCAATATCGGCGAGTTGTAGCATAAACTCTATGCCCGAAACCAATTTCGCATCTAAGAAAACCCGAAGGCCATATCCGGCACCACCTGCCGCTCCTGATCCCGGCGAATCAGAATCATCCTTATGCAGGTCTGATTTCACTTTTTGATGGAGATTCGAAAGACCGTTCTCCAGATGGTGAATCTCACCGACAGAAGCTCCCTTCTGGGCAGCAAAGGTATGTGATGCCCCCTGAGGTCCGAGCAACGGATTTCGAACATCGGCCACGGCAAAGATCTTAACCTCAGACGAAACAAAACGACCCTCGATATTATGGATATGGGTTAAATTATTTCCAATGGGTAAAACCCGATCGCCGTTAATATCTGTGAATTCAAAACCTAAAACACTGGCTAATCCCACACCGCCATCATTTGTAGAACTTCCACCTAAGCCGATATATATTTTCTCGGCACCTTTATTAATGGCATGCATGATCTGTAACCCGGTTCCCGCGGTTGTTGTAAACATTGGGTTGCGCTCTTGCTCAGATAATCGTTCTAATCCGGCTGCCTGAGCCAACTCGATGTAAGCCGTACGATTTGATCTATCAAGCAGGTATTCAACTTCAATCGACCTTCCAATAGGATCGAGTGATTCATGATAAATGCGTTCGGCACTTACCTGGAAATTAATGGCTTCTAAAAATCCTTCACCGCCATCAGATCCAACACAACCGATTAGTTCTATGGACGGGTCCAGGTTTTTAAATCCGCGTCTTAGAGCTGAAATGATTTCTTTTGATGAAATCGAATCTTTAAAACTATCCGGGATTGCTAATATCGTCATAAAGTGTATTCGGGATTCCGCATAAATATACTTTATAATCATTACTTTTGAAATAGCTAATTCACTCAAAATGAATTTCAATAAAACGACTGAAGAAGAGTCGCATTACGACGATCTTGAAAAGATGTCCATTCATGAATTGATTATAAAAATCAATGAACAGGACAAAACAGTTCCTCTGGCGGTTGAGAAAAGCATTCCTCAGATTGAAGCCCTGATAAAACAGGTTGTGAATAAACTTCAGATAGGAGGACGCTTATTCTATATAGGAGCCGGAACCAGCGGTCGTTTAGGCATTGTTGATGCTTCGGAATGTCCACCGACCTTTGGTGTCCCTCATGATGTAGTGATCGGAATAATGGCGGGAGGCGATTCCGCCATTCGTAAGGCAGTTGAATTTGCCGAAGATTCACGTATTCAAGGTTGGAAGGATCTGTTGAAATTTAAAATAAATTCCAACGATGTGGTCGTTGGAATTGCCGCTTCCGGAACAACACCCTATGTTGTTGGGGCAGTCAAGAATTGTAATGAAAACAATATTGTTACGGGCTGCATAACATGCAACGCGAATAGTCCGTTGGCACGTGAGGCCCAATTTCCGATTGAGGTTGTGGTCGGACCGGAGTTCGTAACCGGAAGTTCAAGGATGAAAGCCGGAACCGCACAAAAACTGGTCCTGAATATGATTACGACTTCGGCTATGATTCAATTGGGAAAGGTTGAAGGAAATCGTATGGTCGATATGCAATTAAGCAATAATAAACTGGTTGATCGGGGAACCAAAATGATAATGAACCGACTCAGTATTTCCGAATTTGAGGCCAGTATTCTCCTTAACAAGCATAAAAGCGTGAGAAATGCGATAAAAGCCTACCTTAATGACAACAAATAGAGACATCCTTCGTCGTGGTCTCAAATACATGGCCATAACAGTGCTTCTAATGTTCATCGGCCCTAGCCTTCTCTATGTGGCTTTTACGAATCAGGAGAAGCCGCTTTATATTCCTATTCTCGTCCTTGCGTTATTGCTGTGCGGAGCATCTATTTTTATGGGTTTTAAAGGTATACGAACAATACTAAACAGCATGTTCAATCAGAGGTCCCGAGATCGATCTTAGCAGGGAAAGGCGTCGAGGGATTATAACCAAATGTTTTATCAGTTAACGAAATCCCAATTCGGTCAAGCATATAATTAATTATGGCGTAATGATGAATAGTATGGCTGTTAGCCTGCGCAAGAAGAGCGCCCAATGTATATTTAATTTCAATCAAACCCTGACCAAGGTCATCTCGAACTGAAATCATACCATGGGAATCTTCATGGTTAAGTTTTTTCAATTGCTCAATAACGCTATCAACCTCCTCAAGGGCAAGAGCACACTGCTCTTCAATTAAGGAAGAGCGATCGCGTTTTGTTAAATCAACCAAATTTTGGTCGAGACCGCGAAAGATACAATTATAGAAATCCAGGATATGTCGAATATGCGATCCGATACAGGAATGATATGGCGGAATATTTGAATTTGTAAGCTGTTCGTTCGTTAACCGGTTGAGGATGTTTTTTGATTCTTTTAATGTCGAAACAGTTGCGCTAACGATGGAATTCATGCGTACTAAATTATACTTTTCGAATTGAAAAATAAAATAATTAAAATATTAGTCTAAAAAAATTTGTTTCCTCACCCAAATAGTAAAACTGTGGGTCCCTGATATTTCAATCATTCATTTAGTATGATCGTTTTGCAAGTGACGTATTTACCATTATCTTTGAGCTTTTAATTCAGTACCCATGATCAGCATAACTTTGCCTGATGGCAGTGTTAAACAATACGAACAAGATGTTTCGCCCTATGATGTTGCTCGAGATATCAGTGAAGGCCTGGCACGAAATGTGATTTCGGCTCAATACAATGACAAGACCGTTGAGATAAGCTCCAAATTGGAAGAAGACGGCAATCTGGTATTATTCACCTGGAATAATCCGGAAGGTAAAAAGGCATTCTGGCATTCCAGTTCACATATTTTAGCTCAAGCCCTGGAAGAACTATATCCCGGGGTGAAATTAACAATAGGACCCGCAATCGATAATGGTTTCTATTATGATGTTGATTTCGGTGATCACAGCGTTTCAGACAAGGATTTTAAGACAATTGAAGATAAAATGCTGGCTATTGCCCGTGAGAAGCACGATTTTAAAATGCGTTCAGTATCAAAGGCTGATGCCCTGTCTTTTTATGAGGATCAGAACAATCAGTACAAAGTAGAACTCATCGAGAATCTTGAAGACGGTGATATTACATTTTGTGATCATTCCACTTTCACAGATCTTTGCCGTGGGGGACATATTCCAAATACCGGAATTGTTAAGGCTGTTAAAATTCTAAGCATCGCCGGTGCCTATTGGCGGGGTGATGAAAACAATCCGCAGTTAACACGGGTTTACGGTATTTCATTTCCCAAGCAAAAGGATTTAAAAGAATATCTGGAATTGCTTGAAGAAGCGAAGAAGCGCGATCATCGTAAACTTGGTAAACAACTCGAATTATTTACGTTTTCTCAAAAGGTCGGTCAGGGACTGCCACTATGGTTACCTAAAGGAACAGCATTGCGAAATCGATTGGAAAGTTTTTTGAAACACGCTCAGCAAAAAGCCGGCTATGAGATGGTTATCACACCACATATCGGTCAAAAGGAGCTTTATATTACCTCAGGACATTACGCCAAGTATGGCGAAGACAGTTTTCAGCCCATTCACACACCCAAAGAAGATGAAGAATTTCTTCTGAAGCCAATGAATTGTCCTCATCATTGTGAGATTTACAATTCGAGGCCTTGGAGTTATAAAGAATTACCGAAACGTTTTGCCGAGTTTGGCACAGTATATCGCTACGAGCAAAGTGGAGAATTACACGGATTGACCCGTGTACGGGGCTTTACTCAGGATGATGCCCATATTTTTTGCACATCCGATCAATTGGATGCAGAATTCAAAAATGTGATCGACCTGGTTTTATATGTTTTTGGTTCTCTTGGTTTTGAGAATTTTTCTACCCAGGTATCTGTTCGTGATCCGGAAAATCCCGAAAAATATATCGGTGATGCCGCAAATTGGGATAAAGCCGAAAAGGCTATTCTTAATGCGGCTTCCGATAAAGGCCTTGATTATGTAATTGAAACTGGGGAGGCCGCGTTCTACGGTCCGAAACTCGATTTCATGGTAAAGGATGCTCTTGGAAGACAGTGGCAACTGGGCACAATTCAGGTCGATTATAATTTACCTGAACGTTTTGATTTAACCTATAAAGGCAGCGACAACGAACTACATCGACCCGTTATGATTCACAGGGCTCCCTTTGGAAGTATGGAACGATTTGTTGCAATTTTGCTCGAGCATACAGCCGGGAATTTTCCCTTATGGCTAACACCCGAGCAGGTTATAATTCTTACCATAAGTGAGAAATATGAAAAATACGCGCAAAAAGTTTTAAATTTGTTGGAAAATGCCGAAATTCGCGGCCTCATTGACGACAGGAATGAAACCATGGGTAAAAAGATACGTGACGCCGAAATGCGTAAGATCCCATACATGATTGTTGTTGGTGAAAATGAAGAAAAAGATAACAAAATCAGTGTCCGACAACACGGTGGTGAAAATTTAGGCACGATTAATGTAAATGATTTTACTAACTTGGTTAATGCTGAAATAAGTAAAACCTTAAAAGAATTTAAATAATAATATAAAACGTACGAGCCATAGCAATACGAAGAAAAAGAACAAGACGGCCTCTTCGCGTCATAAAAGAGGACAAACACAAGATTAACAATAAGATCACCGCATCGGAAATTAGGTTGGTGGGTGACAATGTTGAGGTTGGCATTTATAATTTGGAAAAAGGCTTAGCTATTGCCGATGATTTAGGATTGGATTTAGTTGAAATTTCGCCAAATGCAAATCCACCGGTTTGTAAGGTCATGGATTATAAGAAATTTCTTTACGAGCAGAAAAAGCGTGAAAAGGCTCTTAAATCGAAGGCAACAAAAGTCGTTATTAAAGAAATTCGTTTCGGTCCGCAAACCGACAATCACGACTATGAGTTTAAGAAGAAACATGCAGAGAAATTTCTTAAGGATGGGGCTAAATTAAAAGCCTTCGTATTTTTTAAAGGACGTTCGATAATATATAAGGATCAAGGTGAGATCCTTCTTTTGCGCTTAGCCCAGGATCTGGCGGAAGTTGGAAAGGTAGAACAAATGCCAAAATTGGAGGGTAAACGTATGATTATGTTTATCGCTCCCATAAAAAAGAAATAGAAAGCGAAGTATTAAAAACGGATAGCAATGCCAAAAATGAAAACCAAATCCAGTGCCAAGAAACGATTTAAGTTGACAGGAACTGGTAAAATCAAAAGAAAGCACGCTTTTAAGAGTCATATCCTGACAAAAAAATCTAAAAAGCGTAAGCTGGCTCTCACGCACAGTACCCTGGTACATGAGCATGATGCCAATAACATTAAACAGCAATTGCGTTTGAAGTAATTGCCCGGTTAATTATTTACAAACCCTGGAGTATGGCTCGAAAAGTGATCGTATGATCCGCCTGCTACAAAAAAAATTAAAATTATGCCAAGATCAGTAAATTCAGTAGCCAAACGTGCCCGAAGAAAACGAGTGCTTAAACAAGCAAAAGGATATTTCGGGAGAAGAAAAAATGTTTGGACAGTTGCAAAAAATGCCGTCGATAAGGCTATGCAGTATGCATACCGCGATCGTCGCAATAAGAAACGTACATTTCGTGCGCTTTGGATAACCAGGATAAATGCCGGTGCCAGAGAACACGGATTATCGTACTCAAAATTTATGGGATTGCTAAAGGCCAATAACATCGAATTGAACCGAAAGGTGCTTGCCGATTTGGCCATGAATGATCCAAAGGCCTTTAAGGCTATAATCGATAAGGTAAAATAAACCTTTGACCATTAAAAACGTATTTCGCTTTAATCAAAAAATCCGATTCAAATTGAATCGGATTTTTTTATCCATTATCTTAAGTAATATTTTCGTTCAGTTTAATCTAAGAGGATATTAAACAAAGAATTGAATGGGTTGAGAATTTAAAATCTCAACAATCTAGCCATCCCCTCCTTTTTGTCCAACATCGCCTCCGCCCTTCTCATCTGCTGCACGCTTCGGTCCAACATTTCCTCCGGGTTTAGAAACAGAACTCGATTTGGGTCCCACGTTTCCACCGGGTTTAGATACAGAACTCTTTGGCCCCACATTACCTCCCGGCTTTGATTTTGATTTTGACATGATCTTGAATTTTAAGTTGATAATAACAGTAATATACATAAAAAAACGTAATTTCAGCCAAAAATCATCCTAGAACTGGGCTTTTATTGCATCAATCAACCAAATTAAATGACTATTAAAGAGTTCATTAGGGAATGTCATGAGCGGGAGGTATTCAAAATGCTTTCCATTTATGTCGTGACCAGTTGGGTCATTTTACAGGTGCTTTCTGTCACCTGGCAGCCGCTTGGTTTCCCCGAAACCAGCGTGACCTATTTAATCTTGATCCTTATCATAGGATTACCGATTTATATTTTCTATATCTGGCGCTCAAGGCTAAAACATCAGGTATCTAATGACCCGGATGATGCCGTAGAGGTTAAAAACAGACGTGTTTTTGAACGCTTTTTCTTTACTGGGTTCGGAATTATCTCCTTTTTCTGTGCCATGTCGATTCTACTCATTGTGAACAATAGTTTTGGTAACAACAACGCACTGCCAGAGTTTTCATCTGTAGATCGTATTGCCGTCTTACAATTTGAAAACGATACCGGAAATGAAAAATTTGACTTTGTTAGTAAAATGTCGGCCGATTGGATAACCCATGGAATAACCGATAGTAAAGTCGGTCAGGTTATTACCTCTGAAATAATTAATGAATATACTGAAATGGCTCGATCTAGCAGTGCCGGCTTGAGTGGTATTGATATTTTAAAATCCTATCTCAAGCCTGCTAAAATAATTTCAGGCAGCATTTTTTTAAACGGCGATGATCTTATTTTCAGATGTTCAGTTCTTGACGGTACTACTAACGAAGTATTGATTTCGCTTAATCCCGTAAATTGCCCGACAGGACGGCCGTTAGATTGTATTGAAGAAATCAGACAACGGATATTGGGCTATTTATCATTCGTTGATAAACCGGAATTGAATTTACAGAAAAACCCACCCACTTTTGAATCCTATCAGTATCTTATGGAAGCCAAAGAGCTTGGAGCCTTCGATTCAATTTATCCGGTTCTTCTCGATAAAGCCATTCAGGCCGACAGTACCAATTGGGAGGCGCTGGCCTTTAAGGTCATGTATTACTATAACATTGATGATTACAAGAAAGCAGATTCTCTCAGGAAGGCTATTTTACCAAAATCCGGTTTAAGTGATCGTCAGCGCAATCTTATGAATCATTTTAATGCCCTTTTTATTGGCAATAACTGGAACGCATACGCATATCACCTGGAAGAGTATAAGCTCGCCCCTTTCGATTTTATTACCAACCGAAGTCAGATGGTTCTTGCGTTACAGTATATCAATAACCCTGAAATTGTCGACGAGTTTTATGAGGCCATAAATATGGGAGAGCTTAATTTTCAGGACTGCCAGGAATGTGTTAATCGCATGTATTTGAAAGCATTGGCTGATATTGAGAAAGAAGAATATTATAAGGTTATTGACCTGCTGGAAGAAAAAGCCTTACTGACGAATAATTTTTGGTTATTACGTCCATTGATCATGGCATACGTGCGGACGAATAGTTTCGAGTCGTTAGAAAAGGTACTTAACAGGCTCAAACTAATGGGTTCTACGGATTGGGAAGAGGCTAATACGGTTGCCGGAAAAGAAATACTCAGGTTTTACGAGCCAGATCAGGCGATGAAATATTTTCAAGCCGTTAAAGAGAATAGTCCTGATAAAGAAAGTCAACGTTATGCGCGTTCTCTTTATTATATGCAGGATTATAAACAAGCCGAACCCTTGCTTAAAGCAATCATTGATAAGGAACCGGATGGATTTCGAAATCGTGCCTATCATGCCATATCCCTTTATAAAAACAATAAGACAGACGAGGCTAAAGCAGCAATAAAGGCGCTTAATGAAATGCGTAAAGAACTTCAGTTTGGTGCCATTGACTATGCTATAGCCCAATTCTATGCGAGCATTGGCGAGAAGGATATCGCTTTAGAACATTTGATGAATTCTATTGCGAATGGCAATTATTATTCCCCAGAGACCTTTCAGAATGATTACCATTTAAGAGATTTGGTAGATTTACCTGAATTTAATTTGATAATGAATTTTTGGAATAATTAACACCGCTTTTATATGATGATACAATTTTTTTTTCTGTCCTTGATAGATGAGGAGAATAAAAAAACAGAGTATGCGCTATTCACCGAGATAACCGACCTGATTGAGGTTATCATTTGGCCATTAGCTGTTATTACAATCGTTTTGTTTTTTAGAAAACATTTAGCAGAGATTATCGGGAAAGTGGGTTCAATAAAGGCATCTGCGTCTGGCTTTTCAATGAGTTTCCAGGAAAGTATTGACAAGTTGATAGTCGATAATTCACAATCCCTTCCAACCATTTCAAAATCAAGTAATGGTATCGGTAAAAAAAGTCCGTTAGAACAATTAAAGGCACTCAATATAAATCTTCGTACCGATCTAAAATTTTTAGCAAAAGAAAATGGTGTCGACACGTCTGATCTGTCCGTTGAAGAGATTGGTAATGCGCTATGCGATAAAGGGGTCATGACTCGTCAGAAACTCAAAGCGTTTTTGGGCCTTTACCAATTGACACAATCTGATGATCCCAATATTTCCCAGGCACAGGTCGATCATGTTAAGCTTATTCTTAATGATCTGGATATCTAAGTTATAATTAAAGCAAATAAATTATGGCGCGTTTAAAAAATGCTTATGCCCTTATCATTGGAGTTGGTGCCGATCTTGCCCAATCGGTGAATGATGCCAACAAGGTTAATAATATTCTAACCGATGAAAGTTTGGCCGGTTATCCCGAAGATAATGTCTATTTATTAACCGAGGAAAAAGCTAACAATGAAGAACTTCGTAAAGCTTTTGCGGAGTTGAAAAAACGCATGGATGAGAATTCCTCTTTATTCATCTATTACTCTGGCCATGGCGGGCATTATAAAGAGGATCTCACAGAGGAAATCGACGGCGAAATCCTGCCCAAACGCCGTAAAATAAAAGGGGAAATGATTACCCTGCAGGAGGATAAATATTTCCTGCAGATGAACGGCTTCAGAGGCTATCCGGAAATGGAATATGAGGAGCAGGTTAAGCATATGTTTTATTCTACTGAATTAAAGGAAAGCTTAAATGCGCTGAATACAAATAGCCTGGTATTCTTTCTCGATTGCTGTCATGCGCGCGGTATGACAATCGGTGGCTTAAATCTAGGTGCCAAAACCGTTGAGATTGATGATGATGGAAGCAGTGAACTCGAGTATGATAATGTTGAGGGATTAGCCCAGAAAGTTGATAACGAAAAAGGGATTTCTATAATTTCCGCATGTCGGGAAGATCAACTTTCGTACATCAAAGCCGATGATGATTTCAGCCTTTTCACCTCCTGTCTGGTGGAATATATCAGTATGAGGCATGATCCCGACTATAAATTACCGTTTATATACATTTCTGAACTTTCCGGTCACCTCCAACGCGAGGTTTCACGTAAAGCCCGTGAGGAATTGAATCCACCCGAACAACAAAATCCATATGTGAATTTGCAAAACCGTGATAATTTCCCGATATGCTATTCACCCCTATTCATCCGCGAGAAACTTGGTGCAACAGCCGAATCAGACGATGAAAAAGCGGTAGCCTCTACCTCGGCCCAAAAGGACAGTACTAAGGATACACCTGTAATTTCCTGGCGGAATGAAGGCACCGATAATCTTGTGATCTTTGTCCATGGCTTTTCTGGTGAGGCATCAGGAACATTTGGCCAGATCCCAAAAATGTTGCTGGAAGACAAAGATATGAATGGCTGGGATATGCGGCCTTTTGGATATTCCCAGTTTGTAAACCCTGAAATGGGCAAAGAAGTCTGGGCCGGGATTTCAGATATCGACCGAATTGCCAACGAGTTAAAACTGTCGATTATTTACAAGTTTAATGCCTATAGCCGGATTGCCATAGTCGCTCACAGCCTGGGAGGTCTTGTCGCTCAGAAAGCCCTTCTAAGTTTGAAGCCCGAACATATGCTTCGTGTATCGCATCTGGTCATGTATGGTACTCCAAGTGATGGAATCGATCCTCAGGTGCTAAAGAATACCTGGCAGGAAAAATACGAAGCGATGAGCCGCGAGGGAGATTTTATCAAAGAATTGAGATCATCATGGACCAATAGCTTTAAAGATGGTATTCCTTTCAAACTTAAAGTGGCCGGCTCTATTTCCGATGAATATGTCGATCTATCCTCTTGTTTCGAGCCCTTCGAGGAGTCAAATTGCGAAATGATCGACGGTGATCACCTCCGAATGGTAAAACCCGATTCAGCTGACAGTGCATCTTATCAGTTGATTGTGAAAACACTAACCGACAGTGAATTCGCGAATAAATATCTCAATAAGGAGGAAGTTAATTTGGCACTGGGTAAATATGGAGTCACTGTCCAGACCTTGTTACCACAGGTAGAAGAACTCGGTGAAGAAGGATTAAAACAACTGATCTTCGGACTAGAAGGTCTTGATCGAAGGGAGGAAGCACTTCAAATACTCAATACACATCCCGTTGCCAAAGGCAATTCCGATTTAATGGGGATCATAGGGGGTCGCCACAAACGGGCCTACCTGTTGAAAAACCTAAAGAAAGATGGAGATGCCGCTATTGAATATTATAAAAAAGGGTTGGAGATCGCACAACAGAAGAAAGATCATGATCAGATCTATTATTTAGCCATTAATCTGGCTTTCACCAGTATCGTTATAGAAAATGATCAGACCAACATGAAAACATATGCCCAAATGGCATTGGATGCAACAGAGCACTGTGTTGACGACCTGTGGAAAATTGCCACAGTTGGTGAGGCAAAAATGTATCTGTCTGATTTCGATTCTGCCAAAGAGAATTATGAAAAAGCCGCATCAATGGCCAATATTCGACAAAAGATATCCATGCACAATAATGCCTATGCAGGTTACACATCTTTGACTAAAATTACCGATCAAGACAATGATTTTATTAAATTCCTCAAGGAAAAATTTCTGATGTAAACCTATGTTGCACTTCAAACAATTCGAGCGTCCTGATTATGAATTTAAGGAAGCGGTGAAGAAACCGGTTAAGATAAAATGCATTCAAATGCAGGAAGCATTTACGGTTGAAACACTTGAAGGAACTATGAATGGCAAGGCCGGTGATTGGCTAATGGTAGGAGTTTCAGGAGAACTTTACCCTTGTGATCATGAAATATTCTTAAAAAGTTATGATCTTATTGACTAATCATATATTTTGTACATTTAAAAATATTAATCCAACCAAAACCCTCCGTGTATAATGGCGACCAATTCAATTTTTGTAAGCTATTCGAGTAAAGACAGGCCTTTTGCTATGGGGCTTACCGAAAAATTAGAAGATATGGGTGCACAAGTTTGGATTGACCAGCGTGGCATCGGTCTTGGTACCAACTGGGACAATTCGATTGAAGATGCTTTGGAAACTTCGAATATTCTTTTATTACTGATTTCAAGTACAGCGGCAAAATCCGGAAATGTTCAGGATGAGGTTTCTATTGCCAAAGAAGAAGGAAAACAAATCATACCTGTATTAATTGAGGAATGCGAATTACCTATGCGATGGAAGAGAATGCAATATGCTGATTTTACAGCTTCACCAGAAAAAGCTATGAGGCGCGTTCTCGATGCACTTGGATTGAATTCAGAAGAAGCAGATAGATTCATGGACCTTCGTAAAAAACTTAAAAAACAATCAGGAGAATCTTCAGTAGATCAAAATATTGACGGGGCTGATGAATCTGATAAAGAGGAAAAACTCGCAGGCCTTCTAATTTCAGAACCCGAAATTGACCGGGCGGCCCTAATGCATAAACGTGGCATCAGGAAAAACTGGATGATGATAGGATTCGTAGCACTTTGCAGTTTAATATTAGGTGCAGTACTCTATATCTTTTTTAAAGATGTGGTCGAACAATGGATGGCCATAACCGGTTGTGTCTTGCTCAATCTGTTGTCAATAAAACCGTATGGAAATATTGTAAAACGATCTCGTAACATTGAATTAATCGATCTGCTTAAACTAAAGCGTGATCGGCTTATTCGAGTAATGAATAAACTGTCAGATACCGAAATAGAAGGTTTTAATTCTGAATTCAATAACTACATTACTTTATAAAACCAGCCACCATGAAGCGCATCGACGAAAAAATAAAAGAAATTGAAAAAAAGGATAAAAGAAATAATTATTCATTCATAGTAATCATAATTATTATCGCCTTATTTATGGGTTATGCCTTACAATCTGAAAAGAAAATAAGTCAGCAATCTGACGAAATAAACGAGTTGGGACAAACCTTAAAAGAAGCTAATGACAGCCTGGAGAATCTCGCAACCGAATTAAGAGAAACCATAGAAACCCTCGAAAAGAGCCTGACTCCAACAGGGCTTTGGGAGAATACACTTAAATCAAATACAGCCAAAGCTTATATTGATTATTTAACCCAGACCCAAATCGAGGTTTTATTTCCGGATGAGGCTCTGGATAAACTTCAAAATGAGGCACAAGGTACGGCGGCTTGGTTATTTTGTGGACGAATGAACGGTAATAATTTTACTCAGGGCGTATCGGAAGTCATTCGTAGATCTGGTGCAAATGGTGACGATATAGCAGGCACAAAACCGGAGATTGGTGATATTATTAATAATAATGAAATTGAAAGAATTACCTATCAACTATTTGATGATAATGCTGGAAATGTGAACAAGAATACTCAATACCCGGATAACAAAGCCTGGAAACGAGGTGTAAAAGCTGCAGTACTTGATGTAAAAATGGGTGGAGATGCTGTTTTTATTCAAGTCAAGTATTGATGATATGACGGTCGGTTATTCCAAAATTGAAACCTGGCCATGACGTACCTTATTATATGCATTGTTGCCTTCCTGGCATCAATTCTTACTTTTTTTTCGGGTTTTGGATTAGGCACAATCTTGCTCCCTGTATTCGCTTTCTTTTTCCCGATTGAAGTGGCCATAGCCTTGACCGGTGTTGTCCATTTCTTCAATAATATGTTCAAACTAACTCTGGTGGGAAAAAATGCCAAGAAGAAGGTTTTATTACTATTCGGAATCCCGGCGGTAATCGCGGCTTTTCTCGGGGCGTTCCTTCTGGTGAATCTTACCGACATCCCGACACTTACATCTTATATTCTTTTTAATAAAACCTTTGAGATTACCCTGGTTAATGTCGTTATAGGTCTTCTCCTCATTGTCTTTGCCATAATTGAGTTAACGCCGTTTTTCAATCGTTTAAAATTTGAAAAAAAGCATCTTCCATTTGGTGGGATTCTCAGTGGTTTTTTTGGAGGTCTTTCTGGCCATCAGGGAGCCCTGCGGTCTGCTTTCCTTATAAATGCGGGTTTAACAAAGGAGGCCTTTATCGGTACAGCGGTGGTGATTTCGTCATTTATTGACATCACCAGACTTTCGGTTTATTCAACACGGGTTTTAGATGTAGGACTCATGGAGAATTACCCCTTGGTTCTTAGTGCTACCTTATCAGCCATGGCCGGCGCATTTATCGGTAATCGCTTGCTGAAAAAAATCACCTTAGACCTAATTCATAAGATCGTTGCTGTATTATTGATTTTAATTTCTATCCTCATCGGTTTAGGGATCATTTAATTAAATATTGTAACTTTCTCATGAGTTCCTCGATTTCCATAGCCTACCTTAATTAAAGACCAACCGATGACTAACGATTTTACTAATTCGTATGCACTTCTAATAGGTATTGGTGACAAAGGCATTGAATATTCTACCGATGATGCCCAACTACTTTATGATGTTCTTACAGATGAAAAGCTTGCAGGCTACCCCATTGAAAATGTCACCATGCTTGTTAGAGAGCAAGCGACAAAAGAAAATATTCTTAAAGCATTCGAGGATCTCAGGAAGAAAGTCGATGACGAATCAAGTATTGTGTTGTATTACTCAGGGCATGGCCGACGAGTAGCTGATAAAACTACCAACTTCGGAGAGGATGATTATTTTTTGGAGCCCTATGGTACCCATGGAGCTAGTGACTTCAGAAAGGAGTGTATCATGGCGAAAGATCTTAAAGCATTGATTAATCAGTTGCACGCAGAACGGCTGGTCTTCTTTTTTGATTGCTGCCATGCACAGGGTATGACCAAGGGGGATGATCTCCTGGATGCCACCTCCAGGATTGACACACAATTAGCTGACCAGAAAATACAGCAGGCCGATAGTGTTGAAATGGTCAAAGCCATTGATGATGAACAAGCTTTTGTTATAATTTCAGCCTGCAAAGACCATGAGAAATCAATTCGTTGGAGCGATGAGCCGAATAGCTTGTTTACGAAACATCTGGCTCATGTTTTGAAAGGTGATCATGACGTCCTTTTTGAAGACCCATATATTCGAATAATGGATGTGCTCACCCATATTATTGAAGAGGTTTCTAACGAGGCCAGAACGTGGGAGCGGAGTCAAACACCTTTTGTAAATGCTCAAATCGACCATAATTTTCCGGTTAGTAAAGTACCTGAGGAAAAAATCCTGCGAATGGAAAAAAATCCTTTACGCTTATTTAAGGATAAAGGAGCTTTAAAAAGAGAACTAAAATCATTTGAACAGATCGTTGAAGATATGAGTCCTAATTATGAGTCGCTTGATGAGCGAGGCACAAGAAAACTGGCCGGGGCTTATGACGGACTTGGATTTTATGATTATGCGTTAACGGTTGCCAAGAATCATTCGCGATTGGAAGACGATTCTGATTTACAACGCCTGCTGGGTTCTATTTACACCAGTCGCTATTTCAGTTTGTACAAAATAGAGGATGCCCGGTCGGCAATGACTCATTTTTCAAATGCCCAGAAAATAGCCAAAAAAAATAAGGTTAAGGAGGATTTATTTTTGGGCTTGATCAACCTTGCCTTCATGAAACTTATAGTAGAGGAAGATTATAAGGCTATGAGAAAATATGCTAAAAAAGCACGGAAAATAGCTGATAAATTCCAAATTGATAACCTGTGGAAACTGGGTACCCTTGCTGAGGCTAATCTCATGCTGGGAAAAGTTAAAAAGGCAAAAAAGCAATATAAAAAGTTAGCTAAAATGGCAGGGATAATCGAAAAGATCAGCTTTTATCATCACGCCTATCATATCTATACCCATCTTATGGATACCGATAATCCCGAAGACGATTTTCTTAAGTCTATAGAGGTAAATTTATTGAACTAACGTTCTGTTTTAATTTCCATAAGCGGTTAATACCAATGATCTCGATCCGCCATTGTTTCGATGTTCACACAAATAAACGCCCTGCCAGGTTCCAAGGTTTAAACGTCCGTTAGTGATCGGAATTTGAATCGAAGATCCCATCATAGAGGCCTTGATATGTGCCGGCATGTCATCAGCCCCTTCATAGGTATGCGTATAATGAGATGCATTTTCAGGTACCATAACATTTAACTGACTTTCAAAATCGGTCCGTACCGAGGAATCGGCATTTTCATTGATCGTTAAACTTGCCGAAGTATGCTTGATAAATACTTGCAGTTGCCCCAGATTTATAATTTTAATTTCAGGAAAAGCCTCCAGTATTTCAGAAGTGATGAGATGAAAACCTCTTTTGAAGGGTTTGAGCTTAAGCTCAACTTGAAAGACATGCATTCTATCAGGTTTTTTGCTTTTTCTTACGCGCCGCAGGAAAGAGAACATTGTTCAATATCAGGCGATAGCCCGGTGATGTAGGATGCAGGCTGAGTTCGGTCTTGGGATCTCCTACCCGATGGGTATAATCCTCAGGATCGTGGCCGCCGTAAAATGTAAAAAAGCCCTTTCCTTTTATCCCGTGAATATATTTTGCCTCTCCATTCGTTTTATTTTCTCCCATTACAAGTACATTCGACTTGATCTGGTCACGGGTAAAGGATGTTGTCTGACCCATGAAACCTTTCACAAGTGCTGTATGGTTTTGCGTTAGCATGGTAGGAACAGGATCCCACTTTGCCGAAAATTCCATCAGCGAAAAATAATCTGTCGTTTTCGGAATACGCCGCTTCTGGGTCATATCGATGGACGAAAATTCGTAAACATTCGGACTCCGTTCAAGGATATAATCGGTAAAGGCAAAGGTTTTATTGTAATCGATTTTATTCTGATAGTTCGGATCACTGCCATCACCGTCAAACATGGGCTCGCAAATATCAACACCCTCAGCAGATAAGGCGATATCGAAACTGTCGGTAGCACTACACATGGCGAACATAAATCCCCCGCCTACAACGTAATCTCTAATCTTTAAAGCGACGTCCCGTTTTGCCTCAGACACTTTGCTGTATCCCAGTTTGGTTGCTAATGCCTCGGCATCTCGTTTCTCTTTTATATACCAGGCTGCACTTCGGTAGCTTCGATAAAATTTCCCGTATTGACCCGTAAAATCTTCATGGTGAAGGTGAAGCCAGTCAAACAATAAAAGACCGTCATTAATTACCTCTTCATCATAAATGGTTTCATAAGGTATTTCAGCGAAGGTCAGAACCATCGTTACAGCATCATCCCATGGTTGCTTTCCATAGGGTGTATATACAGCAATTTTCGGTGCTTTTTCGAGTATGACAGCTTCCATGTTTTGACTCGGACTGCTGATTTCCTGCAGGATGGATTCTGCTTTCGAATCACTCAGAACCTCAAAGGATACCCCTCTTATCTGGCATTCCTTTCTAATCTCTTCAAAATCTGGCAGGAGAAAGGAACCGCCACGATAATTCAAAAGCCATTTTACCTTTTGTTGCTTTTCAAGCGTCCAATAGGTAATACCATAGGCTTTAAGATGGTTCTTTTGACTTTCCGCATCCATGGGGATCAAGATATAAGATGCCCAAATCGGCATGGAAATCAATAGGCTAAGAATGAGGAGAATCTTTTTCATAAGGAGAAATATACTCAAAATATTCCCTCAGTCGAAAGATTTAAGGAAATTTTGGCTCTAACGTTCGATTAATAACAGCTTTAATCTGTTGAAAACTAACACATTTTAAATCGAGCTCTGATTGCCGTAATATGGCCCATGGCCAAGAGTTGTAAAAAGTTAGAACGGGATATCGTCATCTTCCGGGCTGCCAAAAGCCTCATCGGGAGATGGGAAATTATCCGGTTTAAAGGTGTCGTCATTGGCTGCAGCGTTCATTTTGCTGTGGAATTCGAAAGGCGAATCGAAATCATCAAGACTTTCAAACTTACCTAAATGCCCTACGAATTTCAGACGGATAGAATCTAAACCACCATTACGGTGCTTCGCGATAATAAATTCGGCCTGACCCTCGGTTGGCGTGCGTTCCTCATCGTCCCATTCATCGATCTTATAATATTCAGGGCGATAAATGAATGAAACAATATCGGCATCTTGCTCAATGGCCCCTGACTCCCTAAGATCGGAAAGAATAGGTCGCTTACTGCCTCCTCTGGTTTCTACAGCCCGTGATAACTGGGAAAGGGCAATTACAGGAACACTTAATTCCTTGGCTAATGCCTTAAGGTTTCGTGAGATCATTGAAATTTCCTGCTCTCGATTTCCGCCTTTTTGACTAGCACCTGAAGTCATTAATTGCAGATAATCAACTACGACGAGTTTGATATCGTGTTGAGACTTAAGTCGTCTTGCTTTCGCCCTAAGATCAAAAATTGAAAGAGATGGCGTATCATCGATAAATAAAGGCGCCTTTTCCAGGGCCTTAACCTTAACATTGAGTTGTTCCCATTCGTGTTTTTCCAACCTACCGGTCCTTAGTTTCTCGGAAGACAGTCCGGTTTCACTTGAAATCAAACGTGTGATCAATTGTACTGATGACATTTCAAGGGAAAAGAAAGCTACTGCGATATCTTGATTAACAGCCATATTCCGGGCCATTGACAATGTTAATGCCGTTTTACCCATACCTGGTCTGGCTGCTATGATTATAAGATCACTTTCCTGCCAGCCTGATGTGACGCGGTCAACCTTGTCAAATCCAGACGGGATACCACTAAGACCTTCTTTATTAGAGATTTCTTCAATCTTTCGCTTGGCCTGGATCACCAACTCCTGAGCTGTTTCAGAGGATTTCTTGATGTTTCCCTGGGTAACATCATAAAGTCGTGATTCAGCTCTATCGAGCAAATCAAAAACGTCCTGGGTTTCATCATAAGCGTCTTCGATTATTTCGTTTGATATTTTGATCAAACTCCGTTGAATGAATTTCTGAAGAATGATTCGTGCATGAAACTCAATATGAGCCGAAGATGATACTTTTTGGGTAAGAGAAATCAAATAAAAGTCTCCACCGACCATATCAAGCCGTTTATCTTTTTTCAATTGAGCTGAAACCGTTAATAAGTCAATCGGCTCGCTGTTTTCGAATAATTTGAAAATAGCTTCGAAAATATTTTGATGCGCTTCTTTATAAAACGCATCGGGACTAAGAATATCGATGACCTCATCGACTCCTTTTTTATCGATCATCATTGCTCCCAACACAACTTCCTCTAAATCAATGGCTTGAGGAGGAATTTTACCTTTTTCAAGATTTATGATCGTTCCTTTGTCGATTTTAAATCCCTTTAATTGGTCGGGTTGTTTCATGAAAGCGAATGTAAAGAAATAGTTACCAACTAGCTAATTTAAGCCCTTATACAATGTTAACGGTCCTTCAACAATTAAACTGTTGATAACTTAAAAAAATTGTTGATAGATACAAATAAAACCGATTATAAATCCATGGAATTTTTTAAACCGTCAGGATACAGGGGTTTGATCTCAATTGACTCCCCAATTAAAATATTTTTCAATCCTGGTTTTGTCCTATTCTTTTGGTGATAAGTTTTTTATTTGTAGCCAAGGCCTTAATCATGGGGTCCGGGCTTTATTCAATTCCGAATATTGAGAATTGACAACACGGAACAACAAGAAAAAAGCCCTGACTTCTCAAGACTTTTTTAGTTATTAGAAAACGGCTGCTTTAGGACTAACCGTATTCTATATTTTTAGTTAAAGATAATTATTGAGAACTGGTTGATTTAATTTTGATTTTCGGATCAATGACGTAAGGGCCATAAAAGACTCCATCACTTTCTATAAAACAAATAATATCATATTTCCAGTTTAAATCAGAATCATCAGCAGCTATATTTATGAATCGAATCCTATCACTCAATCCAACAACACCTGGAGGAAAATCTGGATGATCTATTAATACCGCATCAGATGGGTATGTATCGTCTATATATGTATAAACTGTCAATAAATTAAGTGGTTCGTCAAATTCGTCATACCAAATCTCATAATCATACCATAACTTATCGTTGGGACCTAGACCATTACTTGGAATATCAAGTGTAAAGGTGTCATTCAACCGCATTTCAACTAAATAATCTGCTGAAGAGACTCCAACAGGTTGACCAAAGTTTACTAAAGCTGTTATGTTAACAGGATTGTCAAAATCTGGTACTGCTGGTGCTATATCAATTATTGCACCTATATCTATTGTAATCTCCGGGCTAATCGTTATAGGGGTCCTCGGGGAGTCATCATCATTCTTACACGATAAGGCCAGAATAAGAACCAGTACTAAAATTAGTTTTGAATTTTTCATTGGATTATTGAATAATAGTAATTAATAGCTCGCGCAATATACATTTAATATTTGTTAAATTTTTCCAAGATTTGGTCTGACCTATTAATTTAAAAGTATATCAGCGCACAGTTGGCTAAATTCATTTAATCGCAAGTCAATTTGAATTCGATATACGCGTTTTTGAATATCCCGGTAAATCGTGCGCAATTAGATTGATATGCAGAAAAGAGTTTAGGAGATTTAAAATAGAATTTTATTATAGGTCGGTATTCAAGGAATCAATCTTTGTAAACGCCCATTTCAAAATATTTTTGCATCCTGGTTTTGACCAATTCTTTTGGTGATAATTTTTTAAACTCGCTGTAAGTTTTCACGATAGCATCCCGCACAGCCAAAAAGGTCTTTTCCTGATCACGATGAGCCCCACCAATTGGTTCTTTTATTATTGAATCCACTATTTTAAGACGTTTCATATCCTTGGCGGTAAGTTTTAATGCTTCTGCCGCCTGTTCTTTATATTCCCAGCTTCGCCATAAAATTGAAGAGCAGGATTCGGGAGAGATCACCGAGTACCAGGTGTTTTCCAACATCAATACCTTATCGCCAACGCCTATTCCCAGTGCACCGCCGGAGGCACCTTCTCCAATGATAACCGTTATAATTGGAACTTTCAGTTTGGTCATCTCAAAAATATTTCGGGCAATGGCTTCGCCTTGTCCCCGTTCTTCGGCATCCATCCCGGGATATGCGCCAGGTGTATCGATTAAGGTAACGACGGGAATACCAAATTTCTCGGCAGATTTCATAAGTCGGAGCGCTTTGCGATAACCTTCAGGTTTGGCCATTCCGAAGTTTCGGTACTGACGGGTTTTTGTATTGGATCCCTTTTGCTGACCGATGAACATATAGGACTGATCTCCAATCTTGCCAAGACCACCTATCATGGCTTTGTCATCCCAGAAATTGCGATCGCCATGTAGTTCCAGAAAACTATCCCCGCATAAGGCCTTGATGTAATCCAGGGTATATGGCCTGCTTGGGTGACGTGATAATTGAACGCGCTGCCATGGGGTTAATTTCCCATAAATATCTTTCTTGGTTTGATCTAATTTCTTTTCAATTTGCTTGCAAGTCTCGGTAACGTCAACATCGCTTTCCTCACCGATAAGTTGGCATTTCTGAAGTTGTTCCTCCAACTCCTTAATGGGTAGTTCAAATTCCAGATATTCCATAGATATTTAAGTTAAACATCGGACTACAAACCTACATAATTTTTTTGGCTTTCCGTCTATTTTTGATCACACCATTAATCAGAACTGTGCTTATTATGAGAGCAGCACCTATATAAAATTCACCACTCATTCTTTCATCATCAGGGAACAACAGGATTGCTAATACAATCCCATAAACCGGTTCCAAATTATAAGTCAGTACAACAGTAAACGGACTTATAAGGCGCATAATGTAAACGGCCGCAATAAACGCATACGCTGTGCAAACAGAACCTAAAATGAACAAGTACAACCAGTCTGTCCAAACCAGGTTAAAGAATTCTGATGAGAATCCCGATTTGCTGAAAGACAGAAACACAGAAATACAAAAAATACCGCTTAAAAATTCGTAAAAGGATATGACTGAGGCCTGATGGTGTTTTACAAATTTTCCATTAATCACAGCAAAAAGGGAAGAGAAAAGTGCCGAAAGAATTCCGAGGATGATACCGTTAAGATATTGAAATTCGGTTTTGGTTATCAGCCAGACACCAGCAATAACCAACACTCCGAAAATAATCTCATAACCGATGATTTTTCTTTTAAAAAAGAGAGGTTCGATCAGAGAGGCAAAAAAAGCTCCTGAAGAAAACATGGCCAACGCAATTGAAATATTCGCCTGATTGATACTTTCAAAAAAAGTGATCCAATGTAAAGCTATAATCACTCCCGCTATTGAGAACTTAAGAATAGATAAAGGTCTAACCTTCAAATCCACCTTTATAATCCTGATATATACGAACATTAAGATGCTCGCAATGACCATCCGGTACCAGACCAGCGGGATAGAACCGATGCTGATAAGCTCTCCCAAAATAGCTGTAAAGCCTGCAATAAAAACCAGTACATGAAGATGGAGATAATTTTGAAGCTTAGCGTTTGGCATTATATAACAGATATGCTGCTAAAATACCAAAAAGGATGTTGGGAAACCACACGGCAAATAATGGCGGCAAGTCTGACTGCTCGGCCATGACACCAAAAACTTTATCGAAAAAGACATAAACCATAGCGATCCCGATTCCGAAAGCTAAGTTAACCCCCATACCACCACGCCGTTTAATGGATGATACCGCCACTGCAATAATCGTCAATATAAATACCGAGATCGGAAGACTCCACTTCTTATACTTTACAACCTGGTAACGGCCAACATATGACGACCCTCGTTTGGTTTCTTTATCAATAAAAGATGTGAGCTCATTATAATTAAGGGTCTCGGCAATGTACTTTACTGGCGTTAAGTCATCGAGATCAAACGTAAAAGTAGTGTCAACACGACGGCGATTAATGAGTGAATCTCCATTTTCGCCTATAATTCGTTTCGTATAATTTGTGAGCCGGTAGGTACTGTCGGCCGGATTAAACATGATGTTTAATGCGCTGATCTTATAAACTAGCACATTATCCTTGAAGCGTTCCAGGGTGAAGTTTGAGCCACGTCGATCCCTGGTATTGAAATTGCTTACAAAGATAATTTCATCATCATTGATCTGGCGGTAGATATTAGACGTCTCCTTATCTTTTCTGCTTCCCTTAAGGTATTTATATTCGAACTCATTAAAACCTTTACTGGCTCGAGGTGCCAGGTACATCCCCAAAACCAGAGCAAAGACAGCAACAATCGTCGCACCTATCATATATGGGCGCAGAAACCGCCAGAAAGACACGCCTGAACTGATAAAAGCGATAACCTCTGTATTGTTCGCCAATTTTGAAGTAAACCAGATCACTGACAGGAATAAAAACAGAGGGAAAAGTAAGTTCGAGAAATAGATGGTAAAATCAAGATAAAACCGTGTAATTTCGTTAAACGGTACCTCGTTGGCCAACATTTTATCGATCTTCTCGGCAAGATTAATCGTAATTCCAATAGGAATAAACAACAAAAGCATCAGCACAAAGGTGAAGATGTATCGCTTTAATATGTACCAATCTAAAATTTTCATGTTCAACTAAAGTCGCTTATCCATCTGTTTGACCATTTTATCCTTCCACGATTTGAAATCGCCGTCTAAGATATGTTTTCTTGCTTCTCTTACCAACCACATATAAAAACCGAGATTATGAATGGTGGCGATCTGTCTTCCGAGAAATTCATTCGAAGCAAACAAATGCCTTAGATAAGCTTTGCTATACTCGGTATCAACAAAGGTTAATCCCATTTCATCGAGTTCTGAAAAATCGTCCTCCCATTTTTTGTTCTTGATATTTATAGTTCCATGGGCCGTAAAAAGCATTCCATTGCGGGCATTGCGGGTTGGCATTACGCAATCGAACATATCGATTCCAAGCGCAATGTTTTCTAAAATATTTATCGGCGTCCCAACACCCATTAAATAACGTGGTTTATCTTCCGGTAATACCTCGCAAACCACTTCACACATAGCGTACATTTCTTCGGCAGGTTCTCCGACCGACAAGCCTCCGATTGCATTTCCGGGTGCATTGGAATTTGCGATATATTCGGCCGATTGAATTCTAAGGTCTTTATAGGTACTCCCTTGCACTATTGGAAACAAAGTCTGGCTGTAATCATATATTGGCTGCGTCTTTTTAAAATGCGTTATACAGCGGTCTAACCAGCGATGGGTCATCTGCATTGAACGCCTGGCATAATTATAATCGCACGGATAAGGCGTACATTCATCAAATGCCATAATAATGTCGGCACCGATCTGTCGCTGCACATCCATGACATTTTCAGGTGTAAAGACATGATAACTTCCATCGATATGACTTTTAAATTTTACGCCCTCCTCCTTTATCTTTCTATTGGCCGATAACGAATAAACCTGATATCCTCCAGAGTCGGTCAGTATATTTCTATCCCAACCCATGAACTTATGAATCCCACCAGCCTGCTCGAGAATGGATATCCCGGGTCTTAAATACAGATGATAGGTATTACCCAGGATAACATCGGGATCGATATCATTTCGCAATTCACGTTGATGAACGGTTTTAACCGTTGCCCCTGTGCCAACCGGCATAAAAATGGGGGTTTTAATCTGGCCATGGTCGGTTGTGATCAGTCCGGCCCTGGCAGATGATAAACTATCAGTTTTTAAAAGTTCAAAGGTCATCATTTATGCTCAAGCGGCTCAAAGATAAATAACTTGTACTGATGACTTTCTTAAACACTTATTAAATTGTTAGCAAATAGAATTAATTCGTTAATAAGTGCCTCTTTTCTGCCTTTGAGAGACCCGGTCAATAGCGTATTTTTAGGCCTTGAAATCTCAAGCAATAATATGACTTCCACTGAACATCTTGAGAATCTCGTCGTCCAGGTAAGGCGCGATATTCTTCGCATGGTGCATAAGGTGAATTCGGGGCATCCCGGAGGATCACTTGGTTGCACCGAATTTCTTGTAACTCTGTTTAACGATATCATGGATCACGATCCTGATTTCGATATGAACGGTATCAATCAGGATATTTTCTTTTTATCAAACGGTCACATCTCGCCGCTCTACTACAGTGTTTTATCAAGGGCCGGATACTTTCCTGTTGATGAATTGAATACCTTCCGGTTGATTAATTCCAGGCTGCAGGGTCACCCTACAACGCATGAAGGACTTCCCGGTGTGCGCATTGCCTCGGGATCTTTGGGTCAGGGCATGTCTGTCGCCATTGGCGCGGCCCAAACCAAGAAATTAAATAATGATTCGCACCTAGTTTATAGCCTCCATGGAGATGGTGAACTACAGGAGGGTCAGAATTGGGAAGCCATGATGTACGCTTCTGCTCATAAAATTGACAACCTAATCGCAACAGTCGACCTCAATGGTCAGCAAATCGACGGGGCTACAGACGATGTATTGCCTTTGGGTAATGTTAAGGCAAAATTCGAAGCATTTGGATGGGTTGTTGTCGAAATCGAAAATGGTAACGATGTGTCATCCATTCAAAAAGGAATGGCTGAGGCAAAATCTCTGACCGGACAAGGCCAACCGGTTTGTGTACTTTTAAAATCTGTTATGGGGCATGGTGTTGATTTTATGATGCACACCCATGCATGGCATGGTAAAGCACCAAATGACGAACAATTAGAAATAGGATTAACCCAAAACCCAGAAACCGTTGGAGACTACTAAAACAATCAGCAATACCATGAAAACGTATACCAATACCGGCAATAAAGACACACGATCGGGCTTTGGAGCAGGTTTAACTGAACTCGGAAAAATTAACCAGGACGTCGTTGCCCTTTGTGCTGACCTTACTGGCTCTTTAAAAATGGATGAATTCAAAGCCAATCATCCGGAACGGTTTTTTCAGGTCGGTGTTGCCGAAGCCAATATGATGGGTATTGCGGCAGGTATGACAATCGGTGGAAAAATTCCCTTTACAGGAACCTTCGCCAATTTCTCGACTGGTCGTGTTTACGACCAAATCAGGCAATCGATTGCCTATTCACATAAGAACGTTAAAATATGTGCTTCTCATGCAGGAATTACCCTTGGTGAAGATGGTGCAACACATCAGATCCTGGAAGACATCGGACTCATGAAAATGCTACCCGGAATGACAGTGATCAACACCTGTGACTTCAATCAAACCAAGGCTGCTACTCTGGCAATCGCTAAACATGTCGGACCCGTCTATTTGAGATTCGGACGACCGAAAGTTCCTAATTTCACCCCGGAAAATCAACAATTTGAGATCGGTAAGGCCATAAAACTTCAGGATGGACATGACGTGACTATTGTCGCCACCGGGCATCTGGTTTGGGAAGCCCTTGAAGCTGCAAAATTGCTTCATGAGCAAGGTATTTCGGTCGAAGTTATTAATATTCATACCATAAAACCATTGGATGAAACCGCCATTATTGAATCTGTAGCCAAGACCTCCTGCATTGTTACAGCCGAAGAACATAACTACCTTGGCGGTCTTGGGGAAAGTGTATCGCGCGTTCTGACCATGAATCATCCTGTTCCTCAGGAATTTGTCGCGACACAGGATACCTTTGGTGAATCGGGCACTCCGGCTCAATTGATGGAAAAGTACGAATTGAACGCAGCGGCGATCGTAAAAAAAACCAAGAAGGTTCTTCAAAGGAAATAAACATGATTAATTGTCGTTTTTATTACATACATCAAAAAACGAACAATTATGAAACGATTAAAAAATGTAAAGACAACCTTAACTAATCCACACCAAAAATTCAAGTTTGTCCTTTTTGCCCTGGCCCTGACTCTTATATCGGGTTCTGCCCTGGCTCAGATCGGTACTTCTTATGGTTTGAAAGGCGGTTTAAATTACAATGCCAACGGTAATTATTTCGAATCTATCGGGGCAAATGCTCAAAACCCTGATCGTAATATCGGTTACCACCTCGGATTATTCGGGAAATTTGGAAATTCCCTGTATTTCAGGCCAGAGCTCATGTACACCAAAACCAAGAGCGATTACGACGGAGATGATTTCGATATGCAAAAAATCGATGCTCCCTTGCTGGTTGGGATAAAAGTTATTGGTCCATTAAGCGTTTTCGGTGGTCCGGCCTTGCAATACATTCTTGACAGTGATTTCGATGGAATCGCGATTAACGATGTTGAAAACGATTTCTCAGTCGGACTCAATTTCGGAATCGGTCTTAACTTGAATAAGATTGGAATTGACCTTCGTTACGAAAGAGGGTTTTCTGAAAATGAAGCCCGGTTTTTAAGTAACAATAATATTGGAACAAGCCGTTTGGATACCCGGCCAGATCAACTCATTCTGAGTTTTTCGGTCGCACTATAACAGCATAAAAAAACCGCCACCAGGCGGTTTTTTTATTTAACTTTCTTCACTGTAATCGATGTCGATGGTATCATCGAGATAATCTGGAGTCCCATCAGAATTCGAATCAACGGTCTTGACGGTATTGATGGTAATTATCCCATCTTCTTCGCTTCGGTCTATTTCATATTCACCATCTGCCAAAATGGGTTCTTCCTCTCCCATATTGGTATCAACGATATACTCGATTGATTCCAATTCATTTCGGGTTAATACGCCGTCACCATCATCATCAGGATCAACAAAATTAGCCAGGCTGTTCCCATCGGTGTCATCATTGCTCAAATCAATGTCGGCATTCAGATCTTCAACATAACTTGGAATTCCATCGTTATCATGATCATTTACCTGAGATTGAAACAGATCAAAAGCAAACAACAAATTTGAATAAGGCAAAATACTTGCCGCTCCTCCTGAGTAATAACCCAATCCCGAAGGAAGGAACATAACTCCAACTCCGGCATTATTAAAAGTTACCGTGCCATCTCCATTCAAAACAAAGTTTTCAGCATTATTGAATTGAGGTACTGCCCTGCTCCAGCCGGGAACAAGAATCGACATGTCGAAAACAACCGAATTGGCCGAACTATCAAACAAGGAACCGTCCTGCAAATATCCTTTATAATTTACCCTGATCTGATCGGAAAATTTAGGTGATGTGTCTCCACCACCCTGATTTAATCTTAGGATATAGTATTCATAATCGACCTCAAGAAAGACCGTTGTATGGGTTTCAATTGCATCTATCAATAAGGTATGACCATCAGGCAGCATTTCACCCGATTCTAATTCTGTAATTAAAAGGTCATCGATAGTAGGATTCATACTGGCCGCAAAATCGGCTGAGTTATAATAATGTGTCTGAAGGTAGCCCTGAAGAGAATCTCTATCTACTATTTGTTGTTCTGTTCTGTCCCTTTCCGGGATGGAGGTTATTGAATCATCATCATTTCTGCAAGCGCTAAAACCAATCAAAAGGAGGAGAATAAAACTTAGGAGTAAATTTTTAATTCCTGTCTGTTTCATATTGCTTATTTTTGGGTGCAAGATACAATTTTATGGCATTAAAAGTAATCCTATAACGCCAATTTCTGGATTTTATGCGTGTTGATAAATACCTTTGGTGTGTGCGATATTTTAAAACCCGAAACCTGGCTTCAGTGGCCTGTAGGAAGGGTCAGGTCAAGATTAATGGAGAGCAGTGTAAACCGAGTCGAGATGTATACATTGGGGACGACATTCTAGTTAGAAAGAACCAGGTAAATTTCCAGATGAAGGTTCTTGATATACCACCATCTCGGGTTGGCGCAAAACTTGTCGATATCTATCGCAAGGATACAACACCTTCAAAAGAATATGAACTAATCAAATTACTCAAATTACATAAGGACAGTCATCGTAAAAAAGGAGAAGGACGGCCCACTAAAAAAGACCGCCGTGATATGGACGACTATTATGACCAAAATGAGTAATTTAGCTATTTAACAGCATAGCGATGAGCAATAAATCGAACACTATTTTAAATCACGAGGAGATCACCCATAAATTACGTCGGATCGCTTATCAGATTTATGAAAACAATGTAGATGAGAAAGAGATCATTTTAGCCGGCATTGCTGAAAATGGCTACGTTTTGGCTAAAAGAATAAAGACATTACTGGCTAAAATATCAGGCAAGCAAATAATTTTATGTAAAGTTTTTATCAATAAGAAGGATCCACAGTCGCCTGTGAAAACATCGCTCAAACCAGAGGAATATATGGAAAAGTCGATCGTGCTTGTCGATGATGTTTTAAATTCGGGTACTACCCTCATTTATGGTGTTAAACATTTTTTGAATGTACCACTTAAGAAATTTAAAACAGCGGTATTAGTGAATCGCAATCATAAAAAGTATCCTGTAAAAGCTGATTTTAAAGGAATATCACTTTCCACCACATTGAAAGAACATATTCATGTCGATTTAGATGCTAAAGCTTCAAAAGCCGTTCTAGAATAATTGAAAGATTATGTTTTCAATTGAGTCTTCTACTGTTTGCTTATCGGTTTCGAGTGTGATATCTGCTTGTTGATAGAATCCTGATCGTTCAAAAAGATGCTTCCCAATAAACTCACGACGTTCGTCTTGGGTATCTAAATGAGCCACCAAAGGTCGCTTAGCGGTTTCATCACTTAATCGTGTCAAAAGGGTTTCAATAGTGGCCTTCAGATAAATACTGATCGTATTTTGACTCGATTTAATCAGATTGAGATTGGTCCCATAACAAGGCGTTCCTCCCCCTAAGGCCAGTACGACCTTAGTTCGATCATTCAGGATTTCAGCCAAATATTTTGATTCTGCTCGTCTGAAATATAATTCCCCGTCGTCTTTGAAAATCGCACTGATGTTTTTACCCTCCCGAGATTCGATATAGGCATCAAGATCAATAAATTCAAATTGCAGAGCATATGCAAGATCATTGCCAAGCACAGATTTTCCCGATCCCATATATCCCATTAAAACAATAACCATTGGTTTGAAAATCAACAAGGTTTTATGAAGTTTGTTGACAAGGCAAAAAAACAAAATTTATACTTAATTTATATGGATTTAAGTTAGAAACCGTTTATATTTGCACCCTCATTTAGAAAAATCTAGTGACGACCTGGTAGCTCAGTTGGTAGAGCATCTCCCTTTTAAGGAGAGGGTCCTGGGTTCGAGCCCCAGCCAGGTCACTAAAAGTTAAGCTATTGCTTAACTTTTTTTATTTTTGTATTGCAAATCCTGCGCACGTGGCGGAATTGGTAGACGCGCTAGGTTGAGGGCCTAGTGACCGCTTTTGGTCGTGGAAGTTCGAGTCTTCTCGTGCGCACTTTTCTTTCTAAGGGTTCATACTCATGATCTCTTCAATCTGAATTCTATCATTCAGGCATTACGAGGAAAGGCACTTTAGCCTTAAAAGAAATCTTCTTTATAACGGGTTCATTGAAAATAGCTTCTAAAATACTGTGCTTATATCGTACCATGGCAAGCATATCGATATAAAGCGTTTCAATAAACACATGAATCTCCATAGCCTTTTTGGCGTAATCCGGCATCCAATGAAATCGGATGTTACGGGATTCAAGAATTTTTGTCAAGACAGATTTATTATATTCTTGAACTGAATTCAACTCTTCCTCTTCATTGATATGAAGAATACGAATCTGAGCATCGAATAACCCGGCCATTTTTTTAAGCGGTAAAATTTCCTTCTCGCTGTAAAATCGTTCAAAATCTGTCGGAAAAGCAATCTCTTTGATTTCGGAGTACTTGAAGTCCTCCGGAACGATTAGAACCGGACAATTTTTAATTGACTTTATTACATGAACGGTATTGCTTCCGAAAAATACGCTCTTAGCTCCTGTTGCCCCCTTGGTACACATAACGATAAGATCAATTCCAAATTTATTTACGGCCCATTCGACAGAGTCATCTAAATGATCCTGGTTAACTAGCGTTTTAAAATTGTGATTTGGATTGATTCTGCCTTTCATTAAATTCTCAGCCATTTGATTGAGTTCAGACTTAGCTGTATTAATCAATGTTGTGGTTAATCTGCTTGAGAAATTTGACATCGACGATACGGCCAATGAAGTCGAATTCAACAAGTAGAATGTACAGCTTTGCTTTTCGAATAATTTAAGGGCATATTCAATGGCGCTCCTTGAAATATCTGAAAAATCGGTGGGTAATAATATAGTCTTAAACATGATCCTGAGTATTTAGGGTATCTTAAATTTACACAATCCTTTGATAAACAATAGCATCTATCAGGTCTAAACAAATGTGATGTCTTATAAACCAGCCGGTATTACCAAAAATGGCACATTCAGGTGGAAGCCTATTTGACTGATATTTGACCTAAAAAACAAATTGTCGAAAAACGAATGCTTATTATTTATCATAGCGAGGAGATTTATCTTCCATTTCAATTGAAAATTTGATACGGCTTCTGCCACGCTCTGCTCTTCGAGATCATTGAACATAATTGTTGATTCCGACAATAGATTTTTGAGATCCTTTTTATGTTTTTCTTGTTCTTCGGTTAGTTGATCAACCTTAAAAACGTGCATAATATGTATTCTTGAATGGAAGTGTTGGGCCAAATCGGCCAATAGACTGGTGTGCTTTGGTTTAAAGGCTAGCTCAAAGTCTGTTGGAAACAGGATTTCGAGGGGATTCTCATAGCTGAAATCAGCCGGTATTGCTAATACAGGACAATTCACAGCTTTAAACACATGAACCGTATTCGAGCCAAAAAGAACTTCTTTCGCTCCAGTTGCCCCTGTTGTTCCCATAACGATCAGATCGATATTTTTTTGATCTATGATTTCTTTTATCTCCGGAATTAAAGTATTAAAAGCCGCAATGCATTCAAACGAATGCTTTGTGTTCTTAAATGTATTTTGAGCACGTTCCTTTACAGCTTGAAGGCAGCGTTCCGAATTTTCCCTGATTGGATCTCCAATTCCAAATTGAGCAGGATTAACCAGAACATATTCCAAATGATAAATAACCGGCGTATAAGTATTCAGAATATAAAATTTACAGTCTTCTTCTTCAAGTAACTGAACGGCATATGCTATGGCATTCCATGCATTTTCTGAAAAATCGGTAGGCAATAATACGCGCTTCATAAACGATAGATATTCTTAAAGATAATTCAATATGTTATCAGAAACAATGATATTCATCACCATTCCTCGTCTGTCCTGTTTAGTTGTACGCCTTTGGCAATTCATTTTCTTTCAATTCTTTTCCAAGGCTCTTTTGAAGAACTTCTATTAGCGCATCGGTCGTATCGGGTTCAATAATATTCAACGCCCTTACGCCGCAAAGTCGTTCCACAAGTTCAGATCCTGCAATGGTATTGGTTGAAATACCGGTTACGATATCGGGAATGAGATCAAACGCTTTCATCAGGCCATATACAGCATAAGGATCTGACGCGCTTAATATGGTGCATTTTATGTGATCTCTAATAGCTTCGATAGCTAAATCGCCATTATAGGGTTCAAGGGGTGAGGCTCCTATTTCAATCACAGCGACATCGGCATCCACAGAACTGATTCGATTTAAAAGCATTTTTAAGCGCTTTTTAAACGCTTCACGAGGATAAATCGATGACGGTAAACCAACATCTACAAAGTCAAAAACCGCATCGGCTCCTACGTCTTTGATTGCCAAAATGTCCTTAAAGCGTCCGGCACCCGTTAATTTAGCTCCCACAACACTAATTCCTGCTTTTTTAAAAATATCCGTTACGATTCTTGCCGAGGTGGTTTTACCTGCTGACATAGAGGTGCCAACAAACAGAATTACCGGCGTTTTAAAATCCCGATCTGGATATGGCACGATAAAATCATTCATGGTTACCTTTTTACCATTTCGAACAACGTGGCCAAGGTAAAGCACCTCCATCATTTCAGGCACATAAACCGATTTAGAAGTCAGCTTTCCAACCAATCCGGCTCCGGTAAGAACATGCATTTTACCATCCGGTTCAACGTTCTTCCAAGTTCCCGTTGCTTCTAATGTCGCATGCCGTTCTCCTAAAGCTCCTACGATCGATTCACCACCCATTACCCCTCGCATTCTACCATTGGCTAATTCAATTTTAAAGAAATCGCTTCCTTTGACAATGATCTTACAAATCACATAATCGCCTGTCGACCATTCCGATAAAGGTCGTTTATCCACCTCAAATTCTTTGGTTTGAAGATCCGATATTCGAGTCAGCCCGGGGAAAATATATTTATAATTCATAATAATTAATTCAAAACGATTAAACCTCTTCAAGTAAAAGCAAACTCAATAGAGCCGCACGATCAACAATGGTATCGGTCAGGATAAATTCGTGATTGGCATGTGCACCGTCACCTACGGTACCCAATCCATCAAGGGTCGCTGTATATAAACTTGTCGTATTGCCATCTGATCCACCACCGGCGGTAGCTTGCTTAAGTTCTAGTCCGATTAATTCCCCATTCGTTTTTGCTTTTCGCCAAAGCTTTTGATTCCGTGCTGTCGGCTCCATAGGCATACGCCCAATACCACCATCTATCTTCAACGCGACATCCTTCATTTGGGGTTCCAGTTCAAATATTTTTTGAGTTATAAATTTTCCGTCTTCGATATTTGCCACACGCACATCGATTACCGCCTTACTTTGAGGAGCAACCACATTAGCTGAATATCCTCCTTCAATCAAACCAACATTAACAGTTATACCTCTTTCAAAATCATTCATAGCATGAAGCTTTTGAATTTGATGCGATAACTCGACAATTGCATTAACACCCTTTCCGGGGTCCAGTCCGGCGTGAGCTGCTTTGCCTTTTACCTGTATGGTAAATCGTCCAATGCCTTTTCGGGCCGTTTTTAATCGACCATCTCGTCCTAAAGGAGGCTCGAGAATATAGGCCCGACATGCTTTTTTTGACAATTGACGAATTATTGGCGTAGATTCAAAACTTCCGATCTCTTCATCCGAATTGATTAATATCACCGGAGTCGCAGGCATTGAATATCCTAATTCGGATATTGTTTTAAGTGCAAAATATATTTGAGTGATCCCGGCCTTCATATCATAAATCCCAGGGCCAGTTGCTTGTCCGTTTGCCTGAGTAATGGGCATATTCTCAATAACATTTCTTTGCCAAACCGTATCACAATGGCCTATTAGTAGCTGTATCGGGGCATTTTTTATTCGATTATCGGGTCTCACATACAAATAACCGCCAGTTATTCTACCCGGCATATGAATACAATTAAAATTCATTGCCTTGAAATGACTGCTCAGCCATTTTAGTGCCTCATGTTGAGATTCTTTATCCCTTGATGGGGTTTCGATGGCGACAAGTTCAAATAAAAACGATAACATATCGTCTTTTCTCTTCTTCAGACGATCATAAATTTTATCGGCGATATGAATACGATTTTTTTTCACCGTTTAAAGTCTTTTGGAAATGGAAATTCAAATGTTTCCTTGATTTCAGCATATCGACCCGTAGCGATATAGGCAAGTAAAGAATGCTTATAAATCTGATCCTGATCAGATCGTTCTGAAGATCTCAAATAATCCTGATCGACATAGGCTGATTTAATTCTCCCGGTTATGATTGAATTATCATCAAATCCGTCAATTATTTTATAACGTTCACATTCAAAATAAAGATAGGAATCACTGAGTATCAACGCATCAATATTCGGTGCTTTTTCTGTTGGCAATGCCTTAATAATCTGATCTGATTTGCTAATATCATCGCATCTTGGAGATGCCGTCAAAGCCGAAATAATAACCTGATCAGGTTTTGGAAAACTTACTGTGAACTCACCCCAATCCATTATATTTCTATACGTTGCATGCTTCGGTGTGCAAATGAAGCCAAAGTAATTATTAAATCCAATGGGAGATGCCATGTGCTTAGGTGCAAGATCATAGGCGTTATTTTCTTTTGTCCCGATCACGACCAATGGAGCCACGGTGAAGACCTTATCCCATATCGGTTGATCAACATCAAGTACAACAGTCCCATTTTTTAACATGTCTTTCATTTCCGTATTAAATTGTTGCTATTATCAAACATAATTAACCTTATTGACAAATAAAATGACATGCATCAGTCTTTACTTAGTTTTTAATTAAATTTTATAATTATATAGCGCATTTATTGTTAATAATTGTAAATCTTTTAGAATCAGGTTCTTTATGATTAATGTCATTGTATTTTAAGCTTATAAAAAATATATTTATAGGTTAGACTTAAATACATTTAGCCATGCGAAGATTACCTATATTATTAGCCATATTTTTTATCGTATCGATTTGCCGGAGTCAAGATATTGAACAGTTAGATTTTATTTCGCCATTTCATGATGGTGTAGCTGCAGTTAAGAAAGATAAACATTGGGGTTTTATCGATGACAGCGGTACCCTCATCATAGATTTTAGAAATGACCTTGTGATCACCAAAAGAAATGAAGAAGGTTATCCGATTTTTAACAGTGGACGACTCTTGTTTAAAGAAGTGCGAGACGGGATTACCTACTTCGGTTATCTCGACAAATCAGGCAAAGCTATTATTCCCGCACGATTTTTAAATGCAACCGACTTCAATGACGGTTGGGCGGTTGTCCTTGAATTAGTTAAACGCCAGGTTGGAACCAACGAACTCCTTGAAAAACCGTTAGTGTCTTATGATTATTTTGAAGCCATTATCGATACCGAGGGTAAAGTTTTACACTATTTGGTTGACAAACCCGTTCACATCGCTCTTGATCGCGAATATCTCAGACGTCCGCCAGCCATTACATATAAAGTGATTTCAAATCATTTGGTTGCTAAACTTAATGAAAATAAAACCTGGTCTATTAAAAAAATAGAGTAAGAGATTTGACTGATCTGAACCTATGTTGACATTTAAAAATTTTAATGTTGCCGATTGGTTCTCTTTTTACAGAGTTGCGGCGGCACCAATTCTATTGTTGCTCATTTGGTATGACGAAAGAGCTTTTTTTTCATGGTTTCTTTTGTCGTGTTATGCTACCGATGCTCTGGATGGTTTTATCGCAAGAAAGCTGAAGATAACGAGTCCGCGCGGATCACAATTAGATTCCTTCGGAGACCAGATAACACTTGCTCTGGGGGTTATCGGACTCTTGAAATTTGAAAGGGAGTTTATTCTTGAAAACCTTCTTTTAATCATCATAGTTTTTATTCCATACATCGTTCAGATGATTATCGCATATTTGAAATACGGAAAGGCTTCGGCCTTCCATACGTATCTGGCTAAACTCTCAGCAATTATGCAAAGTGTATTTATTTTGTGGGCTTTGTTTTTCAGTCCCGACTACACACTGTTCTATTGTATGATAGCCATAGGATTATTAGAAACGTTCGAGGAAATCACCCTGATTTTTATGCATGATAAATGGGCGTCAGATGTTAAAGGTATTTACTGGGCAGTGAAAGAAAGGAAACGTTCTATCAAGGAAAGAAAACGCTCAAAGAAAGAAACTGAATAATGCGCACCTTTTCGCTATTCTCAATCTTACTGCTGTGCCTGGCACTTTTGGTGATTGATATACTGGCATTTTATTGGTTAGAATCCATAACCACCCTTCTCGATTCTCCGGGTTTAAAATTAGCAATTGAAATTACATTCTGGATTTTTACAATCGGTCTTATTTCATCGATCATCATTTTAAAAGTCAGGCTGGATGATATAAATCCAAGGCGAAAACAATGGCTGATATCAAGGTTTTACGGACTTGCTATTTCATCTTTTATTCCGAAACTGATATTCGTAGTAATAATAAGCATCTTGTATTTTACGAATTTTGTTTTTCTCAAAGAAGAGAGCCTCTTCGTCGTTCCGTTAATCGGACTGATTTCCGGTGTTCTTCCATTTTTTGTCATTCTATATGGTATTTTTGCCGCTGCTTATCGATTCAAATTATATCATTTAAAAATAGATTTTAAAAAGCTGCCACGGTCTTTCTCGGGTATGCGTATCATTCATATCTCAGATTTTCACCTCGGAAGCTTCAATCAACGATACAAGGTGTTAGATCCGGCCATAGAAATGATTAATCGTCAAAAACCCGATTACATTTTTTTCACCGGTGATATGGTGAATAATTTCGCCTGGGAGTTAAAGGGCTGGGATAAAATATTATTGAAGCTTAAGGCGAAAAAAGGAAAATTTGCCGTGCTTGGGAATCATGATTACGGTGACTATAGCAAATGGCCAAACAAGGAAGAAAAACGAAAAAATAAGCAGGGTATCATCGATTTTTTTCAAACAATCGGGTTCAATCTTTTATTGAATTCTTCCGTAATTGTTGATGAAAATGGTGAAAAGTTAGGCATAGTCGGGGTTGAGAACTGGGGCAACCCACCCTTTAAACAATATGGCAATCTTCAAAAGGCTTTAAAGGGACTGAATGGTATAGGCTTCAAAATATTGCTTTCACATGATCCCTCACACTGGGCTGAAGAAATAAAGGTACAGACCGATATTGCCTTAACTCTTTCAGGCCATACCCACGGCATGCAAGCAGGTATCCAATATAAAGGTTTTACCTGGAGTCCTATTAAATATAAATATCAGCATTGGGGTGGTCTATATGGGGAAAATGATCAATTTCTATACGTAAACCGCGGACTGGGATGGATGGGCTTTCCCGGGCGACTGGGGATGCGTCCTGAAATTACCCTAATTGAGTTGTTTGATTCAAGATAAGCATCGATGACTTATATCATAAAAATTAATTCTTGAATCCTGTAGCTTTGTTTATGGTCTTAAATCGTTAATCGGATGAAAAATAAAACCGGTATTCCGTTACAATTCATATTCGGACTAATACTCGCCCTTGGTGCCGGAGTATCGATGTACTTTGACACCTACCCTTTGGGTGCGCGGATTACCGTTGGCATCATTGGTCTTTTGCTAATCGCTACCTCCAAATACAGGTTGCTGTAAAAATTCATTAATCAACTGACTTGTTTGCTTTACGCTCTTCTCGTTTTTTCTGACGTTCTAATTTTTTAAAATACCCTCTGAACAGGAAGTTGTTCTTTAAGGCATCCATATTTTTGCTGAATTTGGCAGTTCCTTCGTTAATATTGTCGATGGTTTGTTGAAGTGAATGCACCAAGGTCGTATCATGAACTAGGTAGTTTAATGCTCCTTCTCCAGAATTAAAATCATCGATAAGGAAATTTATTTGAGTTACCACACTATCGATCTCATGACTTGTACTTTCGAGGTTGGTTACAACCGATTTAAGTTTCTGTCCTGATATTGAATCATGAAGAAGAGTCCCTAAAATACTGGTTTCATCTTCACTAAAAGCAGCAATTATGTTATTGAATTCATCGATTGATCGCGTGGCGCTATAACTGGCTTTTTTAATATTGGTTACCGATTGTTTCAAGTCCCGTGACATTGTAGTATCATTTAGCAATAAGGCGAGCGTACCATCTCCGTTTATCATGGCATCGGTTATTTTTAAAAGATCAGATGTTAAAATGGCCGCATTTTCACTTGATACACTAAGGGTGCTTAGTATATCATCGGCACCAATCTTACTAAAGGTTTGAATTGTGTCACCGTCTTTGATTACAGGTGCATCGCCCTTGCCCGGCACGATATTCACTATCATATTACCGACTAATCCATCAGATCCAATTGTTGCGATGGCGTTGGTTTTTATATGGGTGATGATCTTTTCATCGATTCGCATAACTATCCGGATAGACGTGTCGTTTTTCATTTCAATGGCATTTACGGTGCCAATATCGATACCCGAGTAACGCACATTATTTCCTTTCTGTAATCCATTTATATTTTGAAAAAAGGCGCTTATCATGTACGTTTTTCTGAACATCTCTTGTCGCTGACCGATCAGATATACAGCCGCAACAAAAATTATTGTACTAAGGATCACAAATAATCCAAGCCTTGCTTTTTGTCCGCTCGTTCGTTCCATAGTTTCTCCTTTAATGTTTAAAAAATGCCATTATTTTTGGATCTTTCGATGCTTCAAGTTCTTTAAAATTACCGGTAACATAATTTGTTCCATCGATTAAAAGTATCATGCGTTCAGATATCACACGCGCACAATCAACATCATGAGTAATGATTAAGGAGGAGGTGCCGTATTTCTTCTGAATGTCTTGCATTAGAATAATAATCTCCTTTGATGTTATCGGGTCGAGTCCGCTGGTTGGTTCATCATATAAAATGATCTTTGGCCTTAAAATCAGGGTGCGTGCTAAAGCTACGCGGCGCTTCATACCACCTGATAGTTCCGACGGCATAAGATCGAGCGTATGAGCCAGCCCGACGTTTTCAAGCGCTTCCAAAATAAGATCATCGGTATTCATATCCGGGCCAAATCTTTCGGTATGTCGTCGAAGCGGGAACTCAAGGTTTTCCCTTACTGTCATTGAGTCATACAAAGCGCTTCCCTGGAAGAGAAACCCGATATCAGCTCTCACGTCATCCAATTCAGCATGACTGAGTTCTAAGATATTTTTTCCCATGACATGTATCGTTCCACTGTCGGGTTTCATCAATCCCACCAGGCATTTTATCATAACCGATTTTCCAGAACCCGATTTTCCCATGACCACAAGGTTTTCGCCCTTGTAAAGGGTCATATTAAATCCGTTGAGGACGTGGTTATCATCAAAACTCTTACATAAGTCCTTAATAGCAATCACCTCTTCCTGATCCTGACCTATTGACTTTCTGTTCTCTATGTTAGTATCTTGTATCACAGTTCATAAAAAATATCGGCGACAAACACCGCGATGAAATCCAGTATAAAAAGTAAAATGGAGGTAAATACGACTGCTGAATTAGCTGCCTTTCCAACACCGGCAGTTCCCTTTTTACAATAATAACCCTTAAAACAACCCACCAATCCTATCGCAAATCCGAAGAAAAAGGTTTTGATCGTGGCTGGGAGAATGTCCCCGAATTTAAGCGCATTAAAAACCTGATTAAAATATAATTGGAACGAGACATTACCTTTTACATTCTCAATTAGATATGATCCATACAAGGCTATGGCATCACCATAAATAACCAATAAAGGGAGCGTCAATGTCACCGCTAAAATTCGTGTAACAACCAAAAATTTAAAGGGGTTTGTACCCGATACTTCCATTGCATCAATCTGCTCTGTCACACGCATTGAGCCTAATTCGGCACCAATACCGGAACCGATTCGACCGGCGCAAACCAGGGCTGTGATCATCGGACCAATTTCGCGAACAATGGATATTCCAACCATGGAAGGCATCCAGGAAACCGCACCAAATTCGGCCAGCGTTGGGCGGGTTTGAAGGGTTAAAACCAACCCAATAATAAATCCAGTCAGCCCGACCAGCACAAAGGATTTATTTCCCATATGATAGCATTGCCTCAAGAATTCATTGTATTCAAATGGTCTTTTAAAAACCTCCTTGAAGAATCGTCCTGCAAAAACCGATAGTTCACCAATTTCAAGCAGGAAAGCTCGTATTCTGGACCCAATGGAAATCAAATCAAAAGGGTTTTAACTAAGTTATTCAAAAATAGGACATAATCGCGGTAACTTAAATGATATAAATCAGCAAAATGGCCTGACAAATATCATTGTATAATCTTAAATATCATTATAAATTTATTAGTCAAATTAAAAATACTGCCTCATGACAATCGGACTCGTTTTATCAGGCGGCGGCATGAGAGGTGCCGCTCATATTGGAGTACTTCGTGCTCTTGAAGAAAAAGGAATTGAAACAACGCATGTGGCCGGATCCAGTTCCGGTGCAATCATTGGTGCCTTGCATGCTTATGGTTATAATTGGGTTGAAATCCTCGACTTTTTTAGAAATATCCACTTATGGGATATGAAAAAATACGCTCTGGGCAAACCCGGATTTTTTAATGCCGAAAAGTATTATAAGGTATTTAATCAATACATAAAGCAGGACAATTTTAATGCCCTGAAGAAAAGCCTGGTTATTACAGCAACCGATATTCTTATGGGGACGGTTAAGTGCTTTAGATCTGGAGAGTTAATAAAACCTATATTGGCTTCAGCGGCTTTTCCAGGGGTGTTTTCTCCGGTGAAAATCGAGGACTCTTACTATATCGATGGTGGTGCTTTAAACAATTTTCCCGTTGAAAGCCTAAGACATAAATGCGATATTGTTATTGGAGTGTATGCCAATGCCATGAATCCAATTGATATATCCGAATTAAAACATTCTCATCAGGTTATTGAACGTGCTTTTAAATTAAAAACCGTTCAGGAGGATATCGTGAAATTCCCTGATTGTGATATTTTGATTGCGCCTAATGAACTCGGCAAATTCAGCACATTTGATAAAAAACCTCTTTTTGAAATTTTTGAAATTGGTTATAAAGCCGGATTGGAAGCTATAGAAAAAAGTTTGTATTTCAATCAAAAGGCGATTGCCTGAATCAATTGTAAGACACACCATTATCATTGATCAACATTTGAATCTAATCGAAGCATGACTGACTTAGGATCAGACCATAACGAATTGCATATTCATAAAAGGATTCGCTGGTTTACGAAATACCAGAATTACCTCGGTGAGTTTGTTTATGGTGGCATGGATGGGGCCGTGACTACCTTTGCGGTAGTGGCAGGTGCAGTTGGTGCCGGATTGGATAATTCTGTTATTATTATTCTTGGTTTTGCCAATTTAATTGCAGACGGGTTTGCCATGTCTGTCGGCGCCTATCTTTCAACCAAATCGGTCCTGGAGAATTACAAAAAGCATGAGCAGATAGAATACTGGGAAGTTGATAATATGCCTGAAAAAGAGCGTGAAGAGGTAGTTGAAATATACAAGTCGAAAGGATTTGAAGGAGATTTATTGGAACAGGTTGTCGATACGATCACATCAAATAAGGACCGATGGGTTGATACTATGATGAAAGAAGAACTTCTCATGTTGAAAGAAACCAAATCACCGGTAATGATGGGAATTGTAACATATATTTCTTTTATCCTTATCGGATTGATTCCACTTATTACTTATGTTATTAATTATTTTACCAATGTTAGTCTGAACCTTTTCGTTTGGACCAGTATTTTAACAAGTTTAGCTTTTGCCATTATCGGATTGCTTAAAGCAAAAGTAACCGAAACGAATACTGTTAAAGCAGTTTTTGAAACAATGACCTTGGGTATTTTTGCGGCCACCCTCGCGTTTTTTGTTGGTGATTTTATTGAACATTTAATAACTGGATAGAAGCTCCCCTACTATAATTTTTCGCCAATTCAGATTCTTGCTAGAGGAGTTTTAATATTCTTTTATGATTCATTTTCTTAAATGTTAACAGATTTATTATATTTTTGTTCAATATAATGGTTAAATCTATGAACAATATTCAAACTGAGTTTAGCATTAAGGACCTTGAAAACCTTACTGGAATTAAGGCTCATACCATTAGGATTTGGGAGAAACGATATAATCTGCTCGAGCCTAACAGAACTGAAACCAACATTCGCACTTATGACGTAGAGAGTCTTCAAAAGCTTTTGAATGTTGTGTTTCTCAATAAGAATGGTTTTAAAATATCTAAAATTTCAAATATTAAAGAAAATGAAATTCCTGTTCTTGTTCGTGAAATAGCCTCCAGGGGAAATCAAAAACATCATGCCATCAATGCTTTAAAGCTTTCCATGATGAATTTTGACCAAACCCTTTTTTACAATACCTATAGCAATCTGCTTGAAGAAAATTCTTTTAAAGAAATTTTTTACGACGTCTTTTTGGGTGTTTTGGAAGAAATAGGTGTATTGTGGCAGACCGATACCATATCACCTGCTCATGAACACTTCATTTCGACACTGATCAAGCAAAAAATACTTGTTAATATTGAAAAGGTTCAAAATCTTGAACCTGTAAAAAAGGACAAAACATGCGTTTTATTCTTACCCGATCATGAAATTCATGATATCGGATTATTATTCCTCAATTACGAAATGGTTTGTAAGGGATATCACTGCATTTTCCTTGGACAAAGTGTACCGATTGACTGCTTGAGTGATATAGTAGATAAGTACAATAGTATTTCTTTCGTTTCTTACTTTACCGTAAAACCAGAAATTTCTGAACTGGACGATTACCTCGAAACGTTCAACAGCCTGCTGTTGAAGGACTCTAAAAATAAATTTATTATCTTAGGTCAAAGGGCGAAACAAATAGATCAAAAGAAACTTCCAAAAAGTATTATGGTCTATGACTCCATCAACGATTTAGTTAAAGATTTGTAAAAGTATTAAACTTATAGCATTTTGTTTAACTATTTTTTATATTTGTTAGACAAATGAATACATCTATTTCCATACTCGGATCCGGTTTTTCGTCATTAGCAGCATCTTGTTACCTGGCTAAAAATGGCCATGATGTTACAATTTATGAAAAGAACAAAAGCATTGGCGGACGAGCGCGGCAATTAAGACGCGATGGATTTACTTTTGATATTGGACCGACCTGGTATTGGATGCCCGACGTTTTCGAACGTTTTTTTGCTGATTTTGGTAAATCCCCTTCCGATTATTATCAACTTGAAAAGCTGAGTCCTGCTTATAGTGTTTATTTTGGAGAGGATGATAAAATCACAATCGGAGATTCCCTGGAAAAAATATGTGATGCATTCGAAAATGAAGAAAAGGGAAGTTCAATACCCCTAAAAAAGTTCATAAAAAAAGCGAAGAATAATTACGACATCGCCATTAAGGATCTGGTATACAAACCTGGTGTTTCACCTCTTGAATTGGTCACCCTCAAAACCATGGGAAAACTCGGGCAATTCGTCAGTACCATTAAACGCGACGTCAGAAAAGAATTTTCCAATAATAAACTCGCCCAGATTCTTGAATTTCCGGTATTATTTCTTGGAGCCAAACCCAGTAACACCCCGTCTTTCTATAGTTTCATGAATTATGCCGACTTTGGTTTAGGCACTTTCCATCCCAAAGGAGGTATGTTTGAAGTGATTCGCGCAATGAAGGATCTTGCAGAAGAATTAGGCGTTACGATTAAAACGGATCATGCCGTTCGTAAAATTGAGGTCAATAATGGCAAAGCTACCGCTATTCACACCGACCATGGCATTTTTAATACCGATATTGTTGTTAGCGGTGCCGACTACCATCATAGCGAAACGCTGTTGCCTCAAGAATTCAGACAATACAGTGAGGCCTATTGGGATAAAAAAGTGTTCGCACCGTCTTCATTACTATTCTATGTCGGTTTTGATAAAAAAATCGAAAATGTTGATCATCATACATTATTTTTTGATGTGGATTTCGATCGGCATGCCGAAGCAATTTATGACTCACCGTCCTGGCCGGAAGAACCATTATTTTATGCAAGTTTCCCGAGTAAAACTGACCGGGTAGCCCCGGAAGGAAAAGAGGCAGGTATATTTTTAATTCCGCTCGCTCCGGGTTTAAAGGATACGCCCGAATTGAGAGATTCATATTTTGAAAAGATCATTTCACGTTTTGAAAAATTAACTGAACAGGATGTAAAATCTCATGTCTTGTTCAAGGAGTCGTTTTGTGTTAACGATTTCATCAACGATTATAATTCCTACAAGGGTAACGCCTATGGCATGGCAAACACCCTATTTCAAACAGCTTTTTTAAGACCAAAACTAAAAAGCAGTAAGGTAAAAAATTTGTATTTTACCGGACAATTAACTGTTCCGGGACCTGGTGTTCCACCTTCCTTGATTTCAGGAAAGCTTGTTGCAGAGTTAGTTTTTAAACATTTAAAAAAGTCATTAGCAAACCAACGATTATCATTTCAATAATTCAGTCAACAATTAAATGAAAGCTATTTTCGATTCAGTTTCAGAGCAATGCAGTAAAGCGGTTACCAGACGATACAGCACCTCCTTTTCTATGGCCACCAAAATGCTGGCCCGTTCAATTAGACAAGACATCTATAACATTTATGGTTTTGTCCGATTTGCAGATGAGATTGTTGATTCCTTTCACGATTATAACAAAGAAGACCTATTCAATAGATTTGAATCTGATCTTGAATTGTCTATCGATCAAGGTATTAGCCTAAATCCGATTTTGAATGCTTTTCAGCATACCTATCATAAATACCAATTCAATCAAGAACATGTCGATGCCTTTATGAAGAGTATGCGAATGGATTTACACAAATCTAAATATCTCTCTGAAGAAGAATACCGCTCTTATATTTATGGTTCTGCCGACGTAGTCGGCCTGATGTGTCTTATGGTTTTTGTTCAGGGTGATATGGAAAAATTCAATAACCTTAAAGACAGTGCAATGTCACTCGGATCAGCGTTTCAAAAGGTGAATTTTTTAAGGGACCTCAAAGCCGATCATGACAATTTGAATCGCACGTATTTCCCGAATACAGACCTGAATAACCTGGATGAAAAGTCTAAACAGGAAATCATAGATGACATTGAACGCGATTTTGCACATGGTATTCAGGGAATCAAACAATTACCTTTGGAAGCTCGATTTGGCGTGTTTATGGCCTATCGTTACTACCGACAGTTGCTTAAGAAATTAAAGCGAACACCGGCATTGGAAATAAAGAACGCGCGGATACGCGTCCCAAACTATAAAAAGGTGGAATTGCTTACACGAAGTTATGTTAAATATCAGTTGAATTTGTTGTAATTTTATACCATGCAAGCGTTTTTCTGGATCCTTATTTTTCTTACTATATTTTTCATCATGGAATTCATGGCCTGGTTTACCCATAAATATATTATGCATGGGTTTCTGTGGTCGCTTCACAAAGATCATCATCTGAAGGATCATGATAGCTGGTTTGAACGAAACGATGCCTTCTTCTTATTCTACGCCGCTGTTAGTATAATATGTTTTTATATTTGGAATATTGAAGGTGTTTGGTGGTGCCTGCCAATCGGTTTGGGAATCATGGCCTATGGGGCAACCTATTTCCTTGTTCACGATATCTTTATTCACCAGCGATTTAAACTATTTAGAAATGCCAATAATTGGTATGCACGTGGTGTAAGACGAGCTCACAAAATTCATCACAAGCATCTCGGAAAAAAAGAAGGCGAGAATTTTGGAATGCTTATCGTTCCTTTCAAGTATTTCCAGAAATAAATAATGGAGTCTTTATACCTACTTCTAAACCTGGGATCGATTTCGATTCCATTTTTGTTTAGCTTTCATCCTAAGCTACGGTTCTTTAAACTTTGGAAGGGTCTGTTTCTTGGTATTGTCGTTATGATGCTGATATTCATACCCTGGGACATAATCTTTACCTCCCAAGGATTTTGGGGCTTTAATCCTGATTATTATCTGGGTATCAAGCTCTTTGGATTACCACTGGAGGAGTGGTTGTTTTTTATATGTATTCCTTATGCCTGCGTATTCACGCATTATGCTTTGCAGTATTATTTTCCTGATATGAGTCTGAGTAAAGTATGGTCGAAGCGTATCTCTTATACTCTGATGCTTGCCTTAATATTGGTTTTGAGCTTTTACTATGAACGATGGTACACCTTGATAAATTATGGTCTTGCAGTCGTATTAATACCTTTTGTCTTGCAAAAAAACCCAGAACTTCTCAGACGGTTTTATATCACGTTTTTGGTGATGCTCATTCCGTTTTTTATTGTTAACGGCGTTCTCACAGGGAGTTTTATTGACAGTGAGGTGGTCTGGTACAACAATGATGAAAACCTGGGAATAAGGATGTTTACAATACCAATAGAGGACTCTATCTATGCTTTTTCAATGATCTTAATCTGTCTTTACTTCACTGATTTAATAAAGCCTTCGAAGATTAAAAAAGCGTGAAATCATTTTATGAAGTCACGCTATTTTTATTAACATAGTAACTCAATTAGGTCGTCAATCAAGCGTTAATTATTAAAGCCTCAATTTCGTGTCACTGAAATTGAATTTGATAAACTAAAGCAGCCGCTTAAATTATTGGCATTCATACCAATTTCGGCTCCTTGAAGTCCGTCTTCGAATCTCAAATACCAAATCAGGCAAACACCAGGCCCGGCCCCATCAAAATCAACGCCTTCGACATCTGCCAAAGTTGGTGGTAAACCAAGGATATTGCCTGTATCATCTGTGATTACCCAAGTACTGTTCGAGCCCGCTTGATTCCCATCAAGAGAAATTCCACTCACGTTGTCGGGATTACCGTCAATGGTGAAAGTAAAAGGCCCTCCTAAAATTTGCCCACCATCAGGGGCGTTTCTAACGACTTCAATTGAATTCGACAAATCGAAAACTCCCTGCAAGTCATTGGCATTCATACCAACTTCAGCACCTTGAAGACCTTCTTCATATCGTAAATACCAAATGAGACAAGTTCCACCACCTGCTCCATCAAAATCGACGCCTTCTAAAGCTAAGACATTTGGCGGAAGTCCAAGGATATTCCCAGAATCATCAGTTATAACGAATGTGCTATTTGAGCCTTCTGCATTGGGATCTGATGAAATCCCATTTACATTATCTGGCTGTCCATCAATACAGAATGTGAAGGGACCGCCTGAAAGGGTTCCCGCATCTGGCATAACTGCAACCATATTGTCATCATCATTAGAGCAGGAAAGTACAATTACAGAAAATAATGCGGTTAAAAAGAAAGATTTACTAAACATAACAATTAAACTTTTAAAATTAAAAGCTCAAAGTTACTTGTAGAGGATAGGAATAAATGTTAGCTGGCTAACACTAAGCTGATTTTTTTAAAATTCGAATTTTTTTTCTTTCGAATTCAAGGAATTTTTCCTGTTGAAGTTCATTCAGAAGAATGTTTAAGGTAGGTCGTGAAGTACCAATAAGGCAAGCAATATCTTTTTGAGTGTATGGATGATTTATAACCTGGTCTCCTGTCTTCTCACAATTATATCCATATTCTGTACAAAGTTCATCAAGAAATTCAACAAGCCGTGTTCTTGTATCTTTGAAAAGCAATAATTGAAGGCGTCGTTCAAGTTTTTTAACCTTTAGTCCGATCAGCTTGTATATTTTCAAACTGAAAGTTTTATTGTCTTGCATGAGGTCATGAAGTGTTGAAACCCCAACCGGGCATATAGATGTTCTGTCATCGATTGATTGGGCAAATTCTGTACGTCTGTCTTCACCCAAAATTGCCTTTTCACCAAATAACTCGCCTTTCGTCAGAATGGCCTTTATAATCTCCTTTCCATCATCGGTGTAATACCCAATCTTTACCTTGCCTTTTTCAATCAGATAGATCTTATTGGCAGAGTCATCTTCAAAATAAATGTAGTCTTGTTTCTTATAAGAATTAAAATCATGGTCCGCCTTATAGGCTGCGAACTTATGCGGGCACAATATTTTAAAAATATTGGATCCTTCGAAGTACCAGATCGAACTCATTTTATTAAACTGCTTTTGATTAATTGTCGAAAAAACAATGGAGTACTTACAAAAAACTCCCGCTAAAAATTAAGCAGGAGTTTTAATTTGTATTGGATAAAATCAGATTATTGATTCTCAGCTTTTATTAGATTTAATGCCGAACCGGCTTTAAACCAATCGATCTGAGCTTCATTATAGGTATGATTCGCTTTTATATGATCAGTACTTCCATTGGCGTGAACGACCTCTATGGTTAGTGGATTACCTGGTGAAAATTCTTTTAAATCGATAAAATTGAAGGTGTCGTCCTCCTTGATCAGGTCATAATCGCTCTCGTTAACGAATGTCAGTCCGAGCATACCTTGTTTCTTCAGGTTTGTTTCATGAATCCGTGCAAAGGATTTTACAAGAACAGCAACGACACCTAAATGACGTGGTTCCATTGCGGCATGCTCACGTGATGAACCTTCTCCATAATTGTGATCACCAACAACAATGGTCGGAATTCCGGCAGCCTTGTAGGCGCGTTGGGTATTAGGTACTCCATCATATTCACCATCCAACTGACTCTTGACGAAATTCGTTTTCATATTGAATGCATTAACTGCTCCAATCAATAAATTATTAGAGATATTATCAAGGTGCCCGCGATATCGCAACCAAGGACCTGCCATCGAAATGTGGTCGGTAGTACATTTCCCATGTGCTTTAATGAGCAGTTTGGCACCCTTTATTTCATCACCGATTGGCTCGAAGGGCGTTAAGAGTTGGAGACGTTCAGATTTCGGATCAACAACTATATCAACCGAACTTCCGTCCTCCTTTGGTGCGATAAACCCATTGTCCTTTACTTCGAATCCTTTCGGAGGTAATTCCCATCCAGTTGGTTCATCAAGCATTACAGATTCACCGTTCTCGTTGATCAGGGAGTCGGTTATCGGGTTAAAATCCAGTCTACCGGCTATTGCTATTGCGGCCGTAAGTTCAGGAGACGCAACAAAAGCATGCGTGTTTGGGTTACCGTCAGCTCGCTTGGCAAAATTTCTATTAAAGGAATGAACAATGCTGTTTTTAGGAGCATTCTTCGGATCTTCATACCGCGCCCACTGTCCGATACATGGTCCACATGCATTGGTAAATATTTTCGCATCAAGTTTCTCAAAAACCTGCAATATTCCATCTCGTTCAGCGGTATAACGAACCTGCTCAGATCCCGGATTAATACCGAATTCTGCCTTGGTTTTTAATCCTTTATCCAGGGCTTGTTGTGCAATCGAAGAAGCCCGCGACAAATCTTCATAGGAGGAGTTTGTACATGACCCTATCAATCCCCATTCAACTTTAAGAGGCCAATCATTGGATGTAGCCTTATCATACATTTTTCCAACTTCAGTTGCCAAATCGGGTGTGAACGGACCATTTAAATGTGGCATCAACTCCGTCAAGTTTATCTCGATTACCTGGTCAAAATACTGCTCGGGATTTTCATATACCTCAGCATCTGCAGTTAAATAATCCTTAATTTCATTAGCTGCTTCAGCAACATCTACACGATCTGTCGCTCGTAAATATCGTTCCATCGATTCATCATATCCAAATGTCGAAGTCGTTGCCCCGATTTCGGCACCCATGTTACAAATCGTACCCTTGCCTGTACATGACATCGATTTGGCTCCCGGGCCAAAATATTCTAGAATAGCTCCTGTACCACCTTTAACAGTGAGAATATCGGCTACTTTTAAAATCACATCCTTTGGTGCCGTCCATCCGGATAATTTCCCGGTAAGTTTAACTCCTATGAGTTTTGGAAATTTAAGTTCCCATGCCATACCGGCCATGACATCAACTGCATCTGCTCCTCCAACACCTATGGCTACCATTCCCAATCCACCGGCATTAACCGTATGCGAGTCGGTTCCAATCATCATACCGCCTGGGAATGCATAATTCTCAAGGACAACCTGGTGGATAATTCCCGCACCGGGTTTCCAAAATCCAAGACCATATTTATTTGATACCGATTCCAGGAAGTTAAAAACCTCATTACTTGTATTTAATGCGCTTTGAAGATCCATGCTTGCTCCATTCTTGGCTTGAATCAAGTGATCACAATGGGTAGTAGTTGGTACTGCCACTTTCTTTTTCCCAGCCTGCATAAATTGTAATAACGCCATTTGAGCCGTTGCATCCTGCAACGCGATCCGATCAGGCGCAAAATCGACATAATTCTTTCCCCTTGTATATGCTTTGGTCGGCATCCCATCCCAGAGATGAGAATAAAGAATTTTTTCTGCAAGGGTTAATGGTTTACCAACGATTTTACGAGCAGTATCCACACGCTCAGCCATTGAGCTGTAAACCGATTTAATCATATCAATATCAAATGCCATAGTTGTTCGATTTTTGGTTTAAATAAATGTCAGGCAAAAATACAAATTTTAACTGTAATTAGAAAATAAACAGGAATATGGGTATATCGTTAAATTATTATTAACAAATACTCATTTTTATATAATATAATTGAATTATTTTCACTTAATTGAAGAAAATAGTTAGAAATCAATAGCGCTATAAGCAAATTCGACTTACTATTATTTATCACATTTTTGCTTAAGCCATATTCGAGCGATAATTCCACCCAAAAGAAATTTATTCCACAATAATAAAATCGGTAAATAAAGGAATTTGACCAGCCTTTTAAAACAGGCTTTTAATAATGGCTTCGTCGGAAATACCTTCGGCTTCGGCCTTATAGTTCTTAATAATACGATGACGAAGTATCGGGTTTGCTACGACCTGGACATTTTCAATATCGGGAGAAAATTTACCCATAATCGCAGCATGGGTTTTGGCCGCTAAAATAAGGTTTTGAGAAGCTCTTGGACCCGCGCCCCAGTCGATATATTGTTTAACCAGGTCGGTTGCTGTATCACTATCAGGACGGGTTTTGGTAACCATCGCTACTGCATATTCCACAACATTATCAGCTACTGGAATACGTCGGATAACATGTTGATAATTCAATATTTCTTCTGCAGTGAACAAAGGATTGACCTTAGCCACCTCATCAGAAGTCGTTACTTTAACTACATCGACCTCTTCTTTAAAACTGGGGTAGTCTAAATTAATTGCAAACATAAAGCGATCGAGTTGCGCTTCAGGCAAAGGATAAGTACCTTCTTGTTCGATTGGATTTTGGGTGGCCAATACAAAATAAGGCAGATTCAATTTGTAATGATGACCTGCTACGGTAACCGCACGTTCCTGCATCGCTTCAAGCAAGGCAGCCTGTGTCTTTGGTGGTGTCCTGTTGATTTCATCGGCGAGGATGATGTTAGCAAAAACAGGGCCTTTTATAAATTTAAACTGACGATTTTCATCAAGGATCTCACTTCCCAGAATATCACTCGGCATTAAATCAGGGGTGAACTGAATACGTTTAAAATCCAAACCAAGGGCCTGGGCAATGGTGTTTACCATGAGAGTCTTTGCAAGTCCGGGTACTCCGATCAGCAATGAATGACCACCCGCGAAAATAGAGATAAGAACCTGCTCCACAACCTCGTCTTGCCCAACGATGACTTTGGCGATTTCCTCTTTTAAGGTTTTAAACTTTTTTACAAACTGCTCAATAGCCGCTACGTCCGACATTCTTTATTGTTTTTTTAACCAATTACTATTGAAATCGCAATCCCGATGATCACCATTAATCTTTACAAAGGTTTCAGCTATTTTTTCGTTTTGCCATTTCTCAATTGCTTTTAATTGTTTCTCCTGAAGCGACAAGGATTTAATCTTCAAATAGTCTTTGGCAAAATCGGCCTCATGTTCATCAACGCGATCCATGACCATTAAAATTTTGAATTTTGTATCATTAACCCGGTCTGAATCTTTATAAACCAAGCTCACTTCATTCGCCTTTAAATTCTGAATTTGAGCATAGAGTTCCGGTTCCATTTTGGTGAGTTCGAAACTGTAATCCTGGGTCTCGGGATTAATCAGAAGTCCGCCTTCAAACTTGGTTTCCTCTTCATCACTGACTTCCCTGGCCGCCTCGGCAAAGGTGATCTCACCCTTCATGATACTCTCGCGTACCTTTTCAATTTCTTCTTTTGCACTATTGATAGCTGCTTCAGTAACCCTTGGGCGTAGCAGGATATGCCTGACATCGTATTCCTGACCTCTGATCTTTTCAAGCTGAATGATATGATACCCATAAATCGATTCAAAAGGTTCAGATACTTCACCTTCCTGAAGTGAGAATGCAACGTCCCGAAATTCTTTTACCATTTGAGGCCTCGTTCTATTCAAGGTATATTTTCCACCTGTTGATTTCGATCCTGTATCGTCAGAATACAAGGTTGCCTTAACAGTAAAACTTGCCCCGTTGTCAAGCACATCTGCACGGTACTCGTTCAATCGATCGATTACTTTTTGCTTTTCTGCTTCAGTGGTTTCAGGAATAACAACTATTTGGGCCACTTTTAACTCGGTCCCAAACATCGGGCGTTCATCTTCAGGTATGCTTTTAAAAAATTGGCGGACCTCTTCAGGTGTAACTTCAAGTTCTTCAACGATCTTCTGTTGCATCATCGCCGCCATCCTATTATTTTTATTGAGCTCATACATTTCGTCACGCAATTGCTGCTCATTTTCTTTTTTATAATAAGCTACCAACTTTTCCATTGAGCCAATCTGCTGGGCAAAAGCGTTTAACTGCGCATTGACATTCGCTCTGACTTCAGCATCATTAACTTCGATACTGTCCTGAATGGCATGATGTTGTAATAATTTGTCTTCAAGAAGTTTCCCAAACATCTGGCAACGCGAAATATCTTTAGTAGATGCACCACTGGCTTCCAGCATTTCAAACTGACGGTCGATATCAGAATCCAGAACTACAAAATCACCGACCACAGCCGCCACTCCATCAATTTTCATCCTGGTCTGGGGAGATGCCATGGTTTCTTCTTTCTCTTCCTTTACTTCATCCTTTAAAATCTCTTGAGCGATAACAGGCGTTCCGCTAACAAGAAATACAAATGCAAATATCAAGCTGATTCTAATCATATATTTCGAATTGTCCGTTCTCGATGGCATCCTTTGTAATGTCCCTTTCAAGCTGTTTAATGAATTCAATTTTTCTCTTATTAATGACGATTTGTTTCAAGGTTGGCATGACGTACTCCAGAGGTGCAGTCTCATTTCTGAGCAGTACATCATTTATTTGCATCAAATATAAACCTAATGAATCTTCAAGCTGTATAAAATTAGATTTTTTTAACAGTTCAATTCTATTTTCAAGGTTAATTGCCGGGATTTTCTCAACGGCCTGATTGACTTTTATCCAGATCGAATCATTTAATGAAAATGACCTGAATTGAATGGAAATCGAATCCAATATATATTGATCTTCTAAATCGAATCGTTTGAACCGTTCTTCGATCTCATCCAGATCAAGATTATTTTCATTTACCTGAATATATCTGAATTTTATCAGTTCCTCATTCAGTCTGAATGATTCTTTATTATCATTATAAACCGATTCTGCTTCGCTCAGGGTTACAGTAGTATCTATGTTTTGTTTGACAAGTGCCTCCATATAGGCCTTGGTAAAAATGTCAACCTCATATTGCCTGACCAGTTCACGAAACTCAGATTGTTTTTCTTCTGAAAGATTGATCTGGGCCTGACTGATTAGCAACTGTTGTGTTGCCCATTGATCGATGAAATTATTTACACGAAGAACACTATCTTCTTCTGAAGTATTATCCGGAATAATTGTTGCGATATCCTCCTGATACAGGTAAACATCATTAACCCTTGCAACCGGCGTTCCGTTGGTTTCGCGCTCAATCAAATTACACGAAGCCAGAAGCAAACCAATGATTACTATTATGTACGGTTTATTATTCAACGCTTATCGAGATTCGCTTTAATTTGGTCCATCACGTTGGTATTGACCTCAACGCTAAACTTATCCCTTAATCCTTCCAACCATTTCTGCTCTGTATATTCCTGGTAATCACTAATAACAATCCCCTTTGCCTCTTCAAAGGTCTTGATCGATTCAGGGATTATTTCATCCACCCGAATAACATGATACGACCCGTTATGTTTAAATATTTCCGATGTACCCAATTTTATCGCAAGGGTTTCAGGTAATTTTGAAGTTCCACTCTGGAAAGTTTGCTGCGTAATAATTAGCTGTTCCTTAGCAGTTGATTTAAACTTGGATCGCAACGCATCGATATCCTGGTTTTTATTCAGAAAAGGAATAACCTTTTGCAATACGTCCTGATTCATTGAGGAAACCATAATTGCCTTGACACTTTCCGGCCGAACATATCTTTCTTTATTGGACTGATAGAATCTGTTAAGACCTGTTGAGTCATCTTTAACCGCATTCCATATTTTATCTTCCATCAGATCAAATAATAGGAGACCATCTCTATACTCCTTCAGGATCTGGGCATATTCGAGATTTGTGAATTCCAGGTTTTCTTCATGGTAGGCTAATAGTCTTTCATTGACAAACTCCTTGAACTGGGATTGAACAACCCCTTCATAGGACTGCTTCTCGCGAATTCGTTTTTGTGCCGATTCAAGATAAGAACCAAAATCCTTATAGCTTAACACGTTTTTACCAATCTGTATTAACATTTTATCTTCAGGCAAATCGGTTGGCACCACCCATTTTCTGGAAAAATAATCTTCATTAAGAATTGAAACAAAATAAGACAGATCAATATCCGATTGTACTTCATATTTTTCTTTCAGGGTATTGAGAAATGCTTTGTTTATTACAGCTGATCGGGAATCGCGTTTCACCCGGACTTCCAATTGCGATTTCATTGCCATAAACGAACCTATAGGTTCTTTTTCATATAATTTGGCGATGTGCCAGCCATAATCGGTTTCAAAAGGTTCAGTAACATCTCCAATCTCTCCGATTGCGAATGCCCGGTCTTCAAATTTCACAGAACTTAGCTGACCGCTTTTAAAACTTTTAAGGCGTCCGCCCTGCTTTGCAGAGCCTTGATCTTCAGAATATTGCTTTGCCAGATCCTCGAAGGCTTGTCCGTTTTTAAATAACCGGTATATCTCCTGTATCCGTGTTTTAGGATCACCAAGACTGTCAGGACTTTGTTTCGAAAGGAATATATGACCTACAGTCACGCGTCCTCTCGATTTACGTTTATCAAACACCTTTAAAACATGGTATCCGAATTGGGTTCGGAATGGTTGGGAAACCTCTCCAACCGGAGTATTATAGGCGACATTCTCAAAATCATAGACCATTTTAAATCCCGAAAACCAGCCAAGATCTTCAACAAAAACGGTATTTCCATTATGGGAATCTTTTTGAATTTGTTCGAATTCTTCCTGAAGCAAACGATCTCTAAAGGCCAGCATTTGTTTGTAAACGGCCATGGTATCGGTTTCTGTTTCAGGCAAGCGTACAAGAATGTGACTTGCTTTAACATCATTAGATATTCTCTCGTAAGCTTCATTAACCAGTTCTTCTGTTACCCGCTTATCGGTAAGATAATTTTTGGCCAGCTGCTTTTTATAGGTTTTGAACTCTCTAATGTATTCAGGCTTTTTATCATATTCGAGTAATCGAGCTTCTTTAAGCTTGAGAGAATAATTGATAAAAAGATCGAGGTATGTATCTATGTTTTTTTGGGTCTCGTCCTTAACAAGATCGAGGTTTTTGTTATACACTCTTAAAAATTCCCCCACTTTCACAGGATCTCCATCAACCGTAAATAAAACATCCTGCTCATAATCCTGAGGATGCACATTAAAACATATGGCGGATGCTAGTAAAAAGAATAAGATTTTAATTTTCATAACATTTGTGATCAAGAGGGGGTAAAAATACAAATTATACACTATAATTCAAGTCCGTCCTAGTAACGATTCTAGTCAATAAAAAGTGTCTGTGATACTGAAAAAACGAAAATTATTGATAAAAAACCGATGATAGATTAGTTCAATTTATAAATCGTGATGTTTTTTTTATAATTTTACTTTTCAAAAACCATATAATATGAAGCATATCTACATTCTTCTCACATCTCTTTTAGTTTCCTTCGGTTTTGCTCAAACCGATTATTCGGGTAATGGCAATAGCGGATTCGGTGATGTTATCGGATCAAGCAATTTAAATATTAATGATGATGGAACAACCATAACATTTACCTTGACAAAAGGTACAGGCGGTTTTTTTGATGCATTGGTTCTATATTTTGATACTGGAGTTTCTGGCCGTTCAACGATTGATGGAAATGTGGCTGATCAGGCTGATCCTTTACGAAAGGCTATTTCTAATGAGGACCTCTCAAACAGCACGCTGATTACCTTTCCTGCAAGTTTTGAAGCCAGTCATGCTATCGGACTTGATGCATCTTTTGGTGGACTTTGGTCAATTCCTAGCACTGGAACGATAATGGACAATGGCTTAGTATTTATTACCTCCGCAAATTCTGACTTAATCGATGCGAATCAAGCAGTATGCACATTCAGCATTAACTGGAGTGATTTAGGTTTAACAAGTTCTGACTCCTTTGATTTTGTCGGACTATATTTAAATGCGTCCAATGCTTTTAGCTCTGATGAAGGTTATGGCGACGGTATTGCACCCGGAAATCCAGGCGGTGGAACAATAACCTATACCGGTTCCCGTACCTATTCCAATACCCTTGGGCTTGATGAATCAAATTATCTTGACTTAAACATAAGTTACCTGAATGAAAAATTAAAAATAAACGGCTTGGATGGATTTTTCAATGTTTCCGTTTACGATATGCTTGGCAGAACTATTGTATCATTAAAAAATGAACAAATTTTTGATGGATATATTAACAGGTTACAATTGAATAAAGGTCAATTATTTATCTTAAAGATCGAAAACGAAGAATTTAAGAAAACGTTAAAGATAATCGCGAGATAGGCTTTTTAGAATCTAGAATTAAATAGTAAGCAGGAATTATAAGCTTTCCCCAGCTGTAATATTTCTGACAATTTTGAATTTGACAAATTTGATTTCCACCGTAAAAAGTCATGAAATACACCATTGAAACCATTATCGATCTGCCTCTCAAGGAGGTTATCAATAAGCTTGATTCAGTTGAAAACATCAAGCATTGGCAGCGTGGCCTTATCGGGGTGGAACATCAATCTGGCACACCGGGAGAAGTGGGTGCCAAAATGAGATTGAGCTATAAATTTGGAAAGCGTCAAATGGATATGGTCGAGACGATCACGAAACGGGAGTTTCCGAGTGAGTTTCACGCGACTTACGACACCAAAGGCATGCATAATATCCAGGAAAACTATTTTGAAGAAACAAGTGAGGGTAAAACCAAGTGGATTAATAAAAGTGAATTTATTGCGTCTTCCCTTCCATTGAGAATAATGACATTTCTTATGCCGGGTGCCTTCAAAAAGCAGTCAAAAAAGTATTTTGATGACTTTAAAAATTTTGCTGAAAAAGGAATTTCTGTCAGCGAAGATCAATAGAGTTCCATCTCCATTAGAAATTTATCAAATCTGCTTATCGGGCAGAGCAATTTAATCAACGTGAATAATTTGGAGCTTCTTTTGTAATCATCACATTATGCGGGTGGCTTTCACTAATTCCCGATGTTGTAACCTTAACAAATTGTCCTGAATCTTTAAGGGTTTGAATATCCTTTGCCCCACAATATCCCATACCAGCCCGGAGTCCGCCAACGAATTGATGAATGCTTTCAAATAATTCGCCTTTGTAAGGGACCCTGCCGACAATTCCTTCAGGGACCAATTTTTTAATATCATCTTCAACATCTTGAAAATATCGATCTTTACTCCCTTGTTTCATGGCCTCAACACTACCCATTCCACGGTAAGATTTGAACTTACGCCCTTCATAGATTATGGTTTCACCCGGTGATTCTTTTGTTCCGGCAAGAAGGGAACCAAGCATTACACAATCGGCACCAGCTGCAATAGCCTTTGGAATATCACCGGTATAACGAATTCCACCATCGGCAATAACAGGGACACCGGTATCTTCTAAAGCATATGCCACCTCCATCACAGCTGAAAGCTGCGGATAACCCACACCGGCAATTACCCGGGTTGTACAAATCGAACCTGGGCCAATTCCCACTTTAACCGCGTCGGCTCCCGCCTCAACAAGGAATTTTGCGGCTTCGGCTGTTGCAATATTACCAACGATCACCTCAAGTCCATTGAATTTTGATTTTATTGTTTTCAGGGCCTTTACAACCCCTTTACTATGTCCGTGTGCCGTATCGATAATGATCGCGTCAACACCGGCTTTTACCAGTGCTTCGGCCCGTTTTACCGCATCATCGGTAACACCTATAGCGGCAGCAACACGCAATCGACCATATTTATCCTTATTGGCGATAGGCTTCTGGGTGACTTTCGTAATATCTCTAAAGGTGATGAGTCCGATTAATTTGTTGTCCTCATCAACAACCGGCAATTTTTCAATTTTATTCTCCTGGAGAATCTCTTCAGCGTCGAGCAATGATGTCCCTTTCTTTGCGGTTACAAGGTTTTCACTTGTCATAACCTCGGTAATGGGACGCTTGTTGTTCTTTTCAAATCGCAGATCCCTGTTGGTCACAATGCCCATTAAAATTCCGTCTGCATCAACCACCGGGATACCACCGATCTTATGTTCTGCCATATTTTGCTTTGCATCAAGTACAATTGCCGAAAGTGGTAAAGTAACGGGGTCAATGATCATCCCGCTTTCTGCTCGTTTCACCCGTCTAACCTTTTCGGCTTGCTGGGTAATAGTCATATTTTTATGCAATACACCGATTCCTCCTTCACGGGCCATCGCGATTGCCATGCTGCTTTCGGTTACTGTATCCATGGCGGCTGATACAATAGGAATATTCAATGAAATATTTCTCGAAAATTTCGACTTGATATTTACATCACGAGGAAGAACTTGAGAATAAGCTGGAACGAGAAGAACGTCGTCGTAAGTCAGGCCTTCGCCAACGATCTTTTTAAGGTGAGATGTCATCGCAATTACGCTTTAATTGCATGTAAATATACGCTTTTTTAAGTGATTAGAAATATTTATTTTTAAACAGAAATAGCTCATATGGAAACCTATGCCAATGCACTATTGTATGCAATTCCCTTTTTTGTGATCCTCATGCTTATCGAAGTGGGTTACGGTCATTTTGTTAAACAACAAAAACACAGCCTGATGGATACCATTTCAAGTTTGAGTTCGGGCATGACCAATATCATCAAAGATTCTCTTGGATTGGTTTTAATAATAGTTTCGTATCCGTACTTATTAGAACATCTGGCCATATATAAAATCGAGTCCAGCATGCTTGTTTATGTAATAGCATTCATTGCTATCGATTTTGGAAGTTACTGGAATCACAGATTGAGCCATAAGGTCAATATTTTTTGGAACCAGCATGTGATACATCACAGCAGTGAAGAATTCAACCTGGCCTGTGCTTTGAGGCAATCCATTTCAAACCTCATCGGTTATTTTCCCATTCTTTTGTTTCCCGCCGCCATACTCGGTGTACCTCATGAGGTGATCTCCTTGCTGGCACCGATTCATCTCTTCGCCCAATTCTGGTATCACACCCAGCACATCGGGAAATTAGGCATTATTGAATATATTTTGGTAACACCTTCCCAGCATAGGGTTCATCATGCCATCAACCCGGAATATATCGATAAAAATCTGGCCGCAATATTCTGTGTTTGGGATAGAATTTTCGGAACGTTTCAGAAAGAATTAGACAATGTTCCTCCTGTTTATGGGGTGCTTAAACCGGCCCGAACATGGAATCCCATTCTAATTAATTTTCAACATATCTGGAGGTTGTGCGTCGATGCATGGCGGACTAAAAACTGGTTAGATAAATTTCGGATTTGGTTTATGCCAACCGGTTGGAGACCAATTGATGTTGCCAACAAATATCCCAGGCCAATTATTGAAGATCCCTTTAATTTTGATAAGTATAAATCAAACCCGTCAAAGGGATTGGCCTATTGGTCGATCTTCCAATTGATTTTTTCACTGGCCATGCTGCTCTTCATGTTCTATAATTATAAGTCGATCGGACTTCCTAATTTATTACTATATGGATTAATAGTTTTTGTGGGTATCTATGCCTACACATCTTTAATGGATAAAGATAAACATGCCCTGATCGCAGAAGGCCTGAAATTCATTATAGGTTTTGGTGTGATTTTTCAGACGGCTGATTGGTTCGGACTTGGCACATACATTTCTGCAGGCCCTATCATCATGGCATTTTACTTCATATTGAGTTTTCTTGGAACGATTTATTTCTTGTATTTTGTAAACCCTTCTAAAAAACAATTGATCAAAGCCGATTAACCAAGAGGGCAATCTACACAACGTGACTTGTTCTTTTGCTTAAAGTTTTTGCAGCATTTTTCTTTACCGCCAAGGTTATAATTAACATTGACCGATGTTAACAAAATAAGATGCGGAACGTCTCTCTGTTTATTCAAGGCGTCATGGGCTAAAAAATTAAGCCGGAGGTGCAGCTTCCGTTGCTATATCATTGATATCCCGGTCGAACAGGTAATGACCGGACTTATCATCACCGATAATATTGAGTTTATCGAGTAGTGACCTGGCTGTTGCCTCTTCTTCCAACTGCTCGGTAACATACCACTGCATGAAATTATGTACGTTATAATCTTTATGCTGCAGACATTCGAAGATAATATGATTTATTTTATCAGTAACAAATTCTTCGCTTTTCAAAAAAGATTCAAATAAGGAATTCAACGAATCGTATGAACTCACCGGTTGATCAAGGGCAGGAATAATAACATGCCCGCCGCGCTCGTTTACAAAGCGAACCAGTTTCCTCATATGGTCTAATTCCTCTACAGATTGGTTGTAGAAAAAATCTGCGATACCATTGTATCCATTTTCGTCAGCCCATGACGCCATTGCTAAATACTGCATCGACGCTTTGGCTTCGTACTTGATTTGATCGTTTAAAAGCTTCTCTATAGATGTATTCATTTTCAGAAAATTTTTGAGCCACTAAATTACATCAAAAATGGCAATGAAACTACTGGGTTAGGCTTTTATGATCAAATATTTCCAGAAAAAATAAGAAACAGGTGGGTTCATTTACTCAGATGTTTTTGAGGCCACTTGCCAGAGTACAATAATTACCGATGCCGTATATACCATAGTCATGACAATTCCCGACAACATGATGATATAAGTCATCCAGTTCATGCCCTTCCATAACAGATACATCCCTCCAAAGGTCAACACGATTGAGAAAAATGGTTCGAGGATTAGAAAGCGTTTCCAGAATTTATTTAGTTCTGCCATGGAAACCAAAAAACCGAGGGCAAAAAATATCAAGGCCATCGATAAAACATGACCATGAATTAAACTCAGCATTTCACGTTCGCTCTTTCGAAATTTCATAATGCTGGCATTTTCATCTTGCTCATTGCCCAAATAATTTTCCACAATCCCGTTTGGACTAGAAGATGTTGTATGATCAACAAACAGTATTCCCGAGTAAAAACCGATCGAAAGCACAACCAGGAATGCCACAATAAGAAATTTAACATCGCTTCCTAAATCTTTAAGTCGGTTGTCAGGCATCATTCAAATATTCCTTTTTCTTTAAGATTCTTTAGTGAGTAGAGTACATCATTTACTGCTGCAGTCATGGCATTTACCGAAATTGTGGCTCCCGAAATAGCCATGATATCTCCGCTATCCAGTATTCTTGAATTAAACGATTTTCCTTCAAATTGTTTCAGCCAACGCCGGCTGCCAATCTCACCGCCATAGTCCTCCCGGTATATCAATATTTTTGACCTGAGAATAGAAAGCTCTTTATCAAAGATGATAAGGTAATCGAACATATCCGTTTTACCCAGTGAGCTGCCTATATAGGCATAACCGATTGTTTTATCAGCCTCGCTTTGAATTTTAAAAAAATTACTATCCCCAAAGGGTGCATCAAGCGATTTTTGAATTTCAGTGTCGATAAGGAAGGAAATAAGTGATGTTGACTGACCCTCGAAAGTCGCTTTCAGTTCTTTATCTACCTTTTTCTGAATTTTCTTAGGAAGATCATTGATCTGATGCTTCATACAAAGCATTAATAGCGGTAACAGCAGCATTAAAAAACCGGACTTAAACACGTTTAAAACCATATTCCGAAACCAAAGTTAAACTGATTGGGGAGCGTTGATCCCTGAAAAGCGTTATCCAGAATCTGATAGTCAGCCTTAACAACCGCGCCAAGAGCAACGTGATATGATAATCCGAATGTCAACGCTGTTCTGTCGAACGCTGAATTTTTGTCTATTCCCGCTTCAGCAGTTGCAGCATGGGTATCGTAATCTTCATAACGAACAAATGCATCTAATCTCTGCTGTTTAGAAGTTGGCAGAAGGTTATATGCGCCTTCCAGATACCACCCTCTCAATTCCGAACCCAGGTCCGCCGCATTCAGACTATTATAGAGATTACTGTCTGAAATTAAAGCATGGATATACTGACCTCGGGCAGAGAAGCGCTTTCTTATATATCGCGCATCCAATCCAAACATGCTGATCCCGACATCGGATCCTGCGATAGATTGTAAATCATTCTCAGCCTGGGTACGCCCAAAATAACCGGAGGCTCCAATCCGTAGTCCGGGAAGTCCGTAATAATCAATTTTAAAAGACAGATTTGGCGAATTGATTATTGATTCGGCTCCCTTTTGTCTCCCATTTCGAAGTCCGTTTGAACCTCCTAAAACTTTATCGTCATTCACCGAGGCAAATCCATTAAAAAGATAGGCCTGATAACGCATTGATAAATCATCGAAAGTTCCGGTAAGACCAATCCCGATTTCCCGCCATGTGGATGGAACAATGCTTTTATCTACAAAGGGGCGTTCCACCCCATTAAAGGTCGTCGGCTCATGATACTCATTAACAATCCCCATGGGAACGAGCATCAGCCCACCTCGAATATTAAAACTTCGGTTTAAATTGTAATTTAAAAAAGCCTGTTCAATATATAATTCCTTAACATGTTCATATTCGATCTCTGTTACAAACTGAACACGATCACTAAACTTATATCCCATCAACAAGACAATCCGGTGAACATCCAGTTCACCGTTGAGGGCCTCCGGTTGGTTGTAATGGACTTCGGCATAGGCACCCAGAGTTATCCCTTTGGAATTCGTTCCGTTTAAAATATTTTGTGCAGCATTTCGCTGCTGATTACGCGTGGCACTGGTATCCTGACTTACGGTTTGAGCTTGAAGAATAAAGCAAGAAAATAAGATAACGTATAAGAGGAAGTATCTCATTATTTTTATTTAGACTAATTACAAATAGAGGAGCAAATGTATGCTGTATTCATCTTTTTTCAAAGTCTGTTTAAACAAATTTTTAATAATAATTAACAGCGGGAATCAATGGTATTTGCTAAATATTTTAGTGGCTTCATTATGAGCACTTTCGAAGCTTAAGGCTTGTAAACCATGATCGATCTTGTGTGTTGTGAAATAACTAAGTAGTTTTTCGGTAGGCATATTTCCCGTGAGTTCATCTCTCGCCATCGGGCATCCACCAAAACCCTGGATAGCACCATCAAATCGTCTGCAACCGGCATGAAAGGCGGCATCGACTTTCTCAAACCATTTTGAAGGTGTGGTATGCAGATGAGCGCCAAATTCGATCTGCGGATATTGCGGGATAAGATTTGAAAACAAATATTCGATAGTTTTAGGATCAGAGCTGCCTATTGTATCACTCAATGATAATACTTTAACTCCCATTTTATGAAGCTTTTCAGTCCAATCGGCTACAATTTCAACATTCCAGGGGTCGCCATACGGATTGCCAAATCCCATCGATAAATAGGCCACGACTTGCTTGCCGGATTTCGATGCCAGTTCTATGATCGCTTTCAAAATATCCACTGACTGTCCAATGGTTTTGTGGGTGTTTCTCATTTGAAAATTCTCAGAAATTGAAAATGGATATCCCAGGTAATCAATAGCCTCATACTTACAGGCATACTCTGCCCCTCTTAGATTAGCGATTATGGCAAGTAACTTACTTGTCGTTTTACTCAAATCGAGTTGTGCAAGAACCTCCGCAGTATCAACCATTTGAGGTATTGCCCTGGGCGAGACAAAACTCCCGAAATCTACTGTATCAAATCCAACGCGAAGCAAGGCCTGTAAATATTGGACCTTCTTTTCTGTTGGAATGAAATCTTTTATGCCCTGCATTGCATCTCTCGGGCACTCTATGATCTTAACCGATTCTGACATGATAATCCGAAAATTTCAGCATAAATGTAATGTTATTTTTCCGATAGGAGAATAATAATGCCGATCCCTATGAAAACAGTAATTTGAAGCCATTTAAAAAATAAACCTGTACGTTTGTGGCCCTTCGTGAATTCAGCAATAGTTCCTGATAGCAAGGCGATTCCGGAGAAAACGATCAAGGTTACCAGCATAAAAATAAATCCTAGAATATAAAACTGAAGGATTGGATTTAACGATTCACTAAACAGGAATCCGGGAAAAAAAGCCAGAAAAAAAACAGACACCTTCGGGTTAACCACATTCATTATAAATCCTTGCTTAAACAGTCCGGCATATGATTTTTTTATCCCCTTCCCTTTAATTTCCAAATGCGCACTGGAGCGCCATACCTTAAAGGCTAAAAAGAACAAATAACAGGCTCCGATCAATTTTAAGATGAAGAATAGGGTTTCATCAGTTTTGATCAGAGCAGAAACACCGAAGGCCACAAAGGTAGTGTGCACAAGGCATCCGGTCATAAGTCCGAGTACCACAGCTATACCTGACAATCGACCATTTGTCAGGCTTTGTATAAGGACAAAAATATTATCCGGTCCCGGTGAAACAGCCAATGCCGTTGATGCGAGTGTGAATGATATAAGCAGTTCGGTTTCCAGAAAAATATTTTGATAAAAATAACATTATTGTGAAATTTCCTGTAAGGAATATTCATACTTTCCAACTAACCCTAAAATAGATCCATGAAAAAAACTACACTTCTCCTTTCAATCATTCTTATTCTCCTGGCAGTTCAACTGGTATTGTCGCAATCGATGGCTCGTTATACTTTTACATTTACAAGCACCTGGAACTCGACAGATCATGGAACCCTTCCGGGATCTGCCCATTGGTCTGACCTCGTCGGAGCGACCCATAACAACAACATCACATTTTGGGAACCCGGCCAACTTGCTACTCAAGGGATCGAGGATGTCGCCGAACTGGGAAGTAATACAAATTTCAATTCTGAGGTGAATACGGCCATTGGAAATGGTGATGCCGATCAATGGTTGCAGGCAACTTTCAGTCCGTTTGCGGCGATAAGCAGTGCCACCTTAAGCAACATTATCGTATCCTCCGACTTTCCCTTACTTACACTGGCCTCAATGGTCGCCCCGAGTCCGGACTGGTTTGTTGGAGTGTCTGGTTTTTCTTTACTCGATACCGGTGGCAATTGGAAGCCGATGGTCACGACTGATATGTTTGTGTATGATGCCGGTACAGAGGACGGGACAACGTATAGCACCAGCAATCCTGATTCAAATCCCCAGGTCGATATTTTCAGCAGGGTAAACATGACACCATTCAATGATCAGCGAATCGGCTATTTGACCATAATGCTTGATGAGGTTTTAAATGTGCCTGAATCTGATTTCGATCGATCTGTTCGTATATATCCTAATCCAGTGACTGATGTGATCCATATCTACAACCCGCTAGGGCATGATATCGCCCGAATTTCCATTTATGATATGATAGGAAACCGGGTTTCGGAATTAACCCCACTATCGAATGACACCTATTTTCCCGTTAACAGAAATGGTTTAAATTCGGGACTTTATCTGATCGCGATTCAGCATGAAAACGGTTCGGTTTCCACTCGGAAACTTGTCTTGAAGTAGAATTAAATTCCTTCGGAAAGAATTTTTTTATTGATGCGTTTAATCAAGGTAGGTCCCTCGTAAATAAAACCTGTATACAATTGAACCAAATCGGCACCTGCATGTAATTTTTCAAGTGCATCCTCTGCCGAATGGATTCCGCCAACTCCGATGATCGGAAAGGCTTTATTACTCTTTTCGGCAAGAAACTTAATCACGTAGGTCGACCTGTTTTTTAGGGGTTTACCACTGAGTCCACCTGTCTCTTCTTTGTTGCCAGAAACCAGTCCATCTCTCGAAATGGTGGTATTGGTTGCAATAACTCCAGCAATTCCAGTTTCTGTTACTATCTCGATAATGTCTAGCAGTTGATCATCACTCAAATCGGGCGCAATTTTCAATAAAATGGGCTTTGGAGACTCAAATTTGGAATTCTCTTTTTTCAAGGTGTTCAACAGATTGGTCAGGGGTTCTTTATCCTGAAGCGCCCTTAAATTCGGCGTATTCGGTGAACTTACATTAACCACGAAATAATCCACATAGGGATGAAGGGCATTAAAGCAGATCAGATAATCCTCAACGGCATTTTCATTTGGTGTTGTTTTATTCTTACCTATGTTACCGCCTATCAAGACATTTTTATTCGTTTTTAAACGTTTTACCGCTGCTTCAACACCTTCGTTATTAAAACCCATACGGTTAATTATAGCCGAATCCTGCTTTAATCGAAACAATCTCTTTTTTGGATTTCCGGCCTGTGGTTTAGGTGTTACAGTTCCAATCTCAATAAACCCGAATCCGAAGGCATTGAGCTCTTTAAATAATTTGGCATCTTTATCAAAACCGGCAGCCAAACCCACCGGATTCGAAAATTTCAATCCAAAAATCCGACGTTGCAGACGTTCGTCCTTAATTGAATAATAGGATTTTATCAAGGAATTCAATCCGGGAATTCCAAGCAAGAAACGAACCATTGAGAAGGTTAAATGATGTACTTTTTCAGGATCGAAACAAAATAAAATTGGCCGTAATACGTACTTGTACATCTGTAGAATTTAGTTGTAAAAATAAAGGATTTCTAATGAAGTAAAAAGATTCTTTGGCAAGACTTGCCACTTCAATTTTCGTTGTCTATTTTTGAGATGATACGCCTTCAAATATGATTGAAAAACAACAAATTATCGATCGGTTTATCGGTTATGTGACGATCGATACAGAAAGTGACCCGGAAAGCAAAACTACTCCAAGCACCGAAAAACAATGGGATTTGGCCAGGAAGCTGGCAACAGAATTAAAGGAAATAGGCATGACTGATGTGTCAATAGATGACAAAGCATACATCATGGCGACCTTACCTTCCAATGTCGATCATGAGGTTCCAACCATTGGATTTATTTCGCATTTCGACACCTCACCAGATTTTTCCGGCTCAAACGTTAACCCGCAGATCATTGAGAATTACGATGGACAGGATATAGTGCTGGATAAGCAGAAAAACATTGTTCTTTCTCCGGATTATTTCGAAGATCTTTTGCTTTACAAAGGTCAAACCCTTATAACCACCGACGGCAGCTCACTTCTTGGCGCCGATGATAAGGCTGGTATTTGTGAGATCGTTACAGCTATGGAATACCTTATCAAGCATCCTGAGATCAAGCACGGACCAATACGAGTTGGCTTTACGCCCGATGAAGAAATTGGCCGGGGTGCTCATCATTTTGATGTTAAGAAATTTGGAGCTGATTGGGCCTATACCATGGATGGAAGTCAGATCGGCGAACTCGAATATGAGAATTTCAATGCTGCCGCGGCAAAAGTGATTTTTAAGGGGCGTATTGTTCACCCGGGCTATGCCAAAGGCAAAATGGTCAATTCGATGTACTTCGCCTCAGAGTTTATTCATGCTCTTCCATCCAGGGAGCGTCCTGAACATACCGAACACTATGAAGGGTTTTTTCATCTTCACCAGATCGACGGAAAAGTACAAGAAACTACCCTGCAATATATCATCCGGGATCATGACCGGGATAAGTTCGAAGCAAAAAAAGAACTCGTGCTTCAAGTTGCGTCAGAACTAAATGAAAAATATGGTAAGGACATTATAACGGTAGAAATTAAAGATCAATACTTTAACATGAAAGAGAAGGTTGAGCCGGTAAAGTTCATCGTCGATATCGCTGAAGATGCGATGCGACAACTGGGTATAGAACCCATCATCAAACCAATTCGCGGCGGTACAGATGGCTCTCAGCTTTCCTATATGGGACTGCCCTGCCCAAATATCTTTGCCGGCGGTCATAATTTCCATGGTCGATTTGAATATGTCCCTGTTGAAAGCATGGTAAGGGCAACAGAGGTTATTTGTAAAATAGCTGAAATAACTGCAAATAGGGAGAAAAATGACTGATCTGAAATTAATCATTGAACAACTTCAAAACAATAAAACGACCTTTGAATCTCTACTCGATGGGATCGATGATGATATGAAACTATGGAAACCCGATCCTGAATCCTGGTGTATGTTAGAGATCTTATGTCATTTGGTTGATGAGGAACGCCTTGATTTTCGATTTAGAGCAAAATTTATTCTTGAAAAGCCCGGAGTGATTCCACCACCATTCAATCCATTAAACTGGGTTACCGAACATCGCTATATGGATCAGGATTTTGAGATTAAGCGAATTGAATTCTCCAAGGAAAGAGCAGATTCTTTAAACTGGTTAAAATCGCTTAACACTCCCGACTGGAATCTATTTTTTACCCATCCCAAGCTGGGCAAAATGACTGCGGGTTATTATATAAACAATTGGTTAGCACATGATTATCTTCATATAAAACAGATCATCAAGCGAAAATTTGATTACCTTAAATTTAAATCCGGTCACAATCTGGATTACGCCGGGACCTGGTAAAAAAATGATTATGGAAAAAGTTAATTCGGTTGAGGAGTATATTGAATCCCATGATAAATTTAAAGAAGGCTTAGAGATCTTGAGAAAGCTTATGATCGCTACTGAAATGGAAGAAACCATAAAATGGAGTATCCCTACCTACACCATTAATGGGAAAAATGTATGTGGCATCGGTGCGTTTAAAAACCATTTCGGTATCTGGTTTTTTAATGGCGTTTTTTTAAAGGATGAACACAATCTTTTGAGAAATGCCCAGGACGGTAAGACAAAAGCCATGCGACAGATGATCTTTAATACCCATAATGATATTCAGGTTGATAAGGTGAGACAGTATTTAAAGGAGGCCATCGCAAATCAGAAAGCGGGCTTGGAAGTAAAACCCGATCGACGAAAAAAAGAAACAATTCTTCCCCTGGAATTAAAGGAAATGTTCGAGCAAAATAAAAAAATAAAGGAGGCTTTCAGCAAATTAACGGGTTACAAGCAAAGGGAATACTGCGAATATATCGGATCCGCCAGGAGGGACGCAACAAAGGCCTCTCGGCTTGTTAAAATTCTTCCGATGATTGAACAGGGCATCGGACTTAACGACAAATACAAAAATTGTTAAACAAACAAGCTTAATAATGAGACCATGGCGAGGCCTGTCAATGCGAGGATGGTTGTCATAATGGTCCAGCTCCTGAAGGTTTGTTTTTCATCCAGCCCTAGGTATTTGCTAACCAGCCAGAATCCACTATCATTTACATGAGATAAAATTGAGGCACCAGAAGCAATCGCTATCACCAGCAATGCAGTTTCGAGCGGGTTCATATCAATGACAAGTGAAGCAACTATACCCGCAGCTGTTATCATAGCAACAGTGGCAGAACCTTGTAAAATTCTTACCATAGCTGCTAAAATAAAGGCAAATAGAAAAATATTCATTCCACTCTGATTCAAGTAACCGGCGATCATTTCTCCCGATCCGGTATCTACTAGCAATTGTTTAAATGCACCTCCGGCACCGGTAAGCAGTATAATTATACCGGCTGGTCCGAGTGACTTGGTACATATCTCAAGAAGTTCAGCGCGTGTAGTTCCCCGCCTTATCCCAAGTACATACCAGGCAATAACATTCGCCAATATCAAGGCAGTAAACGGATGACCGATCAGTCCCATCCATGCTTTGAGATCAATTGAAAAAAAAGATTTTTCATTTCCAATGCTCAAATTCACATTATCAAAAAACGGACTATTCAATACCGTGTTGGCTACGATGAGTAGTATCGGAATGCCAATAATAGTCAGGATTACTCCTACGCCAGGAAAGATTTTTTCTCCCGACTGGATATTATCAACTTCAGGAGCTTCAATATGAATTCGTTTGGAAATATATTTTGCAAAAACAGGGCCGCTTATCAGGGCCGCCGGGATACCTGTTATAAAACCCATCAAAATAACCCAACCCAAATCGGCTGATAAAATATCGGCTACAGCAACCGGTCCCGGTGTGGGTGGAATAAAGGCATGGGTAACCGCCAGCCCTGCCAATAAAGGAATGGCATAAAGCAGCAAAGATTTCTTTGTACGCCGCTGAAGGGAATAAATCAACGGAACCAAAATAATAAAGCCAACATCAAAAAATACGGGAATGGCAATGAAAAAACCCGTAAGCATTAGCGCCATGGAGGTGTTCTTTTCTCCGAATTTCTTAAGCAAGTAACTGGCTAAGGCTTCAGCCCCGCCCGATTGCTCAAGGATGGCACCAAACATAGCACCAAGACCAACAACCACTGCGACAAATCCGAGTGTGCCGCCCATACCGTTTTTGATACTGTCGATTATTTGAACTGGTGGCATCCCGGCGATTACACCCACAGTAATTCCGGCAATCAATAAGGCGATAAAAGCCTGCATTTTAAATCTTAAGATTAAAATCAGCAAGACTATGATTCCGATCGATATGGCAAGTAGTAACTGATAATCCATTAGCCCCAATTCGTATAAAACAATTTATCCTCGGCCTCATCGATCCGCTGGTATCCATGCCCTCCGAAATAATCCCGTTGTGCCTGGATTAAATTTGTCGGTAAGGATTCACTTGTAAAGGCCAGCCAATAATTGAGTGCTGAACTAAAACAGGGTACAGCCACTCGATTAGCCAGTGACGCTTTGATAAACTCCTGAAGGGCGTTTTCTGCATTTGTTATTTGATTGTACCATGGCTCATAATCGATTATAGACCTGTGTTTTTTAAGAAGTTCGGACAATTGATCCATAAGAGTAGAACGAATGATACAACCCCTGGTCCAAATTCGCGCTATTTCAGCCAGATCCAGATCCCAATTATGTTCTGTAGAAGCCGTTTTAAGGAGTTCAAAGCCTTGATAATGATTAAGAAGTCTCGCAGCCTGATAAGCCTGCTGAAGGATTTCCGAATTTATTTTTGGTTCAATTTTTCGTGAATTATCCACGTTTTGATGGGTGGTCTTTTTTCCATCTCGCAAGGCTGAAATCATTCTGAAATGAACTGCCGAGTGTATCATCGTTATCGGAGAATTAAGTTTAAGTCCGACCCGGGCCGACCAATTACCCGTTCCTTTGCTTCCTGCCGTATCCCGAATTTGATCTATGATATATCCTCCTTCATCATCTCGTTTACGGAGAATATCGATAGAGATATCCAGCAAATAACTGCCGCAGGCTTCTGAGGACCACGATTCAAATAACTCAGCGATCTCTTCATTAGAATAGTGCGACCTTAGAAACCCATAAAGTTCGGCTAACAATTGCATTTCGGCATACTCAATTCCGTTATGAACCATTTTTACAAAATGTCCGGAACCACCCTTACCGATATACCCAACGCAAGCTTTACCATCTTTATCTTTTGCCGCCATAACTGCCAGGACTTTTGAAGCATAATCATAGGCCTGTTTAGCGCCTCCCGGTATAAGAGACGGTCCGTTTAAAGCCCCAGAAGCGCCTCCCGAGACTCCCATTCCAAGAAAATGGATCCGGCTTTGCAGCGCATGAATTATGCGCCGTTCGGTATCTTCATAAAACGAATTACCACCATCGATAATGACATCATTCTCCTTTAGTAATGGCAAAACATCCGATAAAACAGAATCGATAGCATTTCCGGCTTTGATCATCATCAATATGATTCTCGGGGTTTCAATCGATTCCACAAAGGATGACAATTCCGTATACCCCGAAACGTTTTTTGATTTATACTCTTTAATAAAATCCTGCACCATACCTTTTTCATGGGCCTCATCACGATTGAAAACAGAAAGCCTCAGTCCCTTGCCAATGGCATTCTTTGAAAGGTTGCTCCCCATAACACCCAGGCCGATAATTCCCAATTGACTTTTGTGAGGATTTAGCCTTTTAATTATTTCATCGATCATGTCTTGTGGATCTTTATCAATTTGAATATGCAAACCATAATCAGGGATTTCAAAAGCATCGAACTGACTCATCAGCATATCAGCTTCCATAAAATGATCGGTTCGTTCTGTCATGCGATCTTTAATCGTATCGAATTCCCCGTTTAAAACGATCCAGACGACCCCTTTTAGATCAGCGCTTAAAACTTGCCGGTAAGATTCTTTCAAGGCTGAACATGCCAACACCGCTCCGCCGGAATTATTCCACGATTTAAGTTCTTCGTTTAATGCCTTCAACCACGGCAAGCGATCGTCATCATCAAGCGGCATACCGGAAGCCATTTTTTCAATATTCGACTTCGGATGATAGGCATCAGCATCGTAAAAAGGAAGGTTCAATTCTTTGCTTAGGTTTTGGCCAATAGTAGTCTTTCCACTACCGCTTACTCCCATGACAATTATTAATTTATTTCCCAACTGAAAAATCTCTTATTATTTACCAAAAAATGCGCTTTTTACGCCACTTACCCCAGGGTTCACCTTAAAAATAGAACCTGCGAGAGGGAATTTTTTTATTTCCTCTACTGACATATCAACGCTCGCTGTGGTGATATAAAGAATGTCAAGGTTTTCTCCACCGAATGCACAAGCCGTAACATTATGAGCAGGCACCCACACTTTTCTCATCAGCGCTCCGCTTAAAGGATCATACTGTGCCACCGCATTTCCATTCCAAAGTCCAACCCATAAATTATCGTTCTCGTCAATCGCCATGCCATCGGGAAAACCATCTTCTCTTGACACCTGAACGGCCACGCGTTCATTGGTAATCGTTGCTGTTTCCGGATCAAAATCGAAGGCCTTTATCTGTAGTGTCGGCGTATCAATATAATACATCGTTTTATTATTCGAGGTCCAGACTATTCCGTTTGAAATGGTGATATCATCTTTCATTTTTGAAGTCGTTCCGTTGGCTTCAACCTTATATAAATTCCCATTGGGACTCGTCTCAGGCATATGCATGGAACCCACCCATAGATTTCCGAGCGGGTCACATTTACCGTCGTTAAAACGATTCTCTTTAATATCGGATTCAACATCGGAAAGGCGCGTCTCTTTTCCGTTAATAGTATTTATAATATAAATACCATCAACCAGTGCGATGACAGCTGTAGAATCTGTTGCCGGCACTACGGTGCCTACCATCGAGCTTGTAAACAGGGATCGATTCCTTTTGGTCTGCGGATCATAAATATGAAGCTTATTATCAAGAATATCGACCCAGTAAAGATTTTGATCGCGATGATTCCAAAAGGCGCCTTCTCCTAATTGCGCTTTGTACTTAAATTCGAGTTTGGCTTCAAGATCTTCCAACTTCGTATTGCTTTTTTCAGAATTACAGGCGAAAAATACAGACGCTAAAAGAATTACAATAATTCGCATAAAAAAATCTCGGTTCGTTGATCACCAAGATATTAATTATTAAGCAAAGAGTAAGAGATGAATCGTAAATAAAAAAAGCAGCTCGATGAGCTGCTTTCTATTATTTCTTAGTCGCTGGAGCGAGTAATTTTTTGCTCATTTCCATTGAAATGGCCGATCTTTCAAACTTTATTCGTCCGGCCGAGGTTTCAACTATACAGGTGCTATCCTTTTCGTTGAGTTCAACGACTTTACCATGGATACCACTTTTTGTAATGACTTTGTCGCCTCGTTTTAGTTCTGCAGCAAATTTCTTTTCCTGCTTAGCCCGTTTCATCTGAGGAGCGATCATAAAGAAATAGATCACCACAAACATTAAAATAAACGGGGCAAATGAGCCTATTCCTTCCAATCTCCGACTATATTATATCTATTGAACAACAGTCTGAGGCGTGGCTTCAGCGTTAGGGTCAGGCTTAACAAAAGCCGTAATTTTCACGGTTTCCTTACCTTTTTCAGTGTTTGCAGTTACAGTAACTGTTTTCGACACCTTATTCTTACCCTTGCCGTTAAATTTCACAGTAAATTGTGATGATTCACCCGGATTTAATGGTTCTTTACTCCAATCCTGAGGTACAGTACATCCACAAGTACTCTTGATATCGGTAATCACAAGTGGTGATTTACCTGTATTTGTATAACTGAATACAGTTTCTACAGGTGTTCCATTTTCGATTTCACCAAAATCATGTTCTGACTTGTCGAATGCAAGTACAGGAAATTCTACAGGTGTGGCATCTCGTTCAGCTGCCTGGGTTACATTTTCGGATTTTATCTTACTTGAGGCATCTTCCTTACAAGATGTAAAAGCTACCATACATAAGGCACTTAATCCTAAAATTACTTTTTTCATCATGTTAATTTTTTGAGTTTATCGAAATAAACTACGTGGTTATTAAAATAGGTTTAATTCTTAAAGCGCCTAAATGTACTAAATTTTTATCACATCAATCCGCGGCCCGCCTTATTTAACGTTCCTTTAGCTTCATACTCCTTCAATATTTTATCGAGTATCCCGTTGATAAAAATACTGCTTTTAGGCGTTGAATATTCTTTGGCAATCTCCAAATATTCATTTATGGTCACCTTCACCGGAATCGATGGAAACTTCTGCAATTCACAGATGGCCATCTGAAGCAGGACCAGATCGATTTTAGCAATCCTGTCCTTATCCCAATTCGTTGTTTTGTCTTCGATAATGTTGTTCAAGGCCGTTAAGTTCAACAGGGTTTTGTTAAGAAGATCAATTCCGAATTGCCGGTCCTCTTCATCGCGAAATAAATCGGGTAAAAGCTTATTGCCCGAATCATGAGGCCCCAGTTTTTTTAACATTTTCACCAAAACGGTATTCACGACTGGAACATCATCTAACCAGGTTATTTTCTGATCTTCAAGATAATCGTAAAGCTTTTCATTTGGCGCAATAACCGACTTGTACAAATCTAAAATAAACTGCCTGTCTTCTTTATAATCAGAAGTGGAACTGGCCATATAGGAAACATACTTGTCACTTTTTAGCATGGCCCTGAAAATAAGATCGACATATTCATCGTCTTTTTGCCAATTCAGAACACGCCTTTTCGCTGTCACTTCCCGAAGCTTCAAACTTGTTCTTAATTGATTTAAGAGCCTGTTTTCGGCAAATTTAAGAGTCGGATTTTTATCATCAGCGGTTCCCAGAAGTTTCGCTTTTTTCAGTGATTCATATGTTTCGGCTTTGATTTGAATCTCTGTTAGAAGATTAAGCATGAGTATATAAAGATCGAACATGCCCTCCATGCTTTGATCTAATTGGCGTTCATAGCGCTTAAGATCATCACTCTCCGTACCTCGGAACGCATAGAGAATTTGCATAACCTTAATACGAATATGTCTTCTGTTCAGCATGGTTAAAGAACTTAATGTTGACTTAAAAAGCGAATGGATTCTTTGAATCCTTCACATAGCAAAATTAAGATTAATTTTAAAACTTATTGCTTTTCGGTGCTTTGCGTTCTGCTAAACGCGATTTAGCTATTTTTAAGGCCGATTCATGCGAAGTCAGACCATGACGTTCTGCCTTTGTAAGAATCTCAAGGGTTGTATTATAGATATTCTCTGTTTTTTCCTTGATCTCCTTTTTACCATAACCTTCCAATTCAGCATATACATTGATAATTCCGCCTGCGTTAATCAAAAAATCTGGCGCATATATAATTCCGCGTTCCTTTAAAATGTGGCCATGTTTTTCTTCGGAAGCCAACTGGTTGTTAGCTGCTCCAGCAATTACTTTAGCCTGTAATTTATATATGCTATCATCATTTATTGTCGCACCAAGGGCGCATGGTGCATAGATATCATACGATGCGGAATAGATATCGCTCCCTTTGAAAATTTCGCAACCATAGGCTTCACTAACATTCTTGAGCCTATCCTCGTTTATATCATCGATAATTACATGCGCGCCTTCTTTCGAAACCAGGTCAACAAGTACCTCGCCCACATGACCAATCCCCTGAACCAGAATGCGTCGGTCATTAAGGTTATCGGTGCCATAATGATATTTACTGGCCGCTTTCATACCCATATAAACACCATAAGCTGTTACAGGAGAAGGATTCCCGGCGCCTCCCTTTTCTTCAGATATACCGGTAACATAGGGCGTTACTTCACGAATAAGATCCATATCAGCGGTTTCCATGCCAACATCCTCGGCTGTATAGTATGTGCCACCTAAGGAATGAACGAATTCCCCGAAACGGGTCATCAATTCCGGAGTTTTATCTTTTTTTGAATCTCCGATAATAACGGCCTTGCCGCCACCCAAGTTCAGTCCGGTAATAGCCGCTTTAAAGGTCATTCCACGAGAAAGTCGTAACGCATCATTTAGAGCATCCCATTCAGTTGGATAATCCCACATTCTTGTCCCACCCAGGGCAGGCCCGAGAATGGTTGAATGTACACCTATAATTGCTTTTAAACCTGTATCTTTGTCGTTGCAAAAAACGACTTGCTCGTGGTCATCGAATGAAAGCTGACCAAATACAGGAGGCATTTTTTTGAGTTCATGTGCAGAAATGGTATTCGTGATCATATATTACAAAGATTAAATAGTTCGTAAATTTATGAATTATGTAATTTTTCATGACAAAAATAGACCTTAATTGAGTAATACGCAATTTATTGGTGCAAAAGTCGATAATTTGTTAATAATTAAACGAAACTGATTTTTGAAAGAACTTCGATATCTCAATAAATATTTCGCAAAATATAAAACCCGGTTAATTCTGGGTATTTTAATCACCATCGGAGCAAAGATTTTTGCCCTGTTCACACCACGTTTAATTGGTCGATCGGTCGACATAGTTGAAAAGGGATACAAGCAACAAATTAGTGCCGAAGTATTTCGGTCGGAACTGATCTTAAATATCAGTTACCTTCTCGGTGCTGCGCTGATTGCAGGAGCATTTACCTTCCTGATGAGACAAACCATTATAAATGTTTCCCGCTTTGTTGAGTTCGATCTCAAAAACGAAATTTACGAACAGTATCAACGGTTATCCCTAGGGTTCTACAAAGCAAATCGCACAGGCGATCTTATGAGCCGTATAAGTGAAGACGTCGGGAAAGTAAGGATGTATTTCGGACCGGCGATCATGTATTCGATGAATATGATCACCTTGTTTATCGTGGCACTCATTTACATGTTTAACCAGGCACCAGTATTGACCCTTTACACCGTGATACCACTACCTGTTTTATCGGTTGCCATCTATTTTTTGAGTAAGGCCATCCATGAGAAAAGTACGATAGTTCAGCAATACCTGGCTAAGTTATCGACCTTCACCCAGGAATCATTCAGCGGCATATCGGTTATTAAAGCCTACAACATTGAAGGTCCTACCAATTCTGCCTTTGAAACCCTTTCGGAAGAACAGCGGCAAAAACAAATAGACCTGGCTAAAATAAGGGCCCTGTTCTTTCCATTGATGATTCTACTTATTGGAGTGAGTAACCTGATCGTGATTTATGTGGGAGGTAAACAATATATAAACGGTCAGATAGACAGTATTGGCACAATTGCCGAATTCATCATTTATGTGAATATGTTAACATGGCCGGTTACTGCGATAGGTTGGGTTACCTCGTTGGTGCAGGAGGCTGAAGCTTCACAGAAACGTATCAATGAATTCTTAAAAGAAGATCCCGAGATAAAGGACCTGAGTTCTGAGATCACACCTATTGAAGGCCATATTGAATTCAGGAATGTTAGCTTTACCTATCCTGATACGAATATCACTGCGCTTAACGGCTTGTCATTCAAACTAAGAAAAGGCGAAACCCTTGCTATAATTGGGAAAACAGGATCCGGAAAATCAACTGTACTCGATCTGATCGGAAGGCTATATGATATTGAAAAAGGTAAAATCCTCGTTGATGGCAAGCCCATTAAAGAACTTCATTTAAAAACACTTCGAGAAAGTATCGGCTATGTTCCCCAGGACGCCTTTTTATTTTCAGAAAGCATAAAAGAGAATATAAAGTTCGGACTACTGGATGCCTCAGAAGAGGATGTCATTCAGGCGGCAAAGCGGGCTGAGGTTCACGAAAATATCATCAATTTCAATGACGGATACAATACCATACTGGGAGAGCGTGGAATAACCTTGTCCGGTGGTCAAAAACAAAGGGTATCGATCGCAAGGGCCATCATTAAAAATCCGAATATCCTGCTGTTGGATGACTGCTTATCGGCCGTTGATACTGAGACTGAAGAGAATATTTTAAACAATCTTGAAGAGGTTACCCTGGGAAAAACTACCATAATAGTGAGTCATAGGATCTCCTCTGTTAAAAATGCCGACCAGATTATCGTACTCGATCACGGTAAGGTGATTCAAAAGGGAAAACACGAACAGCTAATCAATATCGATGGTTACTACCAGGAGCTGTATAAGAAGCAGTTATCGGAAAAAGAAATATCCTAATTTGTTGGTTGCTATTCTTTTTTTTTAGATTTTTGATTCATCAATAAATAAAATAAACCTAACCAAAACATTATGAGTAATAACGATATGCTGGAGAAAGAGGAAATACATTCGAAGGTTTTAAGAGCCGGAAGACGCACTTATTTTTTTGATGTCCGTGCAACAAAAGCCGGAGATTATTACCTGACGATAACAGAAAGCAAGAAGTTCACCAATGAAGACGGATCGTTTTATTACAAAAAACATAAAATCTACCTATACAAGGAAGACTTTACAGAATTCAGGGAGATATTAGGAGAAATGACAGATTTTATAATCGATGAGAAGGGTGAAGAAGTGATCAGCGAGCGCCACCAGAAAGACTTTAAAAAAGAGGATGCGCAATCCAATCACGAACCCGATCAATCCCCTTCAACGCCCGATAGTTTTACGGACGTCAATTTTGAAGATATTTAAATCACACTTTCAAACACATTAAACCGCCTTATTTTTCAGGCGGTTTTTTTATATTTATACTCTAACCATATTTAATATGAAAAAACTTATCATCCTTTGTTTTTTGATTGTCAGCTCAGTCAATTCCCAAAACAAAGTTGAGCTGTCTTATTATTTACCGGAACATTCAACTTATAACCCGGCCATTCCAACGCCGGAATCAATAATCAGGCACCAGGTAGGTGAATGGCATATAACACACGACAAACTGGTTCAATATATGTATGCCCTGGCTGAGGCATCTGATCGCATAAACATTGAGGATCGTGGCAGTACCTTCGAGGGGCGTCCGCTACTTCTATTGACGATTACCTCACCCGAGAATCACTCAAGAATTGAAGCCATCCGAACCGCACATATAGGTGCGACTGAAGGTGGTTCAGCTGATGTTGCAGCAAGACCGATCGTAGTATACCAGGGATTTTCTATCCATGGTAACGAGCCTAGCGGCGCTAACGCCTCCATGCTTGTCGCTTATCACCTGGCGGCCTCAACAAATAGCCAGGTCGAATCCCTTCTAGAAAATGCTGTCATTCTTTTTGATCCGTCGTTCAATCCCGACGGACTTCAGCGATTTGCCTACTGGGCCAATACCAACAAAAGCATACATTTAAACAGTGATCCGAATGATCGTGAATACAGAGAAGTCTGGCCCGGAGGGCGAACCAATCATTACTGGTTCGATATGAACCGGGACTGGTTACCGGTTCAATTACCGGAGTCGCGCGTTCGAATCAACACTTTTCATAAATGGCTACCGAATGTATTGACAGATCATCATGAAATGGGTACGAATGCAACCTTTTTCTTTCAGCCTGGAATTCCGTCACGTACACATCCACTAACACCCAAAATGAATCAGACCCTGACAGCTGAAATCGGAAAATTTCATGCGAAGGCACTTGACAAAATAGGGTCTCTTTACTATACCGAAGAAAGTTATGATGATTTCTATTATGGAAAAGGATCAACCTTTCCGGATATAAATGGTGGAATAGGAATCCTTTTCGAACAGGCAAGTTCCCGTGGACACATCCAGCAAAGCTCTAATGGTATCCTAACATTTCCCTTCACGATTAGAAACCAACTGACGGCTGCTTTATCTACTCTTGAAGCCGCCAATGCTCTTCGCCAGGAGATCCTGAGCTATCAGCATAATTTCTTTAAAAAAGCTAAAGAAGAAGGCAGAAAGCAAGGTTCAAAGGCAATTGTTTTTGGTAATGAAAAGGATGCTGCACGGACCTACCATCTTGCTGAAATTTTAAACCGTCATAATATTAAATTCCATGAGATTAAACAAGATTTCACCCTTGACGGCAAACGCTTTAAAAAGGGTAACAGTTATATCGTTCCCAAGAACCAAAAGAATACGCGCTTGATCAATGCCATGTTTGAGAAAAGAACCAACTTTCAGGACAGTTTATTTTATGATATTTCTGCATGGACCTTTCCTTTAGCCTTTAACCTTGACTATTCTGAAAATGCAACAACCGCGAACGCCGGTGCCGAAGTTACTGATCTGCAAATGAAATCGGGAATGGTTTCATCGAAAAGTAACTACGCCTATTTGATGGAATGGCACGAATATTACAGTCCGAAAGCCCTTAACAGCATATTGAACAAAGGACTTCGTGCTAAAGTCGCCTTGAAGCAATTCAACATGAACGGCAAGGCTTATGATTACGGCACCATTCTTATCCCGGTTCAGAATCAAGTATTAAATACAGGTGATTTATATACATTTTTACAAAAAACAGCTCAGCAAAGTCATTTAACGATTGATGCGGTTAGTACAGGGATCACTGAGGGTATCGATCTGGGAAGTAATAATTTCAGGGCCCTTAATAAGGCAAAGATCGCCCTCGTGGTTGGTTCGGGCATCCGATCATATGACGCCGGTGAAATCTGGCATCTTTTCGATACACGATTCGGAATTACGGTCACTAAACTGGATGTTAAAACCATAGGAAGAGCCGACCTGGGTAAATATAATACCATTATCATCCCGAGTACGTCAGGACTTGAAGATGGCCATACTAAGAAAATCAAAAGCTGGGTTCAACAGGGAGGTACGCTTATCGCCTATCGATCTACCCTCAATTGGCTTAAGAAAAATGAATTGGCCAAACTTGAGTTTAAAAAAGTTGATGTTCCGGCAAAGGATGTTTCATACGAAGATCGTTCAAATTTCAGGGGTGCCCAGGTAATTGGAGGGGCTATTTTCGATGCTGAAGTAGATCGATCTCACCCGATTAATTTTGGAAATACGAGGAATAATATCGCTTTGTTCAGGAATACGACCTTGTTCATGAAACCCGACAAAAGCAGTTATAACAATCCGATTCGATATACAAAGAACCCCATTTTGAGCGGTTACATCTCGAAACCTAACCTCGACAGCCTGAGTATGACCGTTCCATTGCAAATCAAAGGACTTGGACGTGGCAAGGTGGTGGCGTTTACTGATAATACCAATTTCAGAGCGTTTTGGTATGGGACGAACAAACTACTTTTGAATGCCATTTTCTTTAGGAAAGAATTGTAGAAAAAAATGATTAAAATAAGGCCATTCGGAATTATTCTTTTACTCGGCCTTTGTCTGTCTTGTAATGGTAGCGATGATAATCCATTGAATTGTGATAATGCCTTGATCATTAGCTCCTTTCAATATTCCAATGCTCAAAGTGCCGTCATTGAAATTAACACTATTGAAATTGATGGAGATGTATTGACTGTTCAGATCAGTTCTGGTGGATGCAATGGTGAAACTTGGAATTTATGTTTAATCGATTCAGAAGCCATATTGGAATCATTTCCGCCGCAACGTCATTTACGATTTACACTTCAGAATAATGAATCATGTCTGGCTTATCTGAGCAGAACATTCAGTTATGATATTTCCGCCTTACAGACTGAAGGCAACTCAGTTGTTTTACATATCGATGATTACGAAGATTCTTTATTGTATTCGTATTAGCTAACCATTTTTATAGCTTAACCGTGAGAAGGGCTATGATAAGAATACTTGTTAGAATGATCAAAGCAAGTGACCAACTCAAAATCAGCCCCAAGAAGAGCGTAAGAATGATTAAATAAATGGGTGCCAGGATTACAGCAACCGCAAACCGAAAGGTTGCAATGAATTCTGGCTCTTTGATCCTGGGTTTTACAAGGAGTTTCCAAACTGCATAGGGCAGGAACATCACTATTTTCAATATGGTTTTTAGAATTGCTCTAAACGGCTCTAGCCTGCTTTTTGGCATGGACTCACAATCCTTAAAATCACTTTCTATACAGCGATTTACCGAAATCGGATCAAGAAAATTAACATGCTTTGATTTCAATTTTAGCAAATCTTCAGAATAATTCGTTTCAGGAATATGAGTTGTAAGTCTTGTCAATGCCATGTGGACTTCAGATTTCATTTGGGTAACCTGCTGATGTCTTGTTTGATCTGCTTTTAATTTATACGGAATAGGATGGCCTACATATACATGAAGTTCATCAACATAAGCAGTGGCATCCCTAAAATTCAGGCCCACCGGAACCAACTGTATTTCTCTGTTTGGATGGGTTTCAAAAAATTCAAAAACAATCCTTGTAAAACCTTTTGAAAGTGGCCTCACACGGCGAACCAAATTATGACTGCCCTCCGGAAATAACACGAGAATTTCATTTTTGGAGAGGATGTCAACACATTCATGGAAAATAGATTTGTTATTCTCTAAGTTATGCCAGCCATCTCTTATCCTGTAAACAGGAAGCATCTTGATCCCTTTTAAAAATCGGCTTATCCAGGCAATTTTAAAAACGCTGGCTCGCGTTAGGAAATAGCCATACTTAGGAAGGTTTACAGCCAGTATTAATGCTTCGATGAGCGCATTCTGATGATTGCACAGAATTAGAGTGGGTTTATCGGTCGGGATATGTTGAATTCCATGAAATCGGATCGACTTCATGTAAAAGAAGAGTCCGATTCTCATATAGGTTCTTAAGAATATAAATTTAATCCTTCTCATGTGGTTTCAAGCTTATAACGACGGCCAGACCATAACCATGCGAGTAGCAGCCCGGATATATTATGCCAAATACCCCAGAACGCCACCAAAACGGCCATCCCACCTAAGCCATCAAAAAAAGCGAATACGAGAATAATTCCGAGCCCGGCATTTTGAATACCTGTTTCTATTGCCAGAGTTTTCCTTTCGCGAAACTCAAGTTTGAAGAACAATGCTACCGTATAGCCCAAGCCAATTGCTAATAAATTATGAAAGATACCAATCCCAATCACTTTACTTATAAATGCCTCAAAAACTTCAAAATTATTTGCGAAGGCGACAACAATAATGGAAATAAAAGCAATGACAGAGATGGGTTTCAGGATTTTTGAAATCTTGGCTGCAAGGAGCGAATTAGCAGATCTCAACCACATACCCAATATTAGTGGAATGCCTAAAATGATTAATACCAGGTTAACCAATTTCAACGGGTCAACCGAAACGGTTCTAAGAATTTCAGCCGTCGGTTCGTATAAACTTCCATACAACTGAAAATTAAGCGGTGTCATGAACATCGCCATAAATGTAGCAAAAGCGGTTAAACTAACTGATAATGCAGAGTTCCCTTTCGCTAAATGGCAAAGGAAATTTGAAACATTGCCACCAGGACAGGCCGCTACCAAAATCATACCAAGCGCAACACTCGGTTGGGGCTCAAATACCCTAACCAATAAAAACGTAAGCAATGGAAGTAAAATAAATTGGCTGAGTATCCCGATAAGGATTAGCTTCGGGCGCCGAAGCAGGTTTTTAAAATCGCCAATCCGAATGCCTAATGCCACGACAAACATAAAAGTGGCCAGCGTGATATTCAGGATAGTTTGACTCTGGTCATTAAAAACGATTCTTGCACCGTCAATTTGCTCTAAGATCATGAAACAGCAGTTCCGTTTTTAATCGAGTTTTCAGGCTTAAGCAATACTACATTATCACCCTGAACAGCGCCGAGTATCAAACACTCGCTCATAAAATTTGCAATTTGCTTTGGTGAGAAATTCACTACGGCCACAACCTGTTTATCAATCAGTTCTTCCCGGGAATAAAGAGTTGTGATTTGAGCTGAGGATTGACGTTTTCCCAAATCACCGAAATCGATTACTAATTTATAGGAGGGTTTTCTTGCTTCCGGGAAATCGTTTGCTTCAATAATTGTTCCTACTCTCAGGTCAACTTTTGTGAAATCATCAAAATTTATCTCTTTGCTCATTTTTTAAAAATACGAATAATTGCGATATTGTAAGAAAATCAAAAGAATGGCACAAACTCCTTCAAATATGCTCCCCCTGGGAACATCCGCACCTAATTTCAATTTACCTGATCCTGTGCACAATGATAAAAAAAATCTTTCTGATCTGAAAGGTGAAATTGGCACAGTAATCATGTTCATATGTAATCATTGTCCGTTTGTAATTCATGTTAATGAACAACTTGTTCGAACAGCAAACACCTATCAACCAAAGGGGATAAATTTTATAGCGATCTCAAGTAATGATGTGGTGAATTATCCTCAGGATGCGCCCGATAAAATGGCATTACAAGCCGAGAAATTAAATTATCCATTCCCGTACCTTTATGACGCGACCCAGGAGGTTGCCAAAGCGTACGATGCTGCTTGTACGCCTGACTTATACCTTTTCGATGAAAATCTGAAACTCATATACCGGGGCCAATTGGACGACTCTCGGCCGGGTAATAATGTTCCGGTTTCAGGAAAGGATCTGCATCATGCGATAGATTGTCTTATCGCTGGTAGTCGAAATGATAAAACTCAGAACCCATCGATTGGATGTAACATTAAATGGAAGTAGTCAAAATTCCTAATCTACACGTTTCAAAAACTAATCGTAAATTAGTAACCCTAAAAAAATGACCATGAGAATACTGGGATTGATCTTCGTTCTTATATGTTTTTCCTGCTCATCTTCTGATGACAACAACAGTAACAACAATAATAATAACAATAACAACACCCCCAGGACAACAATTCCGGATGAGGCCTTTGAGCAGGCTTTAATCGATTTGGGTTTTGATAATGCCCTTGACGGAAGCGTCGCTACGAGCAGTATTGAAAATGTGACCGACCTGGTGATGAACAATAAGGGTATAACCAGCCTTCAGGGATTGGAAGATTTCAGTAGCCTGCTTAATTTATGGGTTAACGATAATAGTCTGACTTCGATTAATGTCGCGCAAAACGGAAGTTTGAAATTTCTATATGCCGAACGCAATATGCTGACTCAAATCAATGTGACGAACCTGGCGAATCTTGAAAAACTGGGTTTAAACGGCAACCAATTAACCGCCATCAATGTGGCCAATAATTTCAATCTTCAACAACTCGTTGTTCCCGACAACCAGATAGAGAATATTGATGTTTCGAATAATACTGCCTTAACAGTTCTTAATGTGGTAAATAATCCGTTAACCTGTATTCGGGTCAATGCCGAACAATTCACAAATACGCCGGCTCAGTGGCAAAAAGATGCGGAAGACCAGTATGCTCTTACCTGCAATTAGACTAAACCCAGCCTTTACGATTCAAAAGGTTTTTAATATGAGCATAATGATGCTCGCAATGCCAGGCATAAATACCGATATTTGTTTTCAACGGAATCTCCTTATTATATTCAGGATGAACAAATGATTTGTTCAGATCTGCCTCGGAAAGAGATTTGAGCAAGTAAACCAATTTGTTATGAATTGAACGTAAGAGGTCCAGACCTAAATTTATTGATGACGTTTTAGCATCTTCCAGTTCTGCCCATCGTTGTTCGTAATAGTACTTTATAACAGGACAATCTTCAGTAAGAGCCCATTTAAACCGGATATAGCTATGGGTGTGCGAATCGGCCAGGTGATGCACAACCTGCCGAATGGTCCAACCTCCTGGCCGGTAAGGGGTGTCTAACTGTGAATCATTAAGGTTTATAACCAATTCTTCCAACTTGCCGGGAAAGGCTTCAAGAGTTTTAATCCATTCGACAATCTGATCTTCAGAAATCGGATTCGGTAGTTCAAATTTTCCGATTGGATAACGCAATTTCTCTAAGGTCTGATCGTCCATAATGACACGGTATTTATAGATTAGAAATCTAAAGTTCGATTTTATAATCGGGAATTAAAAATTATTTGATGTTGCGGGAATAGTCATGACACAAAAAAAGCACCTCGTAATGAGGTGCTTCCTAATTAACCAACCAACATCAATTACTTAGGCATGACAACCGAGTCGATGATGTGAATTACACCATTCGATCCCATTACATCAGTTTTAACAATCTGGCTATAGTTACCATTTTCGTCCTTAAGATAAATTTTGCCTTCTTTGCTCATGACCGTAACGGACGCACCGTTAAGGGTCTTCAATTCAACTTTTCCTTTTCCTTTTTCAAGAGCAGCAACAACGTCACTTGCAGCAATTTTTCCACTGATTACGTGGTAGGTTAATATTCCTGTTAGGGCTTCTTTGTTCTGAGGTTCTAGCAGTGAACCGAGAGTCTTAGAGTCAATTTTAGCAAATGCCGCATTGGTGGGAGCGAATACTGTAAACGGACCATCTCCTTTAAGAGCATCTACTAATTCAGCTTTCTGTAAAGCCGTTACTAAGGTTGAGAAATCGTCTACAGAAACTGCAATGTCAACGATGTCTTTGTTGTTTTGTGCTGTTGAAAAATTCGTGAATCCAACAATTAATGCACTAGCGAAAATAAAAATGTACTTTTTCATGATTTCAAATGTTTGTTTTAAAAGTTATACGTTGTTGTTACGCTTTCATTTTTATTTACACAGAGAATTATCCGATGGATGAGCCTTCACATTTTTTTATATATTTTTTAACTACTTTTAACACAGTGATCGAAGAATCATCAATCATAACGCGACTCAAACAGAAGGATGCATCGGCTTTATCAACATTATATGATAAGTATGCCGGAGCCATATATGGTGTTATCCTCAGGATGTGCAGAGATGAAAACCTCGCTCAGAATTTACTTCAGGACACCTTTCTAAAGGTTTGGGAAAAATCATACCAGTATGATCCCGATAAAGGACGGTTTTACACCTGGGTGTACAGAATTGCAAGAAATAATGTTTTGAATGCATTACGAAAGGAAAATGACCTCATCCAAAATTCCGATTTAAGTGTATATACAAATAAAGAGGCTGATGTTGAATTAGATTTTGAGGACCTCAATGGTGGAATTCGAAAACTGGAATCGCATCACAAACAGGCCATCGATCTGATTTATTTTAAGGGACTTACACATCGTGAGGCCCATGCGGTCATGGATGTACCTTTGGGTACCTTTAAATCTTATATCAGACAGGCGTTAAAACAGTTAAGAGAGTATTATGAAAATGACTAGTACATACATCAGAGACAACGGTTTGTTGGAGCGCTATCTGTTGGGTGAACTAAATGAAAGCGACCGTCAGGCCGTTGAAGATATTTTGAAACGCGACATTTCGCTAAAGAACGAATTGAACGAAATGGAGTTGGATTTTGAAAACATAGCATTGGAGAATGCGGTTCAACCGCCTGGAATTGTTAAAAATGCCCTTTTAAAAACTGTATCAAACATTAAAGTAGCTGAACAAGAACAGAAGGTCATCTCACTTGAAGGTCGTGCGTCTTCAAGAACGCCATTTTATGCAGCGGCAAGTGTCGCCGCATTACTTCTTATTGGTTCAATCTGGATGTACACCAATTGGCAGGATTCTCAAAAAAGACTTCAAACGCTTGAATTACAATCGGAGGACTTAAAAGAACAATTGGCAACCATAAAATCTGAATTAGATGAAACCTCAGCCTGGTATGCCGTCATAAACAATCCGGCTATTAAAAAATATGTATTGCGTGGCAATACCAAATCACCAGAGTCGATTGCTGTCGCTTATGTTGACGATGCTGATAAGCGTATCATCATAAAAGCCGGTGGTTTACAAGAATTAGACAATACCAAAACCTATCAAATGTGGGCCGATGTTGATGGTGAAATGATCGATATGGGCGTAATTCCTGCCGGAAAAGATATGGTTGAGTTGACATATATCGAAAATGCCGAATCGCTGAACATCACAATAGAGCCTGATGGCGGCAATGATCATCCAACGGTCGAACAGTTGATCACCAATGTGATCCTTTAACGAACATCCATTAATTCAACATCGAAAATTAAAGTGGCATCCGGTGGTATAACTCCCCCTGCACCGCGACTGCCATAAGCCAGATCACTCGGAATTACAAACCGCGCCTTGTCTCCCACCTTTAATAGACCTATGCCTTCGTCCCAACCGGGAATAACCTGGCCAACGCCCAATGGGAAATCAATAGGTTGATTCCGCTTATAAGAAGAGTCAAATACAGTACCATCAGCCAATTGGCCTTTATAATGAACAGAGACAACCTGACCTTTCGAAGCCTTTTGACCTTCTCCTTCCTGCAGGATTTGATAGCGTAATCCTGATTCTGTCTTTTGGAAACCTGTGGCTAACTTTTCAAGTTCTCCTTCACGAGCAGCGCGCTCAGTTTCTAGTCTCTCGGCCCGCGATCCTTCAAAGGTTCTGAATGCCTCAACTGCGTTGAAGGATTCGGCAGCCTCACCCAATCTAACGATCTCGATCGCTTCAATTATATCATCCTGGCTGATACTGTCCACAACATCCTGTCCGGTTTTAACCTTTCCGAACACCGTATGGTTATTATCTAGCCATGGTGTGGCCACATGTGTGATAAAGAACTGGCTTCCATTTGTTCCGGGGCCGGCATTGGCCATGGAAAGAACACCAGGTTCGTCATGTTTCAGATCGGAATGGAATTCGTCATCAAATTGATAGCCCGGGTTCCCGGTTCCGGTACCTTCCGGACAACCACCCTGGATCATAAAATCGGGGATTACCCTGTGAAATTTTAAACCATCATAATAAGGTTTACCCTGAGGTCGAACAGAATTTTCAAGTTCGCCTTCAGCTAGGGCCACAAAATTACCCACCGTTCCGGGTGTTTTCTCGAATTCAAGTTCGATTAGAATTTCTCCTTTGGTCGTATTTATTTTAGCGTATAATCCGTCTTGCATAACATGAATTTTTAGAATGGCAAAGATAGTCCATTCCATGCCAAGAATGAAATTAAGTAAAGCAAAAAAGTCTTGAATTAATTAGCGACTTCGCTGATAAATTTTATACGGAACAACCGAAGCTCCTCGTCATCATAATCACCATCAAATTCTTCAATGGCGGTCGAAATCTTATCGGTTTCCGATTCCATAAAATACTCATGGATTTCTTCCTGCTGATCCTCGTCAAGGATTTCATCGATCCAATAGGAGATATTGAGTTTAGTCCCAGAATATACAATGGCTTCCATTTCTTTGATGAAATCGGGCATTTCCATACCTTTTGCAGAAGAGATATCGTCAAGGGGTAATTTTCGATCAATATTCTGAATGATATAAAGTTTAAGTGCCGAATTGCTTCCAGTCGATTTAACGACCATATCATCCGGTCTGATAATATCATGCTCCTCAACATATTTTGAAATCAATTCAGCAAACTCTTTACCAAACTTTTTAGCCTTCCCATCACCTACACCATGCACATTGGAGATCTCATCAAGATTGACAGGATATTTGAGAGCCATGTCTTCGAGTGACGGATCCTGAAATATCACGAAAGGAGGCACCGAAAGCCGCTTTGCCAAATGTTTTCTCAGATCTTTAAGCATTTTTAAAAGTACCATGTCGGCAGCACCTCCACTGCCCTTACTTGCTGTAATGATCTTATCGTTGGAATTCACATCGTATTTGTGATCCTCCGACATCATAAAAGAGACCGGTTTTTTAAGGAATTCATGACTCGCATCGGTTAATTTTAGAACACCATAGGTCTCGATATCCTTGCGCAGCATACCGGCGACAAGCACCTGTCTTATCAGGGCCATCCAATAGGCGTCATCATGTTCTTTACCGCGTCCAAAAACCGCTTGCTCATTCGTTTTATGTGATATGATAAGTGCATTGGGTTTCCCAACGATTACATTTACCAGATCTTTCGCTTTATATTTTCCGTTTGTAGCTTTAATAACTTCCAATAATATTATCACCTCCTTCTTCGCTTGAACTTGCTTCTTGGGGTTTTTAACATTGTCGTCCATGTCGCCACCTTCACCGGTTTCGTTGTCGAATTCTTCCCCGAAGTAATGTAGAATAAATTTTCGCCTCGAAATGGAGGTTTCGGCAAAGGCAACCACTTCCTGGAGCAAAGCATGCCCGATTTCTTGTTCAGCGACAGGTTTACCAGCCATAAATTTTTCGAGTTTCTCGATATCTTTATAGGCATAAAAAGCTAGACAATGTCCTTCACCACCATCACGGCCGGCTCGTCCGGTTTCCTGATAATAGCTCTCAATGCTCTTCGGAATATCATGATGAACGACAAAGCGAACATCTGGTTTATCGATACCCATGCCAAATGCAATCGTAGCTACCACCACATCAGCATCCTCCATCAGGAACATATCCTGGTGTTTTGCCCGGGTTTTGGCATCCAGGCCGGCATGATACGGCACTGCTTTGACACCGTTGACCTGAAGCGCCTGGGCTAGCTCTTCAACGCGCTTACGACTAAGGCAATAAACAATCCCTGATTTTCCTGCATTTTGTTTTACGAATCGGATGATGTCGGCATCTACAGATTTGGTCTTGGGACGAACCTCATAATAAAGATTCGGTCGGTTAAACGAGGCTTTAAATGTTGTAGCATCGGTAATTCCCAGGTTTTTCAGAATATCTTCCTGTACCTTCGGTGTTGCGGTAGCGGTCAAACCAATTAGTGGAATATCTACCCCGAGGCGTCCTACAATATTTCTGAGGTTACGGTATTCCGGTCGAAAATCATGTCCCCATTCACTTATGCAGTGCGCTTCATCTATTGCCATAAATGATATCTCCACGGTCCTTAGAAATTCGACATATTCTTCCTTGGTAAGTGATTCGGGTGCTACATAAAGCAATTTGGTAATTCCGCTAGTGATATCTGATTTTACCTGTTTTACTTCAGTTTTATTTAAGGAGGAATTGAGTACATGAGCGATCCCGTTTTCCTTTGAAACGCCTCTGATGACATCAACCTGGTTTTTCATTAGAGCGATTAACGGGGACACGACAATAGCCGTTCCGTTTTTTATAAGAGCCGGAAGTTGATAACATAAAGACTTACCACCACCGGTTGGCATAATGACAAAAGTATTATTGCCGGACATGATACTTTGTATCACATCTTCCTGAAGTCCCTTAAAGGTGCTAAATCCAAAATAATGCTTTAATGCTTTGTGCAGGTTTGTTTTTTCCTTTTGCACTATTCCCTCCATAATATCATATTACATTGATCACATTCGGATAAGGTGAAGTCATGAGGTGAATTAATATCCGAATTAGATTTCACGCATAATTTATTTTTTCGTTTTTTTGTACGTATTTTTAAAGATAAGAAAATCTTTAGAGGCATCAAATCAAATGCGTTAAATTTTGAGCACATCCGAGACCATCCTAAAAATTGCCAAAGAAACTATTCTAATTGAAAGTCAAGCCATTGAAAACCTATCCGAATTGCTCGACTCAAACTTTTCCGATGCTGTTGAATTGATATACAGATCGAAGGGTAGGGTCATCATTACCGGTATAGGTAAAAGTGCTATCATTGCCAACAAGATAGTTGCGACTCTTAATTCAACCGGGACGCCTTCCATATTCATGCATGCGGCCGATGCCATTCATGGCGACCTGGGCCTGATTTTGGAAGATGATGTTGTTATTTGTATTTCAAAAAGCGGAAACACACCAGAGATAAAAGTTCTTGTTCCATTGATCAAGAACGGACCAAATAAAATGATCGCCATTACAGCCAACCCCAAATCTTTTCTCGGGACCAATGCTGATCATGTGCTGAATACCTTCGTCGAAAAAGAAGCATGTCCGAATAACCTTGCACCTACAACGAGCACTACAGCTCAATTGGTTATTGGAGACGCTCTGGCTATTTGTTTGCTCGAACTGCGAGGTTTTTCCAGTAAGGATTTTGCTAAATATCATCCCGGTGGCTCTCTGGGGAAGAAGTTATACCTCAGGGTTCATGACCTTTCTTCTCAGAATTTGAAGCCAGAGGTTAGCCCTGAAACCGACATTAAAAAGGTCATAATTGAAATTACCGAGAAGATGCTTGGTGTTACCGCGGTTATTGAGAACAACAACATTATCGGGATTATTACAGATGGTGATCTACGTCGGATGCTTACACGATCGAACGATATATCAAGCCTTACCGCCCGTGATATCATGACGACCAATCCGAAACGCATTGAGCACAATGCCATGGCAGTCGATGCCATGGAAGTCATGGAAACCTTCGGTATTTCACAACTTTTAGTCGAAGAGGACGGTCGCTACGCAGGCGTGGTACATTTACATGACCTCATTAAAGAAGGGATAATATAATGGATGAAGCACCGGCAAATGAGATGTCTTTCCTCGACCATCTTGAGGACCTACGATGGCACCTGATTCGTGCAACGGCTGCCATTTTAATTACCGGAACGCTGGCTTTTATTTTTAAGGATTTTGTTTTTGGCATCATTCTCGGCCCTAAGTATCTTGATTTCCCGACTTATAGATTCCTATGCAAGGCGGCAACCTTTATTGGTGTAAATACGAATTTTTGTGGCGATGAATTGCCCTTTATGATTCAAAACCGAACGATGGCCGGACAGTTTTCGGCCCATATCTGGACATCGATTACTGCCGGGCTTGTGGTATCATTTCCCTACGTGATCTATGAGTTCTGGAAGTTTATAAGTCCCGGACTCTATGACAACGAACGAAAAAATGCACGTGGATTTATAATTATTTCCTCCCTGTTGTTTTTTCTAGGCGTTTTGTTTGGTTACTATGTCGTAAGTCCGTTATCGATCAATTTTTTAGGCACCTACCAGGTTGCGGATATCGTTGAGAACCAGATCGATCTTGGTTCGTACATCGGATTGGTTCGTGCATCTGTACTGGCCTCTGGATTGATTTTCGAATTACCCATCATTATTTATTTTCTAACGAAAGTGGGGCTGGTAACCCCTGAATTTCTAAAAAAGTACAGGAAATATGCGTTGGTCCTGGTGTTAATTCTTTCAGCTATTATTACACCCCCGGATATTGCCAGCCAGATCATCGTTTCTATTCCCGTATTGATCTTATACCAGGTTAGCATATACATTTCTAAAGTCGTAATAAGGAACCAACAGAAAAAAGAAAACGCCAATGTCTGATATCGTAAGTGAATTCAACAGTTATCGGGAGCGCATGAACGAAAAGATCATAGCCGATAACAACAAGATCATCAAACGCATTTTCAATTTGGATACCAATGCCTATCAGGACGGTGCATTGGATGTAAAAACCAAGGAATTGCTGGGGTTGGTTGCTTCAGCCGTTTTGCGATGTGATGATTGTATCCGGTATCACCTGGAAACCAGCTATAAGGAGGGTACGACTAAGGAAGAAATAAGTGAAGCACTGGGTATAGCAACATTGGTAGGTGGTACCATCGTGATTCCACATTTACGGCGGGCATATGAATACTGGGAGGCCCTAGAGGCACAGCGTTAATGTTTTAATAAAAACGACCAGTCCTTATCCGACTATAGTGTAATTTATTATTTTTAGCGTTAATTAAAGAGTTATGATCCTAAGAGCAGACAATTTGATGAAATCCTATAGCGGCCGTGAGGTCGTAAAAGATGTTTCCTTAACGGTAAACCAAGGGGAGATCGTTGGATTATTAGGACCCAATGGCGCAGGTAAAACAACCTGTTTCTATATGATCGTCGGATTGATAAAACCCAATGGGGGACGCATCTTTCTCGATGACAGGGAGATCACAACTTTTCCGATGTATAAAAGAGCTCAAAGCGGAATTGGCTACCTGGCACAAGAGGCCTCGGTATTCAGAAAGCTGAGTATAGAAGATAATATTCTGAGTGTTCTTCAACTCACCAAACTTTCAAAAAAAGAACAGCACGATAAAATGGAATCTTTAATCGAGGAATTCGGTTTGGGACACATTCGTAAAAATCGGGGTGACCTGCTTTCGGGCGGGGAACGACGACGAACGGAAATAGCCAGGGCGCTTGCAACCGACCCAAATTTTATCCTGCTTGATGAACCCTTTGCCGGGGTAGATCCAATCGCGGTTGAGGACATTCAGCGTATTGTGGCCAAATTGACCAGGAAAAACATCGGGATTCTTATCACCGACCATAATGTTCAGGAAACCCTTGCTATCACCGACAGGACCTATCTGATGTTTGAGGGAAGCATTTTAAAAGCCGGTGTTCCTGAGGAACTGGCCGAAGATGAGATGGTACGAAAAGTCTATCTTGGCCAAAACTTCGAATTGCGCAAGAAGAAGATCGATTTCTAAGAATTTTTCTGTGATTCTCTGCGCTGGTGTTCCCTTTCGGCAATAAGCTTTTTCTGATACTTATTCTGCACGATATCGGTTATCACCAAAATAGCGATCACAAAATAGAATGTTGTTTTGCTCATCGGTACAATTTCGTTATCGAAGAGTTTCAGATGCGCTAAATGACCACCTTCCGTAAGAAGCATAATGCCAACAATAAATAGAATGAACAATCCCAAAACCTCGTACATCCGGTTCTTTTGAAGAAAATCTGCCACCTTATCAGCCAACCAGATCATCAATAAACCACCGATTATGATCGCTGTGGCCATCACCCAGAATACATCGGTAAGTGCCATAGCGCTTAAGATGGAATCGAAGGAAAAGACCAGGTTCATAATTATGATCATAGTGATTACCTTGTTTACAGAAGCTTTGCCATGATGTTCGATATCGGTGTCAACTTCATGAACGCCGACCATATGCCAAATCTCTTTCATAGCCGTATAAACGATGAATATCCCTCCTGCTAAAACAATTAGGCTGTGAATATTAAACTGGCCAACGACTACACCGTCAAATGGTATTTTGATAACCGGGTCCTGAAAATAATCAATCAACTTTATCAGGATAAATAAAAGGGCAATTCGCAAAACGATGGCCATGAGTATGCCCACCTTTCTGACATAGGCTTGTTTTTCCTTAGGTGCATTTTTGCTCTCAAGAGAAATATATAAAAGGTTATCGAACCCTAATACCGCTTGTAATAAAATCAACATTAATAGGGTGAATATATTTTCAACCATAATTAAATTATTTATTCAGTAATGAAACAATGATATAGGCGAGGACAATCAGGGGGATTGCAGCAAACTGGAAGATTACCAATAAAACTATGGCCAGGATGATAAGCATATATCGTGCAGAATTATCCTTAAAACTTAAATTCCGGAATTTCATAGCCAACAATTTTATCCTTGCATTCATGAGAATACAACTGGCGATAGTCAGTCCGATTAGCACCCAGCGGTTCAGAATGATACCGTTCATGATATCGTTATTCTGATAAACAAGGATCAAGGGGAGTGATAAAATCAATAAGGCGTTTGCCGGAGTAGGAATACCCCAAAAATGTTCAGTCTGATCGGCAGAAACATTAAATTTCGCCAGGCGATAGGCCGCAGCTAAGGGAATCAATAACCCGATAAAAGGAATGAGGTTATCTGTGCTGATTTCAATCGGGCTTGATATTGAAGCATTTATTCCCCAGTCTGGACCAGCAAGGACTAAAAGCTGGTACATGATAATACCCGGAGCAACACCGCTGGTCACAACATCGGCCAAAGAATCTAAATGAAGCCCCAATTCACTTACGGCATTTAACTTATGTGCCAGGAAGCCGTCAAAATAATCAAATACTATCCCGAGGAGTATAAAATAGGCTGCCAGCTGCAATTCACCATTCATCGCAAAAACAACGGCTATGCTTCCACAAAAAAGGTTCAGGAGGGTAACGAAATTCGGGATGTGTTTTTTCAAATTCCGGAGGATTAATCTTCTCGTAAAAATAAGAAACTATTTAAGTTGAGGGCAAAAAAAGGGCAATATCTAACCCAATTAAGAGTTTATTAGGTTGAAAATTATGTGCATCTTTGTAAAAATTTTGCATTTGAAAAAGTATTTACTTGTCCTGGCCTTACTTTGGGCCTCAGTGATATTCGCTCAAACCACGCGTAAATACTCCAATGAATTCATGAATATTGGTGTAGATGCGGCCGCATTAGGCATGGCCAATGCCGTTGTCGGCTACTCGGGTGATGTGAATTCCGGCTATTGGAATCCGGCGGGTCTTGTGCAACTTGAAGATAATCAACTGGCCCTGATGCACTCAAGTTATTTCGCCAATATCGCCAATTACAATTATGCCGCTTTTGGGATGCCCTTAGATGATCAGAGTGCGGTTGGCATATCCCTCATTCGTTTTGGGGTTGACGACATCTTAGATACAACCCAACTCATCGACGAGCAGGGCAACATCAATTATGATAATATCCGATTGTTTTCAGCAGCCGATTACGGCCTTACGTTTTCCTATTCTAGACGTCTTCCGGTTCCCGGATTGAATTATGGTGTCAATGCGAAGATCATCAGACGGGTTATCGGCGATTTTGCCTCATCCTGGGGTTTTGGATTGGATTTCGGAATTCAATTCCATTCTGATAACAGCTGGTATCTCGGTTTGATGGCGCGCGATATCACGACAACCTTTAACGCCTGGTCGATTGATGAGGATAAACTGGCGGACATTCAAAATGCAATAGAAGGAGAAAATCAGGAAGCGCCTGCAGGAACGGAATTGACACTGCCGAAATTACAATTAGGGGTTGCTAAAATATGGGAATTCAATTACGACTATGTTTTAAGGGCAGAGCTCGATCTCATTATGCGCTTTGAAGAGAATAACGATTTGATCTCTTCATCTTTTGTCAGTATTAATCCGGCATTTGGGTTCGAATTCGGTTATACCGACATGGTTTTTTTACGCGGTGGATTAGGGAATTTCCAGAACGAGTTACAGATCGACAATACCGAACGATTGAGTTTCCAGCCCAGTTTTGGCGTTGGATTTAAATACCGCGGTATATATGTTGACTATGCTTTCACCGATATCGGTGACCAAAGTGCCGCCCTCTACTCCAATGTATTTTCGTTAAAGTTAGATTTTAGTATTTTTAGATAGACTTACTCCAGGACTATGCGGATTTATCTCGTGTTTTTATGTTTGATTCTGAATCCGCTGAACCTTCAGTCCCAGCAGCGCATGCTGTCTGACCAAGCTGAAATTAGCGTTCTGACTGTTGGCCCCGGAAAAAATTTAAATGACGTCTTCGGACATAACGGTTTCAGAATTAAGGATAAGGTTCGAGGTATTGATGTTGTCTTTAATTATGGCGTATACGATTTTGAAGCACCTAATTTCTACTTAAAATTTGCCCAGGGTAAGTTGAATTACATGATCGGGCTGAACTATTACGAAGACTTCTACAATTTATATACCTATCAGAACAGAACGATAAGCGAACAGGTCTTAAACCTGTCGCAGGATGAAAAACAACGAATCTTCAATTTCTTAAGTGAGAACTACAAGCCTGAAAACCGCTTTTATCTCTATGATTTCTTTTACGATAATTGCGCGACAAAAATGCGCGATGTTTTAGAAACCGTTCTGCCGCAAGACCTTAACTTCAAAACGCCTGATTCTTTTGAAGGACGAACCTTCAGACAGTTGATTCATGAACATGTAAACCGGAACGGTTGGGGCAGTTTTGGTATCGACCTGGCCCTGGGATCAGTGATCGACAAGGAAGCAACCCCAAGAGAATTTATGTTCCTTCCCAAGTACATTCACAGCTTTCTTGATGTGGCCGAACGCAGCGATCGCGACAAGCTGGTCAAATCGAGCCGCATCATTTACAAGGCCCGACCGGAAAAAAAAGGGATGGGTTTTTTATACAGCCCCTTGTTTATTCTCGGAATAATCGCTCTTATTATTCTGTACATAACGTTTCAGGATCACAAAAAGTCAAAACAAAGCAAATGGCTGGATCTCACAATGTTTTTAGTCACCGGGATAGCCGGGTTGATCATTCTTCTACTTTGGTTTGCCACCGATCACAGCGCCACTGCTCACAATTACAACCTGCTTTGGGCTATACCCCTTAATCTTATTTTATGGCCATCTTTATTGAAGAAAAGTCCAAAACTATGGTTTAGACGATACATAAAATTTCTGCTGATCATGTTGATCCTCTTAATCCTTCATTGGGTTTCGGGCGTTCAGGTTTACGCCATAGGTTTGATTCCAATAATGATCGCAATGGTTGCGCGTTATATCTATCTCATCCAATACTATGGAAAACTAAATACGAAGATCGGTCAAAAACCCTCTTAAATTACTGACCACGGTAATATAGAATCGTGCTGATGGTTTTAAAGATAACATTGACATCGAGGAAGAAACTGCGACGTTTTATATAGAAGAGATCGTACTGTAATTTGATCAAACTGTCATCAACCGATGAGCCATATCGCATTTTAACCTGGGCCCAACCGGTAAGTCCGGGCTTGATGACATGACGCGTTTCATAGAATGGAATGACTTCAGAAAGTTCTTTAACAAATATCGGGCGTTCCGGGCGGGGACCGATCAAGGCCATTTGCCCCTTAATTACATTTAAGAACTGAGGCAATTCATCGATCCGAGAATTCCGCAGAAATCGACCAAAAGGAGTTACGCGGCTGTCATTAGCCTCGGCCCATTTTGCGCCATCGGCCTCGGCATGCGTTACCATGGTACGAAACTTGATGATCTTGAACGGTTGGCCGTTTTTGCCAACACGTTCTTGTGTATAAAACAACGGACCTTTATTTCCAATCAGATTTCCGAGGAGGACAAATGGGATCAGGATGACCATAAAAATAAGTCCGATCACGGATACCACAATATCAAGTGTTCTCGAAAATATTTGATAAAGTTGGTTTTTATTGCTGCGACTAAATGGAAAATACCGATAGAAATCCTTCCCGACAAACTGTACCGGGATGCGGTGGACAATGGCTTCATACACCTGGGAATACTCCCGGATAAGATGACCTTGTTCAATCAGTGAAATCAGGTTTTGATACAGTTTTGGCGTGATGGCCTCATCGTTGTAAGTAGCCACAACGGTCTCATTGATCTTATTTTCAGAAATGACCGCCTTAATTTGATCAGCTTGAAATTCTTTTAGATCGGCAATGTCACCATATGAGGCCTTATCGGTATTTATAAAACCGATTATATCGTAATTCGGATCGATTATTCTAAGGGTTTCAATCATGGATTTCACATGCTCAATCTCACCGATTACCAGAACGCGTTTATAAAATCTCGGGGAACTTAAAAGGGTCATGTAGAGGATGCGCCATAAAAAGATGCCCATTACGATGATCAAGTAAAAATAGACGATCTCGATTCGCTTTACCGGTAAAAATGGCGTAAGAACAGGGGTTAATAGATAGAACAGGACGGTAACCGACGCGGTTAAAATAACATTCTTGAAGGTGGAATCCCATCGGCTGGAAGATTGCAGGTCATACAACTCGAATACGGTACCGATCAGGGTGATATAAACCGCGAGAACAACCGCCCAATACCAGCTTTCTTTGGTGAGTGTGAAATATTCCAGCTCGAAATAAGACCCGACCAAATGGAGCCCCATCAGCACAAATGCAACATCAAGAATCCGCAGCAGTACTTTTCTTTCCGATATCTCAAAATCTATGCGTCTCACCTTAAATTCATTTGGTTGATCTGTATCCCGAAGTTATGATAATTGAATTAAATTCGTGTTGAATGTTAAACTAATATTTCCAACCAGCGATTTTTAACCCGTTGCCAATCGAATTGCTCCACTTTATTTCGTGCCCTTCTACCGATTTCATCAGCGGTTGCCGGATTATTATACAGATATATAACCGCTTTGAGCATGCCCTCAAGGTCGTCTTTCTCCACTAATAAACCATCATGACGGTCTGATATCAAATACGGAATGCCTCCCACGTTTGTCGACACGACAGGTAAGCCCAGGGCCATGGCTTCGATAACGCTAACAGGTGTATTATCAAAATTGGTTGTATTGATAAA
>JABDIV010000091.1 GCA_013003555.1 Flavobacteriaceae bacterium
GCATGAGGTGTTTCGAAGGTAACTTTGTAATTGTAGTCCTTGATAAACAAATACCAGGCTAATCCGATAATTATAATAACAAGGGACCCTTTAAGAATTCGCGTTCGGGATCTCATATCAATTCTTCATTTTAATAGAAGAAGCCACCAATTCACCGATCTTAAATCCCTGATCAACTCCATTATCGATAGCCGCCATGTAATGTATGCCACCATACATCCTGCTTATGGCCGCTTCTTTTGCCGCATCGATAAAGGACGGAAATGATCGAATCGGCAATCCATAGGGTTGTTCGGTATCATCATCATAGCTAAAATTATCACCAAATATAGAGGTCAAAACCACAGATGCAGCTCCCGACACCACCGAATGACCACTTGGGTACTCAGGGAATGGAGGCGTTTGAAGAATGGGCTCCCATTGGTCGTCGATATAATTATTTATAAGGGTTTCGGGCCTAACAAGATTACTCCTGTATTTTTCATCCCAGCAGCTTATAAAGGCATCGAAAATGGCAATCGAACTTTTGGTCATGGCAAAGACCGTATCTTCAAAATTATAATCACTTTTATTGCAGGCAATTTTTGAAATCCCGATCCAATGAGCTCCCGGTGTAATTTTTTTAGTCGCAAACATCAAATGACCTCGTGTAACCGACACATATGGGTTACAATCCCAGAACTGTGCTATCTCGATTTCTTCGGAATCATCTCCTTCAGCGGTGATTTTATTGCTCACATCATAAACCTCGATAAGTTCTTTGTAAAAATTACTGCTTGGATCCATAGAAAATTCGGGATGCGGAACGGGTATAAATTGATCAGCGGAATCTAACACCATTGGCCTAATTTTGTTCCAGGCCGGTTCGATTCCGTCCATATAAGCTGGCGGTGTTGGCTGCCAACGATATACTTCATCTGTGTTTACCGTGAATTTTGGCATGGTTCGGGTTTCTTTGTAATTGTCTCCGTCATACCATTGTGATATTTTCTCTGACACTGCCAAACCATAGGTTTTTGATGCTTCAAATTCATCTGAATTCATATCGCCCCATTGCTTGTATAATGCATCTCTGTATTCGGCTATTTTTTCTTCGGAAAAGATCAGTTTCCGACTTACGTCCATATGGGCTATCAAAGCGGCAAGCCTCAAATTGATATTAAGATCTTTGGCGGGTTCAATAGACGGTAAAGTCGGGATTTGTCCGGATAACGTATTGAATTCTTCAGAATTTACAGCTATTATTTCATAGGCTGCAATATTTGGATAAACGTAAATACGACTGGCCACTGGAGGAGAAAAAATATCGTGAACCATTATCTCGGTCACTTTGTCAACACTGCCGAAGAAATCGGCGCGATTTATCTGTATAGGCTCTGCCTGTTTGCAGGAAAAAGCAAATACCAATAAAAGACATGCAACAATAATTCTCATAATCTCTAATTTATATCATTTATTCTATATACCTCCGCCTTTGAGTCGTTAAAGGTAACCAATAAATACGGAGTTTTATTCAATTCAATAATACTCAAATGTCTGACTGAACGCTGTGAAAAATCAAGTCCTAATTCATGCCCCATTACCGTTGTTCCATCCTGTTTTATCAAGGCGCCTGTGAACGAGTCGAACCGACCGTGGTATGGTGTTACGCCAAAAAAGTTCCCGCCGGCCAATACCTCTTGCTGACCATCCCCATCAAAGTCAAAGCTTAAAAATTCCTGAATTGGTGATACCTGAAGCTGGTTGGGAAAAGCCTTAAATGTAAATTTCCCATCTTCATTCTTAAGATAGCCAGAGTTTAGGGTATGCACTTCAAAAACTGTTGCGGTTTTTAACACATCGCTCTCGAAAATCGATGATAATGGTTGCCCGGCAAAATCCTTATATGCCGTAAACTTTTTTCTTAGCCCTACCATCTGGGCACCCAACTCATCAAGCCCGGACAGCGGATAATAAGCACCTTTATAGTTATTCGCAACAATTGTTTCGGTTTGACCGTCCCCGTCAAAGTCATTATAATACATTTTCAATGGTGCTTTTTCACTGGCTCTGAACTTTGTGTTTGTCCCCCAATTACCCAACAGGTAATCGAGATCACCATCACCATCTAAATCAAATTCTATTAAATCCTGCCATAAGCCGTTCAAGCGATTTGAGGTAACATCAACCAATTTTAGTTCGCCATCGCTATTATTAAAAAATTGCGGTGCCATCCACTCACCAACTACGATTAGATCTTTATCGCCGTCTCCGTCATAATCAGACCAGATTGCATCGGTTAACATGCCAATCTTATTGAGTTGGCCATCGTTGTAAGGCGTTAGTTTACCGTTTGAGTTAAGCAATAGGTAAGACGATGGAATTTGACCATAATCATTGGTTACGACATGATTGCCTACAAAGATATCGATATCACCATCTTGGTCGAAATCACATGCGCGAACAACCGATGCGTTTTCGTAATGGGCTTTGATTTCATTTTTCACAAAGGTTGTATCGGTTTGAATAAAATAAGAATCGAGTAGGGGTGCTCTTTTACCGAAAAAATCAGCTCCTCCTGAACCGATCATCAGGTCATTACGCCCGTCGCTGTTCAGATCGGTAATCACCGCTGACACATCTTCCTTTATAGAATCCTGGCGAATGGAAGGAATTTGTATTTCCGAAAACGATGAATCTTGTTGCATGTAGATCCGTGGGGCACTAAACTTAGAACCGCCAAAGAAAAGATCTTTTCTTCCATCATGGTTCAGGTCGCCATAAGCGAATGCCGGTCCAAGTCCGGATACCTGAAATGGGATTAATTTTTGCCTGTTGAAATCTATATAGCCATCCTCTTTATGGATAAAATCAATGCCGAGATTATCATCTACCTTCGAAAACAAATGCTTTGATTTGGCTTTGAGGGAGCTATAATCAAACGGTCTTGTATTTAAAGGCTCAAGGGTTAATTGCTGATTGACGGCTACATCTTTCAAAATTTGAAAGGAATTATCAGGCCAGACGATTTTTAAGGAATCAATTTTCGAAATCTCTCCATAGCCGAAGTGAACAATAGGTTCGGAACTAGCCTGGAAACCCCGAACAGTATACAGTTCCTTATATTGTGTAATTCCTTGGTGGTATGAAAAGACCTTGGTTCCTATCCCGAACGGATTCAGGCCATTGTATTTAAAACGAATTTTCAAAAAATTGGCTGAATCATCGGTTTTATTTTCAAGAAGAGATGCCCGGTTATTCAGATTATTGATCAACAGGTCAAGATCGCCATCATTGTCGAGATCGGCAAAGGCCGTTGCTCCTGAAACAAGAGTATCTTTAACGATCCAGTCACCCGATCTATCGATAAACCTAAGATCATCACTACCCTGGAAAATATAGTTATGTATTTTACCGGAAGGCATCAAGTCAAGAGCTTTTTGATCAACAAGTTTAGTTTCATTGATCTTATTTTGAATTTGTTCACTTGAGACAAAACGGATAAAATCAAGATCATTCGGACGCTTAGGGATACCATTGGAAATAAAAATGTCCTGCTCACCATCCTGGTTGAAATCTTCGATTAACGCGCTCCAGCTCCAATCGGTGGCTGCGACACCACTCAGCAAGGCTGTTTCCATAAAATCGGCATCATGTTGATTAACAAACAACATATTGCGTGTGTATTGGTAATGGTAGCCATAGCGTTCGGTACGCATTTTCATGGTTTGAATGTTATCGTCACCTTCAGAAGACTTTAAGACTTGCTCATCTTCGGGAAGCATGTCTAAAGAGATTAGATCAGACCAGCCGTCATGATTGATATCGGCGACATCATTTCCCATTGAAAAACGCGAGGTATGGCCAAAATAATCTTTTAAGGACTCGCGAAATGTACCATTGCCCTGATTCAGATAATAGTAATCGTCTTCATGAAAATCATTACCTACATATATATCGGGATAGCCGTCATGATTAAAATCGGAAACAGCCACACCGAGGCCATATCCATTTATACCACCATAAATACCGGCCTGTTCACTAACATCTTTGAAAACACCACCATCATTTCTGAGCAGGCGATCCCCGGTTTCATAATTTCTTTCCTCTCTCAAGGAGGCATTGCCAAATGAGTTTTGTGTATGAACCGCATGGTTTAACAAAAAGAGGTCGAGGTCGCCATCCTTGTCGAAGTCCAGAAAAGCGGTGGAAGAGCTGTAGGTGTCAAAATCAAGTTTATAGACCGCTGATTTTTCAGAAAATGTATTGTCCTTATTATTTATATAAAGTTCGTTATGACCATCGAAACCTTTGATACCAACCACAGCGGTAACATAAATATCCAGATATCCGTCATTATTGATATCGATCATTATGGAACCGGTGTTCCAATCGCTGTTTCCTTCAATCTTGGCAGAGGAGGAAATATCATCAAATTGAAGATTTCCTTTGTTGAGATAAAGTTTATTTTTCCCCTGATTGGCACTAAAGAATACATCAGGCAAACCATCGTTATTGATGTCGCCAACAGCGAGTCCACCCCCATTATAAAAATACAGATAATCAAGTATATTTAAATCGTCGGTCTCGTTTACGACGTTGGCAAACTCAATCCCGGATCGATCTGAGCTGATCGAATTAAAAAGACTACCATTCTTTTTATTGCAGCCAGAAATGATCAAACCAATTAGTGTAACGACAATAATCCTATTCATTGATTTTAAAAATCTTAGGTTTATCATTATTAATTGCCGAAGCGAGGAAAATGTTTTGGTTTCGATCCCTAAAGATCTTTAGATGCTTGATTTCTCCTTCAACAAAGAACCCGCTTTGGTCATAGTTTTTCCATTCAAAATTCATGGATCCGTCGTTGAGTAAAACAGTTCCATAATTGGCATCCAGTCGCGAATATTGAGGCTTAAATTCGTAATTGTTGCCTCCCATTATCAAATCAATATTTCCGTCCTTATTAATATCGGCACAGGCAATTCCGCATAAACAGGACAACTGTGCATTAACCGGAAGTTCTTTCAGGACAAAGCGACCGTTACCTTCGTTAATCGCAATAACCGAACTTGAGAATCTTACTTCTTTCTGGATGGTATTTGCTATAACATCGGCAGAGAATAGTTCCTGGATCGTCTTTTTAGCATATTCAGAAGCCTTTAAATTTTGTTTTTTAAGAGAAACCATCTGTGTCAGGATCTCACGCTTTTGATGCAATGGATAATCTTTGCCATTAATGGTTTGGGTCATGATTTGTTCAATAGTGCCGTTGTTATCGAAATCATTGATCCACATGCGCATGGGTTTGTCGATATCAGGCCGGTAATGTATGTTTTTACCCTGGTTACCAAGTATCAGGTCAAGATCGCCATCCAGGTCGAGATCAGCAGCTTCGACAGTGTTCCACCAACCGCTAAACTGATCGAGATCGCACTCCCATTTTTTTAGCCGTCTACCGTTATTCAAATAGATCGTTGGGGTGCCCCATTCAGCAACAGTGATCAGGTCGGCCCGTTCGTCATTATTGATATCGCGCCAAACTCCTGCGGTAATCATTCCGGCATCCTTAAGATCATAGGCCACACGTTCAGTGGCGTCTTTGAAACTGCCATCGCCTTGATTTTCCAGAAATAAATGGCTTGGATTGATCCCATATACCCCAACAACGTTTCGTGAGGCTACAAAAACATCCTGATCCCCATCCCCATCGAAATCATATGGCAAAATGGCTGATACATTATGTTGATTCCCCGGAATGTCTGTGGTGGATCTCTTAAACAGACCGTTTCCATCATTCAGATAGAGTCGGTTTTTAAAATAGGTTTCATTCCCAACCTCATTCCCTCCAGAACCCACAAAAAGGTCGAGATCACCATCGAGATCAGCATCCAGAAAATCGGCTGCGGTGTCTTCAAACAGCACATCTTCATTAAATACAGGTGACACAAATGGTTTGATTTTACCACCCCCTTCGTGCAGATAGATTACCGATGGTTGTCCGGCAGCTCCTCCTGTGAATAAATCCTCATGACCATCACCGTTTACATCGCCGACAGCAAAAGCGGGCCCCTCTTGCGATAATAATTTGTGGATAAGACCCTCGTAATCAAAATCGCTATATGGATTTTCGGTATGGGCAATCAACCTGGTATTCGGTACTTCATTGAGCAATGTTTTTTGAATGGATTTAGGAGCGGGCATATATTTTGGTAAAGATTCATCGTGCGCCAAAGATAAAACCTCATTTACCCCAATGTTGTTTAATTTCACTAACCGATCGTCTGGCCATATTACATGGATTGAATCGACTCTATTGGCTTCACCAAGACCGATGGTCATGTCGTATTCCATTGATGACTGGAACCCTCTCGATGGGATCAGCTCTTGCATGACGATGTGATTATCGTAATATAACTTGACTTTTGTCCCTATTGCGAAAGGATTAGACGGACTGCCTTTGAATTTCAGTTTTAAAAAATTATTATCGGTTAGCTCATTTGTATTGTTACGATAAATGAAAGCCTCCATGTTGACATTATTGACAACCAGATCGAGATCGCCATCATTATCCAAATCCCCATAGGCGGCGCCATTTGACATGCTCGGAAATCCTAAACCCCATTCGTCTGCCTTATTATCAAAAGTCAGGTCTTTGTTATTTTTATATGCGTAGTTGGGTAAAGGCACCACCGGCATTTTATTGATTATCGAATCGATAGCTTCCTTTTTACCCGTAAGAGCCATATCCTGGATAATTTCATTAGCGAAAAAATCAACAAAATCCAGATCGGTAAGGTCATGGTTAATGCCATTGGTTACATAGATATCGCGAAAGCCGTCGTTATCCATATCGAACATCAGACCCGACCAGCTCCAGTCGGTTGCTGATATGCCACTGAAATAAGCGATTTCAGAAAAAGTCCCATTACCGTTGTTAAGTTGTAAGGTGTTCTGAATGTATTGTTGGTAAAAATCTTTGCTTTGTTTTAATTTGAAGACATTATAGCCCTCGAATTCCATTACAGATTTAACCCGTTGATCGCCGTCTGGCAGCATATCGGTAATAAAAATATCGGCAAGGCCATCGTTGTTGATATCAGCCATATCGATCCCCATAGCCGAAAGGCACAAATGCGAGGTCCAGTTTTTAATATCTTCCGTAAAGGTGCCATCCTGATTGTTGATATACAGATAATCACGCTCATAGAAATCGTTTGATACATAAACATCAGGATATAGGTCGTCGTTGATATCGGTAATCATTACACCGAGTCCGAAACCGATAAGGCTTCCGTAAATACCTGCTTCTTCGCTTACATCTGTAAACCGATCACCATCATTCCGAAGCAACATATCACCAACGCCCTTAAAGACATGTGGCACATCCCAATCCTGTGCTCTTAATTCGCGTTGATCAGCATAGCCCAGGCTACTCACTGGAATATTGCTATTGTTCAAAATATAGGCGTCAAGGTCACCGTCTTTATCATAATCGAAGAACGAAGCATGTGTGGAAAATCCTGTTTTAGCAAGGTTATATTCTTCCGCCTTTTCAGTAAAGGTGAGGTCGCCATTATTGATAAAAAGGTCATTGTCATGGTTATTGCCCTCCATATTCCCGGCATTACTTACGTAGATATCGAGAAGGCCGTCATTATTTACATCAACCATGTTAACTCCTGTTGACCAGGGTTTATTACCTTCAACGCCAGCGCTAACGGAAATATCCTCAAATTTAAAATCACCTTTATTCAGGTAGAGTTTATTGGCTTTCATATTAGCCGTTAAATAGATGTCGGTAAGACCATCATTATTGATATCACCTAATGCAACACCACCACCATTATAGAAATTTCGATACTTGAAAATATTAAAGTCCTTTTGGTTTTCAACAATATTTATAAAATCAACACCGGTATCTGCGGAAGAAAGTGATGTGAAAAGCGTTTTAGCTTCTGAAATTTGAGTTTTTTCGTCCTTTTCACAAGAGCTGATCACCAGTGCAAGAAGCAACATAAGTATTTGGAGAAATCGCAGCTTTTTCATCGATTTAAATCATTTAATTTCATGAATAACAAGGATTCGTTATTACGACCAATCATAAGATAGTTCTGGTCTTTTATTTTTATAAATTCCAGGTCTTTCCCCTGGCCTTTGATATTGAGATTCTGAGAGTTCCTCATTACAAATCCGCCGTGTCCGTCGTTGATGAGAATCTCACCGCGCGAGCCGTCTAATCTACTTAATTGGGTACTAATTTCATAATAATTACCTGTTAAAAGTACATCGCTTAAGCGGTCATCATCAATATTAAAAACGGCTATGTCGTCAACAGATGATAGCTGAGCTGAAAAGGGTAAAATATGTTTCTTGAAATGTCCGCTTCCATCATTTTCAAAATAACAACTGGCTAATTCCCGTACATATTTTTTTGATGACTTATTTAAAGCATCCTTTGAAAAGACTTCATCTAAACTCGCACGGGCATAATCGGCAAAGGATAAGAATTTCTTATTGATAAAAGGCATTTGTTTCGATAGCTCTTCTTTAGAGGAAAAAGGAGTTTCCTGTCCTGAATAAAAATACGTAAGCAGGGGTTCAACACTGCCATTATTATCGAAATCATTGCTGTAAAGGGTAATCGGCTCCTTGGCCGATGCTTTAAGTTTTGAGTTCAAACCCCAATTCCCCGCCATGAGATCTAAATCGCCATCCCGATCGAAATCATGAATTTTCAATACATTCCACCAGCCCTCTGTGTCGTTTAAACCATTATTCTGTTGCAACTCGAATCGTCCATTAACATTTATAAAAATACTCAGTGGCATCCAATATCCTGCAACTACCATATCCTTCAGTTCATCATCATTCATGTCGATAAAAACGACATCCTTTACATTGCCGATTTGATGAAAAGCAGGTGCGATAGAAAGAGTGACATCCTTAAAATTTTCATCGCCATCATTTTCAAGCAAGAATTGTTTTGGTGTTTTCCCGAATTGCAGATCAATACTATCGGCTGTTAAACAAAGATCAACATCTCCATCGTTATCAAAATCGACCGCAACAACCTTTGATGCGTTTAGTTCGATATTATTAAATTGCTCCTGATCCTTAACGAGTAGCCCGTTTCTGTTCCAGTATAGACGCGGTTTCAAGGCAGGGCCCGATTTAAATTCATTTCCACCACTTACAACCACGAGGTCTTCAAATCCGTCATTATTCAGATCAGCAAAGCTGGCTGATAAATCTTCATTTAAACGATCTTGTACAAATAAATCGGATTGAACAGAGGTAAATGACCCATTTGGTTCTTGCATAAAAAGTACAGATGATTCAGATTTGGCACCTGTTATAAATATATCGGTTCGCCCATCATTATTAAAATCAGTGGTCTCGATATCGGGACCTAAATTTGAAGAAGCGAATGGAATCAATGGATCCCTGTTAAATTCGATTGGTGAGTTGTCTTTATGTTTATAACCCAGGATTGAATCGTATTCAAACGTAATGACTGGACTTGACTCGTTCTGAACGAATTTAGTTTGGGCCAATTCATGCTTGAGGGTCAATGTGGTATCCACTGATACTTTTTTTTGTGTTTCCTGAATACCATCCGGCCATATCACTTTAATTGAATCAAGCTGCTTAGCCTGGCCAAGTCCGAAATGCAAACCCGGCTCTACCGAGGACAGATAACCACGGCTTAAAAAGTGTTCTTTCATATATACCAACGAATCTTTATACACATAAACTTTTGTTCCGATAGCCAGGCGATTAAAAGCAGGGCCTTCAAATTGAATTTTAAGGAAATGGGGCCCTTCAGATGATTCAGATGTTTTGTTCTTAAGAATATAGGCCGGCTCATTAACATTGTTAACGATAAGATCGAGGTCTCCGTCATTATCGAGATCGGCGTAGGCTGCACCGTTACTATATGAAATTTCCGAATCTATCCATGCATCAGAAACATCTTCGAATCGTTGCCCGTCTTTATTGTTAAAGAAATAATTACGGGTTTTCTTTTTAGGCAATCGCTCAATAAATTTTTGATCTGCTTCTGTAAGACCGCCTTCAATTTTTTGTTGTATCGATTCATCAGCGATAAAATTTATAAAATCCATGTCGTTGGTCGCTCCAAGTATGCCATTTGTAATGTATATATCGTTTAAGCCGTCATTGTCGAAATCTGCGATCAAGGGGCACCAGGACCATTCTGTGGCAGCCACACCGCTGAGGTAAGCTGTTTCAGAGAAGACCAGGTTGTCTCTATTGATATGCAGGCTGTTTTGCATGAATTGAGGTGCATAACCGTTCTTTAAATAATTGGAATAGATCTGATAATTATATTCGAGGGCCGAAGTTTTATAGGTATAAAGATCTTCGGGAAGCATATCAACCGAGAGTATATCGGGATTTCCGTCGTTATTGATATCGGCGAGATCATTTCCCATTGAATAATGGGTGGTATGCCCTAATATTTCGGAATCCTTGCTTATTAATTCCAAAAACGAACCATCTCTGTTATTGATATAGAGGTAGTCGTTTTCAAAAAAATCATTACCTACATAAAGATCAGGATAACCATCATTATTGAGATCTGAAACACCGACACCAAGTCCATAACCAATATTTCCCTGAAAAATACCTGCATTTAATGAGATATCTACGAACCGCCCATCTCTATTCTCGAGAAGTTTATCACCTGAACTCGAGCTAATATTCTCGCGCTTCGAACCTTTGCCATAACTTCTGTTAGGATGAACCGAATGGTTGAGCAAAAACATGTCCAGGTCGCCGTCACGATCGTAATCAAAAAAAGCAGCCTGAGTTGAAAATGCAGAAATATCAAGTCCGTAACGTTTTGATTCCTCTTTAAAAACAGGTTCATTACGATTGTTAAGTCCTTGGTTAACATACAACAGGTTGTGTCCTTTTATCGATCGGTAGTTTCCAACCTTCGATACATAGACATCGAGCCAACCATCATTATTAATATCGACGGTGGTAACCCCTGTGGTCCATGGAGTAGTATTATCGATACCGCTGGCGGCTGTGATATCTTTAAACTTTAGACCGCCAAGATTGACATATAATTTATCGGCAGTTTGATTTGCTGTGAAGTACAGATCGGTTAAACCGTCGTTGTTAAAATCGCCTGCCGCTATTCCTGATCCGTTATAGAAATATAAATAATTGAGAATATTTAATTCGGGCGTATTTGAAATATTATTGACAAAGGAAATACCGGTTTCATTCTTGTCAAGCGCTACAAAACGCCTGGATTTATTTTGGCATCCTGAAAGCACCAGCAAAAAACCCAAAATCAACATTGGGAATCTGGCAAAATTAATAAAAACCAGAGGTTTATGTGTTGTATTATTTAGCCCTATCGACATTACATCAAACCCTTTTCATACAATCATTAGATCGGTCATTAAAGAATGGGTAAAGGTATTAATAAAACAAAAAAAACAGGCTATCTTAAAAAGATAACCTGCTTCAATAAAATTATAAATTAATTTATTAGTATCCTGGATTCTGAACGAGGTTCGGATTGGATAATAATGCATTAATTGGAATAGGATATAATCGTCTGTTAAGATCACCAACTGAGGTAGGTTCTTTAAACTCCCAATTAGCAGTATATTGGTTGAAGCGCAATAAATCATTACGTCTCCAGAACTCAACATATAACTCACGTGCTCTTTCATCGAGGATAGCGCTTTCAGAAACACTTCCAAGCGGAGAGGCTCCTCTAAGTGAACGAAGCGTGTTCATTTCTAAAGTTGCATCTGTTCCCATTCTAAACATAGCTTCTGCTCTCATCAAATGTGCATCGGCATAACGGAAAACAATCTCATGGTTAGCGAATGATCCGTTAACAGGATGATATTTAATTATTCTAATACCGGTTTCTTCTGTATTACCAGACAAGCCAGGTAAAGACTTACTGAACACAAGTGGATTACCACCACGATCATTCAATGGGTTTCCATTAACATCATATTGTTGTCCGATAAGGAATCCATATCCGATACCAAGGTTGGTTGCATCAGCATTGGTAGCATCAGGAACCCATCCTCTTCGTTCTTCTTGCATGTCTCCAACAAAATTTGTATTTGAAGCACCTTCGAATTTGTCATAAAATTCAGCCAGTGTTGTAAATCCATTCCAACCACCACCAGTGTTATCTGGTGCAACCTGATTGTAATGCATCCCGTTCCAAATTCTGTTTCCTACGGAAGTATTAACAAACCAAATGGTTTCATTATCTACAGCTTCTTTAAAGATGTCGAAATAACCTGACTGAAGTGCAAAACCGTCAGCTTCAATGGCATCAACCGCATCGATAACAGCTTGATAGTTCGGAGCACTTCCGGTATATCGTTCACTGTTAAGCATAACTTTCGCTCTAAGGAAATTAGCTGAGGCTCTTGATGCCCGGTTCAAACCGGCACTTGGACCGACAACTGGTAAATTACCAACGGCGTCATTAAGATCGTCCATGATTAAATTATAAGCCTCAGAACTTGTTAGGACTGCAGGATCAACATCCGCTCCATCATTTACACCTCGGAAAGGTGCAATGCCCCAGAAGTCTAATACAAAGAACATACTGAAAGCACGAAGAAACTGAGCCTCAGCCTTTCTTACAGCTGAAGCGCTACTAGCCGGATCGATGATTTCGGTTGCTCTAAACACATTCTGGTTTAAATTATTCCAGGTGTTCAAAACAT
>JABDIV010000113.1 GCA_013003555.1 Flavobacteriaceae bacterium
GGCCATCTAAAACAAGATCCTCATATATATATAGTGAACATAAGTTAATCAAAGACGATCCACCTCCTGTATGTACTTCTCCGGCTTCAACCAAAATCAAACCACAATTTGAAACATCATTTGAAATCTGGGCTCCATTGGCAACCGTCACTTTTCCACCATCATAAACAACCATTTCCGCTTGACCCGTAACATTCAGATCAGCAAGAGTTTCCATTTCTCCTACAACATGGATCATTGATGTACCATTTGGTTGCAACTGTCCGGGCACTTGCATAAATCCACTGGAATGAATATATACATCACTATCGTTTATACTTGGGTTAGTACTGAAATCAGCTGTTCCCTGAATTACCAAAGTGGCATCTGTGAAAGAATCTATTTCCCCGGTAAAAGATACTCCGGAAGAAATATATAAGGTTCCTTTGAATTTAGAACTTCCGATCGTATCGGAATTGTTAGCCATAATACATACCGATTCACCAGGTTCAATCGACTGAGGCGCAGCAATTGGCGTGCCTGAAGCGTTTTCCCAACCGGATGATGTATATGTATATGTGCAACTTGAAGGTGCACCAGGTGAATTAAAAGTGTTACTGTTACAGGTTTGAGCTTTTGCGCTCATACCTAGTAAAAGTAATAGTCCGAAGAGTAGTTTTGTTTTCATAAGTAGGTTAATTTTGGGGAATTAACTGGTGTAAAATTATTTTAAAACGCTGATTTTACATTCGTTTACTGTTAAACTGTCAGAATTTTCGTTAAAAAGACGTGAGTTTCGTTGACAGTCTCTTTTTATCGATAATCAGCAGGATTAAAATTTAATTGCATCTATTTTTTTAAAATGTTAATAATCAGGCTTGTAGAGGGGTAATACCTGTTTCTGAGTGTTCTCAATTATTTAGACACAAATCTTAATCATTGGTCACAATAATTATTAACCTACATGATGATAATCCTGTTAACTCGATTGATTATTAATATGATTAACTTGAATAATCCACTCCTCTGAATACAGTCCGGGGCGGAAAAAAACAAGTTGTTTCAATCGATGGATCACATCTATATATCGTTCAAAGGTATATTTTTAACGATGAAATACAAGTATTATTGAAAGAAATTTCTTTATTTTTTTCAATTCTGTAATATTTTATTTATTTAAATCTTGTTAATAATCTGAAAGTTTGGTGGGAATTAGCTGACTGTTTTTGCTATTGTTGAAGAAATTTATAGACGAGAATACCAGCTTATTTGAGTTAGCTCAATTAAATTTCTTGATAACCCTTTGTGAAGACAAATAGAAAATAGCTGTTGTAATAAAAAACACTCTGAGCGAATGTTCTTCCTGTGCTTTAATGAATTAAAATCGGCAGATTAGTTAATTAATCTCCTGCAGGAAATCCCCGATTTCAGAAAGCGTGATAACCTCAATCGATGATGATTTATTGGAAATTTTACTGTATTTGGAAATGAAGATTCGTTTATACCCTAATTTTTCAGCTTCCATAATCCGCTGGTCAATCCGATTGACAGGCCTGATTTCACCAGATAATCCTACTTCCGCAGCAAAACAAACGCCTGATGGGATAGGTGTATCGGCATTGGAGGATAGAATAGCAGCAACAACCGCAAGATCAATGGCAGGATCATCTACTGATAACCCTCCGGCTATATTAAGAAAAACGTCCTTTGCGCCTAGTTTGAAGCCGGCACGTTTCTCCAGCACAGCCAGCAGCATATTTAATCGTTTGGCATTAAAACCGGTAGTACTGCGTTGAGGCGTACCATAAACCGCTGAACTTACGAGGGCCTGGACCTCGACCAGCATAGGCCGCATCCCTTCCATGGTTACTGCAATGGCGTTTCCACTTAACGATTTATCCTTTTTACTGATCAGGACATCACTGGGGTTTTCAATACCCTCTAATCCAGAGCCCTGCATTTCATAAATGCCCAATTCATGGGTTGATCCGAACCGGTTTTTATTTGCCCGAAGTACCCTGAATACGTGGTTTCTATCACCTTCAAATTGCAAGACGGTATCTACCATATGCTCTAATATCTTCGGCCCGGCAATCTGTCCGTCCTTGGTGATATGTCCAATCAAGATCACCGGGGTATTCGTTTCTTTGGCAAATTTGATCAATTCGGAGGTACACTCCCGAATTTGAGAAATGCTCCCTGCCGATGAATCGATATAATCGGTATGCAGCGTTTGAATAGAATCGATCACCACGATTTGTGGATCCAGATCCTTTATATGTTTAAAAATAGTCTGTGTCTTGGTTTCGGTGAGAATAAAACATTGATCGCTTTTATCATGGACCCTGTCGGCCCGCATTTTAATTTGTTGCTGACTTTCCTCACCGGATACGTATAATGTTTTAAATGACAATTCCAGGGCGATCTGAAGAATCAGCGTACTTTTGCCTATTCCGGGTTCACCGCCCAGCAGCGTAACCGAACCGGGGACTAGCCCTCCGCCAACTACCCTGTTAAATTCACGGTCATGGGTTTTAAACCGGTGATCTGTTCCTAATTCAATATCCTGAACCCGTTTTGGCTGTGAAGCTCTCCTGGCTTGAATGGTATTTTCCATCCAATCCTTTTTTTCAGACTTCTGAACAACCTCTTCAGCAATGGTATTCCATTCCTTACATGACGAGCATTGCCCTTGCCATTTGGCATATTGTGCCCCGCAACTCTGACAAAAAAATGTTGTTTTAACTTTACTCATTTAATATCCAAAATCAGCCTTTATCGCATCGGCCTTTTCCAGCATTAAGTCTTTAGTAATTCCGCCGATCTCATCAAGGATATAAGCCGACCGGTAAGTTCGCATCGCTTTTTTGGGCTCACCATTCTCCTCATAAAAGCGTGCCAGGTAATAGTTCCCTAAAAGTGTATCGGGATACTGCTTCCTTGCCAGTTTGCCCAATTCCTCGTAATACTGAAAGGTCTTGTTTTTTTCGATAGCGGCTTCAATAGCCTTTAAATCATTGATCAGGACCTTTTTATCCAGTCCGAATTGTTCCTCAATCATTTGGTATTTTTCCATTAGATAGGTAACTGGTGAACTTTGCAAAGGCAAAATTTTCTCCTTAAACTCGGTTTTACTTATCGGCTGGAAAACATAAAAAATACTTTCAAGTGCCCTAGGTAAGGCATGTGCCGGGTTAGTATAGTGTGTAGCCCCTTCAAAACGGTCGTAAGTATAAATGAAATTGCTGTTTTCTATTGTTGAAAGATCTGCATTTAATGCATTCGAATCTTCCTGAACCGGCTTTAAATCCAGATCAGAGGTCGCCAGGTAATAAAATGTCTTAGTACTCACAGCCTGGGCACGTTCAGGTACATATTGAAGCATATCGGGTGCAAGAAGCGGACTTATCGTTATATAAGCATGGAAGATTGGTTTATCCTTCAGCATGAAGTAATTAATGAAATTAGCCGATTCACCATGTCCCACAGCAACCTTGAAATTTGCAATCCGGTAGTTACTTAGTAAGTATGGCATCAGTTCCATCCCGATAAATTCAAAGAATTTCGCTCCGTCTTCAACAGGAAGGGAATTTTGTTCGGAATAGTAATTGTCCTTGTCCCTTGAATCAACCTGGTTTATTCCAACTACCATAACTTCAGGCATATCTTCCCAATAAGAATAATAATCGGTATGTCCTGCTGTAATTTCAAATAAATAATCCCCGTCTAAAACGATGAACAGCGGATAGACTTTATCCGGATTCTCATCATAATTCCGTGGAAGTTGAATCTTTATCTCTCGATTTTCTCCCAGCTTGTAGGAGTTAAATTCCTCGTAAATGGTTTGTGCGAATGTCCCGCTGAAAACAAGCTGAACCAATAACAGGATAATTAGGTTTTTCGTTGTCATAATGTATAGTTTGGAATACACAAGGTAATTAAAATCAATGAATTATGTCATTTGAATTGTTTGCGTCGATCATTTTTCTTTTGTGCCATCTGTTATATAAGGGGAGCAGTAATAAGGAAATCCCTCCTAAAATAATTATCATCAGTGTTTGAGATGACCACATAATCCACCCGAAGGCAATACTGGGTTCTTTTGCAATTCCGAAAATGCTAAAAGCAGCAAAAATCGCTACCGGATAGGCGCCAATACCTCCGTTAGTCGCAGCAATACTAAAACTGGCCGAAATAAAGCCGATCAGGATTGCGGCAAAGGGAATATCAGATGTTTCTTCCAGGGAAAATGAGGTTAAGTAGAACATCATGAGGTACATAAACCATATAAACAGGGTATGGCCAATAAACGCCCATTTATATTTCATTCTGAAGATGCTCATTATTCCTTCGATCAATCCCTTAAAAAATGTTCTCAGCTTAACTGCGAACTTGGAATTACTCTTCCTAACCAAAGTATAAACAAGGAACACGAGCAGAAGTAAGACCATAAGGCCAATCCCAATTTTATAAGGATCAAATCGTTCACTGAAAAATTTAAAGATAAAATCGAACTCAAGAAAAAGGGTTATCACAATTATTCCCAGCATTACCAACATATCGGCCACACGCTCAGCCACTATGGTGCCAAAGGCTTTTTCAAAAGGAATCCCTTCATAATTGGTCACGATAGACGCCCTCGAGACCTCTCCCGCTCGTGGGATGGTATAATTGATCAAATAGGCTGCAAACACGGCCATTGCGCTATTGGGGAACCTTAGCTTATATCCCAAAGGTTCAATCATATAGCGCCAGCGGTATGCTCTCGAAAGATGACTGAGGATACCCAGAAAGACTCCAAGGCCTATCCAGGAATAATCGGCGTCCTTAAAGTACTGTACCAGCTCTGAGAAGGTGATTTTTGAAATGGAATACCAGACCAGAAC
>JABDIV010000114.1 GCA_013003555.1 Flavobacteriaceae bacterium
TAAGTCCACAAATAAACAATAGTCCAAAAAATATCATAACACGAGATGAACCAATTTTTTAGTTTCGAAGAACGGTTCTTCAAATAACGGAGCTAAATCATAGATGGTTACTTTAGGAAATTCACGCAATTCCTCCTTTAAATCGCCACCCTTCAAATACAAGATGCCATTAGTAAGGTCATTAAACTGATCTTTTGAAATACGGTTTCCCACCCAATCAACGAATCGAGGCATAGCAGTAACTGCCCGGCTAACGATAAAATGATAGGATTCCGTTAGGTCCTCAGCCCTGATATGATCAGCTTTTACATTTTTAAGCCCCAGGGAATCCTTAACCGCTTGCACAACCTTAATTTTCTTCTTAATACTATCGACCAGATGAAAACTTACCTCAGGAAATAAAATGGCCAAGGGGATACCAGGAAAACCACCTCCGGTTCCAACGTCCAGAACAGTCGTATTCGGCTTGAAATCGATTATCCTGGCAATAGCAAGTGAGTGCAGGACATGATGCGTATAAAATTGATCCATATCCTTTCTCGAGATTACATTGATCCTTAAATTCCAGTATTCATAGATTTCCTTCAGCCTTCGGAACTGATCCTTCTGCTCATTCGTTAAGTCTGGGAAATACCTCTCGATATGCTCCATTTTTCGGAAATTTCAACAAAAATAAGGCAAAAACTGTGTATAATTAACTTTTCATATATTCTGTTCCATATAATATTTATCTATCTTTGTCGCTTAAAATAAAGTAAAAGGATTCTCACATAAAAGCGCATGAATACCCCAACCCTTTCTTTTTCAAGAACAGAATCAGCTAAATTTTTCAGAACTTTAAATAAGCGTGTTAACGCATATTTTAAAGAAAACAATATCAAACGTACTGGAAACTGGAGTCTTTGGTTGAAAACAGTAATCATGTTTTCTATCTTCCTTCTTCCATACTTTGTAATACTCACTCTCGATCTTCCCGGATGGGTTCAGTTGCTGCTTACGGTGGTGATGGGGATCGGAATGGCGGGAGTTGGAATGAACGTCATGCACGATGGTAATCACGGCTCCTTTTCAAATAAGCCATGGATCAATCGTTTAATGGGCAGTAGCATTTATATTTTAGCGGGAAATGTTTATAATTGGAAAGTCCAGCATAATGTATTACATCACACCTACACCAACATTCATGGCCATGATGAGGACATGGATGCCGGTAGTCTGCTGCGATTCTCAAAGCACGCAGACTGGAAGTGGTTTCATCGTTTTCAACATTATTATTCGGTCTTGCTTTATGGACTATTGACGATCAATTGGGCTATTACTTCCGATTTTAAGCAAATGAAACGCTATATGAGGCGTAAGCTTTCTTATGGGAAGCTACCGAGCCCGGCGGCCAATTGGAGCAAATTGGTTATTACAAAAGCCATTTACGTTGTTATCTGGATTGTGATCCCGTTGCTTATACTCGATATTGCCTGGTGGAAAATCCTGATTGGTTTTTTCATTATGCATTACACAGCAGGTTTGATATTGAGCGTTGTTTTTCAGCTCGCCCATATTATGGATGAGGCCGATATGCCGTTGCCCGAAAAAAATGGAACAATGAAAAACACTTGGGCCATTCATCAATTGCATACGACTGTAAATTTTTCTACACGGAATAGATTGGTCAATTGGTTTACGGGTGGTTTGAATCATCAGGTAGAGCATCACATTTTTCCAAATATCAGCCATATACATTACAATAAAATTTCTAAGATTGTAAGAGAAACTGCTAAAGAGTTTAACCTCCCCTATAACGAATATAAATCGATGAGAACAGCTGTATTGGCCCATTTTAAATTTCTTAGAGAGATGGGGATGAATCCAGTACTTCAGGCCTAATGGAAACAATAATAAATTCACTTTCAGATCGGATAAATAGGCTCTCGACTTCTCAAACCCTTGCCATGGCTGCTAAGGCCCGTGAATTAAGGGAAGAAGGAAAAGATGTAATTGGATTAAGTCTTGGTGAGCCGGATTTTAATACACCTGATTTCATTAAGGAAGCCGCCATTCAGGCCATTAAAGAGAATTATAACTCTTATACACCTGTCGATGGTTATAAAGAATTAAAGCAAGCAATTATTACCAAATTTGAGCGGGACAACGGACTTCGTTACACCTTACCTCAAATCATTGTCTCGACCGGAGCGAAACAATCGTTGGCCAATGTTGCCATGGTCTTAATCAATACAGGAGATGAAGTTATTTTACCTTGTCCGTTTTGGGTAAGTTATGCCGAGATCATTAAACTGGCTGAAGGAATACCAGTTGAAGTCAAGACAACTATTGCAACCGATTTTAAGATGACGCCCGAGCAGTTGCGCGCTGCGATTACACCCAAAACTAAGATGATCTGGTTCAGTTCGCCCTGTAATCCGAGCGGTTCGGTATACAGCAAAGCGGAATTACGTGCATTGGCCGATGTGCTGCAAGATCATCCTGAAATTTACGTGGTTTCTGACGAAATTTATGAGCATATTAATTTTCGTGGTGGCCATTTCAGTATGGCGCAATTCGATGACATGTACGATCGTACTATAACGGTAAATGGCGTATCTAAAGCGTTTGCTATGACCGGATGGCGTATTGGTTTTATCGGAGCTCCTGCTTTTATAGCCAGAGCCTGCAACAAGATGCAAGGGCAAATTACCAGTGGAGCAAATTGTATTGCCCAGCGTGCTGTAATCACTGCCATGAAGGCAAACCCAAATGAGATACAGTACATGGTTGACGAATTTAAAACCAGACGGGATCTTGTTCTTGATTTACTAAAGGATATCGATGGATTTAAAACGAATATCCCCGAAGGTGCGTTTTATGTGTTTCCTGACATTTCTGCATTTTTTGGAAAAAAACTCAGAGGTCATTTGATTAATAACGCAACTGATTTTTCAATGTTTCTCCTTGAGGAGGCTCTTGTAGCTACGGTTACAGGTGATGCTTTCGGAAATCCTGATTGCATCCGGATCTCTTATGCTGCGTCACAGGATCAAATTATCGAAGCCATTAAGCGAATTAAGGAAGCTGTTGCCTGAACACCGTAAAAGCCATCCTTTGGTTTACCCAAAATCATGGCTCTTACATTGCACTTACTCCTAAGTTATAAATGATTCAACATTTATTCGATTTAACACACGTTTGATTTTTTAATTTATCAATTCGCCTCCCAATTCATCCGTGGATGATTCCATAAAATTAAATATCTATCAAGGTGTCATTTATGTGTGATCTTCTCTTAACAATTTCCCGACTTCTGAAGGAACCGGTTAATTCAGAACAACTGCCAAAACAATTGCAAAAAAGGTTAGCTTGATGAAGGTTTCAGCGTTACAGGGGAAACTATAATGATAGTTTCTAACTCGCCTTTTAGTAGCGTAAATTGAATCTGGCTCAGCGTTAAAGAAGTTTTCTTTCGCAACCTGTTTAAAATCTGAGTTTAATATGCCTTCATAAGTTTCGATTAAAGGCTCCTTAGCTTGTATTGGTAATGGTTCAATTTCCTTGCGTAGAACTATAGCTTTCATGATATATTTTTTAGTTGATTACGATAATATGACGTCAGAATATATTTTTTGTTACAGGCTGTATCGCAAGAATAGCGTACGATACACGATAAATCTTCCCGCAAATATCATAAATACTGATAGTTTGGGATTTTCAAAATAATTTAAAAATCATGTAAAAATATCAACCCGAATTATCGGTTTCGCCAGAAAAATGGAGTAAAAAGGATAAGTACAGTGAAGAGTTCCAATCGGCCGATTAACATAAGAAAAGTACACCACCATTTGCCAATACTCGGCATATTATAAAAATTATGAACGGGCCCGAATTCTCCAAGGGCCGGACCGACATTACCGAGACTTGAAGCGGCCACCCCAATGGCAGATTCAAAATCAAGCCCTAACATCGAAAAACCAAGCGCCCCGAAAATAAATGATAACATATAGATGATAAAGAAGCCTTTAATATTGAATACAATACCTTCTACAATCGATTTTCCATTATACCGAACCGGAAGGACAGCGTTTGGATGTAAAGTGCGCCTGAACTCCAAAAAACCATTGCGTATCAAAATTAGATGTCTCACCACTTTAACACCCCCAGCCGTACTCCCGGCTGATCCTCCCAGAAACATCAGGCCGAAGAAAAAGACCAGCAAAAAGGGAGTCCACGCCGTAAAATCGGCAGAGACAAAACCCGTAGTTGTAACGACGGCAAGAACCTGGAATAAGCCATGCCGGATGGCACTCTCAGCTTCGCCCCAAACCATCGGATGTGTAATTGTTGAATTACTGACATCAGCCCGAAAATAAATTATAATTGCCGCTACAATAGCAAAAATAAAGATGAACCGCCAATAGAGTTTAAATTCCTCGTCCTTAATTATCTTTTGAACACGCCCTTTGAACGCAAAATAGCTCAGGACAAAGTTCATCCCGGCGAGGAACATAAATACCATAACGATATACTGGATCATCGGCGTGTCATTCCAATGGGCCAAACTCGCATTTTTTGTCGAGAACCCACCCGTTGAAACAGTACACATGGAATGATTTATGGCGTCGAAGAACGACATGCCTGCTAATTTCAGAAAAAGAGTTTCGGCGGCCGTATAGCCAACATATATCAACCATAAGCGTTTCGCCGTATCGGTTATTCGGGGATGTAATTTATCGGCACTCGGACCCGGCGCTTCAGCTGCAAACAGCTGCATACCTCCAATTCCCAATAAAGGAAGAATAGCGACCGCCAATACAATGATTCCCATCCCGCCAATCCAATGGGTAAGGCTTCGCCAAAACAACACACCTTTGGGGATTGATTCGATATCGTTCAATATCGTAGATCCGGTTGTCGTATAGCCTGAAATGGTCTCAAAATATGCATTCGTAAAACTGGGAATCGTCTCTGTAAACACGTAGGGCAATGTACCTGATAAGGCCATGATAATCCATCCCAAGGTTACAACCACGTAACCATCGCGCTTATTCATTTGCTTGTTGTGTTTCCTGGTTCCCAGCATCATCAATCCGCCTAAGCTTATTACCAGAAGTCCCGCCCAAAGAATATGAAGTGCCTCACCGTCGGCATAGATCCAACTCATCAAAGCGGCCGTCAGCATGAAGCCGCCATTAAAGCAAAGCAGCAAACCGAGGAAATGAAAAATGATCTTTAAATTGAGTCGCATGCTAGAAGAAGAAGCTTTCTACTTTTTTTATAGACTTTGGAAGAGAACAAACAACGATACGATCACCTGCCTTTACATGGAAATCACCCAAAGCAGTAATGCCTTCACCATCACGAATAATACCACCAATAATGGCGGATTTTGGAAAATCGAGTTCTTTTATGGTTTTATCAGCAATTTTTGAAGACGGTTTTACTACGAATTCTAACAGTTCCGCGTTCATATTACTGAGCTTAGCCATAGCAACGACTTCCCCTCTTCTGATGTATCGAAAAATAGTATTTGCGGCTAATAATTTTTTATTTATAAGTGTGTCGACTCCAATGGAATGCGAAAGTTCAAAATAATCGATATTCTCAACCAATGCTATGGTCTTTTTAACGCCTTTAGATTTAGCAACCAGGCAAGACATAATATTGGTTTCGGAATTGCCCGTAACCGAAATAAAAGCATCCATCTCGGCTATATTTTCTTCATCCAACAATTCGACATTCCTGCCATCACCATGAATAACAAGGCAGTTACTGAGATCATCAGCAAGTTCGAACGCAATATCCCGGTTTTTCTCAATCAGTTTGATATTGTATTTACCAAAGGACAGATTAGCGGCAGTTTGCGAACCGATTTTTCCGCCACCCAAAATCATAACATGCTTGATTGCCGCATTTGTTCTCCCTGTTAATTTGCATAATTCCTCGTCTCCCCCCTTTGAGGTCATGAATACAACATGATCTCCCTTCATTAGAACGGTATCACCTCTTGGGATAATGGTATAATGGGTGCCGTATCGCTGAATTGCAATGGGAACAAAATGAATACCCGGAATCAGTTCGGCCGCTTCTTTGACTGTCTTACCTATGAATAAGGCACTTTTCGATAGGTTCAATCCCAACATGGTCAGTGCGCCGTCTTCAAACTGATAGGTGTCATTGAATGCTGCCTGATTTAACAAGAGCTGAATCTCGGTCGCAGCAAGAAATTCAGGTGAAATGAGTTCATCAATGCCAAATTCGGTGAATCCAACTTCATCTTTATAATCGATGAATTCGGTATTGCTAATCCGAGCGATTGTTTTTTGGGCACCAAGTTGTTTTGCTAATACACATATGGTCACATTTGTTGCTTCGGAAGATGTGACACCGATGACCAGATCGGCTTGATTTACCCGTGCTTCTTTTAAAATGGAAATTGAAGTCGCATCGCCTTTTACGACCTTTATATCAAGGTGGTTGTCAGCGTACGTTAGGTTTTCACGTATTGTGTCGATCAAGGTAATTTCCTGGGACTCGTATGATAATAACTTGGCCAGATGAAAACCAACCTCTCCGGCACCTGCAATGATAATTTTCATTAATGCATGGTTAAGAAAGACGTGCAAATATAATCTAATTTTAGGGAATTGTTAATGAATTCAGTTTCTTTGCATTTGCAATGAACAACTTTTTAAATGCCTGATAATATCAAGCCATATAAGGACAGTGATTTAAGTAAAAAACAGCAGGTTACTGATATGTTTGATACCATTTCAAATGAATACGATGGTTTAAATCGCGTAATTTCTCTGGGTATTGATGTAAAGTGGCGTAAGAAGGTGGTTGATCTGGTATCGGCTACACATCCTGAATCAATTTTAGATATCGCTACCGGAACCGGTGACCTGGCCATCGCTTTAGCGAATTCAGGAGCAAAACGAATTGTAGGCCTTGACCTGAGCGAAGGCATGCTTTCTGTTGGTCGAAAAAAAATTGAAAAAAAAGGGCTGACCAACGGTATTGAAATGATCGTCGGCGATTCAGAAAATTTAATATTTGAAGACAATAGTTTCGATGCGATAACTGTGGCCTTCGGAATTCGAAATTTTGAGAATCTTGAAAAAGGTTTATCCGAGATATTAAGGGTTATGAAACCCAATGGAATATTTGTAATTTTGGAAACATCAGTGCCAACAAAAACACCTTATAAACAAGGATATCGTTTATACACGCGATATGTTCTGCCTATGATCGGTAAAATCTTTTCCAAGGATAAATCGGCTTATTCGTATCTAAGTGAATCGGCTTCAAATTTTCCATATGGAGAGACTCTCAACAATATTTTAAGTGAAATCGGGTTTATTAATGCAACGGCTTTACCGCAAACATTCGGTTCAGCCACGATTTATATAGCCTCAAAGTAATATTATGAAGCGAATACTGTTGTTATTAATTGTTGTATTTATTTCACAACATGCTGATGCTCAGCTTTTTAATAAGGAAAAGATAAAAAATAACGAAAACTTTGATAAGGCCTTCTTGTCATGGGGTTATTTTTTAGGGATTAACAGTTACGATTTTAATTTTGATTACAATCGAAACCTTAAGGACATTCAGGTTGAGCGTTCAGCTGGTTTTAGCGTTGGCCTTATCGGAAATATGCGCCTGAGCAATCACATCGATTTAAGACTTGAACCGGGATTGTTTATAACCAAGCGCTTGTTACATTACCACCCTTCTTATTTTAATGGTTTAAGCTTTAATGATTCTGATCTCGAACGAGAAGTTCGATCAACATACATACATCTACCCATGTTGCTCAAATTTTCAACCAAGCGGGTAAACAATATCAAGCCCTTTATCGTCGCCGGTCTCTCAACTGCACTGAACCTGTCGAGCAATGAGGAAAATCCCGATGATAACAGTATCGGTGAGTTCAGGTCAAAGAAAAACGTTTTCTTTTATGAACTGGGTTTTGGTATAGACCTCTACTTATTCTGGTTTAAATTCACCCCATCAGTTCGCGGTATTTTCGCGATAAATGATGAACTTGTTCGCGATGCCGATCCTAATAGTCCATGGACTGGAAATGTAGCCAGCATGAAAACCAGGGGGCTCTTTATCAATTTTACATTTCAGTAGGCTATCTGCGGAATTCACTCAAAACAATAGCCAAAGCATTGGCCACATTCAAACTCTCGGTTTGCTGATGACTGCTGAATTGAGGAATGGATAATCCCGACTTTATGAATGGTTTTAGTTTTGAAGAAATACCATGAGCCTCATTTCCAAAAATTACCAGTCCTGAATCAGGGAGTTGCTTTTTATAAATGGATTCGGCATCCATAAAGGTGCCAAATATTTCAGTGGGTGCCTGAGCTAAAAAAGGTTCAAGTTGGGTATAACTAATATTTACCCTGGCGATTGATCCCATACTGGCCTGAATAACTTTCGGGTTGAAACAGTCAGCCGTTTCAGGGCTGCATACCAAATCACGAATACCGAACCAATCGCATAATCGAATAATCGTACCGAGATTTCCGGGATCTCTCAAATCGTCTAAAACTACAACTAATCCATCATAATTTACAGGTTTGGTTTTCGGAATTTTAAAAAGACCTAAAGCCTTTTGGGATGTCTTAAGAAAACTGATTTTGTCCAATGCCTTTGGTGTGATTATTGTGACCAGATCATCCGAAACATCGAATCCTGTCGTAGATGTATAAAGCTGAATTAATTCCAAATCTGAATGAAGAAGTTCATGGATTGTTTTTATACCTTCGGCAACGAACATCTTGTGTGCTGTTCGATATTTTTTTTGTTTTAAACTGGTTATAAGCTTCGATTGGCTTTTACTTAACATTCAAATAGTGTATTTTTGAGGTAGGTTATTGCCGATTGCGTGGGATCTAATTTATAATTCTGTTGTTGAAAAACCCTCTGATAAAAATATTATTATTTCTTATCCTAATCGGTTCATTTAGCTCCTGCAATGTAGTTAAAAGAGTTGGAGAAAACGAGTATCTGTTAACCGATACCAACGTTCTGGTTAATGGTAAGAAGTCCAACAAAGAACAAATCAACAATTTACTGTATCAACGGCCCAACGTTAAAACCTTGGGTATTCCTTTGCGCCTCCATATCTATAATCTGGCCAGACCAAAAAGGGATTCGCTATTCGAAGCATGGCTGGATGAAAAACCAAGGCGACGGGAACGCATGAATAATTTCTATTCTAAAAAGCAGGTTGACCGACTTAAAGAATCAGCGCTGGGATTTAACAACTGGTTAAAAAAAACCGGTGAACGACCTACCATCATCGATTCGTTAAGAACCAGAAAGTCGATAAAGAATTTGGAAGATTATCATTTCGTTAATGGTTGGTTTGATCGAAAAGTAAGCCATCAAATCGAACCTCATGGGAAGAAACGGGCAAAAATTACTTATAGTGTTGAGACCGGGAAACCTTACTTTATCGATAGCATCCGAACGAAAATCGCATCCCCGGTTATCGATTCTCTTTATCAGAAATTAAAAAAGTACTCCCTCCTAATCTCACAAAACCAATTTAAACTCCGTGACTTCGAAATGGAGCGTGACAGACTTAATAAAGCCTTCCGAAATAGAGGGGTGTATTACTTTTCTGAAGATTATATCAGTTTTGAAAATGATACGATTGGTAAAAAGGAAAAAATAGATGTAGACCTGATTATACAGAATCGTATAATACGTAACGATGACTCTATCGCCAGACTGCCATTTAAGATCTACAAAATTCGCGATGTAAATATCATAACCGATGATGCATTCGAAAATCGTGGCAAACCATTTAAGGATTCAATTTCATTTAAGAATTACAATCTGTACAGTTATGATAACTTTCGGTATAAGCCAAAAGCGTTAACCGACGCGGTATTTATTGGTAAAGGCAGGATTTTCAGGGATATCGATCGAACCTATACCTACAGGTATCTCAACGAACTTCAAACTTTCAAATATCCGAACATCGAATATATCGAAAATGAAGAAGACACTACCCTTACGGCAAATATCTATCTGAGTCCGAGAAAAAAATTCGGCCTTGGATTTGACTTTGATATTTCGCAGAGCAACATTCAAACGGTAGGATTATCTTTTAGCACCTCCCTGTTAACACGAAATGTTTTTCGTGGGGCTGAAACGCTTGAAATTTCAGCGTTAGGTTCTATAGGTGCTTCGAAAGACGGTTCGAATAACGATCAGCAGTTCTTTGATATCAATGAGATTGGAGCGAATGTAAAGCTTACTATTCCGCGATTCTTTTTCCCTGTAAATACCGAACGTATAATTCCGAAATTCATGTCGCCGAGTTCGCGGGTAAGTCTTGGTTTTACAAGTCAAACCAATATTGGATTAGACAAACAAACCGTAAATGGTATTCTCAATTACAGATGGTATCCATCGCAAAACGTTACAAACGGTTTGGATTTGTTTAGCGCTCAATATGTTAGAAATCTGAATCCCGGAAACTACTTCAGTGTCTATCAAAATTCGTTCAGTCGACTCGAAACCATTGCTTTAGACGTGTATGATACACCTGCCGAGTTTATTGATCTTGTTAATGGTCAGGAGCAGTTAAATCAAAACCTTGCCGATGAATTCATCGAACTTGTTCTGGCTGATGCCGCTTTTCAATCTTCAAATCCTGACGATTATCAAAACGTAAATAACATCAGTCAACGTAAAGACAGGCTAACCGAAAACAACTTGATTTTAGCAACCAATTTTAGTTATTCCAAGGATAGGAGAGAAAATGTTTTTGACGAAGACTTCTCAATATTTCGTTTTAAAGTCGAATTTGCAGGAAATCTGCTATCATCGATTTCCAAGTTATTAGGAGAACAACAGAACGAAAATGGCAAGTATGAGTTCTTTAATGTGGCTTTTTCTCAATATGCTAAAACAGAATTTGATTATATCAAACACTGGGACCTCGGACGTAAAAATATTTTGGCGATGCGTAGCTTTTTTGGAATTGCAATTCCTTACGGAAATTCGACCAGTATACCGTTCGCGAAGAGTTTCTTTGCCGGAGGTACGAATGATAACAGGGCCTGGACAGCCTATAATTTAGGTCCGGGAAGTTCCGACAGCAACGATGAGTTCAATGAAGCCAATATGAAACTCGCACTTAGTATGGAATACCGGTTTAATCTTTTCGCCAAGTTGAACGGTGCTCTTTTTGTAGATGCTGGTAACATATGGAACGTATTTGATGATGTAGATGATGACAACGCCACATTCGACAGCTTTTCATCTCTTAAAGATATTGCAGTAGGTGCGGGATTCGGAATTCGATATGACTTTGGTTTTTTTGTTCTCAGGGGGGATATTGGTTTTAAAGCCTATGACCCTTCATATCAAGATGAAAACCGTTGGTTTAATGAATTTAACTTCTCAAAAGCTGTTTACAATATCGGTATCAACTATCCATTCTAGTCGATGGCGAATAGCCCTCTTACGATTTAAACCAAATTCTTAACGTGGTATATAAAAATGTCTATTTTTGTAACCTAATCCAATCATTAAAAATTTAATTCGATGAGTCATAATATAAATGCCGGTGTAGCCACCGGACGAGAAGTTCAAGCCATTTTCCAATTAGCTAAATCAAAAGGATTTGCCCTTCCCGCGGTGAATGTCATTGGGTCAAACAGTGTTAATGGTGTTCTTGAGACTGCCAGAGACCTTAATGCTCCCGTAATAATTCAATATTCTAATGGGGGTGCCTGTTTTAATGCCGGAAAAGGCCTGAGCAATGAAAATCAACGCGCTGCTATAGCAGGTTCTATTGCCGGCGCTAAACATGTTCATCTTATGGCAATGGAATATGGCGTTCCGGTCATTCTTCATACCGATCATTGCGCCAAAAAACTATTACCCTGGATTGACGGTTTACTCGATGCCGGTGAACGGCATTTTGAAAGAACCGGTAAGTCGCTCTACAGCTCGCACATGATTGACCTTAGCGAAGAACCCATTGAGGAAAATATTGACATTTGCAAACGCTATCTCGAGCGCATGAGCAAAATAGGAATGACTCTGGAAATTGAACTTGGTATAACCGGCGGGGAAGAAGATGGCGTTGATAATACCGATGTAGATGCATCTAAACTTTATACCCAGCCCGAAGAGGTTGCCTATGCCTATGAGGAGCTGAGCAAGGTAAGCGATCAATTTACTGTAGCAGCTGCCTTTGGGAACGTGCATGGGGTCTATAAACCAGGCAACGTAAAACTCACGCCCAAAATCCTGAAAAATTCACAGGAATACATATCTAATAAATACGGCCTTGGACCAAATCATATTGATTTTGTTTTCCACGGCGGATCGGGATCGACTGTTGAAGAAATCCGAGAAGCTATCGGATATGGTGTTATTAAAATGAATATCGACACCGATATGCAATATGCATTCATGACGGGTGTGCGCGATTATTTCAACAGTAATGTTGATTATCTAAAAACTCAGATTGGGAATCCTGAGGGCGAAGATGTTCCAAATAAAAAATATTACGATCCAAGAAAATGGTTGCGAGAAGGTGAAAATGCTTTCGTTGCCAGATTAAAGAAGGCTTTTGAGGACCTAAATAACGTAAACACCTTATAAATTTTACGTAATTTTACATTCTAACTAACTAAATAATACCCTCTATTATGGCCTGGTTTAAACGGAAAGATAAGGGAATACAAACGCCGACCGAAGCCAAACGAGACACTCCGAAGGGATTATGGTATAAATCTCCTACCGGAAAGGTCGTTGACACCGAAGAATTAGAAAAGAACTTTTATGTAAGTCCTGAAGACGGTTATCACGTAAGAATTGGCAGTAAAGAATACTTCGAAATTCTTTTTGATGATGACAAGTTTACAGAATTGGACGCGAAATTAGAGTCGAAAGATCCATTAAAATTCGAGGACAATAAGAAATATTCCGATCGCATTAAAATAGCAAAGGAAAAGACCAATTTAAAAGACGCGGTTAGAACGGCCGTTGGAAAATCAAAAGGTAAAGATCTGGTTATTGCCTGTATGGATTTTTCCTTTATTGGTGGTTCGATGGGGAGTGTTGTAGGTGAAAAAATTGGCCGAGCGGTCGACTATGCACTTAAGAATAAGACCCCGCTTCTAATAATCTCGAAATCGGGAGGCGCACGGATGATGGAAGCCGCTATTTCGTTAATGCAGTTAGCCAAAACTTCGGCAAAACTTGCTCAGCTTGACGAAGCAAAAATACCTTACATTTCGCTTTGCACCGATCCAACTACAGGTGGAACGACGGCATCGTTCGCTATGCTTGGCGATATCAATATCAGTGAACCCGGAGCATTAATAGGGTTTGCCGGGCCACGTGTTGTTCGCGATACGACCGGAAAGGAATTACCGGAAGGATTTCAAACGGCAGAATTTGTTAAAGAACACGGGTTCCTCGATTTTATCACCCATCGAAAAGATTTAAAAAATCGAATAAACCAATATCTGGATCTGATAACCAATCAACCACTCAGAGAATAAAAAAAGCGACCGTTTGGTCGCTTTTTCATTCTATGATTTGATTCGGTTAATTCAACACTATGTCAACTACTTCGCCATTATCGAACGTAAAGGTTGCCATATTATCGCAGTCACCCTCTCCATAGTCGAACACTCCCGAAAAATTAGTGCGTTCAACATCGATTGAGCCACTTACAAAATAGAAACAAATTACCTCGCGGCGCAGTGGTAATACTACAACATAGCTGTGGGTATTACCATTAACAAAAGTTGTAGACCAGTTCCCGGTGATTAAAAATACGTTATCACTAAAGATACCAGGAGTATCATGGCCTTCAACCCACTCACGTACCTTAACACCATTTCTCGATGCCTGAAGTCCGTTTGGCCAAATGATCGTTAATTCGGCTGTTTTCGTGAATTGAGGATTTCCGTTTTCATTAGAAAGTTCTTTAAGAAGTGTTTTACCTCCAATAAGGTTTTTGTTGTTGAAATAGAAATCAACCAATGTCTTTGTGATTAGCACTTCCTGGGCTTGAGGATCACGCGTATAGGTCAGAACGATTTGTCCTTTAAGTAGGTTACCATGTATCAGGCATCCCTCAGTACCAAAATCAATGGTGATTTCCCGATAGTTTTGTTGCATAACAACAGTAACGGTAACACATTCGGGTAACATATTAAATTCGGCCGTAGATCGATTGGTTTCGCTCTCTTCCTGAATTTCATATACCTCAATCGCTATATCGTCAATAGAATCTGAGGCTTTGTCAATCTCTGCAGAACGCGATACTTCAGAATAATCTTGTTCAACAGGCTCTGGGGTCTCAACAGTTTCGTTATCACTGCAGCTTAATGCGAATACTGATAATGCGAATACTGCCATAAGTAATTTCAAGTTTAATTTCATGATTTTCATCTTTGCTCGATTTAAGTTATTATAGTGTTAAGACATTCTTAAAACGGAAAGGTTTAATTTATATTCCTTTTTTTTCATATTAAATAACATCATTCCCAATCTTTTAATGGGTAAAAATTACTATATTTGCCGCCAGATATGGGAAATCGTATCGATACATAAAAATCATTTAAATAAATATTGGCATGTATTTAACAAAAGAAATAAAAGAGGACATCTTTAAAAAACACGGTAAAGGTGCGAACGATACCGGCTCAACCGAAGGTCAGATCGCATTGTTTACTCACCGTATCAATTACTTGACAGAGCACTTAAAAAAGAATCGCAAAGATTTCAATACCGAGCGATCTCTGGTAAAACTTGTAGGAAAACGACGTTCACTACTCGATTACCTAATGAAAAAAGATATCATGAGATATCGTGCAATTGTTAAGGAATTAAATTTGAGAAAGTAATTTTTAGGAGGCCGAAGTGCCTCCTTTTTAATAATTTCCGATTAGGAATTTAAGTAAGAAGAAGCTGATTATAGTTTTTCATTGGTCAACCACTACAACAACACAACGACCATTATTAAAATTAGACTATAATTATTATGATTCCAAAAACATTTAAGGAGGTCATTGACCTCGGCGATGGAAGAGAGATTTCCATCGAAACAGGTAAACTGGCGAAACAGGCCCATGGTGCTGTTGTCGTTCAGTTGGGAAAAGCCATGCTCTTATGTACGGTTGTTTCCAATTATGATCCCGCTGATGTGGATTTTTTACCTCTTACAGTAGATTACAGAGAAAAATTCGCTGCTGCAGGACGTTATCCTGGTGGATTCTTTAAAAGAGAGGCCCGACCAAGCACCGAAGAAATTTTAACCATGCGTCTTGTAGACCGTGTATTACGACCACTTTTCCCAAAAGATTACCATTGTGAAACACAGGTCATGATCCAGCTGATGTCTCATGATGATGATGTAATGCCTGATGCTCTGGCAGGACTGGCGGCTTCAGCTGCAATCCAATTGAGTGATTTTCCATTTGAAACACCCATTTCTGAATGTCGTGTAGCGCGAATAGATGGTGAATTCATTATTAATCCAAGTCGTGAAGAACTCGACAGGGCCGATATCGATATGATGGTTGGAGCCTCTGCCGATTCGGTCATGATGGTTGAAGGTGAGATGGACGAGTGCACTGAAGAAGAAATGGCAGAAGCCATCAAAATTGCACATGAAGCCATTAAGTTGCAATGCGAGGCCCAGGTAAAACTTGCTGAAGCAGTTGGTAAGAAAGAAACCCGTGAATATGAAACCGAGGTTGAGGACGAGGCTATTGCTCAAAAGATTCATGAATTGGCCTATGATAAATATTATGATATCGCCAAAGCTGGATTATCAAAACAAGAACGATCTGAGGCGTTTTCAAATGTTAAGGAAGAGGTTGTCGGACATTATTCTGAAGAAGAACTTGAAGAAGTCGGCGGACTTATAAAGAAATACCTAAGAAAAACACATAAGGAAGCCGTTAGAAACTTAACCCTTAATGAAGGACTGCGACTTGATGGTAGAAAAACTACCGATATTCGCCCGATCTGGTGCGAGGTTGATTACCTTCCATCAACACACGGATCCTCTATCTTTACACGTGGTGAAACTCAAGCTCTTGCGACAGTAACGCTTGGTACATCACGTGAAGCGAATATTGTAGATCTGGCCACTTTCCAGGGTGAAGAAACCTTTTATCTGCATTACAACTTCCCACCGTTTTCAACTGGGGAAGCAAGACCTATCAGAGGTACATCAAGACGTGAAGTGGGGCATGGAAACCTTGCTCAACGCGCATTAAAAGGCATGATCCCTGAGGATTGTCCGTATACAGTGCGTATTGTTAGCGAAGTTCTTGAAAGTAATGGATCATCGTCAATGGCAACTGTTTGTTCGGGTACAATGGCACTCATGGATGCCGGGATACAATTAAAGAAACCGGTTTCAGGGATTGCCATGGGATTAATTTCTGATGGTGAAAAATATGCTGTACTGAGCGATATTCTGGGTGATGAAGATCATCTTGGTGACATGGACTTTAAAGTAACCGGCACAGAAGATGGTATCACGGCTTGCCAGATGGATATCAAGATCAAAGGGCTTTCTTATGAAATTCTTGTTGAAGCTTTAAAACAAGCTAGAGATGGTCGTATACATATCCTTGAAAAATTGACCGAAACAATTGCCCAACCTAATGAGTCTATTAAGCCACATGCACCAAAAATCATAACAACATTAATTCCTAATGAATTTATTGGTGCCTTGATCGGCCCGGGTGGTAAGACCATTCAGGAACTTCAAAAAGAATCGAAAACCACTATTGTTATCAATGAAGATCCGGTGACTGAAGAAGGTATTGTTGAAATTCTGGGAACAGACCAGGATGGAATTGACATGGTTTTGGCTAAGATCGATTCCTTATTATTCAAACCTGAAAAAGGCAGCGTTTATGAGGTAAAAGTGATCAAGATCCTCGATTTTGGAGCTGTTGTTGAATATATCGAAGCACCGGGTAACGAAGTTTTACTTCACGTCAGTGAATTGGCTTGGGAACGCACCAATAATGTGACCGATGTTGTCAATATTGGAGATGTACTCGATGTGAAATATTTCGGTGTTGATCCTAGAACACGTAAAGAAAAAGTTTCCAGGAAAGCCCTTTTAGAAAAACCAGAAGGTTATAAAGAGCGCCCACCTCGAAGTGATAATCGCGGACGAGATCGCGGACGGGATCGCGGACGGGATCGGGGCAGAGATAATCGTGGCCGAGATAACCGAGGTCGGGACAACCGGGGTCGGGATAATAGATCACGAGATAATCGCTCGGATGACACCCAATCGGAAACGAAAAGTGAAGATTAAATAATCATATCTATATTATAAAAAAACCTCTCAGGAAACTGGGAGGTTTTTTTGGCTAAATCAATGACCATTGCCTTTAATTTAAATCAGGCATATATTTCATGAGGTTTTGTGTTATCAGATTTAATAGAATGGCTAAATTCAAATGCGGTACAGGCGTTACGTAATAAAACGGCCATCAGTACTGGCATGAGTCCCCCCGGACATGGAGCGATTGATCCCGCAATATTCATTATTGATTTTGTATTTACGCCACCCCTAATAATAGGAATTAATACATTCGGATCTTTTTTACTGGGTATTTCATTTACCAAATTGGAATAAATATCAACGATACAGACCCCTGGTTTCAACCATTCTGGTGACAGAAATTCAGGCTTTTCACTGAGAACAAAAAGAAAATCAGCTTTTTTACAATAGTCCCTTATTTTTTTATTATCACTATTAATAATAGAAAAAGCACATCCTTCTGGTATGACTTGTGAAGAAGATGTTCGAAGGATTAGACTTCTGAAAGGATCGGTTATAAAATCTTGGTCCGCAACAAAAACCAAATCCTGACCAGCTTTTATCTGCACATTGAAATGTTTAAATAATTCTATCAATGAAACTGGTAAACACATTGGGTATTTAGTTTTGAAAACTCCTTTAATCAGTGTATCAATTACGTTTTGAGGATGAAATCCTTCAATTTCCTTATCTCTATTAATTTTTTCGATAACATCTAAGGCGTTAATGTGTTTAGGCACAGGTTGGAGAAGAACGATAGCATGGATTTCTTTATCCATATTTAGTTTTTCAACAAGAGCGAAAAAAACTTCCTGATCGACAGTATGGGGCAATGTTTCTACCTTTACCTTAAAACCTAATTGCTTAGCCGCGTTTTCGTGAAGTGGTATGGTATATTTCATCAACGGCAAATGACCAACACAGGCAATAAAGGCAATTCCCGGGACTTCATTATATTTTTTATTGAACTCCTGGATCTTTGTTTTGATCTCATTAAAAATACCTTGTTGATATTCTGTTCCGTTTAATATTTTTGTTTTCATGACATTATTTTTTTATTATTATAACAGATCGCCAAAGAAGCTGCTTTCGCTGGCCTGTTTTTTATTGAATTCTTCTCACGATTGACAAAACCGTTTTACGTGGCAATACTTTGAACAATATCATATGAACGTATTTCGCAAGCCGAATCATATCAAGGTATATTATATGAAGCCAGAATGAGAGGAATGATTCCGATTAAAAGTAAAACCAGCCACCATGACAATCGAGTAATCTGAAAGACCGATAACCAGTGTTTAAATTTTCTAATGCTATATATGACAAGAAGTAATAACATTTCAACTGTAGTTTACAATTGTCGGAAAATAACTCCATCTCATTTTGGATATTTTCCTCTTTTATCATTGCTTTGATCAATTTTTGTTTTAATAATATATAACGTTATAATGATAATATATTTATAATTATTATCCAATGATATAAATCAGGTTCACTATTATAATATAAATATCAATTTATTGGTATATGTGTAAATCATTCTATCCTCCATAAACAAAATTAATTCGCATTAATCAAAGAATTCAACGATAATAGGATCCTCACATCAGGATTTGTAATACTTGCAATCGGGCTCCTTATCAAAAGAAAATACTCAAGTTTGTGATGATATGGATGACACAAACTAGATTATGCATTTTTACTGGTGCATGCGACATATCAATATTCTTCAAAAAAATTCAAGGTAAAATCGATATCGTAAGGGAGCAAATCCGATTTGAGGAAAAGTTAGATTTTCTATAATTAAAATTATTTTGATTGTTTTTGTAACATTTAGGTCCGATTTAACGTATAACTAAATAACGTAAGAGAAATCCCTCGAACATAAAAGCGAAAAAATTTAGATGAGACAACTCAAAATAACGAAGCAGGTCACCAATAGAGAGACTGCTTCCCTGGACAAGTATCTTCAAGAAATTGGTAAAGTTGACCTGATTACGGCTGATGAAGAAGTTGAACTGGCACAACGCATCAAAGCCGGTGACCAGATCGCTCTTGAAAAGCTGACAAAAGCTAATCTTCGATTCGTCGTATCGGTTGCCAAACAATATCAAAATCAAGGACTCACACTTCCTGACCTTATTAACGAAGGCAACTTAGGATTGATTAAAGCTGCACAGCGATTTGACGAAACCCGTGGTTTCAAATTCATTTCGTATGCGGTTTGGTGGATTCGTCAATCTATTCTTCAGGCATTGGCCGAACAATCGAGAATTGTGCGCTTGCCATTGAATAAGATCGGATCGATCAATAAGATCAACAAGACTTATGCCTTCCTTGAGCAGTCACATGAGCGTCCGCCAAGTGCTGAAGAAATTGCCAAGGAATTAGACATGACCATTAACGATGTTAAGGAGTCGATGAAAAATTCAGGCCGTCATGTATCTATGGATGCACCATTGGTTGAAGGTGAAGATTCCAATCTATATGATGTACTAAACAGTGGTGAATCGCCAAACCCGGATAAGGAATTGTTGCATGAATCATTACGCACCGAGATTGAACGAGCTCTTGAAACCTTAACTCCACGAGAAGCCGATGTCATTCGCTTGTATTTTGGACTTGGAAATCAGCACCCGATGACCCTTGAGGAAATTGGAGAGACCTTCGATTTAACACGTGAACGGGTACGCCAAATTAAGGAAAAAGCAATTCGACGATTGAAACATACGTCGAGAAGTAAAATATTGAAGACTTATTTAGGATAATAAATAGTATCTTTATATTCTAAATACCATTACAAACAGTTACATACTGTTCGTTTTTTGATTGATGAAGAACCCCTGGCTGATTACCGGGGGTTCATTTTTTTATACTATTTTTGAAAAAAAATATCAATGGGTCTTGTTCGAATCGCTCCTTCTATTTTAGCCGCTGATTTTGGAAATCTTCAACGCGATGTTGAAATGGTAAACCAGTCTGAAGCACATTGGTTCCATATCGATATTATGGATGGTGTTTTTGTCCCTAATATTTCCTTTGGTATGCCCGTATTAAAAGCAATCACCAACCATGCTGATAAACCTGTTGACGTGCATTTGATGATTGTCGATCCCGATCGATATATAAAAACCTTTGCTGATCTTGGCGCTGATAATCTAACCGTACACTATGAGGCCTGCCCGCACTTGCACAGGACCATTCAGGCGATAAAAGCCGAAGGCATGACTGCAGGTGTCGCCCTAAATCCGCATACTAACGTTTCACTTCTCGAAGATGTGATCAATGACCTTGATCTCGTTTGTATGATGAGCGTTAATCCGGGATTTGGAGGACAAAGCTTTATTGACAACACCTATAAAAAGGTACGACAGCTCAAAGAAATGATTCGCAAACACGATTCATCCTGCCTGATTGAGATCGATGGTGGTGTAACCGATAAAAATGCGGAGAGATTAGTCGAAGCAGGGGCAGATGTTTTAGTGGCAGGCAGTTTTGTTTTTAAAAGCGATGATCAGTTAGACACGATTTCAAATTTGAACGCCCTGGCTAATCAATAAAAAAAAAGGCTCCGATTTCTCGGAGCCTTCTCACACTACACTTGCTAAAACTGATCTAATAAATAATTTATCAAATCGGTTGTTGTTACAATGCCAACCAATTTACCGTCATCGACAACCGGAATCGCATGAAATTCGCGTTTCGCTAAAATTTCCGCAACATCTTTTATGGTTGAATCTGACTGAACACTTATGACATTTTTCGCCATAACCTGTTCAATGGTGAACATATTATAGACTATAGTGTCTACAGTGCTTTCATCTTCGTCAATCGCATCTGCAAAGCTGATACGAAGCAAGTCTGTATAACTCAAGATCCCCACGATTATATCGCCGGAGACTACTGGAATATGTCGGATTTTATGTTTCTTGAATAAATGCTCGGCGGTCTCGAGCTCGTCGCTTCGACTAACGGTTACGACTTTCATTGTCATTATATCGGATACGGGTCTGATCTTAATCATTTCATCTGCATTTAACACTATTAAAAATAGTATTAAAGGCCATAAAAAAACATGACGAAAATCATGTTACAGCCATCGGACTAATAACCGGCAAAATTAAAATTGAGCATTTGTTGAACTTTTTTGTACACCTGTGGAAACTGACTTTTTAATTCCTGGGGTGATTCGATAAAGGATTCAACAAGGACAGCAAGGAATTCGAATTGATTTGTAAAAGCGTAATCCCGGAAATATTTTGCGGCTATAAGACGCTGTCGGAGATCGTCCTGATTACTTATAATATCAATTAATTCTTTAAATGAATCTTCAAAAATCGTAGAGCTAACATCTTTTTCTTTAATACTATTCAGGTGAATGGCATGAGTAAATTCATGAATGCCCAGGTTTATATTGTCACTGGCTATCTCAAATCCTTCTTTAAAGTGTTTCCATGAAATAACCAGGGCCTTTAATTTGGGATTGAACTCCCCGCGATGAAACTCCTCATTCATCTTTGAGTAAAACTCATCCGGGTAAATAAAGATCTTGGTTATCAATCCGATATAAAAATCCCGGAATCCAAAGGTTAACATCGCTGCCGTTGAGGCAATAAGCACCTTCATTTCATCGGTTACCACTAACCCTTCTCTTCCTATGAAGAACTTATCTTTGATCAGGGAAGCCACACGATGTTCGAAATAACGCTTTTCACGTTCATCTAGTTTTGAATAAAATGGAAACTGCGTCTGGAGAATGCGAAGTTGTTCTTCACTTAATTTTCTGAAAGGCCAAAAATGCCTGTACAACGGCCTTTTGGTCTTCATCACAAAGGCCATTTCTACCATTCTCAAGGCGAAATAACACAACATGATAAACAAGGCGGCAAAACAAATGATCAGAACGACCTTTCCCCCGTTGTTGAATTGTTGATAGAACGACATATATAGCATCATAGTACAAACGCATTGTCAATTCTTAAATTGTGAGGGAAATAGAATTGAATTGGAGCGCTAAATTTAGTGAAATATTGTTTTAATCCATATTTTAGTGAATATTCCGTGATTTAAATAATTGAAAAATTGATCATTTTTTTATGTTTTTGACCGATTTCTTTGAAAAAAGAACGTTTTTTGATCATTTTTCGATCGTTTTAACCGATTATTTGACTTATTATAAAAAACATAATAAATTAGTTTCTGCCCTCATTTAATCTTAAAACTTGACGGCTGATTCTTTGATTTCATACAATTGAACGTAACGGTTTTGTTTCATTATTTAATTATTTTCTTTAAAAAAATAATTAATTGATGCATTGGGAATAATCTATATGTAGAATTTGAGAAACTCTAATTCCGGATAATTAAGATTCAGAATTCTTACCTAAAAAAATTATTCTTTAAAGATCTATTAGCACCATAAAAAGATTACTTCCTTCGGAAGCATCCTTCAAAAATCTAACAGTACAACAAAAGGATTACTTCCTTCGGAAGCATCCTTCTGAGATCTACCAGAAAAAGAAAAGGATTACTTCCTTCGGAAGCATCCTTCTAAGATCTACCAGAAAAAGAAAAGGATTACTTCCTTCGGAAGCATCCTTCAAAGCTCCGCTTTGAAAATAAAAACTCCCTGCTTAAGAATTCAAACAAGCTTCGCTTGATTTAATAAAGGATCGCTCCCTTCCAAAGCATCCTTCTAAGATCTACCAGAAAAAGAAAAGGATTACTTCCTTCGGAAGCATCCTTCAAAGATCTAACAGTACAACAAAAGGATTACTTCCTTCGGAAGCATCCTTCAAAGCTCCGCTTTGAAAATAAAAACTCCCTGCTTAAGAATTCAAACAAGCTTGATTCTACGCAGGGAGTTTTTATTTATTCGTGACCGCGGAAGGATTCGAACCCTCAACCCTCAGAGCCGAAATCTGATATTCTATCCAGTTGAACTACGCGGCCATTTGTGATTAATTCATCAGTTTTTGTCGTACGATATTCGAAATGGTTTTACCATCAGCCTGTCCGGCTAATTCCTTGGTAACAATACCCATTACACGTCCCATATCTTTCATGCCATCAGCACCGATCTCATCAATGGTCATGACAACCACTTTCTCAATCTCCTCTTCAGAAAGTGCTTCAGGAAGAAACTGACTGATGATTTCTGCCTCCGCCAATTCCGGTTCTGCCAGATCTGGACGGCTTTGTTCAGTATAAATTGCCGCACTGTCCTTGCGCTGCTTTACCAACTTCTGTAGCAACTTCATCTCCTGTTCTTCGCTCAAATCATGACTGGCTCCAGATTCGGTCTGGACAAGCAAAATGGCCGACTTAACAGCCCGTAAAGCCGTAAGCGCAGTTTGGTCTTTTGCCTTCATCGCCTCTTTCAGCGCCTGCATCACATCATTCTGTAAACTCATAATACCATATCGGTTTAACGTTGCGAAGATAATAAAACAAACCCGAAAATTATGAGGGAAAATTTCCGGGTTTTTGACGAAGTGTCAGACACTAAAACTTGACTTGCTATTAATCTACGTTGTCGTGTAAAAAAGAATTGTTACTTCGTAATTGTACGTCATCATTATCATCGAGTTCGACTGACAATCTCGACGCATTATTTTCCGATGAATGCTGAACCTCATCCAGGTCAACGCCCTGGCGTTTGTAGGCCGGTTCTTTTTCCATATCATCGATCTTAGCAGTGTTGAATTTATAGTTGAATTCCTTCATTTTCTTACGCCTTTCATTAGCACGCGCTTTCAGTAATTCAGAAATCGGACTGTTCACAGGATCAAGATCTTCAACAAATCCTTCTCGTTCCGGTTCTGGTTCAATTACCTTTTTCTCAAACACAACCTCTTCCTCAATTATCGGTTCACTGTCCTGTGACTCATATTTTGAGTCCGTTTTTTCAAAAACAATATGATCATCAAGCGCGTATCGCGTCTCGCCTTCCTCATTCGCTTCAGTCACCGTGATTAATTCGATATAATCCTTAACCGGAATATCGTTAACAGGACTCTCACGAAGGTCTTCATCCAATTCAAAAACAATGGATTCCTTTATGTCCGGTTCTTCAATTTCGATATCGGGATCAGACAATGGCAAATCAAACGTTAGCATTGTTTGTTCCTGGAAATCTATGGTTTCTATTTCATCAGTCTTACTGCTTTCATTCATGTCATTTATCACAAAACCTTCATTTTGAGATTTCACCGCTACCTCTTCATACACCACTGTGATATTTCTAATCAATTCACTTGTGGGTATCAATTCCATTTCTGGAGTTTCATCATCTTCAAGGGTGTGAACAATTCGAGTTTCCTCCTTTTCAAGAACAATATCGGGTGTAATGATCACAGGGTCTTTATCTAAAAGGTCCTGTTCCATAATCTGGTCTTCTTCCAGGGCATGAACCACCCTTTTGGCTTCGGTATTCGTAATATCATGCTGTTGATCGATATTAAAACCTGTTGCGATAATGGTAACAGCAATGGCCTCCTCAAGGTTCATATCTTCTCCAACGCCCATTATTATATTGGCGCCATGCCCCGCTTCTGATTGGATATGATCATTGATTTCACCGATTTCATCTATGGTGATTTCTTGAGAGCCAGAAACGATAAGTAGCAAGACATTCTTTGCACCTGTTATCTTATTGTCATTCAATAGAGGCGAATCAAGCGCTTTCATAATGGCATCTTGTGCACGATTTGTTCCAGTAGCTGTCGCCGAACCCATTATAGCTGTCCCACTATTGCTCAAAACCGTTTTGGCATCCCTTAGGTCGATATTTTGTGTATAGTGATGGGTTATAACTTCAGCAATTCCACGAGCGGCTGTCGATAAAACTTCGTCTGCCTTCGAAAATCCGGCTTTGAATCCAAGATTCCCATAGACCTCTCGAAGTTTATTGTTGTTGATCACGATCAGAGAATCAACGTGATTTCTTAAATTTTCTATTCCCTTTTGTGCCTGTTGATTACGAAGCTTTCCTTCAAACTGGAAGGGCATTGTCACAATACCAACGGTTAGAATACCCATTTCCTTGGCCATTTTGGCTATGATCGGTGCTGCACCGGTTCCTGTTCCTCCACCCATTCCGGCAGTGATAAAGATCATTTTGGTCTGGGTTTCGAGCATACTTCTTATGTCCTCAAGGCTTTCAAGGGCAGCCTGTTCACCAACCTCCGGATTAGCACCGGCACCCAGCCCTTCGGTGAGGTTCACACCCAGCTGGATCTTATTAGGAATACCACTGTTATTTAATGCCTGTGAATCTGTATTACAGATTACAAAATCAACACCTTTGATGCCTTGTTGGAACATGTAATTAATCGCATTGCTTCCACCACCACCAACACCAATTACCTTGATGACATTAGACTGGTTCTTTGGCAAATCGAAGGTTATTTTACCGATGTCTTTCTCATTACTCATATAAATAGGTTTTAAGGGATATAATCACTATTGTTTTATTGTTTCGTCTGTTACTCAGCATTATCGAGAAAATCTTTAACGCGTTCTGTTAATTTATCCAGGAATGATTTTCTTTCCTTGGTTTTACGCTCCGTTATGATTTCCTCAACAGTAGATCCGGAATCCAGTTCACCCTCTGCCGCAACAGATTCCTGTAGTTCCATCTCTTCCAACTTTTTCTTTTCCTGGCGTTTTAAGCCATCCATTACCAATCCTACCGCTGTTGCGTAAAGCGGACTGGTAACCTCGTCATCGCTATCTCCGGCCAAATGCTCATTTGGATAACCAACACGGGTATCCATGCCTGTTATATACTCAACAAGTTGTTTAAGATGCTTGAGCTGGCTTCCACCACCTGTAAGAACAATGCCGGCAATTAATTTTTTCTTTTGATCTTCATGACCATAATTCTTGATCTCGACATAAACTTGTTCGATGATCTCAACTACCCGGGCATGAATTATCTTAGACAGGTTCTTCAGGGTAATTTCCTTAGGCTCGCGACCTCTTAATCCCGGAATAGATACTATTTCGTTGTCCTTGTTCTCTCCCGGCCAGGCCGAACCAAATTTGATCTTCAATAATTCAGCTTGTTTTTCAATTATGGAACAACCTTCTTTAATGTCCTCAGTGATTACATTTCCCCCAAAGGGAATAACGGCAGTATGCCGGATAATACCATCTTTAAAAATGGCAAGGTCTGTTGTTCCACCACCAATATCGATAAGGGCCACTCCAGCTTCTTTTTCTTCCTGGCTTAGCACGGCATTGGCTGAGGCCAAGGGTTCGAGAGTAATTCCGTCTAACTCGAGTCCGGCGCTCTTTACGCAGCGACCAATATTTCTGATAGAGGAAACCTGACCAACGACTACATGGAAATTTGCTTCTAACCGACCACCATACATACCGATCGGTTCCTTAATTTCTGCTTGCCCGTCCACTTTAAATTCCTGCGGAAGCACATGTATGATCTCCTCGCCCGGAAGCATGACCAATTTATGGACCTGATTGATGAGTCGGTCAATATCCTCCTCATCTATAACCAACTCTGAATTAGGACGTGTGATATAATCGCTATGTTGTAAACTTCGTATATGCTGTCCTGCAATGCCAACCGTTACCTGTTCAATTTTGAATCCCGCAGAAGCTTCTGCTTCATGAGCAGCTTGCTGAATAGATTGGATTGTTTGCGTGATGTTATTCACCACACCGCGGTGAACACCTAAGCTCTTGGTTTTCCCTATACCCAGGATCTCAAGTTTACCGTAATCATTTTGACGGCCTATCATGGCAACTATCTTAGTTGTGCCTATATCTAATCCTACAGATAATCGATTTGGTTCCATACCTTATTTTTTTGTGCAGACAACTTGATTTTCAAATTGCAAATTCACAGTCTTATAGTTATTAAGAGTCTTGTCCTTTTTCGCCTTTTGATAAAAGGCCTTTAAATTGCTGACCTTTTTATCCAAAAAGTCCAAATGCCCAAAAAAGATCTCCAGATCCAATTCACGCGTTCTTAGACTAATGGTTTTATCTGAATGTTGAATGATCTCGATAATGTGCATTTTTAAAAACTCGTCATTTTGAATTCGATTCGCGATTTTATACACATTTCCGAGATCGTTTTTAACGATATCTCCTGTTACCAATGGTACACGTGCAGACCGGTTTTCAGAAAGCGGCATAAACAAGCCGTCTTCATCGATATAATATGATGCATTTGTGCTCACTCGTGCAATGGGCTGTCGCTGTTCAATTTCAGCCTTAACTTCCCCATTTACAGTAAGATACACCTCGGCGGTTTTGATCATTGGATTAGATCTCAGGGCAGTCTCTAAACCATTCAAATCTAAAGTTTCTTTGAGCACTGTCGTAAGGCTGTCATTATTTTGTATTAACAATTTATTAACGGCCTCTTCGGTAATAAAGAGATTATTATCTCCCAAAAAACTCACCTGGATATCGGTGATAGTCCTGGTCTTATTTCGTTCAGACGCGAAAGCGAAAAGAAACACCAGCATTATCAGCAAAAATGAAAATTTTATATAATTCCAATTAACACGCAAGACTCAATTTTTCTTTAATATGTTCAACTTCTTCTCCAATGTCACCAGCTCCAAGCGTCATAATGATCCTGGCTCGGCTTTTTTGAATGGCCGAGACAATATCCATTTTTCCGATTAGCCGTTTATTTTCATGATCTATTTTATTCAATAACCAAGAGGAGGATATGCCTTCAATCGGTTTTTCACGTGCCGGATAAATTTCCAGCAGTACCACCTCATCAAATTGAGCAAGACTGTTTGCAAACTCTTCGGCAAAATCCCGGGTTCGACTAAACAGATGCGGTTGAAATACCACCATGACTTGCTCATCCGGGTACATTTCACGCACAGCTTGATGAACAGCATTGATCTCTTCAGGATGATGCGCATAGTCATCGATAAAAACGAGATCGTCGGTCTTGATTTGATAGGTAAATCGTCTTTTAACCCCCTGATAAGATGCTAGTGCCCTGGCAAGTCTATACGGAGCGCAACCATATTCTATAGCCATTGCCAGGGCTATTACTGCATTCGACAAATTATGTCTACCAGGTAGGTTAAATTTGAATTTTTCAAAACGGAACGCCGGTGTTTTCAAATCGAACATATACGCCCCATCTTTTATTTTTATATTTTCGGCCGAGTAATCGGCTGGTTCTTCAATTCCACAACTTATTCCATGTAATGGAAGTCCGAAAGCTAGAAATAACTTACCTCCAGGCTTTAGGCATTTTGTAAACGCGGTGAACGATTCGACCAGTTGCTCCTTAGTTCCATAGATATCCAAATGATCGGCATCCATCGAAGTAATACATGCAAAATCCGGGGAGAGCTTAAGAAAGGAGCGATCAAACTCATCGGCTTCTACAACACTTACCTCATTCCCCTTTAAAATGAGATTTGAATTGTAATTCTCAGCAATCCCGCCTAAAAATGCGGTTAATTCCACCTCACATTCATAAAGAAGGTGCCCCAAAATACTGGTTGTCGTAGTTTTTCCATGTGTTCCCGCTACCGCCAGGCAAACGGACTCCTCGGTAATAAGTCCGAGCACTTCTGCACGTTTCATAATTATAAAGCCGTGCTTTTTGAAATAAGTTAACTCGGAGTGATTTTCTGGGATGGCTGGTGTGTAAACAACCAAAGTCTGTTCAGGATCGAGATAGTTTTGATCGATAGATGAAATATCATCCTCAAAATGAATATCAATGCCCAGAGCGATCAATTCTGAGGTCAGATCTGTCGATGTACGGTCATAGCCAGCTATTTGCTTACCCAGATTATAGAAATACCGAGCCAGGGCGCTCATCCCGATTCCGCCAATCCCAATAAAATACATGTTTTGTTTACCGAGCACACTCATAATTTCAGTAACTTTTCAACTTCGTCTGCAATATCCCTTGTCGCATTAACCAGCGCTAATTTCTTTATATTATCTCCTAAAACTTTTTGTTTTTCCGGGCTTTTTATCAATTGGCCGAAAAGATTTTCAAAATCGACTTCCAAATCATTTTCCCTGATTAATAGCGCACCTTCCTTTTCTACAATTGCCATGGCATTTTTGGTCTGATGATCTTCGGCTACATTCGGACTCGGAATAAAAATGACAGGCTTGCCTACTATACATAATTCTGAAACCGAACTGGCACCGGCGCGAGATATGATTATATCTGCAGCGGCATAAGCCATGTCCATCCTATTCAAGAAGGCATGCACTTGCACGTCAGAACGACTATCATGTTGCCTAAACTGCCGATAATATAACTTCCCACACTGCCAGATAAGTTGAACATTCTGGGTTTCAAAAAATTCTAATTTTTCTTCGATCAAATTGTTAATCCGTCTTGCTCCCAGGCTTCCCCCGAGAATCAAGAGCGTTATCTTATTGTGTTTCAATTTGAAAAGATCCTTTGCTTCAATCGATTTACCCTCGATATTCAGAATATCCTGTCTTACCGGGTTCCCGGTTTTGATGATTTTTTCCTTGGGGAAATATTTCTCAAGCCCATCATATGCTACACAAATTGAATTCGCTTTCTTCGATAGTAATTTATTGGTAATGCCAGGGTAAGAATTCTGCTCCTGGATAAGGCTGGGAACACCTTTTGATACCGCCATTTGTAAAAGCGGACCACTGGCAAAGCCACCGGTTCCGATAGCAACATCAGGTTTAAATCGCTTCAATATCTTTCTTGAACGCAATAAACTGCTAATGAGTTTGAATGGAAAAGACAGGTTTTTGAGCGTTAGCTTCCTCTGAATCCCTGAGATCCAAAGGCCTTCAATCTTATACCCAGCCTGCGGTACTTTTTCCATTTCCATTTTATCACGGGCACCGACAAAAAGAAATTCGGCCTCCGGATAACGCTGCTTCAATTCATTTGCAATTGAAATAGCAGGATAAATATGACCTCCCGTTCCACCTCCAGATAATATGATCTTAATCCCTTTCATCAAATGGTTTCGCTTAAGATTTCCAATGGATTTTCACCCAATTCTTCCAACTCTCTAATCTCCTGTCTCTTAGCACTTACACTAAGAATAATTCCTACAGCAAGACAAGTCATCCAAATCGATGTACCGCCACTGCTAATCAACGGTAATGTTTGACCTGTAACCGGGAATAGCTCAACGGCCACCGCCATATTGATAAGTGCCTGAAATACAATAGGCAGTCCCACCCCGATAGCGAGTAGTTTACCAAAAACGGTGTCGCTTTTATGAGCCACAATCACCACTCTAAACAATAACCATAAGTATAGGACTAACAGGAAGAGCCCCCCGATCAGCCCATATTCTTCAATGATGATCGCGTATATGAAATCTGAGGATGATTGTGGTAAAAAGTTCTTTTGAATACTTTTCCCCGGGCCTAAGCCTTGAATACCTCCCGAGGCAATTGCAATTTTGGCTTTTTCAATTTGATAATCAGCCTCGGTGTCTTCCCCGTTCAAATAATTCTCTATCCTGTTTGACCAGGTATCGACACGGTTTGGCATGGCTTCTGGAAAAGCTCTTGCGACAAGAATGAAAAGCGATAGGACAACAATTCCGGATAATATGATGAAAGCGATATAGCGCAGCGGGTACCCACCCAAAAATGTGAGGACCAATACCATGACAAAAATAATAGCAGTAGTCGAAAAATTAGCAGGAAGTATAAGTGCTAAAATTAAAAATACAGGTGTCCATAACGGCAACAAGGACTCTTTAAAACTAACGGTCTTTCCTTTTATTTTTGATAAATAGCGAGCCACATAAACCATAAGCACAACTGCTGCGAGCGTTGATGGCTGAAAAGTAAAACCAACCAAAGGAACCTGTATCCATCGGCTGGCATTGGCACCCTCTATGGTTGTTCCCTGAAAAAGTGTGACGATCAAAAGAACGACAACTACGGGAATAAGAACCATCGACAGGCCCCTGAAATATCGATAAGGTATGCGATGAACCCCATACATAAGGGTAAAACCGAGAAACAAATGAAGAAAGTGTTTAAGAAAATAATTAAAGGTGTTTCCATCTCCGCTGATATAGGCCAGGTTACTCGCCGAGCTGTATACCGGTAAAAACGAAAAGATAGCCAGAAGCGCAGCAATGGCCCAAATAAGCTTATCTCCTTTTATGTTCTTAAATAATTCCACTGATTAGAGTTTTCTTACTGCTTCCTTAAATTGTCTTCCGCGATCCTCGTAATTTTCAAAGAGATCGAAACTGGCACATGCCGGAGATAGCAATACTGAATCACCTGCCTCAGCAATCTTATAGGCGATCTTAACTGCTTCACTCATAAATTGAGTTTCTACGATGATATCGACCATTTTTCCGAAATTTTCGAATAATTTCTTGTTATCCACACCAAGACAAATGATCGCCTTGACTTTTTCGTTGATAAAGGGATAAAGTTGGGAATAGTCATTTCCCTTATCTTCACCGCCCACAATCCAAACCGTAGGAGTGTCCATGCTTTCAAGTGCATAATAAGTGGCATTGACGTTGGTCGCTTTTGAATCATTAATGTATTCCACCTTGTTGATTCTCAAGACACGTTCTAAGCGGTGTTCTGCACCCTGAAATGTTTCCAGGCTCTCCCTGATGGTGAGATTTCTGATGTTAAATAGTTGGGCGACAGCTGAAGCTGCCATGGCATTCTTAATGTTATGCTTACCCTCTAATGCTAAATTTGTTGTTGGCATAATATGTTCGCTATTATCAATTTTTATTGTTATCGATTCATTTTTGTAATACACCCCGTAGTCGAGTTCCTTTTTTAAAGAAAATGGGACTAAGGTTGATTGAATGTCGTTGTCAGACAAATAAGCCTCTATGACCTCATCATCGGCATCATAGATAAAAAAGTCCGCTTCGGTCTGATTCATCGCAATTCGGAATTTGGCCTCGACATAGTTTTCGAATTTGTAATCATACCGGTCTAAATGATCTGGCGTTATATTGGTTATTACTCCAATTTGTGGCCTGAATAATTCAATGCCGTCTAATTGAAAACTACTTAGTTCAAGAACATAGTAGTCGAAACTGTCTCGTGCGACACTCATGGCAAAGCTGTCACCAATGTTGCCTGCTATTCCTACATTTAACCCGCCTTGCTTCAGAATATGATAACAAAGCATTGTAGTGGTGGTCTTGCCATTGCTGCCCGTAATGCCCACTATTTTGGCATCGGTGTACTTTCCGGCAAATTCTATTTCCGAAATAACAGGAACGCCTTTTGATCTCAAAGCCTTGACAATTTTAACAGTATCACTAATGCCCGGGCTTTTCATAACCAAATCGGCACTCAGAATTAGATCTTCAGAGTGATTACCTTCCTCCCATTCAATCTCATGATGTATAAGAACGTCTTTGTATTTCTGTTTTATCGAACCATAATCTGAAACAAATACCTCATAGCCTTTTTGTTTCCCCAAAACGGCGGTTCCAACCCCGCTTTCCCCTGCACCTAAAACCACCAGCCGTTTCATTAGCGAATTTTCAAGGTGACAATCGACACTATGGCCAATAGGATACCGATGATCCAAAACCGCGTAACGATTTTGCTTTCATGATATCCAAGTTTTTGAAAATGATGGTGTAAGGGCGACATCTTAAATATTCGGCGGCCCTCACCGAACTTTTTCTTGGTGTATTTGAAGTAGCTCACTTGCATGACTACCGATAAATTTTCTGCCAGGAATATCCCGCACAACACCGGGATTAGCCATTCTTTTCTTACTGCAATAGCGATTACTGCTATGATACCTCCGATGGTCAGACTTCCTGTATCTCCCATAAAAACCTGTGCCGGATAGGTATTGTACCAAAGGAAACCTATTAAAGCACCAACAAAAGCCGTGATATAAATCGTGATTTCCTCTACGCGTGGGATGTACATGATGTTCAGGTAATCTGAAAAAATAATATTACCAGAAACCCATGCGAATATCCCGAGAGTAAGAACAATTATCGCTGACGATCCGGCCGCCAGGCCATCGATGCCATCGGTAAGATTGGCTCCATTCGAAACAGCAGTAATGATGAAAATCACTAACGGAATAAATATCAACCAGGCATATTTACGGGCATTCGGACTAATCCATGATATCAGATCGGCATAATCGAATTCATTATATTTTACAAAAGGAATGGTTGTTTTGGTTGACTTCTCTTCGGCTTTAAACTGTTTGACCGGGTTTGTAGAATCAACAATCTCAACGCGATCGGCCATGGGAAGCTCCTCTTTGATGGTTACCTGAGGATGGAAATACAAGGTAGTGCCTACAATTATTCCAAGTCCTACCTGGCCAAGAACCTTGAATCGACCCTTTAGGCCTTCTTTATCTTTTTTGAACTTCTTGATGTAATCATCAATAAAGCCAATGATTCCCATCCATACCGTTGTCACAATCAACAGGATGACATAGATATTCTCTAGTTTCGACAAAAGAAGAACCGGAATTAAGGTGGCAATAATTATTATGATACCGCCCATTGTAGGCGTTCCAGCTTTCTCCTCCTGACCTTCGAGTCCAAGATCACGAATGGTCTCTCCGACTTGTTGTTTCATTAAAAATCGAATAATTCGTTTTCCGTAGATCGTAGAGATTAGCAGAGACAAGATAATTGCCATGGCCGCCCGGAAACTTATAAAGCCGAAAAGGGAAGCTCCTGGGAACTGGTATTCATTTTCAAGGTATTGAAACAAATAGTATAGCATGGCTATTTCTGTAATTGTTTTAATAGTTCGTCTACGATTTTAAAGTCATCAAATTCGGTCCTGACGCCGTTGATTTCCTGGTAGGTTTCATGGCCTTTACCGGCGATCAGGATAATATCATTTGGCTGGGCTAATTGACAGGCAGTTTTAATGGCTTGTTTTCTGTCAACAATTGATAGGGTGCGACCGACGTTTTGTGGCTCAACACCTTTTTCCATATCCTTTATAATGGCCTCGGGCGATTCGGTTCTGGGATTGTCACTAGTGAAGATCACCTTATTACTGAGTGACGAAGCGATGTTTGCCATCTTGGGTCGTTTTGATTTGTCCCGATCGCCACCGCAACCCACAACAGTTATAAGAGTTTCATTCTTTGTTCTTATGCTGTTGATAGTTTCCAGTACATTTTTTAAGGCGTCCGGTGTATGCGCATAGTCGATTATGGCTGTAATATTATCTTCTGAAATGAGATATTGAAACCGCCCGCTAACGCTGTCCAATTCACTTATAATACGCAAGCTCTCCACCGATTCTAAACCGAGTAGATCGGCAGCGCCATAGATCGCTAAAAGATTATAGGCGTTAAAATTCCCGATCAGTTTTGCCCAGACCTCATTTTCATTGATCTTTAACAAAAGTCCACTCAATTGATTTTCGAGGATCTGACCACGATAATTGGCATAGTTCTTCAGAGCATAGGTATACTTCTTAGCCTTCGTATTCTGCAACATGAATAAACCATTCTTGTCATCGATATTCACAAGAGCAAAAGCCGATTTAGGTAACTGGTCAAAAAATAATTTCTTGACATCACGATAGTTCGAAAAGGTTTTATGATAATCAAGATGATCATGGGTAATATTGGTAAAAATTCCACCCGCAAAACTCAGACCTTCCGTACGTTTCTGATCAATTCCATGGCTGCTCACCTCCATAAAGCAATATTCCACTCCTTCATCATTCATCTCTTTCAAACATTGATTAATACGAAGGGGATTGGGTGTTGTATGAGTAGCCGGATAAGCGGTTTCATCGATCATAATGTTCACTGTAGAAATTAGGCCAACCTTATAGCCTACCCGTTTGAACAATCGATATAATAATGAGGCGATGGTCGTTTTTCCATTTGTCCCGGTTATCCCGATAAGTTTGAGATTATTTGAAGGGTTCCCGAAATAATTAGAAGCCATTATGGCCAATGCCTTCGCCGAATCCGACACCTCAACATAGGTGAGATTTTCCCGGGTTTTCTTTGGAAGTTGCTCACAAATTATTGCCACTGAACCGTTTTCCTCAGCCATTTCAATATAATCATGGCCATCAACTACCGATCCCCTAACAGCGACAAATACATCACCGGCGCTGACTTTTCTCGAATCAAACTGCAGGGTTTTCAGGGGGATTGCTGTGCTCCCGATTACCGCATTGAGGTTTACCTTATATAATATGTTTTTGAGCTCGATCAATTTAATTCGAGTATTACGGTTTGATTTTTACGAACTTTCGTTCCCTTGTCGATAGATTGAGATTTTACCTCACCACTTCCCCTGAGTTTCACTTTAAGTCCCATATTTTCGAGTAAGGCCAGAGCATCCATTGCTGTCATGCGGTTAACATCAGGCATAATCGTTTTATATTTTTGAGCCTTATCGAAATAGGCGTTGAAATCAGATTCTACTTCCATGATTTTAGAATCCAGATCAGTCACTTCATCGCTAAGAGGTGTATCGGTATAAATCTTCTGTGCGATTTTTTTAAAAACGGGTCCGGAAACATCAGCACCATAATATCCCACACTTTTATCGGGTTCATGAATGACTACAATACATGAATACTTTGGATTTTCGGCCGGAAAGAAACCAGCAAATGAAGAAATGTAATTGAGCTTGTCCTTATCGGAATAATCCTTTTGACAGGTTCCAGTTTTTCCTGCCATTGAAAAGTTTTCAGAATACAACCTATGGCCGGTGCCGTGCTTTTTCTCGACCACGTTGATAAGTAGTTGTTTTAATTTGGAAACGGTTTCTTCAGAACAGACTTGTCTATTGATCACTTCTTTGTCAAAAGATTCTATGGTCCTTCCAAACTCTTTTACTTCCTTAAGAAACCTCGGTTTAACCATTTCTCCATCGTTGGCGATGGCATTGTAAAAGGTCAGAGTCTGAAGCGGTGTGAAGGATACCCCATAACCATAGGCCATCCAGGGTAGAGCAATTCCACTCCAACGATTATCCTTGATGTCAGGATCAGGAATAATTGCTTCGCCTTCACCGATAATTGGCAGATTGAGTTTGTCTTTCAGGTTCATCTCATAAAGCCTGTGGACGAATTTCCTGGGATTATCTTTATAATTCTCATTGATGGCTTTTACGATTCCGGTGTTTGATGAGACCTCAAAAGCTTTCGAAACGGATATCTTTCCATAACCACCATCCCTTGAATCTCTTACGCGATATTTATTGTAAAAGGTCAAGATACCTCGCTCGGTATCCACAATATCACTGGTATCGATAACCTTATCTTCAAGAGCTGCAGCAAGCGCCATCAGTTTAAAAGTTGAACCCGGTTCATGGCTTTCCCAAACGGCATAATTGCGCCGTTCATAGTACTTACCTTTTTCCCCTTTACCCAGGTTTGAAATAGCCTTGATTTCACCTGTTTTAACATCCATAACCACAACACAACCGTGATCGGCTTTATAGTACTCTAATTGTTCAAGCAGGGCATGGTGGGCTATATCCTGAATATTCACATCTAAGGTGGTGTAAACATCATAGCCGTCTTTTGGTTCGATCTGGTTGAAATCTTCGATGGGTTTCCACTGACCCTTTCCAATGCGTTGCTTTAATCGTCGACCATCAGTCCCGCGCAGGTATTTCATACCAAAAGCACCATCTATTCCGGGTCTTGTAACATTTCCCTGATCATCAACTCGTTCATAGCCAATGGTGCGTTGAGCTATTCCTCCCATCGGATGCTCCCGTTTTGTAGTTTGTTCAACAATCAGTCCGCCCCGAAATGCTCCATATTCCAGCAATGGAAAATTTCTGAACCGCAAATAATCAGAATAACTCAGATTTCTTGCTAAACGGAAATAGCGATTTTTGTTTGCCCTTGCTTTTCTCAGGTTTTGATTATAGCCGGCTGATGATTTTCCATAGAAATTTGCCAGTGAATCGGCCAGTGCAGAGATATAAAGCTCAAATGTCTTCTTTGAGGGGGTAACCGCATCGAAACGAATGTCGTATTTAGGAACCGAAGTTGCGAGTAAACTCCCATCGGCTGCATATACATTGCCCCGGTTTGCCGGAATAACGACATTTTTAATGGTGCGTTCTTCGGCCAAATCCCGGTAAAGATCACCCTGAACAAACTGAATCTTAACCAATTTAAATACCACGAGAAGAGCGAAGATGAACATACATCCTGCCACAAAGTATAATCGGTTCAATATGTTCTTGTCGTTTGCTTCCAATTCGTAACTCTAATTTTGACTTTTTACATGAACTTTTTTTGGTGGTATTCCCGAGGGCATTATTCCTTTAGGTGCCAATTCTGCGCGCACATTCGATTCCATTTTCAATCGCATGAGTTTCGATCGACCATCAACAAAAAGTGAACGCAAAGCCTTTACTTCCTCATTTAACTGTGCGATCTCATGCACCTTACGATCGGCGCTATGAGAACTCGCAATCATCACGATGGCCAGCATGGAAAGAAAAAGGATGAGTCTCCAATTTTTAAAGGAGTCATCACTTATTAAAAAGGTCCCTCTTAAAACACTGTATATACTTTTTTTAACCACTATAACCGCTCTGCAATTCTTAATTTGGCACTTCTTGCCCTACTGTTTTCTTCAATTTCTTCCCGGGAAGGAATAATTAGTTTTCCTATTTTTTTAAAGGGAACATCTATATTCCCAAACATGTCTTTTTCTGGCTCTCCTTCAAACATTCCACTGCGCATGAATCGTTTAACCAATCGATCTTCAAGCGAGTGATATGAGATTACACTCAATCGGCCGCCCGGTTTTAATAGTTCGATTGTTTGAATCAGGAACTCTTTCAATGCTTCCAATTCTTGATTCACTTCAATGCGTATAGCTTGATAGACCTGGGCCAACAATTTGTTCTCTCGGCGTTTTTGTCCGTATGGTTTTAAAATGGCGTTCAGCTGCTCGGTTGTCTCAATAGGCTGTGTTGTTCGTGCCGAAACAATAGCTCTTGCTAAAACAGGAGCCTGCCTGAGTTCGCCATATTGATAGAAAATAGATCGTAGCTGCTTCTCATCATATTCATTAATAACATCAAAAGCACTATCGCCTTTCTGTCTGTTCATCCTCATATCCAATCTGGCATTGAACCGTGTTGAAAATCCTCTTTCGGGCTCATCGATCTGATGAGATGAAATACCGAAATCAGCCAAAATACCATCGACTTCCCGAATACCGTGAAAACGCAAAAATCGTTTGATATGCCTGAAATTTTCATTAATTAAAAAAAAGCGCTTGTCATCAATTTTATTTGAAAGTGCATCTTCATCCTGATCAAAAGCGATCAGTTTTCCTTTTTCACTAAGTCTATTAAGGATTGCTCTGCTATGGCCACCACCCCCGAAGGTTACGTCAACGTAAACACCATCCGGATTTATATCTAACCCCTCAACGGTTTCATTCAGTAAAACCGGTTTATGATATATTGTCATGATCATCTTGTCCCATTACCTCCTCTGCCAGATCGGCGAAATCAACAGTGGCATCATCGATGGCCTGTTCATATTTCACTTTATCCCAAATCTCGATGATATTTACCGCTGAAGACACAACCACGTCTTTTTCAATCCCGGCAAAACTGATCAAGTCTTTTGGAACAAGAAGACGACTCGAACCATCGAGCTCAATAAACTTTACACCGGCGGTAAATCGCCTGATAAAGTCATTGTTCTTCTTTTTAAACCGATTTAACTTATTTACTTTATTCATTAGGGCTTCCCATTCGTCATGCGGGTATAATTCGAGGCATGGTTGAAATACGGCACGCTTCAAAACAAATCCTTTTTGCATCACCGGAGCGAGTTGCTTCTTCAAAGACGACGGCATCATAATGCGCCCTTTGGCATCAGCTTTACACTCGTATGTTCCTATCAATGTGTTCAAAACTCAGGTGATTTTACCGTATAAGCACCAAATCTAATAAAAATATTACCACTTTTTACCACTTTTTACCACTTTGTTGATAATTTTCTATAAATGGCCTCTTTCAATCGATTAATTGATAAGCTTCTCGGCTGGAACTTCTTTGTTTAGAAACGCTGACAACATCAATTTTTATGTTAATAAAGGCTTAATTATCAGGAGAAAACGAATGATTTAAATCGCGTTTGATAATTGATTCTGAAATGGTCATATTAACCGGGCAACTACTGTGATGAGTAATAATATCAGCTAAATCCGTGTCAATAAAATTGATTAGCTTTGCCAAGGAAAAAACGCCATACTAACCATGTCGGAACTACTTAAAAAAGAGGGGCAATACAAGTATATAGAAGTTGGGGAAGGAACACCCATTATTATCCTTCACGGGTTGATGGGTGGCTTGAGTAATTTTGATGATGTAACAAAATTCTTTAGTCAAAATGGTTATAAAGTCGTCATTCCCGAATTACCGATTTATACCATGTCGTTGGTCAAGACCAATGTGAAGACATTCGCGACATATTTAAAAGATTTTATCGAATACAAGGGTTATGGAGAGGTTATCCTCCTGGGAAATTCGCTTGGCGGACATATCGGATTGTATCATACCAAACTCTTTCCTGATAAGGTCAAGGCTCTTGCAATTACCGGCAGTTCTGGGCTTTACGAAAGTGCAATGGGCAGCGGTTATACAAAGCGGAGTGATTACGAGGTCATTAAGAAGAAAGCCCAGGAAGTTTTTTATGATCCGGCGATTGCCACCAAAGAATTGGTAGATGATGTTTATGCTACCGTGAATGATCGCAATAAGCTGGTTAAAACCCTTGCCATTGCAAAAAGTGCGATTCGGCATAATATGGCGAAAGATCTCCCAGAAATGTATACCCCAACCTGTATCATCTGGGGGAGAAACGATACGGTTACACCACCTGAAGTAGCAGAAGTCTTTCATGAATTACTTACAGATTCAGACCTGTACTGGATTGACAAATGCGGCCATGCTGCCATGATGGAACATCCAAAAGAATTCAATCATATTTTATTGCGGTGGTTACGGGATCGCGGTTTCTAATCTGAGGTCGATGTTAATCAAATCTGCAGAATTCGTTGTAAGCAATCAGGATGTTTCTAAGTGTCCGAAATCCAATTTACCAGAATACGCCTTTATCGGACGAAGTAATGTTGGCAAGTCATCGCTTATCAATATGTTAACCGAGCGCAAAAGCCTTGCTAAAACATCGGGGCGACCGGGTAAAACTCAATTGATCAATCATTTTCTTATCAACAAATCCTGGCATTTGGTCGATCTGCCGGGTTATGGATACGCGCGTGTCTCAAAGCAGGCGAAAAAGACCTTTCAGAAATTTATTACCGCTTATTTCGAGAAACGCAAACAGCTGGTCTCGGCTTTTGTACTTATTGATATTAGACATCAGCCCCAACCTATAGATCTCGAATTTATGCGCTGGCTGGGAGAACATCAAATTCCGTTCTCAATAATTTTTACAAAGGCCGATAAATTAAAACCAATGGCTATTGACCGCCAAGTCGATGACTATATGCATAAACTTTCTGAGGAATGGGATCCGGTGCCCGGTTATTTCATTACCTCCGCTACAAAGCGCAACGGTAAGGATGAGCTACTGTCTTATATCGAATCGATAAATAATCAAATCAGACCTTAGTCCAAAACAAAATAAAGCGGTTGCCCTGTAGCCGCATTCGGGTAACTCATTTTCAACAATGCGGAAATTGTAGGTGCAATGCTTGTTATAGGCACATATTCTAAACTTTGACCTTTCTTTATCCCCTGTCCATAAAATAATAAAGGTACATGGGTGTCATAATTTAACCCGGTACCGTGGGTTGATCCCGTTTGACTGTATTGAATATGAGCTGGTTTATTGACAATAAGAATATCACCCGATCGCTTTTGATTAAAACCCTTGTGCAATAAGGCTTCAATTCCAGAGGTAAAAGAACCATTATGAATGGTTCTCGCAGAATAAGCCTTATCGATATGATCATAGGAAATTATTTCATCAATAATAGCGGAACAGACTTCATCCTTATTTAATTTCAGTCGCTCAAGTTCTGCCTTGTTTAAAAAAACCTGGTTGTTGCTAACATTCTCAACGATCTCTTTGCTTCTGAAAGTAGATTCTAAATATTCGGAAAATTTCGATTTGACCAAAAGTCCATCGATATATCCAGACGGAATATTAACCGATCTCAAATAATTTGGCACATCAACCGCTCCATGGTCAGAAGTTAAAAAGACGGTAAAATTCCCTTGTCCGACTTCTTTATCAAGATATTTAAGCAACCGCTCCACTTCCAAATCAAGTCGCAAATAGGTGTCTTGCACCTCCTTAGAGTTCACTCCAAAATTATGGCCGATATAATCGGTGCTCGAATAGCTGATCGCCAAGATATCTGTATATTGATCGGTTCCTAATTTTTCATTTTTAAGGGCCGCTATGGCAAAATCAGTTACCAGGCTATTTCCATAAGGTGTGGAACGCAATATATCCAAATTACCATTTTGAGGCGCTAATTTCACGAGATCATACGGGAAAACAGCTGTCTCCTTTCCATAAAAACCACCTTCAAATTCATTTAGATCATCACCGCTTTCCGTGTAACTTTGAATATCACGCAGCGTATTCCATGGTTTTAAATAATACTCAACAGCATCTGAAGCATTGAAATCCTGCACCCATTGCGGAAGAACATCCATATAATATGAGCTGGTGATCCAATTGCCTTCAGTCTTCCCTGTATACCAATAGGCTGCATTGGCCGTATGACCAGCCGGTAAAACAGCCCCGCGGTCTTTAATCGAAATCCCGATCGTTTTACCTCTCATTTGTGTAAATAAGCGGTTTTCATCACTAAATGTTGAAGAAATCATACGATGGGGAGACATCTTGCCTGCTGCGGTCGGCGTTCCGACTGATATAACAGAATCATCACCGGCACAATACACAAATTCTTTTTCGATCTTGTCGAACCAGCTATTTGAAATTATACCATGATTACGGGGTGTTGTTCCGGTATAAACCGAACTATGACCCGGCCCCGTATATGTCGGCACATAGTTAAAATGGGTGTTTTTACAATTAAATCCGCCATCGATCAAGCGCATAAAACCGCCGGAACCATACTTAGAGTGAAAACGAGTCAAGTAATCATATCGCATCTGGTCAACGATAATACCAACAACCAATTTAGGCCTTTGAAATTGCTCCAGATTAACCTCAGGTTTAACATTCATTTCAGAATTACCCTGGGCAGCACATGACCAGCTTATAAACGCAAGAAAGAGATATGCTAAAAATCGATTCATATTGCAAGTTTTATGTTCTACTCAAAAATACAGTTTTTCAACTATCTTAATCCAAATTAACATCAATTTAGCAATAGATTTTTATACTTTAGCGGTAATTTTTCGCATATGACATATCTCGAAAATATCGGGAAATATTTTTTAATGATCGCTGAGATGTTCCGTAAACCAACAAAGTGGTCGGTCATGAAACATCTCATCCTGAAAGACATCGACGATCTAATAATCAGTTCGCTTGGCATAGTCGCGTTTATATCATTTTTTGTAGGTGGTGTAATCACCATCCAAACCGCTCTAAATATCAGTAACCCATTAATTCCGAAATACCTTGTAGGATTTGCTACACGTCAGTCGATTATTTTAGAATTCGCACCAACTTTCACCTCCATCATTATGGCAGGGAAGGTCGGATCATTCATCACGTCCAGCATCGGAACCATGAGGGTCACCGAACAGATAGATGCACTTGAGGTCATGGGGATTAATTCGCTTAATTATTTAGTTTTCCCGAAAACGATTGCCCTGATGCTATATCCCTTCGCTATTGCCATTGGTATGTTTCTTGGCGTCCTGGGTGGTATGGCAGCATGTGTATTTGGTGGTTATACAACATTAGAAGATTACGTACTCGGGATTCAAACCGATTTCGATTCGTTTCATATGACCTATGCTTTTATTAAAACGTTTGTTTTTGCTTTTATCCTGGCAACAATTCCCTCTTTCCATGGTTACTATATGAAGGGAGGAGCGCTTGAAGTTGGCAAAGCCAGTACAACCTCCTTTGTTTGGACCTCCGTGGTCGTTATTTTATTGAATTATATACTAACTGATATGCTATTGGGTTAATGATACTTGTTGAAGAATTAAATAAATCATTTGGCGAAACCCACGTTTTAAAAGGGATAAGCACCACTTTTGAGAAAGGCATGACCAATTTGATCATCGGTGCAAGTGGTTCAGGAAAGACTGTTTTTATCAAGTGCCTTCTTGGACTCTTTAAATACGATTCGGGAACGATTTCCTATGATGGCAAGGTCTTCAGTGAACTTAGCAGTAATCAAAGGCGTAATTTACGTGCGGAAATCGGAATGGTTTTTCAGGGCGGCGCCTTGTTTGATTCCATGAATATCCTGGAAAATGTTATGTTTCCGCTTCAAATGTTTACATCGATGTCGAAAAGTGAAATGGAAGACAGGGCAGATTTTGTTCTCAAACGTGTAAACCTTCCCGATGCGCATAAAAAAATGCCCAGCGAAGCCTCTGGCGGGATGCAAAAACGTGTGGCTATAGCCCGCGGAATTGTGAATAATCCCAAATATTTATTTTGCGATGAACCAAACTCCGGCTTAGATCCGAATACGGCCATTGTTATCGACAATCTCATCCAGGAAATCACCGATGAATATCAAATGGTAACGGTTATCAATTCCCACGATATGAATTCGGTAATGGAGATCGGGGAGAAAATCGTGTTTCTTCAACATGGGAAAAAGGCATGGGAAGGATCTAAAGAAACTATTTTTAAAACCGATAATAAGGCGGTTACCGAATTTGTTTATTCTTCAAACCTGTTTAAGAAGGTACGGCGCATGTATCTTGAAGAAAATCAATGATCGCTTCGCCGAACATAGACCGTATCTACCTTCAGTTCTCCTTTCAGCCAAATTGAAAGATCTCGTTCACGAATAGCCACAATGCTGTCGCTCAAGTTGTTGTTCCATTTTACAGTAGCTATTTCAAGAGTATCTATTTTAATGAAGTCACGTGACTCATAGACTTCAGAATATCCGAAATATTCAAGTTCGGTAAAACGGATTTTAGCATCTTTGGCCAGTGATGAGAACGGAATACTTAAACTATCCCTTTGCTGTTCCTTTTTAAAGTTAAGATCAAGTATTTCCTGACGCAAACCATCGATCTCCCGTTGCAAACCGGAAATGACATTTCGACTTTGATTCAACTCTTGACGGGTGTCCTGATAAGCCGTTGAAATCAATTCATAACTCGTCATATCGCTGCCCTTAATTTTCAATTCATAATCCCGAATATTAGGGTAATCGGCATTGGTCTCAATTTCATTTTTCAGGTCGTTCTTTGTCGGGTCAGTGATCTCATTTAAGAAACTCAAAAGGATTTCCTTATTCTTATAATCCACTTCATATCTGAGCAATTCAAGTGACTCGTTTCCCTTGATCTCATTAGTGATAAACCTCGAAATTTCATTCCGCTGTTTGCTTTCTTTATATACATTCAAAAATGTCCATATCGCCGGGATCATGATGACCAAAGCGACAAGGGTTGCCATTCTTGCAATGAATTTTCGCTTTTTTGAATTCGCATACTTAAGCATGGAAAACCGTAAAACCTTAAGAACTAAAAATGTAGCCAGAGCGATGAAGATTGTATTGATAGTGAAGAGATACATGGCACCCAAAGCATAGGTATATCCCGTCGAGCCTTCTGTTATACCGGGCTCTGCACCCTTGGCCAAGCCATAGCCCACTGTACAGAGTGGCGGCATCAGGGCTGTTGCAATCGCGACTCCAAAAATAACAGAAGCTATGGTTCCTTTTTTTGTTCTGGCAATGATCAGTGCCAGGCCACCAAAAAAGGCTATCAGGACATCTCGAATATCGGGCCGGGTGCGTCCTAATAATTCCGAGGAGTCCTCACTTAATGGAAATAATTCAAAAAACAGATAAGCCGTTAATACACTAAGCACCACCATTACGGCGAAATTTATCAAGGACTTACGAAGTGTATCGATATCATTTATTGCAATTGACATCCCGATACCGAGTATGGGTCCCATTAAGGGTGATATAAGCATGGCCCCGATAACGACGGCAGTCGAATTGGCATTCAGGCCAACTGAGGCCACAAAAATGGAACAAATTAAAATCCAGGCAGTAGCACCCTTAAACGGAATATCAGCTTTTATGGCATCAATAGTCGCATCCCTGTCGGTATCTTTCCTGAAACTGAATATTTCCTTAAGAAAAATCTTGGTGCTTTCGAATAAACCTTTGGCATCCTCACGAATCGCTTGTTTGGTTTCCTCAACCCGTTCATCATTTATCTCTTCCTCTTCGGAAAAATTAAATTTATTTTCTTCCATGATTATCCGTATTGTTCACCAAATGTCGATTTCACTTTATTTAGGACTTGCTTGATCTCCTGCTCCTTTTCTTTCGGATAAATCAGTAAGATCTCATCCTGATCTACGATTATATAATCCTGAAGACCATCAACGACCACAATTTTACCTTCGGCCGTTCTAATCATATTGCCCTGAGCCTCATGGGCCAGCAACCTTGAATTAACAACTGCATTTTCAGATTCGTCCTTTTCCAGTTTATCGTAAAGACTTCCCCAGGTTCCCAGATCATTCCAATCAAAAGACGCCGGTAATACATAAACGTTTTCACTTTGTTCCATAATGGCATAATCAACGGAAATATTGTCTGCCTTGGCATAATTTTCCCTTATAAAGTCGTCTTCGAAATCGGTGTTATAGGTGTTGATTCCTTCTTCAAACAAAGTATACAATGATGGCTGAAATGTTTTAAAAGCTTTGATCACACTGGCAACGCTCCAGATGAAAATTCCGGCATTCCAAAGGAAATTTCCTTGCTCTAAAAAATGTTGAGCCGTTTTATAATCCGGTTTTTCTCTGAATTGACTAACACCTTTAATTTTATTTGTGTCTGACTTGTCATATTCTATATAACCATAGCCAGTATTGGGAAATGTTGGTCGAATACCCAGAGTGACCAGGGCATCCTGTTTTAGTGCCAGCTGAAATGATGATTCTACATCACTCAGAAAAGCAGCTTCGTCCTCTATCCAATGATCACTCGGGGCAACGATCATAACCGCATCTGGATCTTGCTTTTGAATTTTTAATGCTGCATACAAAATGCACGGCGCTGTATTCCGCATAGCAGGTTCCAGAACCACTTGCTGTTTCGACAAGCCTTCAATCTGCCTGCGTACAAGTTCATCATAGCGTTCGTTCGTCAGAATATAAATATTGTCCTTCGGAATTAAGCCACTTAACCTGTCGAAGGTAGATTGTACAAGGGTCTTACCCGTTCCAAGCATATCATGAAATTGCTTTGGTAATGCTTGAGTACTTACAGGCCAAAAGCGTGATCCCACACCTCCTGCCATCAATATTGCGTAATAATTGGATTTCATTTAGAATTAGATTAGCTGAACTTCAGCATTTGGGTTGAAAAGATACAATTTTCCTGTTTTAATCTCAACACATTCAATGCGTTTGACGCGCACATTACCTCTTTTAAATATCTTACCGTTGTATAATTTAAAGGCAGACCCCACTGGAACCTGGTGGACATAATGTAAACCATTGGCCTCATCAAAGGATTTTAGCGCAAGCGCAAGTTCTGTATCCGTATCGCTGCTGGCTTTTGGATTCCTGAAGTGCCTTGCTAATAAGGGCAATAACTCATTAGGAAATACTTCCGGGTTTAAAAAAGGCAACATTAAATGCTGAAAGGTGTATTTCCATTCTTTCCCATGTGGTTTGATTTTTCGACCGTATCGTTCATAGGTTTCAAAATGAGCTATTTCATGAATCAGGGTAATTAAAAACCTGAATTTATTCAAATTTGAATTGACCGTTATTTGATGCCGGCCATCTTTTAATGGCTTATAATCGCCATGTTTGGTCTTGCGTTCATTCTTAATCTTAACGACTAAATGATCATGCTCGACCAATTCGCGAATGCGGGGAATGGCTCCTTCAGGAATAAAATTTTCAACAGAATTTGTCACCCGGTAAAAATAGAAATATTCCTTATATTCCATAAGAATTAATTGAAGATGATACGAAAACCAACGCTAGTTTTAAATGAAGACCGCTGCCGGAAAAATATTACGGCAATGGCCGCGAAAGCGAAGCGTTCCGGTCTGCAATTAAGACCTCATTTCAAAACCCATCAATCTCTTGAGATCGGACGATGGTTCAAGGAAGAAGGAATTGAGAAAATAACGGTTTCCTCTCTTGAAATGGCCCGGTATTTTTCTGAAGAATGGGATGATATTACTGTAGCCTTCCCTGTAAACGTGCTTGAGTACGCTACCATAAATGAGTTGGCAGATAAGATCAATTTAAATCTCCTTGTCGAATCGCTCGACTCCCTTACACATCTCAATCGCTTATTAACCGGGGACATCAATCTGTATATCAAGATTAATATTGGAAATAATCGCACCGGGATCGATCCAAAGGACCATAGTTTAATCACTCGAATAGTAGAAGTAATCGTTTCGAGCAAACACCTCAGTTTTGCAGGTTTTCTAGGGCATGCCGGCCAAACCTATTCCTGTCGATCGAAAATTGAAATTGTTGAGACTCATGCAAAAGCTATTGGTATAATGACTTCCTTAAGGGACGTTTTTAAAAAGGATTTTCCAAATTTGAAGATATCATATGGTGATACACCAAGCTCAAGTGTTTGTGATGACTTTGCAGGTATTGATGAACTCCGCCCTGGAAATTTTGTTTTTTATGATCTGATGCAAGAACAGATCGGGGCTTGTAATTCCGAACAAATAGCGGTCGCATTAGCCTGTCCTGTTGTCGCCATCCATTCTGCTAGAAACGAAATTATCGTTTATGGAGGCGGCATTCATTTGTCGAAGGATAGTATGCATGACCGGGAAGGCCGTATTTTTGGTCGATTGATCGAAACGAATGATCAAGCTTGGGGTGAAATCATTCCCAAATGCTTCGTAAAAACTTTATCACAGGAGCATGGCATTATTTCAGTGTCGGATTCGTTATTAAAACGGATCAAAATTGGTGACCTAATCTACATTTTACCGGTTCATTCCTGTATGACCGCAAATTTGATGAAAGAATATCTGACAACGACCGGTAGAAAAATTGAAATGTTTAATCCCTTATCAGCATAAGCTCTGATCGATCACCCCAATTCAAAATATAAAGGCCAGTTGATGTTGAAGACGGCACATGTAGGCGTGTTTGTCCGTTCATCGAATTAAAATCTACACTTTGAAATGGAATTAACCGCCCCTGCATATCGAAGAATCTAAAGTCCTCATTCCCTGTTGTGTTGGTGACATAAATTTCATCGAATTGCACAGGGTTCGGATAAACAACTTGCGAAGCACCAGGATCAAATACCGCATTCGTAGTAAAATAAGGTGTCGCAAAAATGTAGGCATCCTTGCCCACCTTCTCACCTATTTTCCGGCCTGGAATATCATCTGCCGGTGGATGGATACCTCCCCATATTCTTGAAAGACTGCATTGATCTGAAGCGTCCCTATATGTTGCCCATTGTAAATTCACATCGACAGAAGGCCCTTCTTCAAACACTAGAAATTCATTTTTTCTGGCGATGAATTCTCCCATACCGCCGGGAAAATAAGGATCACCGGTCAATAAGGTAAGTACCTCGGCAGCCGCTCTAGAATAGGTTGAATGACCAGAGACATAGCCTGCAAAGGGTGGTGTAACAAAGGTTGGGCGTTGATAGGGCCACCAGTTATCGGCCAGAATCCATCCTACGCCAGCATTGTCAGTTGCCGGATCTATTATATAATCAGGCCCTCTCCAGGTATATAATTTTATCTTATCAGTATTCTCGTTAAAAAACCCAGCCAGGGGATCACCCGCCTCAACTAGTTCGACCAATCCTTCTATTAACGGAATTCCTTCAGGATGATAATTGGGCGAGGCCTCATTTGAACTCTGTCCCTTTCCAGCCATATATCGAATGGCGGAAATCGGACGAATATAATCATACCAACCCTTTATACTCCAGGCTGATATGGCGGCATCATGCATGGCTCCACCCATGATAAAATAGGCTTTTACATCCCATTCCATCGGATCTAATTCCTCACCCTCACCTTCAAATCGTCGCTCGAAAACGGGGTTGTCATTTACATAATTAAGGATGGTAAACCAATGCCCTGGTGGCGTTTCCGAATCGGGTCCATCAGCCCAAAATTCGGCTAAAACCCGCGTATAATCACCACGCGGAACCATTTGATCTTCATAAGGTTGCCCGGTAAATGGATTCATTGCATAACCGGTTCCAATATCACCCCCATCAAAAAAATCATAGAATTCAGGATAAACCGATACTGTCGATGGAAAATCTTCGACATCGATATTGCCCACAGAGCGCGGCGATATATCCCAGATAACGCCATCTGTCGGGTCAAGATGAGAAGCCCAGACAGATACCAGGGAGAAACCCCATTTGTAATACTGACTGGAACTTTCCAGACCAGAAGCTTCTAAATAAGGTGGCTCCATAGGATCGTTATAAACAGAATATAAATTGCCATCACGGCTAAATTGAACTTCATCAGATTCATTCATGGCAAAGGGATAAACATCACCCCATTCCGGACTTAGGAAATCAATTGTTGTTCCATCGATTGGATTACCGCTTTGATCGATAAAGGAGTCCAGGCTTAATGGTTGCCATCTGTTGGGATCGATAAGGTTCGGATTTCCCGGCGAATCCGGAACCAAAGCCGGATTAACCGGTTCATAATAGGCATTATTGTAATCAAATTGCTCGCGTGACCCATCCTGTAAGCCAAAATTTATCACCGTTTCTGCAATGTAATTTCCCAAAGCCGCAGCATTTCCAAATTGATAAAGGGTTGATGTTGCGAATTCTGTTTCATAGCCCAACTGATCCATAATGAGATCGAGCCTTTGTTGTATTTGTTCAGCTTTAGGGGAATTCAGAAATCTGTGTGAAAGCAAACGATATACAGCATAACTTATGGCTTTCTTCTGGGATGCCTCCTTATCTTCAATGGGTATAAAGTCCAACAACTCACTGTTAAATCCGTGCACCTCATTTCCAATAAGATAAGGCCTGGCCTGGTCGTCATAAATGGCCCAGGCATCATACATGGCTACACTCGTATGAAATAAATTCCTGGCATGAACAGTAGGTCTGGCAAAATCGCCGCGTATAGCTTCTAATAAAGCTTCATTCCAGATTCTCACAATCGACTTGTCGGGTTCAATGTCATTTATATTTAAACTAACTTCCAACTCAACCTCCAGGCCGTAACAATTCAAATCATTTTCACGAACTGTTATACGACCAGTTTCTTCAACACCCCATTTTACTATAACGGTATCGCTGCCCTGACCGGAGAGGATCTCGCCATTTTGGACTGACCAATTCACTTGCGACTCGTTTCCAATTGGATAACTATAGGATTCCGTCTTCAGAAAGCCCGAATTGGACGGTCCGGAAATCACGGCAGAGGGCAGATAGGAACAACTCCCATCATTAACGGTTGCTTCAGGATTGTAGGAGCAAGACTGTGGATCGGTACAGCCATATATCTTTATACTTGGGCCAATATCAAGAACCTGCAAGCCCTGACCTTCAGTCACTTTAACAATAGTATTGGCGTTAAGCGATGTATATGATTCTTCAATTCCGGAAGGCCATTTGATCTGCAATTCCTGAATCTGTTCGTTACCGGCCAAACCAAAATGAATCGGTTGCAGGCTTTGTCCTAAAAATCCAACGCCGGTATAAAAACGTTTATAAGTTCCTGTATTTGTAATAACTGTAAAATCAGTGCCTATGCCATCCCGATTTGAGACCGTACCTTCAGGAATCACTTTAAACCAATTTAAAGCGGAAGGTTCATCGAAATTCAATAGTTTGTTTTCGTGAAAAATAGATGCCTGGTCAGAATTTGTCACATAAATATCGAGATCCCCATCATTGTCATAATCGAAATCGACCGCCTCAACACTTATGGTCAAAGCGTTTAAATTAACCGCCTCGGAATCGTCAATAAATGTGTTCTGCCCCTGTGCATTTAAATTCCTGAAGAACACGTTATTCTCAGTACTCCGTATCTCGAATTCAAAACCATTAACAACGAACAAATCCTCATCGCCATCCAAATCGAAATCGGCAAACCGGGTGCCCCAGGCCCAGCCGGTGTTATTGACATTCATTTGTTCTGCAAGATCGATAAAGGTGTTATTCCCCTGGTTGGTATAAAGAATATTTTTATCGATAGCCGTTATAAAAATATCATAGCTGCCATCATTATTATAATCGCCAATGGCGACCCCCATATCATCCGCCATGCTGTTCACGCCATATTGATCGGCTTGCGGTGAAAAAGAAGAGCCGTTCTGACTTATGAAGAGATCGTTGGGTTCATCGAAATCGTTGGTTACGTAGATATCCAGCCATCCGTCCTCGTTGAAATCGAATGGAAAGGCCGTATAACTTGCCAATCCATCAACACCGGCCGTAGCTGTTTGCTGGGTTACATCGGTAAAGGTTCCATTACCGTTATTCTTGTAAAGCGTATTCCCGCCGCACTCATTCCAATCATTGATATAAAGATCAAGAAATCCATCATTATCATAATCAAACCAGGTCGCTCCAGTATTCCGGCATCCGTTATCACCATTCAATCCTGTGGTTTGGGTAAGATCGATAAAGGTTCCGTTTCCGAGATTTCTAAATAACTGAATGCTATAAGAATTCGTTAGCAACAGGTCGGGGAAGCCATCATTATTGTAATCACCCCAGGACGCACCATGCTTGAAACCAACCAATCCGAAATATTCTTCTGCGTCATCGTCGAATGGAAAGAGGTTCATCAGGCCAGATTCATCAGTCACATCTGAAAAGGACCCATCATTGTTATTTCGAAATAATCTGCTATGACTTTTTTCGATCCCTTCTTCGTCCATTGCTTTTGCGACCACAAAAATGTCAAGGTCGAAGTCGCTGTCATAATCGGCAACTGCCACACCATTGTTTTCTTCGAGAATTCCAAGGCCTGAAACTGTTTCGATACGTTCGAATTGCTGTGCATGCAGCGATTGGGTTATAAAAACAAAGACTGCAAAAATCAGATTAAAAATTCCGGATTTACACCACATCAGGTCGACATCAATTTTAAGTAAATATACTAATTCCCAATAAGGCTTTATACTAGAAAATATTTAAAAGAACATCTAGGGTGTCGAGCTGGAAACCTGTAACAATTTTCCATTATACAGTCGATGTCCGGTTAGTGCGAAATCGGAAATATATGTCGCCATGTCATGGGCAGTTACCGGAGCTTTATAGCCTGGAAAAGCCTCTTGCAGCATTTCTGTTTGAACAGCTCCTAGAGCGAGGACATTAAATTTTGGTCCGGAATCTTTATGCTCCTCAGCTAAAAGCTCTATCAAGGTGATCACGGCACCTTTGCTTGAGCTGTAAGCCGAAAGACCTGGAAATTTCATACTACCTTGTACTCCGCCCATTGAACTTATCGCTAAAACATGACCATCTGAAGGCATGAACGGGAGAAGTGTACGTGTTAATTCGGCAACACCAAAAACATTGGTCATATAGACTTGCTGAAAATCGGCTAAAGTGGTTTCAGAGAAGGGCTTATTGATCAGTGACCCCGCATTATGGATTAAGATATCCACCCGGTTCCATTCCTCTTTTACAAATTCCTGAACTTTTTCATGATCGGACGATTTACTCAGGTCAAAAGCCATCGAGTAAATATGGTCAAATTGAATATTCTTTACCGGCTGGGCGTTCCTTGACAAGGCCAGCACATTATGTCCGGCAGCTGCAAAGAGATGTACCATTTCAAAACCAATGCCCCGGCTTGTTCCCGTAATAACTATATTTTTTCTACTCCCCATATAATTGAATTTCTTTTTCTTTTGAATTAGCTATGGCTTCAATAGCCGGAAATAATTGTTCGATCAAGTTTGCCATATAATCGAAATCCATTTTATCGACCTCATCGTCCACATGATGATAGAAATCATAATTGGTCAAATCGCATGACGAAATGGTCTGGCTCGGCACCAGAAAGTCCAGATAAAACGGGTAATTATCAGACCGTTTAAACAGGTTATATTTTACTGCTACATCTGATTTACCAATAAGATTAGAGCGTGCATATTCATTGATTTTTTTGGCCATATTAGACAGATCATAACCTGAAATAAAGGCCAAATAATCACGATCGATCAGGGGCACACCAACCATTTCGAAATTGATCATGGTATAAAGGTCCAGGTTTTGGTCTTTTAATCGTTTTGACAAATGCTGCGATCCCTGCAATCCCATTTCTTCACCTGAAAAAAGCGCAAATATCAAACTGCGCTTATTTGATTTGGATTTAGCAAAATAATTAGCCAACATAAGCACTGCTGTCGTACCAGCAGCATTGTCATTAGCCCCATTAGCAATCGAATCCAGGTTCACAGGTTTTGCGCGCTGCCCTATATGATCATAATGCGCACCGATCAGGATATATTCATCGGAGAGCCCAGGGTCATTTCCCTTCAACGTTCCAACGATGTTAAATCCGTCGATATCTTTTATTTTAAAGGAGTCCCTAAACGTATTGAAATAGGGTTTGAGTTCATTATGGTTGAATTGTTCTTCGATAAAAATGGCCGCTTTTTCTATACCTGCAGTTCCGGTCTCTCGTCCGCCCAGATCATCAGAAGACAGAAATTCCATAAAGGACTCTATCTTTTCAGAATCGTTTTGATTATCAATTTTTACATCTCCTGATTTACAACTTATTATTACTAAAGCAAGAAGAAAAATAAATAAGCGCATTATAATTATTTTGCCTAAAGATATAAAAAGTGCGCCACCCAAATAAAGGGCATTTTGATAGAAATTAATATGGTGACAACATCTCAATGGGAAACGGCAGTTCTAACTGGATTTTCTGCTAAAAATTGATTAAATTGAGGAACAATCGTTCGGCATGCCAATTTTCATGGACAGACATAATCTTCCCGGCGTCACATTGCAAGACGCTGCTGATGCACACCATAAAGATGTGGAACTTCAAAACAATCATAATTGTAAAGCTTTGACTTATTGGGTTGATGAAGAACGTGACAACGCCTTTTGTTTAATCGAAGCACCAAATAAAGAAGCAGTAAGAGCATTGCATAATAATGCACATGGATTAATCCCACATGAAATTATTGAGGTCGATCCTAATGTTGTAAATGCATTTCTTGGGCGCATTAATGATCCGAGTCCTCGGCTTGATGAATCATTGAATCAAATATTTGATTCGGCCTATCGCGTTATTATGGTAATTGAATCCAGCAATTTCCTAAATCGTGTAGAAAGTCATCAATTCACCCTGTTCTCTCAAAAATTCCATAACAGCGTAAACAAATCCATTCAGAAGTTTGACGGGCGAATTGTGTTACTGGATAATAATAGTTATCTGGTCAGTTTCGATTCGGTTACCAATGCTGTGTTCTGCGCTTTGAAAATTCAGTCGAACTTTAAATACATCACTCCAAAATTCGATTCCTATTTACGCCGACTAAAAATCGGATTGAGTATTGGTGCGCCGGTGACTTCTAAAAAAAACCTTTTCGAAGAGGCCATTAATCTATCGACGTATATGTGTGAAGTAATCAAGGAGCAAGTTGTTTTGTCTTCAGAAATCAAAAAGATTTATGACCATGAGAATCATAACGCATTTCTAACCAAGGAGGAGGTTCGGGTGCTTAAACCAAAAGAGGAACGCTTCTTGTTTCAACTCATGGAATTCATCAATTCTAGGTGGCATGATCATGAACTTACGGTCGAGGATTTCAGTATCCATCTCAGTTATAGCCGATCACAGGTCTATCGAAAATTTATGAATCTTACCGGGAAATCACCTAATGCCTTTTTAAGGGATTTCAGGTTACACAGGGCGCTACGTCTCTTATATGATCAAAAGGGGAATATTTCAGAAATCGCTTTTGAATCCGGTTTTAACAGCCCGGCATATTTTTCAAAATGTTTTTACGAAAAATATAATATCCTGCCATCAAAATACCTTCAGCAGCACGTTTATTAGGCATTCGTTTTGTGGTCATTTTTTAGAAATGACTCAAATGTGCAACTATTTGAATCAAATGAAGAATTCTCATTCAGACAAGCTATATAGTTTTATCTCATCATTTTATTAACCAAAAAAATAAATTATGAGATCAATTCAATTTATCCTTGTTTCAATCATCGCCATTGGAACGCTTAGCTGTAATGAAAAGTCAATTGCTGTTACTGACCAGCTTAAAGCTGAACTTGACAATAATAAGTATGAGATGTTTGTTATTGAACGCGAAATACCCAATGCAGGGGGCCTTAGTTCTGAAGAGTTAAAGACTATATCACAATCATCTTGTGATGTTATCGATCAAATTGGAGAAGAAAAAATTAAATGGCTACACTCGTATGTTACAGCCAATAAAGTCTATTGTGTTTATTCGGCCAGGGATGAGGCTATTATCAGGCAACATGCAGATAAAGGTGGTTTTCCAGCTAACTCGGTTGCAGGGGTTGTTTCAATTATCGATCCCGGAACAGCATCGAAATAAAAAAAAATCCCATTTCGATAAGGAAATGGGATTTTTTCTTTTGATTATTCTTTCTTAAATCAACATGGTTACCGGGTTTTCGATATACGCCTGAAGGGTTTGAAGGAACTGCGAACCCGTTACACCATCAACCGTGCGATGATCGCAAGCCATGGTCAGTTTCATAGTGTTTCCAACAACAATCTGGCCGTTTTTAACCACTGGTTTTTGAACAATGGTTCCAACGGATAATATCGCAGAATTCGGTTGATTGATTATCGAGGTAAACGTCTCAATACCGAACATTCCCAGATTTGAAATGGTAAATGTACTGCCTTCCATTTCCTGTGGCGTAAGTTTCTTATCCCTCGCACGCACAGCATAATCTTTTACAGCAGCATTAATCTGCTGCAGACTTTGCTCATTCGCGAAACGAAGAACAGGAACAACAAGTCCGTCTTCAACAGCTACAGCAACACCAATATGCACATGGTTATTCAATTGCATACGATCATCATACCATCTGGAATTGACCTGCGGATGTTGACGTAAAGCCAGGGCGCAAGCCTTAACGATCATATCATTGTATGAAATTTTAGTATCTGGAATTGTATTGAATTGTTCTCTGAACGCAATCGCATTATCCATATCAAATTCAACTCCCAAATAATAGTGCGGAGCTGAAAATTTAGATTCAGCTAAACGTTTAGCGATTACCTTACGCATTTGAGAATGCTTGATTTCATCGAAATCTTCCTGGCCTGTAGGAATAAATTTAGCGACCTGTCCGCCGACAGCAACAGCGGAAGGTGTATAGTTTACAATATCCCTTTTTATTATACGACCATTTTCACCACTACCCTGAACAAGGGCAAGGTTTATCCCACGCTCCTCAGCCATCTTTTTGGCTAAAGGTGAAGCAAACATGCGGCCATTTTTTTGCGGTACAGTCGAGACAACTGGTGTCACTGATTGAGAAACTGGCTGTGATTTCGGAGATTCTTGTTTCGGGGTTTCGGCTTTTTGTTTTTCAACCGCTTTTGCGGCCGTCGCAGAAAAGGACTTGGCCAAAGCTGAAACATCGGTACCTTCCGGCCCTAAAATAGCTAGTAAATCATCAACTTTTGCCGATTCACCTTCCTTCAAACCAATGTGTAATAAAGTACCTGATTGAAACGATTCGAATTCCATAGTGGCTTTATCCGTTTCGATTTCAGCTAAAATATCACCTTCCTCGACCGTATCACCAATTTTCTTAAGCCAGCTCGCCACTGTACCTTCTTCCATGGTGTCGCTTAAGCGTGGCATGGTAACAACAGTAACGCCTTCAGGGACCTCTGAATTGACTGCTTCCGATACTGAATCGTTAGTATCATCACCGGTCCCGGTTTTTTCTTCAGACTCTGATTCGGACGATGAATCGGCCTTGGCGATCAAATCGGCAATATCTTCACCTTCTTCCCCAATAATGGCCAACAAGTCATCCACCTTCGTGGTTTCTCCTTCCTGAACACCGATATGAAGGAGTGTCCCTTCATAAAAGGACTCAAATTCCATGGTTGCCTTATCGGTCTCAATTTCCGCTAAAATATCACCTTCCTGAATCTTATCTCCTACTTTCTTTAACCAGGAGGCTACTGTTCCTTCTTCCATGGTGTCGCTTAAGCGCGGCATGTTAATTATCTCAGCCATCAGTTATAATTTATGTTGAAGAAATGGATAATCATCTTGCTCATATACTGCATCGTACATCACATTCTTTTCCGGATATGGTGATTCATCAGCAAATTTCTCACATTCAGAAACACGGCTCTTTATCTGAGCATCTATTTCTTTGATCTGATCTGCAGTTGCATATTTCTTTTCGAGGATAAGGTCCTTTACCTGAGTGATCGGATCGATCTTCTTGTATTCCTCAACCTCGGCCTTTGTTCTGTAATGTTGGGCATCACTCATGGAATGCCCTCGATAACGATAGGTCTTCATTTCAAGAAAGGTAGGGCCTCCACCTTTACGGGAACGGGCGATTGCTTCATCTACGGCCTCTGCCACTTTAATCGGGTTCATCCCGTCAACAGGTCCGCTTGGCATTTCATAGCCACGACCCAATTTCCAAATATCAGTATGACTTGCCGTTCGCTCAACGGAAGTACCCATTGCATAACCGTTGTTCTCACAGATAAAGATTACTGGTAATTCCCAGAGCATCGCCAGGTTAAAGGTTTCATGCAACGATCCCTGCCGGGCGGCTCCATCACCGAAGAAACATAAGGTAACCGCATCGCTTCCGTGATACTTATCTCCGAAGGCGATACCTGCTCCGAGAGGAATCTGACCACCTACAATACCGTGGCCACCATAAAATCGGTGCTCTTTTGAAAAGATATGCATCGAGCCACCTAAACCTTGGGAGGTTCCCGTCGCTTTGCCATATAATTCAGCCATTACTCGTTTAGGATCAACACCCATACCAATTGGCTGAACGTGATTTCGGTAAGCCGTAATCATCTTATCCTTTGTCAAATCCATGGCGTGAAGGCATCCGGCAAGCACCGCTTCCTGTCCGTTATATAAATGCAGAAAACCCCGAACCTTCTGTTGGATATAAACGGCAGCGAGTTTGTCCTCGAATTTTCTCCAGAACAACATATCCTCGTACCATTTGAGATATGTTTGTTTTGTTACTTTTTGCATGTCTTTCCTCAATTAGAAAACGAATCACAAAAGTAATACATTCATAGCGATTGCAAAAATGGTAAAATGTAAAAAATATCGCCTCTGTTAAAGGGCTGATTTATCAAATATAAACGGCAGCAAATTAGCAAGGGATTCAGAACAAACCACCTCTCCTTTTTTACCCATGAAATAAATTTCTATCGGGGCGTCCTGGCGTGTTTCATATTCGGCAATGACCTGTCGGCACGCACCGCATGGCGGAATAGGAATTTCGGTTTCCTTGCGACAAGATGCGGCTGTAATGGTAAGGATCCGCATTTTCGATTCCGGGAAATTAGCATTGGCGGCATATACAGCCGTTCGTTCTGCACACAGTCCTGAAGGATAGGATGCATTTTCCTGATTATTTCCAGTTACTATTTTGCCGTTATCAAGAAGAACGGCAGCACCGACATTAAATTTAGAGTATGGTGCATATGCCTTTTCACGAGCTTCTATCGCTTTAAGCATAAGTTTCTGGACCTGCACAGGGGTATCTTTGAGTGAAGGATAAACGTTGAATTTAGAACTGATTTCGATTTTTCTCATGTTATAAAACAAAAAAACTATTGTGAATCACAATAGTTTTAAAGATATATTAAAAAATTAGTTTTCTAAAATTCATCATATTCCCCGTCTCCGAAATTGAAGGTAAGAGAAAACCTCAACGTATTTTCCAGCGGACTTTGAATCTTCGATGCCGAGAACAGATACGAAATGTCGATATTAATCGTCGTATATTTAAATCCAGCACCGAGGGCGAAAAACTTTCTTGCACCTTTTTCTTCCGATTCATTAAAATAACCGGCTCGCAGGGCAAATGACTCCTGGTATTTATACTCTGCACCAAGTGCCCATGTAAATTCCTTGATCTCTTCGCTAAATCCTCCGGGTGCATCCCCAAAAGACTGGAAAACACCTTTTAAGAAGTTAACATCACTGCTTTTGCCTTCGATGATCACATCGTCGGTCTCACTAACAAAGACATCTTCATCCTCTTCGTAGGTTCCATTTCCATTGGTATCTTCAAATTCGATTTCACGTCCAAGAATAGCAGGAGTTGGAACAAGTAGTTTATTAACTTCTGCATTTACAGAAACAGAGTTATACTCATCAAAAATAAACTCGAATCCACCACCTAAACGCAAATTAGTCGGGATGAAATTCTCCCGGCCCGCATCGTCATATTTTATCTTCGGACCTAAATTTTGAATTGCAAAACCCGCTCTCCATCGTCCGTTAAAATTATCATAGGCCTCTTCTTCACTCTGATAGAATCCACCGATATCCACACCAAATGTACTGGCAGCGCTGGCATTAGCATCAACTGCCTGAATACGCAGATCGGACCTGAGATAACGCAGACCAACTGCCATAGCAAATTGATCGGCCAGACGTAGGGTGTAGGATGCATCAATCGTTAATTCGTTGGGTTGTTCAATCAAGGCTTCAGAAAATTCATCCTGAACGATCTCGATTTCACCTAGGGAGAAATATTTAAAACTGGCTGCAAATGCGCTTCGTTCATTGATCCTGTTAAAATAAGTAAGATTCCCCAAGAAAATATCGTTAACCAATTTACTCAGGTAAGGTGTATAACTAACACCGATGCCTGACTTGGCTTCAGAAAATCCGTATTTCGCCGGGTTCCATTGCTGAGAATAGGCATCTGGAGAAGTTGCAACTCCCATATCACCCATACCTGCTGCTCGTGCATCAGAAGCGATAAGTAAAAATGGCACCGCTGTTGTGATCACTCTTGAATCGTTGGCATATGGAATCACTTGTGTTGTGGTCTGCGCATTCAGTTGCAGCAAAGAACTAATAGTAATCAGGGCTAATAAATAATGTTTCATATTTAAAAATTCTAAAAATTCGTGTTTTTTAACACCGATTTTGTTAAGCAAATATAGTTTAATATTACAGTATTACAAGTTTTTGAAACTTTTCAACGGTCTTGTTCAGTAGCGGAGAATGCACTGATAATTTGTACACATATACCCCTTTCCCGATACGATCGCCAAAGTCATCCAGACCATCCCAAACAAGGTCCCTGGAAACGGAACTTGTATTCTTACTGCCTCCTGAAGTTTGTCCGTTGATGGTTTTTACGAGCTTTCCAGATACTGTAAAGATCTGTATTGAAACGTCTAAAACCTCAGAACTATTGTGATTAAACCAGAATTCGGTATAATTAACGAATGGATTCGGGTAATTAAGCACATTTCGAATCACCAATTCTTCATTCTCATCAAATACAACAAACTGAATTTCAGAGGTGGACGAATTATTGTAAACATCCCATGCCTTTAAGGTGAGGGTATGCAAGCCGGGCTCCAAATCTCTAAAGGGATAGCTCAGTGCACCTTTGGTATAATCGTCAACATTGGCAACATAATAATCGTTCAGTTTAAACGGGTTTGTTTCATCACCATCAAGAATGGCTACGATATCGTGTCCAATACCACTGGAGGTGTTAATTCCATTTTCATCACTTAGTTTAGCCAATAGGGTCGGCTCCTGGTTGGTAATCCCACCGGAAACAAAACTTTCGTCATTCATAAATAATGAAATCGCGGGGCCTTCGTTATCCTCCGCGGCATTTTCGTTTAAACCTCCAATTTGTATCTCGAAACTGGCTCCTGCCTGATTCTGAAGAGGCGCCTCATTTTTAGAATAGAAGCTAACCTTTCCATTTCCAACAGGAATTCCGATATCGCGAGGAACAATAAAATCGAAACTAAACTGACCATTCGTTACTGAGGCCTGGCCACGAAAAATAACTTCACCTAGTGTCGTGTAATCAAGAACGATCAATTGCCCTCCTTCTGTCGTACCGTCATTGGCCAATGTGGATCTTTCAATTTCCTTGTCGTAAATGGTAGCAGTTAATACCCCATTATAGTCTGTAAGAACGTTACCCCCCTCGTCTATTACCTCGCCATCAATTTTCGCATAGCCGAGGGCTTCTAAGGTTTGGATTTGATCGCTTACAGGAACATCATTGACCCTGGTAAGTCTTACATCAGGTTTAGGAAACGCGAGTTTCATCGCGGGATCACCAATAAAGAAAATCAACCGCCTTTGTTCAATTGATGATATCCCCGGGTCATTTTTTGTTAAACGAAGCGCTTCTGCCATACTCGGATAATCATTCGATCCCAGAGCGAAGAGATAATTTTTTAAAATAATGTTCATTGCAACCCCAACACTTACAAAGATTTGTCTTGTTGTTGTGATCAAACCTATGGCTCCTGCATCTTTGTTCCAATACAGGAATTCACCGGCTGTTGGGCGGTTGGGATTATCAAACTTGGTGTATTCACAAGTTACGGTAACAAATAGGGGTAATTTACAAACATTGTTGATCTCCTGTACGTTGTTTTTATCCCAGATTCGTTCTCGTGCAAGTCCATCTTCACCGCCATGACCAAAGTAATTAACAACCAGCGCACCCACTTCCATTGCATCAAAAATAGCTTTATTCACATCAGGATACCGCTGTCCTCCAGCTGTTGATTCTTGCTGATAAGAGTCGGAATGTATTTTGGTTACATTTACAAATGGTTTATCGGCTGTAACGATATTTCCAATTTCATCGGTTGTGCTTTGGAGAATCGTTTCCCATGATTCATCGACATCATCTGAGATCGTTATAAAGTTATTGCGCCAGCTTCCATAAGAGGCCGGAGCATAGTAATCCTTTATTTTATCGACCATCTCCTTAGCTCTTTGAGGGGTATCAGCCAGAATACGGCCAACAGCTAAATCGAGGCGATCACTTGGGATCATAGTTCCTTCATTAGGGTCCATCATACCGAAAAAGTCATCGGCAACGAATGAGCCCGACAGACTAAAACTGTTGTAGGAATGCCAGGAAGGAACAACATTCGTATTATTTGAGATGCGGTCTTTATAATCATAGGATGCATCACCGAACAAACATAGGTACTTGATTTTCTGATCAGGATCATCCACATTATCATATATATATCTGACCATATTCCGAATAGCTCCCACATCTGGATTACCTGAACTAAACTCATGATAGACCTCATCTAGGGAAACCACTTTCACCTTTAAACCATACTGATCCCTGTTGATCTGGGCTAACCGTTCGGCTTGGGAAAACATGTCCTGACGCGTAACGATAAGGTAATCTAAAGGTTGAAACTGGCCTTGGGCATCTTCAAGCAATGTTCCTTTTAAATTCTGATTACCAACCGTTGTATTCGAATCTCTCCCAGGTTCAAAGACATCTGATGGATCAACCACCTGGAAGATGCGTAGTTGTCCTAATTGAGATTTGAAATTCAGGGTGGAGTTTGAATCGTTATTTGATATTGCAGTAATATTGAACCTGTCGGTCACATCCCACACCTCAGAGACATTGGCTGCGTTACTTAGCACATATTCACCTATGCCCGATTCAAAAGCCGCATCATTGTATTTAAACTGAAATTGTTCCCCGATATAATCAAGAGAACTAACGGCTTCGATTGAAATATAATCCAGGTAACCTAAAGATGCCGGATTTCCGGAATTATTGAAGGATAAGGCTACTGAAATCAATGATGAATTTACATTTATATTTCCGTTGAAGAAATCATCATCACCAAGAATCGGATCGTCTATAGGATCGAAGAAAAAGGTATCGACGTCATTATTATTAACACGAACAGTCATACTGGTATTCACTTCGCCAACTGCGGCCGCATATAACTTAAATTGAACGGGCTCTGAAGTTACAAGCCGGGGAAAATCGAATTCAAACACTTTATCTGAATCAAAATCAAAACGATTACCAAACCATCGCCGACCTAAACGGGCCAGATTGAATTCATCAGACTCATAATATTGATATTCATTGAAGGTATTTATCGTGATGTTCGGGTCTCCGGCAGGCTCCACATACGGCTGAATACGTTTTCCGAAACCAGGGCTAACATTTACATAATAATATGACTTGTCAGTAAATATATTGTTATGCGTATTGCTTTCGCTGTTATATCCGTGCGGTCCTTCCGCATACATTAAAATGAAATCGTCGTTATTGAAGACACCGTCATCCTCACCGACAAACCGAATAGCATTTTCGGTAAGATCAAACGGATAAAAAGTTGAATTTACCAAAGGGAGCATTCGACCACCTTGACCATATATCTTAATAGTTCGTGGATCGACATTGGTATTCACCCCTAAATCGCTTAGAAATGATCTCGTGATCTTAAAAACACCAGTGGTATCCACATAAAACCTGTGCCAGTCGCCCTGGGCCAGAACAGAATTCGATATCGCCGTCGTTGACCTGCTTGAACGATTCTGCCTTGAATTATATGATATTGTAATATTATTAACGCGTTTGAATACACCATTATCATCAAAAATGGGAGAAAACTCAATATAAACCGCATTCTTTCCGCGAGCTGAGGTATTGACCAACTGGAGTGAAAGGGAATTAGGTATCTTATTTCTTTCTAACTGATAAAGTTCATCATCATTAATAATAGTAGTTGAGATGTTAGATACCGTAACCGAGTTCTCATCTATTAAATCATTCTCGGTCCACTCGGCAGCATATTTTAAACCACGGTCGTATGTAAACCTCAAGGCATCTTTATTAAAGGATGGGATTATTATTGATGAGGATTCGGTTGCCATAGTTCGGCTTCCGCTCCAATCGATCGAAAAGGATTTTTGCTGCGAAAAACAAAACGAGGTGAATATAATAAGAATGAAAAGCAGGTAGTTTTTCATATCACTTGTAACGCAATTTTTTTTAGGATAGTATGGTAATTTTTCTTTGTTTCAAAATTACAATAATAAATGATGATTATATGCGTTCTAGATACATAATTTTTACTGCAAAATTGTCAAAATATCCGATGTGAGGTATGAAAAATCGGATGAAATGCGCTTTTTTTTTGCATTTTAACCAAAAAAACCTTGCATGTATATCTTTAATTACTATATTGCAGCACCTAAAATTTAATCGACTTACGTAAAAAGTATGGACATGAAAAACGTTGTAACATTAAGGATAATGCTTGTTTTGGCACTTTCCTTATCTATGTTTAGCTGTAAGAAATCCTCCAGCTCCAAAAATGATTCCCGGGCAACCGGCTGGAAAATTAATGCCAAAGAAGGTGGATTTCAATACAACACAAGCTTTAAAGAACAGGAAACCGCCCCAGGTTTAGTGTTTATTGAAGGTGGTACTTTCACCATGGGAAAAGTACAGGATGATGTGATGCATGATTGGAATAATTCTCCAAATCAGCAGCACGTTCAATCCTTCTACATGGATGAAACCGAAGTAACTAATATGATGTATCTGGAGTATTTGGATTGGATCAAGCGTGTTTACCCACCATCCGACCCAAAATTTAAAGCCATCTATGAAGGTGCCTTGCCCGATACATTAGTATGGAGAAACAGACTCGGATATAGCGAGATGATGGTAGAGAATTATCTACGTCATCCAGGTTATGCAGAATATCCTGTAGTTGGTGTAAGCTGGATTCAGGCTGTTGAATTTACAAACTGGCGAACAGACCGGGTTAATGAGTTATATCTCGAGGAAGCCGGTTATTTAACAAGGGATGCAAAACTTACCGCAGTCTCTGCTGAATCAAACTTTAATACCGACACCTATTTAACAGCTCCCCGACAAACCTTCGGAGGAAATGACAGTATTATTAACCCTTCTAAAACACGACGACGGGTTCAAACCACGGCTGCAGGAGATACCATTAATGTATTCGCATCACGTGAAACCGGGATTATCTCCCCGAAATACCGCCTGCCCTCAGAAGCAGAATGGGAATATGCTGCTTTAGGATTAAGTGAACTGCGAAGCTATAATGTATATCGAGGACGTAAAAAATATCCTTGGAGTGGTCAGTATACCCGATCGGGTAAACGTGCGATCAGAGGAGATCAATTGGCCAACTTCAAACAAGGAAAAGGAGACTATGGCGGAATCGCCGGATGGTCTGATGATGGCGCCGATATTACGGCTGAGGTGAAATCCTATGATCCTAATGATTACGGACTTTATGATATGGCCGGTAATGTTGCCGAATGGGTTGCCGATGTTTATCGACCCATTGTAGACGATGAATTCAATGATTTCAATTATTATCGTGGAAACGTCTACACCAAAAATGCAATCAATAAAGATGGATCGATTAAAATTGTAACCGTTGACTCTATTGTATTTGATACATTAAGCAATGGTAAGGTTGTTGCGAGAAACCTTCCCGGAGAAATCCTACAGCAAGGTGTAAACGATGATGAAACATATCTCCGTACAAACTTCGATAAGAGTGATAACCGTAATTTCCGTGATGGTGATAAGCGATCGTCAAGATATTTCGAGAGTTTTATGGATGATGAAACTGAAGAGAAAACAACCGCTAACGAAACGCGTAAAATGTATAATTCACCGAGACACTCGGTTGAGGCAGACTCTACTGGAAACTTAATCCGTGAATACGATAAATCAAATACCCGAACTTCTTTAGTAAGTGATGAGGTACGCGTGTTCAAAGGAGGATCCTGGAAAGACAGAGAATATTGGTTAGACCCTGCTCAACGTCGTTTTTATCCACAGGATAAGGCTACCGATTACATCGGTTTCAGATGTGCGATGTCGCGTGTAGGATCGAAAACAAAAATGAAACATAAAAAGAAAAACTAAACTTTTTGAAATCCATATGAAAGTCCTAACCGTAGTGTTGGGACTTTTTTTTACATTTAATTCATGAAGCTAAAAGGTCTTTATCAACAATTTCTTTCCTGCAACGCTATATGTACCGATACACGAAAATTATCTTCAGGATGTATGTTTTTTGCTCTTAAGGGTGAAAATTTTGATGGTAATGCATATGCTAAGAATGCCTTGGATGGCGGGGCAAAATTTGCCGTAGTCGATGATCCGGAAGTAGTTGTTAACGATCGCTATATATTAGTGGAAGATGTTTTAGACTGCCTTCAACAACTTGCTAATTATCATCGTCAACAAATTAAAGCCATCGTTATTGCTCTCACCGGAAGCAATGGTAAAACGACCACAAAGGAATTAATTCTTGCGATTCTTGAAACAACATTCAGGACCCAGGCGACAACGGGTAACTTCAATAATCATATCGGTGTTCCATTAACCCTTTTAGATCTGAAAAGTGATACCGAATATGCCATTATCGAAATGGGAGCCAATCATTTGAAAGAAATCGATATGTTATGCCATATTGCTGATCCGGATTTTGGTTATATTACCAATTTTGGCAAAGCACATTTAGAAGGATTTGGTGGGGTGGAAGGTGTTATTAAAGGAAAAGGTGAGTTGTATGATTTTCTCAAAAACAAATCAAGGAATATTTTCATTAACGCGAGCGATGAGACTCAACTGGCACTGACTTCCGATTATAGCCATACCATAGTTTTTAATAAAGATGAAACGTCTTCTGCGCAAGTTGAACTTCTTGCTTCGAGACCATTTGTAACTGTTAGCTTTAAAGGACAAAAAATCAGTAGTAAATTGACCGGTCGGTATAATTATGACAATATTTCTGCAGCAATAGCAATTGGTGACTATTTCGGAGTCGAAGTAGGAAATATAAAACGAGCAATAGAAGGTTATACGCCGATTTCCAACCGATCCCAGATTTTAAAAGTGAATTCAAATACAATTATCCTCGATGCCTACAACGCTAATCCAACAAGCATGCTGGCGGCTCTTGATAATTTTAAATTATACGGGGATGACAGCAGAATTGCGATTTTAGGTGACATGTTTGAATTGGGCCCAACGGCTCCTGATGAACATCAAAATATATCAAACTATGCCGCGTCAATCGGACTTGAACATATCTTTTTAATCGGAGAAAATTTTTATTCCACCAAAGGAAACAATGATATGATCGACAGGTTCAGGGACTTTGATGATTTGGTTAAAACTTTTGAATCTATTAAACTGAATAAAAAGACCATTCTTATTAAGGGGTCACGTGGCATGGCACTAGAACGGTTAATAGAATATTTATAGACCCTAAATCTAATGACCCAAATCAACTAAATTGCATGGATTAACTATCGTTGATCCAGAATCAATCCACTACTGCAATTACTATCCCGTTGCATGGATAAACTATCGTTGATCCAGAATCAATCCACTACTGCAATTACTATCCCGTTGCATGGATTAACTATCGTTGATCCAGAATCAAACCTCTACTGCAATTACTATCCCGTTGCATGGATTAACTATCGTTGATCCAGAATCAAACCGCTACTGCAATTACTATCC
>JABDIV010000019.1 GCA_013003555.1 Flavobacteriaceae bacterium
TACCTTTACTGAATTCCTGGAAATCCTGAGGAAAAAGTATACCGAGGTAGCAATCGATTATTACCAATCGAATATTGAAGGGGAACTGATCGATAAAATTCAGGAAGCCGGTTTGAATTTTGATGGCATTATTCTGAATGCAGCAGCTTATACCCATACGTCTGTGGGAATAGGTGATGCGGTTAAAGCCATTGACTGCCCGGTCGTTGAAGTACATATTTCTAATACATACAGCCGTGAGGAATTCCGGCACCGTTCTTACATTGCACCTAGTGCGAAAGGTATCGTGATCGGCTTTGGTTTAAAGAGCTATGATCTAGCAATTCAAAGCTTTCTTTAAGAAGTCATCAATAAAATTCAAGTATCGTTCAACTTTTAATTTCAGAATTATGAAGCATCAATTCAATTTTACTTTTTTACTGATGACCATTCTTGTACTTTCCTGTAGTGAAACCGGGCAAGTTGATACGGGCCCTGTTGATCCTGATCCTGAAACCCAATTAGCAATTGTTGATTTTTTTCCGAATTTAACAGTCAATGATCCGGTCGATATACAACATGCGAATGATGGTACTGATGGTCTGTATGTTGTTGATCAAAACGGTATTATAACTAAGCTGTCTACGGATCCAAATCTGATTCCGACGACCTTTTTAAATCTCACCGACCGTGTATTCAAGCAAGGTGAGATGGGCCTTTTGGGTCTGACTTTCCATCCCGATTATGAGAGCAACGGACAGTTTTATGTGTATTATAACCCTAATGATGTTACCAGCAGAATATCCCGATTTACCAAAGAAATAGTTATGGATGTGGGTAATCCGGATAGTGAATTGATACTCCTAAGCTTCCCTCAGGAGCAAACCAATCATAATGGCGGACAGCTGACTTTTGGTTCTGATGGTTACCTCTATATTTCTTCCGGTGATGGTGGTTTGAGAGCAAACGGTCAGGATCTCAGCACTGTTAAAGGAGCTATTCTTCGTATCGATGTTGACAATCCGGCAAATGGTTTAAACTATGGAATTCCGGTTGATAATCCGTTTATAAATGATGCGAATGCACGGGATGAGATTTATGCGTACGGATTAAGAAATCCCTGGCGTATGAGTTTTGATCGGACAACAGGAGACCTCTGGGCGGGCGATGTGGGATCCGGACGCTGGGAGGAGATCAACCGAATTCAAATTGGTGGTAACTACGGTTGGGCTGATATAGAAGGCTCAGATTTTTGTTATAATGACCCCTGCGATAATCCAGAATTCTTGCCACCTTTTTATGAATACCCCCATATCGATAATTTGAATTTTGCGATCACTGGCGGTTATGTGTACCGGGGAAGTTTAAACCCCGATCTGATTGGGAAATATATTTATGCCGATTATGCACAAGGGGATATTTGGGCATTGGATCTTTCAACAGGTGATAACCAGTTACTTTTTAATACCGATCTTTTTATCCCAGCCTTTGGCATGGACCGAAATAATGAATTATACTTTACAACCCTCGGGCAAACGAATCGAATATTTAAGTTTATCCAGGAGGAAATACCTTGATAACGTAAAAGGATGTCAACGCCTCGTCGTTCTTTTGGAAGGACTTCGGTTTCTAACTCACGGCAACCAAACAGCAAGCTTCAAACATTTTCGTTTCTGTCTGGTAAATTTGAAAGTATTTGCATGCTCTTAAAATGCTTTGCACTTACAGATGAATGACTTCATCGTAGGCATCGGCAACCGCTTCCATGACCGCTTCACTCATGGTAGGGTGTGGATGGACGGCTTTTAATACCTCGTGCCCGGTAGTTTCCAGCTTGCGACCTAATACGGCCTCTGCGATCATATCGGTAACGCCGGCGCCAATCATATGGCAGCCGAGCCATTCACCATACTTCGCGTCGAAAATTACCTTTACAAAACCATCTTTATTTCCGGCAGCACTCGCTTTCCCGGAGGCTGAAAATGGAAATTTACCAACCTTGATATCGTAGCCCTCTTCTTTGGCCTGCTTTTCGGTTAATCCTACACTGGCAACCTCGGGTGAACAATAGGTGCATCCCGGAATATTACCGTAGTCAAGTGCTTCAACATGTTGCCCGGCGATTTTTTCAACGCATAGAATTCCTTCAGCAGAAGCGACGTGGGCAAGGGCAGGACCCGGTGTCACATCCCCAATAGCGTAGTAACCCGGGATATTGGTCTGGTAATAATCGTTGACTAAAATCTTATCGCGATCTACAACAATACCAACATCTTCCAACCCGATATTCTCGATATTTGTCTTAATTCCCACAGCCGAAAGAACCACATCAGCTTCGAGAACTTCTTCACCTTTTTTGGTCTTGACAGTCGCTTTTACGCTTTTTCCCGAGGTCTCTACCTTAGTAACTTCGGAAGAGGTCATTATTTTTATTCCGTTTTTCTTGAAATTACGCTCTAGCTGTTTTGAAACATCTTCATCCTCTAGTGGTACGATATTAGGCAGGAATTCAACAACTGTTACGTCGGTTCCCATGGCCTTGTAGAAATACGCAAATTCAACACCAATGGCACCAGAACCAACCACCACCAATTTCTTGGGTTGTTTTTTAAGCGTCATGGCTTCTCGATACCCTATAACTTTTTTACCATCCTGAGGTAAGCTCGGCAGTTCGCGCGAGCGAGCTCCGGTTGCTATTATTATATGATCGGCACTATAGTCGGTACCGTCTACTTCAACTTTCTTGCCTGGCTTTAATTTTCCAAAACCATTTATCACATCGATCTTGTTCTTTTTCATCAGAAATTGAACGCCCTTACTCATCCCGTCAGCAACATCACGGCTACGTTTTACTACCGCGTCAAAGTCCTTGTCAACATCTTTTACCGAGAGACCATAGTCACTGGCGTGATTCAGATATTCAAAAACCTGAGCCGATTTCAATAAGGCCTTTGTTGGGATACATCCCCAGTTCAGGCAAACCCCACCAAGGCTTTCCTTTTCAATAATGGCAGTTTTAAATCCTAATTGGGATGCGCGTATGGCAGTAACATAGCCTCCTGGTCCGCTTCCTAGAACAATAATATCATATTTACTCATGAGAACTGTTTTTGATCTGAATTAGAAGGCCCAAATTTACAAAACGAAAATGGTTTTTTAAAGGTCTTCTGTAAAATGTCGTCGCCCTTTCTCCTTTCCGAATTTTTCTTTATTGTAAATCTCAGATTGGCCCTTGGGTATTGAAAGGGATGACCACTTTTCATTCCTGATCATTTTCCCGATCATAACGATTTGTCCGACATGATAAGCATAATGGGCCAACTGGCGGTTTAGGGCTTCAGCAACAGTATGCCCCTGGTTTCTTATGTACACAATCCGATTAAGATCACTTTCTTTTAAGGCATCCAGTTCAGAAAACAATATCCTCCAGGCGTCATCCCAGGATTGTTGAAGTTCTTTTTTATCATCATAGCCGGCTACAAATTCATCATCGCGCTTACGCCAGTTTTTCTCACCGTCCTCACTAAGGAAATTCGTGAACCTGGAACGTAAGTTACCTGCAATGTGTTTTGCCAGAATGGAAATGCTATTGCTTTCAGGATTATACCGCCAGTCGATATCGGTATCGTTAATTTGATCGAAGGTTTTATCTGCAAGTTCTTTGTAATACCTGAATTGTTTGATGATGCTGCTTAAATAGTCACGCATCTTATTTCAGTTTAATAGCTGAGAAACCGAGTCCGTCCGGCTCCTTACCAGCCGTAAGACGACCAGAAATCTCCATTTTCACCAGATCGATTACCGTTATCAGATCGGCGTTGGTGTTCGCGACGAACGCAAATTTATTCGTAGGATGAATTAATATTCCAACCGGAACAGGACTGTCATCGAAATCCTGAAAAAGCCTTGAGGCTTCTTTTTCGATTGCCGTCACCTCCATGGGAATAGTTTTTATAAGTTCTTTATTACCGGCATTGAACACCTTAACATCTCCAGATTGCGCATTCGAAATCAACACATATTTACCATCGCTGGTCGTCTTAATACGAATTGGAAATTTATCAGAGTTAAATTCCGACAGAGTCTTCAGTGTTTTTGCGTCGATGACAGAAATCGTATTATCGCTTCGATTAGTCACCAAGACCGAGGTACCATCTGATGACAGGGAAACGCCCTCTGCTCCATCTCCGGTCTTGATTATTTTTTCGAGCTTATTTTCAACAAGGTCAATCACCGATACGCTTCCCGATCGGATATTAGTAACAAATGCTTTATTTGATGTTTTCGCAAAGGCAACCATATGACTTGTTTCCTGCTGGGTATCAATTGCTTTTTCAACAATACCGGTTTTCAGGTTAACCTGAATGAGTTTCTTATCGGCCTCGCAGGTCACCAATAGTTGATTGTCTGAAATGAATTCAATACCATGAGGCGCTTTAAAGTTCAGTTTAATATGTTCAATGACTTGCTTTTGAGCAACATCGATTACTGTTAGGGATGATCCCGGCCATTGATCGCCGCGACCATAATTGGTGACAACAGCCAATTTTCCATCGGGTGAAACGGCTACCTCATGTGGCCCGTTTCCTGTTGAAAGAGTAGCCTTACTCTTTCCGGATTTGAGATCGATCAGGTCAGCTGTGTCGTCAGATTTATTCAAAACGATCAGGGTCCCAGTTTGGGCCTGACTTGCTACAGTCATTATAAGGCCAAAAATCAGAATCTTTAAACGCATTTTCTATCAGTTATTGGTTTTATTTGCAGGGATAAATTTAAGTGCAGCGCCGTTGATACAATGCCGTTCACCGGTCGTTTTTCTCGGACCGTCATTAAACACGTGACCAAGATGCCCGCCGCAGTTAGCACAATGCTCTTCAGTTCTGGCATATCCGATCTTATAGTCGGTTGAAAATTCGACGTTGCCTTCAATTTCCCTGTCAAAACTGGGCCATCCTGTTCCGGAATCAAATTTATTCTCACTTTCAAATAGAGGCGTTTCACAGGCAGCACAGACATAAGTGCCGGGTTCATAAATTTTGTTTAACGGACTTGAAAACGCGCGTTCGGTACCTGCCTGCCGCAGCACATAATATTGCATTTCGGTGAGCTCAGCCTTCCATTGTGAATCAGATTTTGATACCGGATATTCTTTTTTCTGTTCTGTTTTCTGGGCATTAGACTTACAGCTGAAAACAGCGACAAGGCTTAACAATAAAATCATCTTTTTCATAATTTTTCCATTTCCAGTTATTTTTTTAAACGAATTCAAAACCGTAAATCGACCTTGATTTTTCATTCTCAAGAAATTTTTGCATTCGAAGATAATTACATTATATTAATATATTCACAATAAAATATTAAAACTTAAATGTCGATTTTCGGTTCTAAAATAGGACCTAATTAATTACCTTTATCGCGTGATTTAACGATCGATTTTATTAATTTTTAATGAGATTTAAAACCCAGTAAATTATCATATGAAAGTATTGTTTTGTACTCGAGAATTTCCACCCTATGTATATGGCGGGGCCGGAGTTCATGTGGAATACCTCGCCGAAGAACTGGCGAAGTTAATGCAAGTTGAAGTAAGGAGTTTTGGAGACCAGGACGTTCAATCGGGGAATTTAACTGTTAAGGGTTTCCCGTATGATGTTGATGATTTTAACCATGCCGATGCGCAATTAAAGGCGGTTTTTAAAACCCTGAATACCTGTCTTCAAATGAACGCAGAACCGATTAAGGCAGATGTAGTGCATTGCCATACCTGGTATGCGCAGTTCGCAGGAATAATGGCTAAATTGTGTTACGGTATTCCTCTTGTTATTACAACCCATTCCCTGGAACCCTTGCGCCCTTGGAAACGTGAACAATTGGGCAGGGGTTATGACACCTCGTCCTGGATAGAAAAAACCGCCATTGAAATGGCCGACGCCATTATTGCCGTATCAAAAGAAACCAAAGCAGATGTTTTGCAGTTTTTTGATGTGGACGAATCCAAGATTAAAGTGGTGTATAATGGAATCAATCTGGAGCAATATGTTAAAACGACGCAAATTTCGGCATTGGAGTCTTATGGGATCGATCCTGATAAGCCCATTGTACTTTTCGTCGGTCGTATCACAAGACAAAAAGGAATTATTCATCTGGTTAATGCCATTGAATACCTTGATAAAGACATACAGGTGGTGCTTTGTGCTGGTGCTCCTGATACCGAAGACATCGCAAAGGAAATGGAAGATCGTGTTAAGGCCGTAGGCTCGAACCGCGAGGGTATAATATGGATTGATAAAATGCTCGACAAGGAGGATGTGATCCAACTTTATTCTCATGCTGATGTGTTTTGCTGTCCTTCGATATATGAGCCATTCGGGATAATCAACATAGAGGCAATGGCTTGTGAAACGGCTGTAGTTGCAAGTGCTGTTGGCGGCATTAAAGAGGTAGTTTTACATGAGAATACAGGACTTCTAATTCCGTTGGAGCAACAAAAGCAAGCACCATTTGAACCGGTCGATCCAAACAAGTTCTCCAAAGATCTCGCTAAAGGGATTAATCGATTGATGGCTGATGACGACTTACGGGCTTCTATGGCAAAAAGTGGTCGAAAACGAGTGGAGGAGACCTTTGATTGGAAAGCAATTGCCATGCAAATAAAGAACTTATACGAATCATTAAAATCAGACTCATGATAAATAACGATGTATTAGCAATCATTTTGGGTGGTGGGCAAGGATCACGGTTATATCCGCTAACTGCCGAGCGATCGAAACCGGCAGTACCCATTGCCGGGAAATATCGACTGGTTGACATTCCTATATCAAATTGTATCAATTCAGATATCAAACGCATGTATGTGCTGACACAGTTTAATTCGGCTTCGTTAAATCGTCATATAAAAAACACCTATCATTTCAGCTTCTTTAGTTATGCGTTCGTTGATGTACTCGCAGCCGAACAAACCATGAAAAGCCAGGATTGGTTTAAGGGAACAGCAGATGCCATAAGGCAAAGCATGCATCACTTTTTAAACCATGACTTCAAATACGCTTTGATTCTTTCGGGTGATCAGTTGTATCAGATGAATTTTGATGAAATGATAAATGCGCACCGTGATAGCGGTGCGGAGATAACCATAGCCTCCTTACCGGTAAATGCAAAGGACGCGACCTCTTTTGGGATTTTAAAAACCAATGAAGATTCGATAATAACATCCTTTATTGAAAAACCCAGTTCCGAAAAATTGAAGGACTGGACTTCTGAGGTGGGAGATGAGATGAAATCTCAGGGGCGACATTACCTGGCCTCCATGGGTATCTACATTTTTAATCGTGACCTGCTTATCGATCTTATGGCAGATCCCGATACAAATGATTTTGGAAAGGAGATCATTCCGCAATCAATTGATAAACACAAAACGTTAAGTTTTCAATACGAAGGGTATTGGACCGATATCGGGAATATCGAATCGTTTTTCGAGGCGAATCTTGACCTCACGGCCGATATTCCACAGTTCAACCTCTATGACCGAATGAAACGCATCTATACCCGCGCAAGAATGCTGCCAACAGCAAAAATTTCGGGAACGAGTATGGAAAAAGCTGTAATAGCAGAGGGTTGTATTATTCACGCAGCGAAAATCGAGAGATCTGTTATTGGTATCCGTTCAAGGATCGGTGATGAATCAACCGTTATCAACACCTATATGATGGGAAGTGATTATTATGAAACCCTGGAGGAGATCGAAAGCGATGAGATCAATATTTTAATGGGCATTGGCGAACGTTGTTTCATTAAAAATGCAATTCTTGATAAGAATTGCAGAATTGGCGACGACGTGAGGATCAATGGCGGAAAGCATCTTGAGGATATAGAAACCGATAATTATTTTGTAAAAGATGGGATAGTCGTGATAAAAAAGAATGCCGTAATACCAAAAGGTTTTACTATTTAGGGTTTTATAAACGAAATCGTTGTCGTTGATTTATAATTCTAATCTGCTAGTCTTAATCCTAATTTACTTAATTTTACAGCCTTCAAAACCAACAACATGCAGAAACAAAATCGCGTTGTCATCGATAAGGTCTTTCCACAGATCAATGACGGTGATTTTTTCATTAAACGAGTCGTAGGTGAAATCGTAAATGTCAATGCCCACGTACTTGGGGATGGCCATGATCTTATTGGGGCCAGCGTACGGTACAAACATGAGAATGAGAGAACCTGGAAAGAGGTAAGACTGTCGCATATCATGAATGATGAATGGTCAGCTTCGTTTATTGTTGAAAAACAAGGCCATTATCGTTATAAGGTCGAAGGCTGGGTTGATCATGGTTTGAACTGGCAGCACGGTATTGAACGAAAAATTGATGATGGTCAAACCGTAAACTCCGAACTTCTCGAAGGTATTGAATACCTGAAACCATTGATTAAAAAGGCTAATTCTGCTGAAAAGAACCTCCTTAAATCCTGTATAGAATCCTTCGCCGATAAAGATCGATACGATGAGGCTGTTACCCTGGCTGTAAGTGCCGATTTGCATACAATATTATTTAAATATCCCGGGAAACATTTGGCAAACGAATCGAAAATCTACACGGTTTATGTCGATCGCTTACAAGCGCGTTTTAGTACCTGGTATGAATTTTTCCCACGATCCTCATCACGAACCCCCGGAGAACATGGTACGTTTCTGCAATGTATTCCGCTTTTACCACGTGTCGCTAAAATGGGCTTTGACACGGTTTATTTTCCGCCGGTTCATCCCATCGGTGAGCTAAATAGAAAAGGAAAGAATAACACCACCGAAGCACATGCCGATGACGTCGGATCGACCTGGGGTATTGGATCAAAACTAGGCGGACATAAAGACATTCATCCTCAATTAGGTACGTTAGATGATTTTAAAAAAGTGATCAAAGAGGCTAAGTCGCTGGGTTTAGAAATTGCCATGGATTATGCGCTCCAGGCAGCACCGGATCACCCCTGGGTTAAAGAGCATCCATCCTGGTTTAAATGGCGTCCTGATGGAACAGTGCAATATGCTGAAAACCCGCCTAAAAAATATCAGGATATATTGCCCCTCTTTTGGGAATCAGAGGACTATAAGGCGCTTTGGCAGGAATGTTATGATACTTTAGCCTATTGGATAGAATGTGGTATTGAGATATTCCGCGTTGATAATCCACATACTAAACCGTTTTATTTCTGGAACTGGGTAATTACAAAGGTAAAGGCAAAATATCCGAATGTTCTCTTTCTTGCAGAAGCCTTTACCAAACCAAAAGTCATGGAGCAACTTGCTAAACAAGGCTTTACTCAATCGTATACCTATTTTACCTGGCGGAATACAAAACATGAGCTTATCGGTTATATGGAGGAGTTGACCAAAACCGAACAGGCCGAGTTCATGCGTCCGAATTTTTGGCCCAACACCCCGGATATCAATCCGTATCATCTTCAGGGCGCAAACGAATCAAAGTATTTACAGCGTTACGCTTTAGCGGCAACATTGAGTTCAAATATCGGAATATATGGTCCGGTTTATGAGTTTATGATAAGCGATGCTATTCCCGGTCGGGAAGAATATCTTAATTCTGAAAAATTCCAGATTTGCCATTACGATTGGGACAATGAAACTAAAGTGAGCACCCTAATCGGAAAGATTAATAACATACGGCGTGAAAATGAAGCCTTACAACAAACAAATTCAATTCGGTTTTGTGATATTGAAAATGATAATTTAATCGGTTTCTATAAATGGAACCAGGATCGTTCAAACGAACTTCTCATAATAATCAGCCTCGATCCATATTATATGCAAAGCGGAATGATACAACTACCATTATTCGAATTGGGAATCCATGAGGGTCAGGGATTTGAGGTTCATGATATGGTCACAGGAAATAGTTATAACTGGTCGAACGAATGGAATTATGTTGAATTGCATCCTGCATTGCCGTTTCATATTTTTAGGATAGGTAAATAAGTCCCGATGACTAAAAAAAAACAATCAAATATAGCTTTAAAGGAGCCTTTCAACTTTAATGAGACCTGGGAGGCGCTTCTTGAGAACGATCAATTTATTAAAATATTCCTTTCGGATGTTTTAGAGAATTATATCGTGAAACAACGCTGGTATGGGGGAAAGGCAAGTAAGCTCAAATATATTGAATTGGCTGAATACTTTCGCCTCCAACAACATGATGAAGTCTATTACGGACTAATCCTGGAGGTAAACTTTAAGGAGGCCTTTTATCAACATTATTTCCTTCCGATAGCATTTGTTTCTGATGAAAATTTTGCAAAAGAAGATCGCATTTTACCTATCAGTATTAAACATCAGAAAGGATTTATAATCGATGCGACGAATCTGGAAGCATTCAGGCGAGTTGTTTTTGAACGCATTCTAACCGCCTTACCTAACGACCGGACGCGCGTTCAATACCATAAAAGCGAACGCTTAGGAGATGTGAGTTATGAGTCTTCTCGTTTCATGGGCCTTGAACAGAGTAATACCTCAATTATTTATAACGATAAATATGTTTTGAAATTCTTCCGGCGCATTTACGCTGATAAAAACCCTGATTATGAAATGAGTCGATTTCTTTCAGAAAAGAAAGAATTCAAAAACATACCATCATATTTGGGAAGCATTAATATTATCGATTCCGATAATGTGAATATCACCATTGGTTTGATGCAGGAGTTAGTTCCCAATCAAGGTGATGCCTGGGAATATATGCTGAATCGTTTCCATGAGGTGTTTATGAAATATAAGTCTAAAAATATCAATATCAATGATATCCCGGTTACCCCATTATTTGATCGTTTGGAAATCAAGGATGTTCCTCCACGAATCATCGATTGGGCCGGATTAGACCTTTTCCTTAAAATTCAAAAGCTCGCCATACGTACAGCAGAAATGCATGTGGCACTGGGTTCAGAATTTGAGGAGACAGCTTTTACACCGGCACACTATAATGGGGATTATGAGGTCTGGTTAAAGAACCGATTGCTTTACCAGTTTCAGAATCGCTTAAATACAGTAGAGAATAACCTACACAAATTAGAAGGCATAGCCTTAGATCTTGCTGAGGAATTTCTCGATAAGAAAAACATTATAAGGAAACGATTTGTCGCTTTCGACTGGACAAAACTGAAAGGGGAACGAATTCGGGTTCATGGTGATTATCACCTGGGGCAAGTACTTGTTCAAAACGATGATTTCTATATTCTCGATTTTGAAGGTGAGCCCGAAAGTACGATCCGTGACAGGAAGGTAAAACAGCCGCCACTTAAGGATGTTGCCGGATTGTTCAGGTCTTTCCATTACGCTATTTATTCGACCATTTTTAATCATTTGGAAGAATTTGAGCGTTCCCAGGAAGAATTGTTTGCCGCTGGTGAACTATTGTATCGCTATATTATTGGCGTGTTCATGGGTGTTTATATCGAAAAAATACGAGAAGCAAATCTTAATCTTGGCTACGAACAGGAACGCATTTTTCTATTGGAATATTCCCTCCTTGAAAAAGCGGTCTATGAATTGGGATATGAATTAAACAGCCGACCACGTTGGGCCGTTATTCCTCTTAAAGGCATATCCAATATAATCAACCACTAATATGGCAGAAGTAATTGCACACAGCTTATTTACCGATTTTGATATCGATTTGTTTAAAGGCGGTAAACACTATAAACTCTATGAGAAATTTGGTTCGCATATCATGACCCTTGATGGGGTGGAAGGCACCTATTTTGCCGTTTGGGCACCTAGCGCCAAGATGGTTTCGGTGGTGGGCGACTTTAATTTTTGGATAGAAGGTGAACATAAACTCAATGTTCGCTGGGATGCCAGTGGTATTTGGGAAGGGTTTATTCCTAATGTTGGTAAAGGCAGTACTTACAAATACAAAATTCAAAGCCATCATAATGACATAAAAACGGAGAAGGCAGATCCTTATGCCCGACGCTGTGAACACCCTCCAAACACGGCTTCGATAGTGTGGGATCCTGAATATAAATGGAATGATAAGGACTGGATGTCTTCGAGAAAATCACACAATGCGATCGATGCGCCATATTCTGTTTATGAAGTGCATCTGGGTTCCTGGAAAAAGCATGTGGAAGAGGGTCGGTATTTGTCTTACGTTGAATTGGCCGAAGAGCTTGTGAGTTATGTCAAGGACATGAATTTTACACATGTTGAATTTATGCCAATAATGGAATTTCCTTATGACCCTTCATGGGGTTATCAACTTACCGGATATTTCGCGCCAACGTCGAGGTTTGGATACCCGGAGGAATTCAAATTAATGGTTGATACCTTCCATCAAAACGGAATAGGCGTAATTCTTGACTGGGTGCCATCTCACTTTCCCGAGGATGCCCACGGACTAGGTTTCTTTGATGGAACTCATCTTTATGAACATCCCGATAAACGCAAAGGATATCACCCCGATTGGAAAAGTTTGATCTTTAATTATGGCCGAAATGAGGTTAAGTCCTTTCTTATAAGCAATGCATTATTCTGGCTTGAAGAATATCACGCAGATGGTTTAAGAGTAGATGCTGTAGCTTCCATGCTGTTTTTGGACTATTCAAGGGATGACGGCGAATGGGAACCCAATCAGTTTGGCGGTCGTGAAAATCTCGAGGCCATTGCCTTCTTGAAAGAGATGAACGAAGCGGTTTATGCATCATATCCCGATGTGCAGACCATCGCCGAAGAATCTACTTCGTTTCCAATGGTTTCAAGGCCAACCTTTCTCGGTGGTCTCGGATTTGGAATGAAATGGATGATGGGTTGGATGCATGATACCCTACAGTATTTTTCAAAGGAACCCATTTACAGAAAATATCATCAAAACGACCTGACATTTAGCATGACCTATGCCTTTACAGAAAATTTCATGCTTCCGCTTTCTCATGATGAAGTGGTATATGGCAAACATTCCATACTGGGTCGTATGCCGGGTGATGAATGGCAACGATTTTCGAATTTGAGATTGCTTTACAGCTATATGTTTACCCATCCGGGTACTAAACTGTTGTTTCAGGGTGCTGAATTCGGACAAGGAGAGGAATGGAATTTCCAGGAAAGTTTAGATTGGCATTTGCTTCAATACAAGGTACATAAAGGTGTGCAGGAGCTTGTAAAGGATTTAAATAAATTTTATCGAAATGAACCAGCCCTACACCAAAAGCAATTTTCAGCAGAAGGATTCGAGTGGATCGATTATAATGATGCTGAAAATTCGGTTCTGGTTTATATACGAAAGGGCATAAAAGAGAAGGATGATGTTATTGTGATTTGCAATATGACCCCTGTTTCCCTTGATAACTATAGGATCGGTTTGCCGCGTAAAGGGCGTCTCAAAGAAGTATTCAATAGTGATTTAAAAAAATATAATGGAACAGGGCAGTACAGAAACAAGATTTCTGCTTCTGAAAAGAAAAAATGGCAATTTCGTGAACAATCGCTCGAAATAGCGATTCCGCCGCTCGGTATGGTAGCTTTTAAGTATGTGAAATAAGCACGCGAAAACGTTATAGTTAAAAAAAACTGTAAAAAGAAATAAGGGATAGTTTAATAAGTCAGAACTATTCCTTTTTTTTACGGGATTCAAAATGATCGACCATGATTATTAATACTGAGTTAGAACATAAAGGGAATTTATTCCCATCGCAGATTGTAGCCTTTAACAAGGATGTTGACGCCTTATTTTTTTCAACGGAAAACGGTGTAACCCTTCAGGTAACGGTGCTTCGTGATAGTGTTATGCGGTTTCGATATTCACCAACGGGCACATTTGCAAAAGATTTTTCTTATGCCATAACGAAATATGCTCGAACCGGTTATAATAAATTGGAGATTGAAGAGGATAAGAAATTTTTTCAAATCACAACATCAAAATTGATTTGTAGAATCGCTAAGAAAGATCTGCGCGTTTCACTTTATGATGCGATGGATGAGGTTCTGATCAACCAGGACGAACTTGGTTTTCATTGGGAAGAGAGTTACGAATTTGGTGGTAATGTCGTCAAGATGAGTAAGGTGGTGAACGAGCGTGAGAGTTATTATGGCCTGGGAGATAAGGCCAGCCACACCAATTTAAAAGGCAAGCGTTTTCAAAACTGGGTGACCGATTCCTATGCTTATGGGCGGGAAACCGATCCGATTTATAAGGCTATACCCTTTTATATCGGATTGCACCATAATAAATCATACGGACTTTTCTTCGACAACAGCTTTCAGAGCTATTTCGATTTCGCCTATGAACGACGTAATGTTTCAAGTTTTTGGGCTCAAGGTGGGGAGATGAACTATTATTTCATTTACGGACCCGAAATGAAAGACGTTATTGAAAATTATTCCGATCTCACAGGTAAACCACATCACATGCCACCGCTTTGGGCATTGGGATTTCATCAATGTAAGTGGAGCTATTATCCGGAAAGCGAGGTCAAGGAGGTAGCTGCAAAATTTAGAAAACTGGAGATACCCTGCGATGCCATTTACCTCGATATCGATTATATGGAGGGTTTCCGCTGCTTTACCTGGAACAAAGAGCATTTTCCGGATCCGAAACGCATGGTTTCTGAGCTAGCCGACGACGGGTTTAAAACGGTCGCAATTATCGACCCGGGAATAAAGGTTGATAAGAACTATTCGATTTTCAGGGATGCCCTTGAGAACGATTATTTCTGCAAGCGGGCCGACGGACCCTATATGAAGGGTAAAGTATGGCCAGGCGAATGTTACTTTCCCGATTTCACAAATCCGGAAGTGCGAGACTGGTGGTCGGGTCTGTTCAAAGAATTGATCGAAGATATCGGAATTCGAGGCGTATGGAATGACATGAACGAACCCGCCGTGATGGAGGTTCCGAATAAAACCTTTCCCGATGATGTTCGCCATGATTATGACGGAAATCCATGTAGCCATAGAAAAGCTCATAACATATATGGGATGCAAATGGCACGTGCCACATATCATGGTTTAAAAAAATATCGCTATCCAAAACGTCCGTTTGTCATAACCAGGGCGGCCTATTCTGGAACACAACGTTATTGCTCAACTTGGACCGGTGATAATGTTGCGACCTGGGAGCATCTGTGGATTGCCAATGTACAGGCCCAACGCTTGTCTATGTCGGGCTTTTCATTCGTGGGCAGTGACATAGGAGGATTTGCCGAACAACCTCAGGGGGAACTGTTTACACGCTGGATCCAATTAGGTATATTCCATCCGTTCTGCAGGGTCCATTCAAGTGGTGATCACGGTGATCAGGAACCATGGGCCTTCGACGAAGATGTCACCGATATTGTCAGGAAATTTATCGAGTTGAGATACCAGTTACTTCCATACCTGTATACGAAATTCAGAAATCTGGTAGAAGAAGGAACACCAATTTTACAGTCACTTGTAATTTTTGATCAGGAAGATCATCAAACCCATTATCGCACAGATGAATTCATATTCGGTGATCAAATCCTGGTTTGTCCGATTCTCGAGCCAAATGCCAAAGGCCGCCGGATGTACGTCCCACGAGGTCATTGGTACAACTTCTGGACCGATGAGATCGTTGAAGGCGGAAAGGAAAAATGGGTCGATGCTGAAATCGATAGTATGCCGCTATTCGTAAAAGAGGGAGCTATTATTCCAAAATACCCGGTTCAACAGTATGTGGGTGAAAAGAAAATAAATCAAGTCATATTGGATGTGTATTACAAGAATGGCAAGGAGGTTTCCGAGTTTTATGATGATGCCCACGATGGCTTTGATTATGTTAAGGGTCGCTTTAGTGAGCGTACCTTCAAATTATCAGGAAAGAAGAAAGAATTGATCATCCAGCAGCACAAAGAAGGGAAGTTCATCACAGAATACGATTCATTCGAACTAAAATTTCATGGTCTTCCGTTCAAGATTACCAAGGTTCAACTCGATAATGAGGAAATTGATTTAAGTCTGATGAAGGTAAATGGAAACAGCAGTATGACAGTCGATAAGAACTTTACCCATCTGCATATTTTTGGAAAATAACTTTATTTTATTCTAAATCGATTTTGGAAAGGTTTTTGTACTTTTAAAATCATCAAACAAAAACCTTAAACAATATGAAATACAGAAATTCAGTAGCGACTTTTGCTGCTATTTTGATGTTCTTGTCTTGTACCGTTAATCCTTTTACAGGTAAGAAGACAATGGCATTAGTGCCTAATTCTCAACTTTTTCCGACCGCTTTTGCTCAATATGATCAATTCCTGAGTGAAAATAATGTGGTTACGGGAACTTCAGATGCTGAAATGATAAAACGCGTTGGTCAGCGCATAGCCGTTGCGTCTGAACGCTGGTTGAATGCGAACGGATATGAAGGATATCTGGAAGACTACCGTTGGGAGTATACATTGGTAGATGATAAAACGGTTAATGCCTGGTGTATGCCCGGTGGAAAAATCGTTTTTTATACAGGAATTTTGCCGATTGCTCAAAACGAAACCGGGGTTGCGACCATAATGGGACATGAAGTGGCCCACGCTCTGGCCAATCATGGTCAGCAACGCATGAGTGCCGGACTTCTTCAGCAACTTGGTGCTGTTGCCGGAAACGTGGCAATCCAGGATGAGCAATCCCGGCAGATTTTTAATCAAGCGTATGGTATCGGAAGTACGGTTGGTGTCATGTTGCCATTTAGCCGTAGTCATGAAACCGAATCGGATAAAATTGGATTATACATTATGGCTATTGCAGGATATAACCCAAGCGAGGCTGCCGAACTATGGAAACGCATGAAAGCCAATAGTGGCGGTCAGGCACCACCAGAGTTTTTGAGCACTCACCCCTCAAACGACACCAGGATTTCAAACCTAACAGCCTTAGCGCCAAAAGCTAAAGCCGAAGCCGCTAAATTTGGTGTTACAAGCTTTAGACCCATTAATTAGAGGGTGTAAAAATATTTGATTAACTTCGAAGCTGTTCGGACTCCGAACAGTTTTTTTTTATGGCAGTTTTACAAAAAGGAGATAAAAAATTACTTCATGCCTGGGCGTTTTATGACTGGGCAAATTCGGTTTACCCTCTGGTTATTTCATCAGCGGTTTTTCCAATTTTTTATGGTGCCCTTACTATAATTAAAGATAGTGACGGCAAGAAGATCAGCGATACCGTCGACTTTCTTGGGATCAGTTTTAATAATGATTCACTAATCAGTTATGTGACGGCTCTGAGTTTTCTTGTTGTATCGATTATATCACCCATTCTTTCTGGTATATCAGACTATGTTGGTAACAAGGAGAATTTCATGAAATTCTTTTGCTATCTCGGGTCTGTATCCTGTATCGGACTTTATTGGTTCAGCCTTGAAAACCTGGCTTTTGGTCTGATTTGTTATATGCTGGCGTTGATCGGGTTTTGGGGAAGCCTGGTGTTTTACAATTCCTATTTACCTGATATTGCCCATCCTGAGCAACAGGACAAGATCAGTGCTAAGGGATTCTCTTTAGGTTATATCGGAAGTGTATTACTGCTAATCGTCAACCTGGTGATGATCTTAAAATACGATTGGTTCGGTTTTGAAAATGCAGGCTCCCCGACTCGGATAGCCTTTATTATGGTTGGAATCTGGTGGATGGGATTCGCCCAATATACCTTTAAATATTTACCAACAGGAACCAATGAAGGTCATTCGGTAACCAAAAAAGTACTGATGCATGGTTATAATGAACTCCGGAAGATTTGGCGAGCCTTAAAATTGAACAAAGTTCTCAGACGCTACCTGACCGCTTTTTTTGTTTATAGTATGGCGGTGCAAACCATCATGATTGCAGCCACCTATTTTGCAGTTGAAGAACTGGACTGGGGAAAACAGGACTCGACAACCGGACTGATTATTAGTATTTTACTTATTCAACTAATTGCAGTCGTTGGTGCACAATTAACTGCAGGTTTATCGAAGCGAATCGGAAACATAAAATCCCTCATTATTATTATTTTTATTTGGATTGCTATATGTGCCTATGCCTTCTTCGTTTATACCCCGATGCAATTTTATATAACTGCTGCCTGTGTTGGCTTGGTAATGGGAGGAATTCAGTCGCTTTCGCGTTCTACCTACAGCAAGCTCATCCCGGCAAAATCAGAAGATACTGCGTCTTATTTTAGTTTTTTCGATGTTTCCGAAAAGATCGGAATTGTCATCGGGATGTTTCTATACGGATGGATCGCCGGAATTACCGGAAGCATGAGATATTCCATCGTTTTTCTTATAAGTTTCTTTATCATTGGGGTTGTTCTTTTGTATCGGGTTCCAAAAACCGATCTTCTACTGAATGAATCCTAAAAAAAAGCCACTCTGTTGGGAGTGACTTAACTATTTGATATGTAATTGGGTTTAGTTGCTTATGCTTCCTGATCCGCTTACCTTGGTGTCTTCCTTACCGGGTTTGCCCCGATATTCAATATCACCCGATCCGGCAACTCTTGCCTTTAATGATACCTTGCTTACAACTTTGGCATCACCCGATCCGGCAACAGAAACAACGGTGTTGTTTGACTGAAGGTCAAACCCATGAAAATCACCTGATCCTGCTACACTTGCCTCGAGATCGTTAGTATTCCCTTTCAAGGTAAGGTCACCTGAACCTGCAATACTTCCTTTAACTGAGTTGGTTTCAACGTTTAGAATGATGTCGCCTGAACCGGCTAAGGACACATCCAGTTCTTCCGACTGAATCATATCTTCATTCCATAGATCACCAGATCCAGCTAAAGAAACTTTATCGATGTTCTTGAACGGGATAGTTACTTTAATTGTTTTTCCCCAACTCGGTTTTAGATTAACTCCTTTCTCAACTTTCACAACCAGTTGGTTATTCTTGATTTCAGTCACGATATGTTTAAGGAGGTTTTCTTCCGCTTCAATCGTTATTTTTCCTTCTTCACCGGCAACCAGCATGAAGTCCATTGATCCGGCACATCGAATACCATCATAATCGGCGGTATTTCTGGTATCGGTGGTCATTTTGCCATTTCCCTTGACGCTTTTTCCATTACCCCACCACTGGGCATGACTCGTAAAGCTGAATAAAAGAGCGATGATTAATAAACTTATAGATCTCATAATATTTTATTTTTTAATTGTTGTTATTTACGTTTGAATGTGACACTACCGTATTCTGAATTGATCAGGATGCGATTCGATGTGTTTTGATCGCCGTGATATCCGAAATAGTATTTATCACTTGATTTAATGCGTTTCTTTACCATTTCAAAATCTTCAGCACCTCTTAAACCGGCGTATTCAAGCTGGATATCATATTCAAAACTGTATGAACTATCATAGCCGATCGTGATTTTCATGTAATCGGAATTAATGGTTACATTACCTGCATTGGATGTCATCTTATCGATCTCCATTGAGCCATAATCACCTTTTACCTGAACATTTTTATAAATCTCACCAAGGCGCAATGTCAGGTAATCTCCATCACCAGTTATATTATTGGCCTTTTCAACGGTCATAGAACCATAGTCGCAATTGTATTTAACATCTTCAGCTATTTCAATGACTGATTTCGTATAGTCGGCGGAGACTTCAAGGTTATTTGTTTTTCCCACGGTATAAGCACTATAGTCGGCGCTTACTTTACCGCTTTTTACGTACTCGAAATACGAATTTTTGGTATAATCGAAATTCAGCATGTTGTTATCGGCCATCAGCTCTTTAGTGGTTATTTTACCATAATCGCAATTGATTTCGGCCCGTCCTTCGAGTTTGTCAAGATTGATACTGCCATAATCATTGCTGAGTTTTACATTGTTGGTCATCGGCATTTTTATGACATAGTTGATCTTCATGTTCACATTATTACTTCCCCAACTCCACCATGATTTTGATTTGCGTTTGTTGAAGGTGGTTTCTGCTGAAACCCATTCCTGGGAAGAAGAGAAATCAACATCAAGATCATCTAATTTTCGCTGAACTTTTTCTTCATTGTTACCGTTTGTGGTTATCGTCACATCGATAACGATTCGATTTTCATTCCAGGTTGTAATATCCAGGTCTCCATAGCTATTTGATACCCTGAGGGTTGCATTGGAATTCACATTAAATTCTTTGTGGATGGTCTTTTCCTTGGTGTGCTTACCCTTCCAATCTGGCTCGGTGGCCATTAAGGTTGCCGGTAATAATAGCAAGGCCAATAATCTATAACGTAAAACTGTTCTCATTGTTCGTCTCTTTAAGTTGTTTTAATTCGTCTATTTGTTCAGACACTTGTTGAAGAATGTCTATACGGTTTTGAAAATTCTCAATCATGGCATGAATAACACGTTTATCGTCACCACTGCTTGTAAGGTCCTTTTTTAGTTTTTGATAATCCTCTTCCAGTATTTTTATCTGGAACAAGGCATCGACAACAAGATCCTGAAACTCCGGTGAGTCCTCACTGTTTAATTTCGCCAATTCTGTTGATATGGTCGTGGTGAAAAAATCCTGAGTCGTTGCCATTTCAGGAGAAATACTTGCCAGATCACGGGAATTGGTATTACCCGAGCCAATTACAAGCATCATTATCAAGGTAAGTGAAGCGGCAATCATCAAGAATGGTTTCCATACTTCAGATGTTGTCGATCCGCCACCTGCGTCCTGATCAGTCTGATTCAGTTTCTCAAGGAAACGTTTCTCATGACCCGAACGTGGCTCTTCCAAATCGAATTTACCCTTGTGATCTTTAAAAAATTCGGTTAAACTATCCATGCTCATTTTTATTATTAATATTCAGCCATTGGCTGAAGATTCTGTCTTAATTTGTCCTTAGCTCTTGAAATTGTCGTGCGGCAGTTCGCGTAAGACAAATTCATAATACCACTAATCTCCTCGTAATCATAGCCTTCAATAAGATGAAGCGTCAGTGCGATCCGGTAATTATCCTTAAGCGTTTTCATGGTTTCCAGAATTTGTTTCGCTTGAAGACTTTTAATTTCCGCATCCTCGGGAATTCCCGAATTATCTTCAACTTTGTAAAGCACATCATCTAAAGGAACGTTGTCGTACTTATCTGATTTGTTGTAATGATAAATACTATTGTTTATCACAATTCGTTTTAACCAAGAGCCAAATGTCGCCGATTCTTTCAGGGAATCCAGCTTTGTAAAGGCACTTAAGAAGGCTTCCTGCATGATATCCTCGGCTTCGAAACTGTCTTTCACAATTCGAAATGCTGTGTTATACATGGCTTTGTAATACCGGTTGTAAATTTCCAACTGCGCAAATTGGTTCCCTGATTTACAAAGCTCAACGAGCTGAGTGATATTGTGTTTGGCTAGCCTCAAAAAAACGTTTTGCTTTACTCTATAGATGATCGATGGATGTGCATGTTACAGTTTGGCGAAAAAAATTTCAAATTAAATGGATATCACCTAAATTTATAATGGCATAACAATTGACCTTTAAGATATAGAGTTGATTAATGTTTTGAGTTAAGTAACTGATTAACAAGCATTAAAAAGTTTAACTACATAAAGATAAACAATAAAAACTTCTGTCGAGATGACAGAATGACCTAAAAACGTTATGTCAAAACCCAAGTTCATAAATATTGACAGTTTGTCATTTCAGAATTTTGATGAAAATTCAGAATTGATCCCGCTTATGACCACCGAAGATGAGAAGGAGATCAACAATGAGGCCCTACCTGAAACCTTGCCTATTTTACCTTTGCGTAACACGGTTTTATTTCCTGGTGTTGTAATCCCAATTACGGCCGGTCGCGATAAATCGATCAAACTTATCGATGATGCCAATCGCGGACGTAAAATAATAGGGGTGGTTTCTCAAAAAGATGAACTGATTGAAGACCCGACCGCAAATGATATCCATTTAACAGGAACAATGGCTCAGATACTTAAGGTATTAAAGATGCCCGATGGGAATACAACGATCATCATTCAAGGTAAGAAACGGTTTCAAATCGCCGAGATCATAACCGAGGAGCCCTACATGAATGCGACGATTCGCGAAATGCCGGAAAGTAAACCGATCCCGGATAATAAGGAGTTTGATGCCATCATCGATTCTATTAAAGACCTCGCCTTAAAGATTATTCGTGAGAGTCCGAATATCCCAAGTGAAGCGTCCTTTGCCATAAAAAATATAGAGAGTAACAGTTTCCTCGTCAATTTTGTATCCTCTAACATGAATCTTGTCGTTAAGGAAAAACAAAAACTTCTTGAGATCAATGACCTGGAGGAACGTGCGATGGATACACTAAAGCATATGACGGTTGAGGTGCAAAAGCTGGAACTTCGTAACGACATTCAGTCGAAGGTTCAAAGCGATATAAATCAGCAACAACGGGAGTATTTCCTTCATCAGCAAATGAAAACGATCCAGCAAGAATTAGGTGGCTCGAGTTCTGAAGAAGATATAGCTGAAATGGTAAAGGTGGGTGAAACGAAGAAATGGAGTAAAAAGGTCGCCAAGCATTTTCAAAAGGAGATCAATAAGCTGCAGCGGATGAACCCTCAGGTGGCGGAGTATTCCATTCAACGGAATTACCTTGAGCTTTTCCTCGAATTGCCCTGGCAAAGTTACAGCGATGATCAATTTGATCTAAAACGAGCTAAGAGAATTTTAGATCGCGATCATCATGGCTTAGACGATGTAAAACGACGAATTATTGAATATTTAGCTGTTCTGAAGCTACGGCAGGACATGAAATCACCGATCCTTTGTCTTTATGGTCCACCGGGTGTTGGAAAAACATCTTTGGGAAAATCAGTTGCCGAAGCCTTAGGTCGTGAATATGTGCGAATGTCGCTTGGCGGATTACGTGACGAAGCCGAAATTAGAGGTCATAGAAAAACTTACATAGGGGCGATGCCAGGTAGGATCATTCAAAATATTAAGAAGGCTGGAACATCTAATCCGGTATTTGTGTTGGATGAAATCGATAAATTATCGGCCTCTCATCAGGGTGATCCGTCCTCTGCCATGCTTGAAGTTCTTGACCCGGAGCAGAATTCCGAATTTTATGACAATTTCCTTGAGATGGGCTATGATCTTTCCAAGGTTATGTTCATCGCAACTGCTAATAGTCTTTCTAATATTCAACCGGCATTGCTCGATCGTATGGAAGTCATTAATGTAACAGGTTATACTATCGAAGAAAAGATGGAAATCGCGCGCAAGCACTTGCTGCCGAAACAACTCAAAGAACATGGGTTAACGTCCGATCATCTCAAGATCGGCAAGCGCCAGTTAGAAAAAATCGTTGAGGGATATACGCGGGAGTCGGGCGTAAGGGGCCTGGAAAAACAAATCGCTAAAACGGTGCGGTATGCAGCTAAAAACATAGCGATGGAAGAATCGTATAACATTAAGGTTTCAAATGAGGATATCGTTGATATCCTCGGAAGTCCGAAACTCGAACGCGATAAATACGAAAATAACAATGTTGCCGGTGTTGTTACAGGATTGGCATGGACGCGAGTAGGAGGGGATATTCTTTTTATCGAATCCATTTTATCAAAGGGAAAAGGAACATTGACAATTACGGGAAATCTCGGAAAGGTTATGAAGGAATCGGCCACAATTGCCATGGAATTTATCAAGGCTAACGCGGCAAACTTCGCCATTCATCCATCGGTATTCGAGAAGTATAATGTCCACATTCACGTTCCGGAAGGAGCTACCCCTAAAGACGGCCCAAGTGCCGGAATAACGATGCTCACTTCACTTGTCTCTTTATTCACCCAGCGAAAGGTGAAGAAAAGTCTGGCCATGACCGGTGAAATTACCTTGAGAGGTAAGGTGTTGCCCGTGGGTGGTATTAAAGAAAAGATTCTCGCTGCTAAACGAGCCCGGATTAAGGAAATCATTCTTTGTGAAGATAATCGTTCAGATATTAAAGATATCAAGGAAGAATACTTAAAAGGTCTGACCTTTCATTATGTGAAAGATATGAAAGAGGTCATAGATATAGCACTGACTCATCAGAAGGTAACCAACGCTAAAAAGCTCTAAAACAAACCTCGGATTTCCGAGGTTTTTTTTAATTCTGAAAATAAAAATTTCACCCATACGTTTTAAAATAGATTTAGTTACTTTGCAGCTTCATGAGACGAACGATCGCCACAGTTTTGGTCACTCTGAGCGCCACAGCATTGTTCGCGCAGCTGGGTGGTGAAGCGACCTACCAATTCCTTAACCTGGTATCGTCTCCACGTCAGGCTGCTCTTGGTGGAAAGGTGTTAACCAACGTCGATTATGATGTGACACAAGGCCTTTATAATCCGGCAACCATCAATGTTGAAATGAACAATCAACTGGCATTGAATTATTCAAGCTATCTCGGTGGGATAAGTTACGGTACTGCTGCTTATGCTTATACCTGGGACAGACGCGCTCAAACTTTTCATATCGGGATGACCTATATCAATTATGGAAATTTTGATGGTTATGATGAAGATGGGAATTCAACCGGGTCGTTTACCGGTAATGAAGCGGCGCTGTCTTTTGGTTACGCCCGACAAATCGGCTATACCGATTTTTATCTTGGAGGTAATTTAAAGGTGATAACCTCACAGCTCGAACAGTATAATTCAATAGGAGTCGCCATCGATGCCGGACTCATTTATATCAATACGGATATCGATTTTAATGCGGCGCTGGTGGTTCGAAATGCAGGCACCCAAATAACAACTTATGCCGGTCAAAATGAACCGCTTCCCTTTGAGATCGATTTTGGAATGTCACAAACGCTTGAACACGTTCCGATCAGGTGGCATGTCACTCTTGAAAATCTCCAGGAGTGGCCCATTGGAAGGGCTAACCCGGCAAGGGATCAATCAGATCTTGAGGGCAATATTACGAGCGAAAAGGTAGGCTTCTTTAGTAATGTTATTCGTCGTACAATTATCGGCGCTGAACTTTTCCCCGACAAAGGCTTTAATTTACGAATCGGCTATAATTTCAGAAGAGCTGAAGAATTGCGTATTTTAGAGCAACGAAATTTCTCGGGTTTGTCTTTTGGTATCGGTATTAAATTGAACAAAATGCGTTTTAGTTATACACATGCACGTTATTCGAGTGCGGCTAATTCGAGTTTTTTCGGACTTCAAATAGATTTGCAATAAGTGCGGAATATAACAATTGCCATCGACGGGTATTCCTCAACAGGAAAGAGTACCATTGCAAAAATGGTTGCTAAAGCTTTGGGCTACATTTATGTTGATTCAGGGGCCATGTACCGTGCGGTTACTCTATACGCGATCCAAAATAATTTTATCGATTACAGCGATTTTCATGTATCAGATTTTCTTGGTGAATTAGATAAGATTAAACTGGAATTTCGATTTAACCCTGGCCTTGGATATTCTGAAATCTTTTTGAATGGCGAGAATGTTGAACGCGCCATAAGAACCATGGAGGTTTCCAACTTTGTAAGCCAGGTAGCGGTCATACCGGAAATAAGAAGACGAATGGTTCAGCTACAGCATAAAATGGGGGAGAATAAGGCGATTGTCATGGACGGACGTGATATAGGAACGGTGGTATTTCCCAAAGCAGAATTGAAGATTTTTATGACTGCTTCCCCCGAGATTCGCGCCAAAAGACGATTCGATGAATTACTTAGCAGGGGTGAAAAGGTTTCTTTCGATGAAGTTTTCAGAAATGTCCAGGAACGGGATCATATAGATTCTAACCGGGAAGACTCACCCTTGATCAAGGCGAATGATGCGATTGAATTTGATAATTCTGAACTGAGTATTAAAGAACAATATCAAAAGGTGATGCGCCTTGTTCGTATGACCATCGAAGATCTTGAATAAAAAAAGCAGTTATAAAAACTGCCCTCAAACCAAATAATTCGTTTTATGGATTCGGTATGATCAATTCCTGATCTGGATAGATCAAATCCGGATTTTTAAGTATGTCGGAGTTGGCTGCGAATATATCTTTATACTTCATCACATCACCATAATATTGTTTCGCAATTTTCCCAAGGGTCTCACCTCTTTTTACTACATGCCTGTGATAAATCCGGGTGTCGGAAACTTTGATGTCGGCCATGATATCATTCGGATTTTCTCCACCAATTTCCTTGATTTTATCCCAGATTAGATCTTTCTCATATTGAGTTTTAGTTGTTCCCCAAACCTTTAGTTGCCCGTTCTCTTCACGAACGTCACCGTTTTGAACGTTTAGCTCCTTTCCGAGGTCAAGTACCGCCTGGTATTTTGCTTTCATGGTCATTGTGCTGTTGATTAAATGTTAAGGCTGTAAAGATAAAAAAAGGGAGCATCGTTATGTCTATTGTTGATAACTTTAGCCAATTAAGAATCAGGTATTTAGAAAAAGTAAATCAAATTAGGCATTTATAGTAAATATGATTACTTTTGCCATCCTTTTAACGGTTACTGAAGGATAAAAGGAATAAAAAAATAATAATTCTTCTGCACAAGGGCTGTTAAATCCTTCACCGGCGTGCAGAATACAAAACAAGATCAGCAATGGCTGAAAAAAAGACTAAAGCGGAGAAGCCAACAGAAGAACTTCAGGCTGAAGTAAAAACCGCAGAAGCTCCTGTACTTTCAGAAGCACAAGCAAATCCCGAAAAATTTCTTAAAGAATTTGACTGGCACAATTACGAAGAAGGAATTGAGCAAGTTGAGGACAAGAAACTCGAGGAATTTGAAAAACTGGTAAACGAAAACTTCGTTGATACTCTAAATAATGAAGTGGTTGAAGGCGAAGTAATTCACCTTAGCGATCGGGATGTGATCATCGATATAAATGCTAAATCTGAAGGCGTTATTTCTTTGAATGAATTCCGGTACAATCCAGATTTAAAAGTAGGTGATAAGGTAGAAGTTTTAATCGACGTTCGTGAAGATGCAACCGGTCAATTGGTGTTGTCGCACCGTAAAGCCCGTGTTATTAAAGCATGGGATCGCGTTAATGCCGCACATGATTCGGGTGAGATCGTAAACGGATTTGTAAAATGCCGTACCAAAGGAGGTATGATCGTAGATGTATTCGGAATCGAGGCTTTCTTACCGGGATCACAAATCGATGTCAAGCCAATTCGAGACTATGATCAATATGTGAATAAAACTATGGAATTCAAGGTTGTTAAGATCAATCAGGAATTCAAAAATGTAGTAGTATCGCATAAAGCTTTGATCGAAGCCGATATCGAAGAACAGAAGAAAGAGATCATCAGTCAATTAGAAAAAGGTCAGGTACTTGAAGGTACAGTTAAGAACATTACGTCTTATGGTGTGTTTATGGACCTTGGAGGCGTTGACGGATTAATCCATATTACAGACCTTTCATGGTCACGGATCAATCATCCAAATGAGATCGTTGACCTTGATCAGAAACTGAATGTTGTAATCCTTGACTTTGATGAAGATAAATCGAGAATTCAACTCGGACTCAAGCAATTGAGCAAACATCCGTGGGAAGCACTTGGCGAAGACCTTAAAGTTGGCGATCATGTTAAAGGTAGGGTTGTTGTTATTGCCGATTATGGAGCATTTATTGAAGTTGCGGAAGGCGTGGAAGGATTGATTCACGTATCTGAGATGTCATGGTCAACGCATCTGCGTTCTGCACAGGACTTCGTGTCGATTGGTGATGTGGTAGAAGCACAGATCCTTACTCTTGATCGGGAAGATCGTAAAATGTCACTTGGGATCAAGCAATTAACGCCAGATCCATGGACCGATATCACTACTAAATATCCGGTTGGTTCGAAGCATAAAGGAATTGTCAGGAACTTTACCAATTTCGGTGTATTCGTTGAACTTGAAGAAGGAATTGACGGACTTATTTATATTTCTGATTTGTCTTGGACCAAAAAGGTGAAGCACCCGAGCGAGTTTTGCGCTGTAGGTGATACACTCGAGGTACTTGTTCTCGAATTGGATGTAGAAGGTCGTAAATTAAGCCTTGGTCACAAGCAAACGAAGGAAAACCCATGGGATAAGTATGAAACTGAATTCGGACTTAACACTGTGCATACCACTGAGATCGCTGAGATCGTAGATAAGGGAGCAACAATTAAGTTGAATGAAGATATTACCGCTTTCGTTCCAAACAGACATTTGGAAAAAGAAGATGGTAAGAAATTAAAGAAAGGTGAATCAGCCGAGTTCAAGGTTATAGAATTCAATAAAGACTTTAAACGTGTGGTTGCGTCGCATACCGCCGTCTTTAGAGAAGAAGAAGCCAAGATCGTTAAGTCAGCGACCAGACGTTCAAAGGCTGCAGCTAGTGAAGCTAAGCCAACTTTGGGAGATGCAAACGATGCCTTGCAGGCGCTGAAAGATAAAATGGACGGAAAATAAAAAACATCCATTATAGAATAGCGAAGCCCTTTATTACCTTTTCGCAAGGTGATGGAGGGTTTTTTTTGTCACCTATTAGAATTTTCGGTATTCTTTTTTTTGATGTAAATTTGCAATCAGAAACGCAAAGACGTTTATGAGCCAAAAAGTTTTACTAAACGCAAAAGAAGTAAACATCATTCTTCATCGATTGGCTTGTCAACTTATTGAGAACCATAATACATTTTCAAATACCGTTCTTATCGGTATTCAACCTCGAGGCAAGTTCTTATTAGATCGTCTTGAACAGATGCTTCGAACCGATTACAAAATTAAGAACCTGAATTCAGGTTATCTGGATATAACCTTTTACAGAGACGATTTTCGAAGAGGGGATAAGCCGCTGGAGGCCAATACTACCGAGATCGATTTTATAGTTGAAAACAAAAATGTCGTTTTCATTGATGATGTGCTGTATACCGGACGCAGCATCCGTGCGGCATTGACAGCCATACAATCCTTCGGGCGACCCAGGCATATCGAATTGTTGGTTCTGATAGACAGACGATTTAGCAGGCATTTACCGATCCAACCTGATTATCTTGGTCGACAGGTCGATGCCATCAATGAAGAACGCGTTAAGGTTAAATGGAAAGTGAATGATGAAGAAGATGTGGTTTATTTAATCAATAGTTAGGCTATGAGCGAGTTAAGTGTTAACCATCTGCTGGGTATAAAATACCTGAAAAAGGACGACATAAAGTTGATCTTTGAAACTGCCGATCATTTTAAGGAAGTCATTAATCGACCGATTAAAAAAGTACCGTCACTTCGAGATATTACCATAGCAAACCTGTTCTTTGAAAACTCAACCCGTACAAAACTTTCATTCGAACTTGCCGAGAAGCGATTGTCGGCCGATATTATTAATTTTTCAGCCTCCCAGTCCTCTGTAAAAAAAGGGGAGACCCTAATCGATACAGTTAACAATATATTGTCGATGAAAGTTGATATGGTTGTAATGCGTCATCCAAATCCGGGTTCTTGCGTTTTTCTCTCTGAACATGTAAACGCGAGTATAATAAATGCCGGTGATGGCGCTCATGAGCACCCAACCCAGGCCTTGCTCGACACCTATTCCATACGCGAACGCCTTGGTGAAGTACGTGGAAAAAAAGTTGTGATTGTGGGTGATGTCCTGCATAGTCGCGTAGCTTTATCGAATATCTTTGCCTTGCAACTATTGGGAGCCAAGGTGATGGTGTGCGGACCAAAAACCCTGATTCCAAAATATATCGACAAACTCGGTGTTACGGTTGAAACCGATTTGAAAACCGCTTTGAACTGGTGTGACGTGGCAAATATGCTGCGTGTGCAGAACGAGCGAATGGCGATCAGTTATTTCCCTTCCAACAGAGAATATACACAGCAGTTCGGACTCAACAGGGAGATCCTTGAGAGTCTCGATAAAGAAATTACGATTATGCACCCCGGACCTATAAATAGAGGTGTTGAGATTACGAGTGATGTTGCCGATTCTGACCAGGCAATTATCCTGAACCAGGTGGAGAACGGTGTGGCCATTCGCATGGCTGTTATCTATTTACTGGCCTCGAAAATTAAACAGTAGTTTATGTTAATCGATCAATCAGGAAATATCACAATTATAACACATGAGCGCGCCAGCATCCCGGAAATTGTATTGCGTATAACCAAGTCATATAAAAAATTCAAGAATAATAATATTATCGTAAATCTCTCAAGCCTTGGCTGGATAAAGCTTGAAGAGATTATTGAGTTTCTTCAGATTTCAAATACACATCGAGCTTCAAAACAATCTTTTGTAATTGTGTCAAACAAGATTGATTATGATTATGTGCCGGACGAATTGGTGGTTGTGCCTTCGCTACAAGAGGCCTATGATATTATTGAAATGGAAGAGATTGAACGCGATCTGGGGTTCTAATCACTATGGAATTAACAATACTTGGTTGTCATAGCGCAACACCACGAATAGATACCCATCCGACTGCTCAGGTTTTAAATATTAAAAATCACCTATTTCTCATTGATTGTGGAGAAGGAACCCAGGTGCTCTTGCGTAAGTACAAGATCAAGTTCTCAAGGATCAAACATATTTTTATCTCTCATTTGCACGGCGACCATTTTTTTGGATTGGTGGGTTTAATTTCTACGTTTCGCCTTTTATCACGGGAAGCAGACCTGAATATTTACGGTCCCAAGGGTATTAAGGAAATCATTACCCTTCAGATGAAACTGGCCGATTCCTGGACAAATTATGGCTTATATTTTCATGAATTAAGTTCGAAACAATCCGACCTCATTTATGAAGATGAGAAAGTTGAAGTCCATACCATTCCGCTTGATCACAGGATCTATACAAACGGATTCCTGTTTAAAGAAAAATTATCCGAACGCAAGCTTGATATCATTAAGGCACAAAAAGCAAATATAGATAAAGCTTATTTTCCAAAGTTAAAACAGGGATTCGATGTGGAGAATGAATCAGGCGAATGGATTAAAAATGAGACGGTAACCCTTGAAGGACCTCCTGCCAAGTCGTATGCGTTTTGCAGCGATACAGCGTACAATCAAAATATCATTCCGTTAATAGAAAACGTAACTGCTTTATATCATGAATCAACGTTTCTTGAGAAACATCATCATCTGACCCAAACGACAAAGCATTCAACTGCAAAACAAGCTGCAAGGATTGCAAAAGAAGCGAAGGTGGGCAAGTTGATCCTAGGGCATTATTCATCCCGTTATAAAGATCTTGAAGACTTCAAACGAGAGGCTGGAGCTGAATTTGAACATGTGGAACTGGCAAAAAGTGGAAAAACTTTTTCAATTTAAGCCAAATGAATTGCAGCAGATCTAAAATAAAGATATGGAAGAGCGTACAATAATTGATTTATCCAATGATTGAAAATATTTCTGTTGAAAAAAAAGTTTTAAAAAGCTGTAAATTGCGTGTGGCATGGAAAAAGATCTAAGCAACTACAGAAAGTCATATGAGAGAGCCGAATTATCGGAATTGACGGTTCCTGAAAACCCTATGGAGTTATTCCAGAAATGGTTTCATGCTGTTGATGAAGATGATTCGATCGATGAAGCCAACGCCGTAACCTTATCGACCATTGGTCTCGACGGTTACCCTAAAAGCCGGATGGTCTTGTTGAAACGCTTTACCTATGAAGGATTTATCTTTTTTACCAATTATAACAGCGAAAAAGGACTGGCGATTAAACAGAATCCAAATGTTTGCTTGTCGTTTTTCTGGTATGCAGCAGAAAGACAGATAATAATTAAAGGTCAGGCTGAAATTCTTGCCGAAAACCTAAGCGACGGTTATTTCGAAACCAGACCACGTGGCAGTCAGCTTAGCTCCCATGTATCGCATCAAAGTGAAGTGATTAATGATCGTGAATCACTTGAGGAAGAAATGAAACGGTTGGAGGATTTGTATGAGGGTAAGGAAATTCCGCGGCCTGAGCATTGGGGAGGCTTTCTTGTAAGGCCGGTTGAGATTGAATTTTGGCAAGGCCGGGCCAATCGCTTGCATGACCGTATTCGGTACCAATTGGATGACGAATTTAATTGGCTTATTCAAAGACTATCTCCTTGACTTAATTTGTACGATAAAATGCTTATATTTCGGATTAAATGTCTTAATTATTATGAATACCATGCATTTCATCGATTAAAAACAAAATAAATCGACGAAATACACGCATTTCATCGATATTAACATTTCATTAACAGTTACTCAATTTTAGGGTTTATATTTTGGCAGTCCCAAATCTAAAAACCCTACAATGAAAACACCTAAGTTATGGCCTGTACTGGCATTAGTAGCATTGTTGACTTTCTCGTGTTCAACAGATGCAGTAGAAGAAGAGCAGATTAATGCAATCGCCGCTTCTTATATTCCTTCCACGAAAGTGATTGAAATTGAAATAATGGAATTGATCAATGATCATCGTATTCAATTGGGATTAGGTTCCCTTGAATCACTCAACCAGGCCAAAGCGGAAGCCTACAGCCACACCGAGTACATGATCGAGAAGGATGGTATATCCCATGATAATTTCTTCGTTAGAAAAACAAACCTTGAAAATTCAGTTGGTGCGGTTCGCGTTGGTGAAAATGTCGCTTATGGCTATCGCTATGCACAATCTGTTGTAAATGCCTGGCTGAACAGTGAAGGTCATAGAGCTGTAATCGAAGGTGATTATACGCACTTTGAAATTTCTGCTGAGCAAGATACAGACGACCGCTGGTACTATACCAATATCTTTGTAAAGCGTTAATAACCCCTTTATGTAATAAGAATAAGATCTAGTTAATTTAGAGTCTCCATCAGGAGGCTCTTTTTTTTTACTTTTTATAAACAAGAGAAGCTGTATTTACAGCTCAATCATTGCAACGCCATCCAAGAGATATTAAGGTCTAGTCCCATGAATTAATTTTTAAAGAAAAATACAACTAACCAATATTGTTTGCTGAGCGGTAAATTTTGAACACTCAATATGTGGAGATGGTGTAAATGAAAATGTTCCCAGAAAATATTACCACATAATGCCGGGATCTATCACCAGTATTCATAATGAATGTCAACTAACTTCTACTAAAGTTAACGCTGCCCAAATGGATAAATTAGGTGCTTAAGCCACTGAAAGGCCTTTATAGCAAGTCAGCATTATCGTCTGAGGCGTTTAGAGCCATTATAACGATAAGAATAAAATTCTTAGGGTAATTAGCCTTTACATCATAGAAAAGCGCTTAATCATGATAAAAACGAGAGCCGCTGTTTAAAGCGGCTCTCTTTGTAATAAGTTAAATTGAATTCTGATAATTCAAATTTCCATTAGGGAAGTTAATAACATATTACTTTCTTAAAATGGATATACATGAATTTATGCTACCGGAGTAACAGGGATTAATTCTTTATTATTCGCATTTTCTTCGAGGTGTTTCATCTACGATTCTAAAGACAGATCTTCTGTTTTCTTTGTGACATAAAACTTGTTCAGCCGTCAGAGATCGATCTTGTAGACGGCAATCAGAGCAGTCCTTATTCAACAGCTCACTTTCGCCTTTACCTACGGCACTATTTATTCGATTACCATAACCACGGCCAACAAAGTACGCCTTAGTAGAGGCGGCTCGTTTATCAGATAATACAGCATTGTATTGATCGCTGCCACGACAATCGGTATGTGACTCGATATCGATTACAAGACGAGGATCATCCTGCATCAGAGTTATGATATTTTCTAATTGTCTTTTTCCATCCGCAGTAATTTCCCATCGGTCGAAAACGAAGGTGATATCATTGATAACGATGGTCTTTTCATCGTATAACGGATCGAGTTCTAAATTTACTTCCAGGGCTTCCTCATGTACGCTGCTGGTTGTAAATTCTTCAATGTCTTCATTATTGTAGCAGGTGCGATCGGCAACGATTCTATATTTTCGGTTACATTCTAATTCAAAGGTATACCTGGCATCGGTTCCGGTTATAACTGAATCAAGGACTACACCCCGCTCATCGATTTTACGAACCCTGGCGTTTTCCAGCAGTTCACCGGTTTCACTATCGGTTACTATTCCGCTGATACTTTGCAAGCAAAGACCACTACCAAAGCTATAAATATCATCGTTTCCCTTTGCATCGTTTTCAATAGGACGTGCACGGTTTGATGAGAAATATCCCTTATTCTTATCGTCGTTGATATAAAAGGCAAAATCATCATCGGTCCCGTTTATAGGTGCCTTTAAATTCTCCGATTTTGCCGCAGGATCATTCAGGACATCGGTTACATAGATGTCAAGCAGTCCATAATTCAACAATTCGGCAGAATCTGACGAATAATACAGCATATTATCTGAAGTGACGTACGGAAACATTTCTCGTTCGGCGGAATTCACATTTCCCGGAAGCCATGTTACGGGTCCGAATGTTCCATCGTCAAGAATATCAACATAAAAAATATCGGTTATTCCTTTATTTTTAACGCCATTATCATCTTCTTTTCTGTCAGAGACAAAATAAAGTCGTTTCTCGTCCGGACTCAGTGCCGGATGACCTGTAGAAATTTTATTATCATTAAACGGAAGTTCTTTCAGGTTACTCCAACGACCATTTATATTCGTTGCTTTGTAAATTTTAAGATTGGACGCTCCCTTGGTGTTATAGCGCACCTTATTTCTTTTGTTAACATTGTCCCGAGTAAAGTACATGGTATTGCCATCCTTTGTGATAGCCACCGTTGCCTCATGAATATCGGTATTAATTGAATCTGAAGCGACCATGTCAATACCTTCATAGGTAGTTGTACGGCCATTTTCCATAATTCTGGCCTGATAGACATCCAGGTATGGCAATTCGTTCCATTTATACACCTTACCCTCAACATTTCGGCTAGAGGCAAAATAAAGAGTTCCGTCATGAACAAATGATCCAAAATCGGAATACTCTGTATTCAAATCAAGGTTTTCAAGCACGATTGGCCGCCCATCAATCTCTGATGAATCTTGGTAGACACTCAGGTTATCGGCATAAAAGGCTTGTGCCTCGGCTGAAGTTTCAGCCTTGCGCAGTTCTAAATAACGTGGAACGAGCGAATTGGCCGTTTCGTAGTCCTTTTGACTTCGCAAACACTGAATATATTTGTATACATATTCAGCACTGAAGTCATCCTGATAGGATTCCCATCCCAATTGATACCATTTGAGTGCCTCTTCGGTGTTCGAATTGTTGTAATAACAATCACCGAGCCTGGTAAACAAATGATAACTGCGCGTATTCTTTTCATGCGCCATTTTATAAAACTTTGCTGCCTCGATATAGGCGAAGTTTTCAAAGAATATATCTGCTACCCTCGACTGACTAAAAGTTAAGGAACTGTAGCTAAAGGCAAGCAGTATGAGGAAAATTTTCGTTTTCATGTTCAAGACGTTTTAAAAGTAGCGGGGTGATTTGATTCGATTTTTCTTAGGTTCCCAAATGAGCAATACTTCATGTGTACCGCCGGAATAGGGTCTGATGTCTGAGATTGGATGCTCGTAGGCATAACCAACTCGTATTTCCTTACTCACCTGAAAATCGGCGATTCCACCTAGTGCACCGGCCGACTCATTGAATCGGTAAGCAGCACCAAGCCAGAATTTCTCATTAAAGAGGAAATTAGCAGTAAGATCATATGAGATCGGTGCACCATTGGTAGCTTTCACCATAAATGCCGGTTTCAGCTTCGTGGTCTCACTCAAATCAAAAACATATCCACCAGTGACATAATAGCTGATGCGTTCCGCCGCTACATATTCCACCTGACCATTTCTACTGTTATTCCAATCGGTATTTAATATCCGTGGAGCAGAGAGTCCAAGGTACCAGCGATTGGTGTGTAAAAAGGCTCCAAGACCAATGTTAGGACTCCATCGATCTGAAACATCGTTGAAATAGAGATCTTCGATAATTGACGGATCATTGAGCAACTCTTGGTCAAGATTATAGTGAGTAAACCCACCTTTTAATCCAAAGGCTAATTTAATTGGATGAACTTCGTTGTCGTGCTTAAATTCACCAACTTGAATGGTATATGAAAAATCGGCATAGAGGTATACAAAATTTTCATATCCTAATTCATCATTAATGAATGAAAATCCGAGTCCCACCTGATCATTACTTCGCAATGGCGTATGCAGGGATACCGTTTGCGTCGTCGGACCGCCGTCTAGTCCAACCCACTGACTTCTGTGAAGACCCACAAAATATAGGGTTTCTTTACTTCCGGCATAGGCTGGGTTAATCGAGGCCGCGTTATACATATACTGGGTGAATTGAGGCAGCTGTTGAGCAAATGCCGATCCACATGAAAGGACTAACAATACAACCAGTTTTATTTTAATAATTGCTTTCATAACAGATTAGTTTAATTGGTTCCTACGTAGATAGGCCCTGCAAATGGTTTTAATCCACTGTTTCTTAAATTAACGATATAATAGTAGGTTCCTGTAGGTACCTTGTCTGAACTTCCAATAGAGTTGCTATGGGCAGTCCCGTTCCAGCAATTCGAATCGGAGTCGTAGTTCATGTTTTCGTAAATCTTTGCACCCCAACGGTTGAATATCTGAACTTCAACAACGAATTCACATTCGCGAAGGAAATTTTCTTCACCGTCAGCATCTACGATTTTAATTTCGAAACACTCATTCCACTGATCTCCGTTGGCAGTAACTGCTTTAGAGATATAAACGTTATCAGCATCAACACATAGGTTCTCACATTCCGGATCGATATTAATGACCACGTCAGTTCTAGACGGACAATTTTCATCATCGATCACATAGGTGAATATATATTGATCTTCAACATCATCAAATGGAATTGACTCGATCTCGCTACCTATAAGATTAATATCACCTTGTGTAACAACCCATTCACCATTGAGATCATAATCTCCTGATATGAAATCGAATAAGTTGATCACAAACATATCTTCAGCACACAACAAGGCATCACTACCATTGATAATATTGGCTGCACTAACATTAAGTGTTTGCGTATAGGTAACTGAGTTTCCACAATCATCAGTAGCAATCCAGTCTCTTGTTATCACGTAATTGCTTGATGAACCATCATTTGTTGATGTTTCAATAAAATCAACAGTGATTTCTGAAGAACATGCATCCTCAAAGACTAATTCAGGAGCTTCAGGTATGGCATCACAAATGACATCGAGTTCTGCTTCAAGTTCTCCAACGAGAACAGGAGGAGTCGTATCGATTACATTGATTATTTGTATATGAATGCTTTCATTACCACAAGCATCAACTGCTGTCCAGGTTCTTGTCAGGAATGATTCACCTATACATGATCCCGCTTCTTCTTCTTCAGTGAAGGTCACAGTTGCTTCTCCACAATTATCAGTCGCTGACACCTCAGCCGGAGCTGGAATGTTATCACACTCAGCCTCTGCATCTTCTGGCATATCACTAAATACTGGTGCAGTGGTATCGACGGATGTAATTGTTTGAACAGCCGTAGTTGTATTACCACAATCATCAACCAGTGTCCAGGTACGTGAGATAATAATCTCTGAAGGACATTCACCATCAACCATAGAGTCATCATAGGTTGCCTCAAGATCGGTTGAACAGTTATCGGCCTCATCGGTTACATCACCTGTCAGATTCAAATCAGTTGCGTCATCATCACATTCAACTGTAACATCAGCGGGTACAGTAAAGGTAGGTGCAGTAGTATCGACCACGTTAATGGTTTGATCGGCAGTCGTTGTGTTTCCACAATCGTCAACCAATGTCCAGGTACGCGTAATTATAGATTCGTTTGCACATTCGCCTTCTGAAACAGCATCTTCAAATGTTGCATCAAGATCTGTTGAACAGTTATCAGCCTCATCGGTTACATCACCTGTAAGCTCAAGATCAGACGGATCCTGGTCACATTCGATGGTTATATCAGCTGGTACTGTAAATGTTGGTGCTGTTGTATCCACCACGGTAATGGTTTGAGTTGCTGTAGTGGTATTGCCACAATCGTCAACCAATGTCCAGGTACGCGTGATTATAGATTCGTTTGCACATTCGCCTTCTGAAACAGCATCTTCAAATGTTGCATCAAGCTCGGCAGAACAGTTATCGGCCTCATCGGTTACATCACCAGTAAGTGCAAGATCATTCTCATCTTGATCACATTCGATGGTTACATCGGCAGGTGCAGTAAATGTAGGCGGAGTAGTATCGACCACGGTAATGGTTTGATCGGCAGTGGTTGTGTTGCCACAATCGTCAACCAATGTCCATGTACGTGTGATTACAGATTCGTTAGCACAAGCACCGGCAGCTACGCTATCGGCATAAGTTGCTTCCAGACCTGTTGAACAGTTATCGGCCTCATCGGTTACATCACCTGTAAGTGCAAGATCGGCAGGATCCTGATCACATTCGATAGTTAAATCGGCAGGTGCAGTAAATGTAGGCGCGGTAGTGTCTTCTATTGTAAACGTTGCCGTAGTTGAGCTGGAGTTACCACAGCTATCGGTAGCTGTAAAGGTTACTGTAGCTGAACCAGTAGCACCACAATCATCAGATAGTCCGGTGTAGTCATTCGACCAGTTGATTGCAGAACAATCATCAGAGGCCACGGCACCACCGTTATTATTTAACCAATCTTGAAGATCAGTTCCATTTCCTTGACCATCGCATTCAACAGTAGCATCGGCTGCTTCTGTATCTATAGATGGTGCAGTAGTATCTTGAATTGCATAGGATGCAGTCGTCGAGGTTGAATTACCACAAGCATCAGTAGCTGTAAAGGTAACTGGTATTGGATCGGCGCAATCAGAATTGGCACCGTCATAATCGTGAGTCCAGGTTACATCGCCACAATTGTCGGATGCCGAGGCACCACCATGAGCGTCTAACCAGTCTTGAATCTCACCACCGTTACCATCACCATCACATTCAACCGTGATATCACCGGCTTCAACATCAATCACAGGTGCAGTTGTGTCTACAACATTAATGGTTTGATCGGCAGTGGTTGTGTTTCCACAATCGTCAACCAATGTCCATGTACGTGTGATTACAGATTCGTTAGCACAAGCACCGGCAGCTACGCTATCGGCATAAGTTGCTTCAAGACCTGTTGAACAGTTATCGGCCTCATCGGTTACATCACCTGTAAGTGCAAGATCGGCAGGATCCTGATCACATTCGATAGTTAAATCTGCAGGTGTTGTAAATGTAGGCGCAGTAGTATCTTGAATTGTAAATGTTGCAGTAGTCGTTGTGGTATTTCCACAATCATCTGTTGCAGTAAAGATTACGACAGCCGAACCAGTAGCACCACAATCATCGGATAATCCGGTGAAATCATTCGTCCATGTAATCGTACCACAGATATCTGAGGAATCTGCTCCACCGTTATTATCTAACCAATTATTAAGATCGGTCAAATTTCCTGATCCATCGCATTCAACTGTTAAGTCGGTTGCTTCAGTATCAATAGTTGGAGGAAGTAAATCTATAATTGAAAATAATGCAGTTGTGCTGGTTGAGTTACCGCAAGCATCACTAGCTGTAAAGGTAACCAAAGCTTGTCCGGTTTCTCCACAACCATTACTTAATCCAGTAAAATCATTAGTCCAGGTTACGTCACCACAATTGTCAGAAGCAACAGCACCAGCCTGGGTATCTAACCAAAGTTGGAGTTCGTCTGTATTTCCAAAGCCATCACACTGAACTGTTTGATCAGCAGCAACTGTAGAAATAACTGGCGCGGTAGTATCTTCCACGGTAATGGTTTGATCGGCAGTCGTTGTGTTGCCACAATCGTCAACCAATGTCCATGTACGCGTGATTACAGATTCGTTAGCACAAGCACCGGCAGCTACGCTATCGGCATAAGTTGCTTCCAGACCTGTTGAACAGTTATCGGCCTCATCGGTTACATCACCTGTAAGTGTAAGATCGGAAGGATCCTGATCACATTCGATAGTTAGATCGGCAGGTGCGGTAAATGTAGGCGCGGTAGTATCGACTATTGTAAATGTAGCCGATATTTTTTCGACATTTCCACAAGCATCAACAGCAGAAAATTCCACTGTAGCTGAACCTGTTGCTCCACATTCATCTGATAAATCGGTAAAATTATTTTCCCATTTAACGGTACCGCAGATTTCATCTGCACTGGCACCTCCGGCTGTATCCAGCCAATCATTCAATTCGACTGTATTCCCTGATCCATCACATTCTACCGTAAGGTCGGCTGGTGGTGTGAGTATCGTTGGAGGTGTGGTATCTTCAATTGTAAACGTTGCTGTTGAGGTAGAAGAATTACCACATTCATCTGTTGCAGTAAATGTAACGAGAGCCTCACCGGTATTTTGACAACCATCAGAAAGCGCAGTGAAGTCATTTGACCAGGTAACAGAAGAGCAAGAATCCGACGCTGTTGCACCTCCGTTTGAATTTAACCAATTATTTAAATCGGTCGTATTTCCTGATCCGTCACATTCTACTGTAAGGTCTGAAGCCTCAACATCAATTGTAGGAGAGGTAGTATCATCAATATTAATAAGTTGTGTATCTGAAGCCGTTTTTCCACAACTGTCAGTTACCGTAAAGGTACGGGTAACAACAATTGGACAGCTGCCATTAATTACATCTGAGTATGTTATTGAGGCGATTGTTCCGTCATCAGAAGCGTTACCATTTCCAGCTTGTGCAGCTTGCAGTTCTGCTAATGAAATGGTTGCCTCAGTTGAACTGTAAGGAAGATCAGTAATAGCACCAGAATCACAGCCTTCAACTGTGTAGTCATCTGGAGCAGTTATAATGGGATCTTCTGAATCTTGGATTTCTATTGTTATGGATTCTGTTACAACACAGCCAACATCATCGGTAACGGTAACCTGAATAACTCCGGCTCCCGCTCCTGTGAAGGAGAGAACTGTAGAGGGAGGACCGTTAAGCATTGTTGAAGCCCCGGTTGTATTACTGTCTATGTTAAAAGAATATGGTGGTGTTCCACCGATCGGTGTGAAACTACCAGATCCTGTATTTGAAGCACATTCAGCATCGTTGCTATCTGTGTTCATGGTAAGTTCATCCGGAAAATCTAACAATAATGTATAATGAATCAAATTTGTATTTCCGTTAATATCGGTAACCTTAAGACTCGGATTGTACGGTCCGCCATTTAAATCATAAGAAACAATCGGACTTGATGCTGTACCACCTAATAAGGTTCCACCATCAAAATTCCAGGCATAGCTATATGGCTGGGTTCCTCCATTTGTAGTAGATTCAAAATAAACAACAGCCTCACTTCCAGAAGTACAGGCGGTATATTCGAATTGAACGGCAAGAGGAGTCGACACAATTAAATCTGTTGTAAATTGACATTGAGACTGGCTATAATCATGACAATCGTAATTTACCGGATCAGGCGCATTATTAGGAGTGGTTTTCCAAACTGCCATGGGATTCAACAAGGTCAGTTCTTCACCGCATGTCCAGGTAAATGGTCCATAGATAAGTTTCGGTATCGGACCTTGAGATGCCTTTGGTAAGGTTCCCAGATATTCATTAATTACTAATGAATTCGAGCCAACTTGAAGATCAGCAAAAAATCGAGCATGATACACGTTCGTATTCTGATTAGACTCCAGGGTCATTATCATGTACACCAACTGTGGGTCACCAGGAGTACAGGAGGTGTTTGTTAATGGTGTGCCCGGAATATCTGTGGAACTGAGATAAACATCTGCAATATTATAATTATTGGACGTACATCCGTAACCACATGTTCTCAAGTCTAATTGTGCTTGTACACTCTCAACGCCTGCAAATGAAAATAATAATGCCAGCAGAAGGGTTTTCAAGCTTGTTTTAAAGTAATAAGTTTTCATATCGAAACCTTTTTGTCTTATGATTAATAGCTTAACAAGTGTTTTAAAACGATTTAATCAATAATCGAGATAAAGCTTGTAAATAATTA
>JABDIV010000067.1 GCA_013003555.1 Flavobacteriaceae bacterium
ACCTTAACACCATTGATAGCGCATTGATAAAAAGCAAGCTGTTCAGGGGAATGGAATTCGTGTTCAACGAAGTGGATACCTCGAGGGTCACGGGTAAGACCTATCTTCCTATGTTCATTAACGAAGCAGTTTCAAAAGTATATGGCGATAATACCATAAATAAGGAAAAGGAAGTGCTTAGGGGTAACAAGAACTCCGGATTCGATGACAACCAGGTAATAATTGATTTTGTAAACGACTTGTATTCCGATTTCAGCATTTATGATAACTACCTCAAGTTCTTTGACAAAAGTTTTGTCAGTCCGTTGTCTAAAACGGGCATTAACACCTATAACTATATACTGTCCGACAGTGCTTTTATAGATAATAAATGGTGTTATAACATCATTTACTACCCTCGACGTAAGAATGAGTTGACCTTCAAGGGTGATTTCTGGGTGAATGATTCAACCTATGCTATCAAGGAAATAAACTTGCAAGCAAGCAAGAGTGCCAATATTAATTGGGTCAAGGAGATTTATATTGAGCAAGAGTTCGATGTGCTTAATGATTCCTTGTTCTTGATAAAGAGGGACTACATGCTTTCGGATTTCGCCATCAATAAAAAAGAAAGGTCACGAGGTGTATATGGAAAGAGAACGACCCTTTATGATAATTATGAGTTCGACAAGGTCTTAGACAATGAATTCTATGATGAAGAAGTATACAATTTTGACAAGGATGTCTATGATCGCGATGATGCCTTTTGGGAGGAGAACAGGCTAGAGTCACTAAATAAAGATGAAAAAGGTGTTTATAAGATGTTGGACACCTTAAAGACCGTACGAAAATTCAAGAACCTCTATAATTTAGGAAGCATCCTATCTTCTGGTTATATCGAATTTGATAGATTGAATTTAGACTATGGCCCGATATTCTCAACTTTTGGTTACAACGATGTAGAGAAATTACGGTTACGAGCCGGTGGAAGAACCTATTTTGGAAGGAATGACCTCTGGCGTTTAGAAGGATTTCTTGCCTATGGTTTTGGCGATGATAAATTCAAGTATGGTATTTCTGGAAAATGGCTTATTGATAAGAAACATCGATTGATAATATCTGGTGGTAATCGGAGGGACGTAGAACAGATTGGCGCTAGCTTAACGACATCAACCGATGTCCTGGGCCGAAATCTTGCATCATCCTCGGTAATTGGAACATCCACAAATGATAAATTGACCAGTATCAATCTCACTTCTTTCGCTGTCTCACTAGAACCTTGGCGAAATGTGGTTTTTAGGTTTGGAGGGGACTATCGAACCTTGGAGTCTGCATCCAGGACGTTTAGCCTTGATTATGTGGATCTTGAGTCTCCTTCTGGAGTTTCATCCGAAATCAAACAGTTTGAAACAGCCATTTCGGTAAATTATTACCCTGGCAGGAAAATGACAGGATTTGGTGTGGAGAGAAATCCCTCCAATGATAATTATGCTCAGCTTTTTGCAAAGATCAGTATTGGGGATAAGTCATTGTTCAATAGTGATTTTGATTACACCAAGGTACAAGCATCTTATACCCAGCCATGGCAACTTGGAGGCTTTGGCAGGCTTTGGTCTACGGTTGAGGTTGGTAAGACCTTTGGTGAAGTGCCTTTGGGACTATTAAGTGTAGTGCCGGGAAATCAATCGTTTTTCTCGATCTATAATACGTTTTCTCAATTGGATTTTTATGAATTCGTGACGGATACGTATACGTCAGTGAATCTTCAGCATAATTTTAATGGGCGATTATTTTCTAGGATTCCATTCCTAAGGAAATTAAATTTACGTGAAATCGTTCATTTAAGAGGTGTTTGGGGCGATTTGTCAGATGCTAATAAGGAATTGAGCGCACCAACAAATACGCCTTTGATTGCGCCATCCGACAAGATATATTACGAATACGGATTCGGGGTGGGCAATATCTTCAAGATACTTCGTATCGATTTTAATTTCCGGGGTAATTACCTAGATAATCCCGATGCAAGGAAGTTTGGTGTAACAGGTACCTTTGGCTTTAATTTTTAAAGGCAATGAAATTGCTGACAAATACACTTGCTACTTGATTTTTTATTCTCCTTGATTTTACTACTTTTGCCCAGCTAAATAACAAATCAAAAATAATGGAATCAAATATGATTTTCGTGCCAATTGCATTGGCGATCCTAGGACT
>JABDIV010000089.1 GCA_013003555.1 Flavobacteriaceae bacterium
TAAGAATGTGGTTCTCACATTCCATAAACAAAACAATTACTTAAATCTTAAATGTCATGACTGGCAATGTTGAGTGATTTGCCAGATCCTCTGAAATACTTCCTTCAAAGAAATGTGCTAATCCGGTTCGACCATGAGTAGCAATAGCTATAAGGTCTGCACCTATAATGTTAGCATATGATATAATACCCTGTTCAACAGAATAATCACTCACATATGCCACTTCATTCATTTTATCAAGGTTGCCGGTAGCCTTTTTCATAAATTCAGCCACACGTTTTTCCATTTCGGGAGTACTTCTGAATCCAATATTAGGCAGGTTCACATATACCAGGTGTATTTTAGAACCCATTTTTTCAAATACGTCCCTCGCATCGTGATAGGCCTTTACAGATTCTTCTGAAAAGTCACAGGCGAATACCACATTCTCGAAATCCATTAAAATAGGATTATGCTTGATCACGAGTACCGGAATTTCGCTGTGCCTGACCACTTTTTCTGTATTCGATCCTACAAAAAATTCCTTCACACCGCTGGCACCATGCGATCCCATTACGATTAAATCGGCATTTTGTTCTTTGGCAACATCATTAACTTCGCTAAAGACTTTAAAGTGCTTTACAATCGGGGTTATTTTTATACCATTTAAATAGTCTTTTTCAAGAAATTGATCAAAGCGCTTTTCCGCTAGTTTTAGCAGGAAAAATGCCTTGGATTGTTGTTCGCCAGTATTATGTGTCAATATGGCGTCGGAGATCTCCAGCATATGCAAGGCCAGGAGTTCTGCATCATGTTTTTGAGCAATTATGGCGGCGGCTTCCAATGCATATTCAGAATGCTCTGAAAAATCAATGGGTACAATAATTTTTTTCATAAGCTTTGTTATTTTTACCGTTTTAAAATCGAAATTTTAAAGGTAAATTTAAAACTAATTAATTGGATGTCGCTAGTTACACAATCATCTCTAATCAAAAATATCACCAATTAGCTTGGAAAAAAATGATAATTGTCATCTGGATTTCTTCAAGAAAGGATATGAAAATGCCATTTTTCGTCCAATGAATTTCTAAAACCAAGGGCTTCCATGTAAATTGTAGGTTCATTCAGGAACCAATTGAATCAATTTTATCAATGAAAAGTATGATTTTTGAAGTCACCATTGTTGACCAGCATAGTTTAATCCTACCGGATGAAATCGTCAGGCCATTTAAGGAAGCAGGGCATCAAAGAGTTTTGGCTAAAGCCTGTTTCAATGGGAAAGAAGTCGATTTTCATGCGGCGCTTCAAAATGATAAAAATGGTTTAAACCGGATGACCTTCGGAAAAACTCTTCAGAAGAAACTCGGTGTTTTTATCAATGATTATTTCGAATTACAGCTGTTTGAGGACCGTTCCAAATACGGTGTGGAAATGCCCGAAGAACTCAATGCCGTTTTCCAAAGTGACCAGGAGGCTTTCGATCGATTTGAAATGCTGACACCCGGGAGGCAACGCAGTATTATTTACAGCATTAAAAGATATAAAAACAGTCAGACGAGAATTGATAAATCTTTGATGGTCGGTGAAAATCTGAAAAAAGGTATCTCCGATCTAAAACTCATCCTCAAACATAACTGAAGATTTGTAAATCCTGAAATATTGGTTAACTTTCCCTCAAATAACAATTCCAACATTATGAAGAAAATATTCATGTCATTACTGGCCCTTTCATTAGTCCTGACACTTGGATGTAAAAAGGATAAAAAAGAGGAGGTGTCGGACGAAGATACACAAGTTGAGACTTCAGTTGATTCGGATGAGTCCACAGCTACTTCTCTAGAAGAGCGTAAGATTACGGTAAGACTCGAGTCTAAAAGCGGAAGTAACGCCAGCGGAAATGCCATCATAAAGCAAGATGAAAATGGGGTAGTTTCCTTAATTGTGGTAGTGGGCGGACTTTCTGAAGGGGAACATGCTATTCACCTGCACGAAAAAGCTGATTGCTCTGCTGAGGATGGCACATCTACAGGCGGACACTGGAATCCAACGGCTCAAGCTCATGGAAAATGGGGCTCTGCAGATGGATATCATAAAGGAGATATTGGCAATTTTACAGCCGACGCCAATGGTAATGGTGCCATTACTTTTATTACACCAGAATGGTGCGTTGGTTGTGGAGACCCTGTAAAAGACATTCTTGGAAAAGCGATTATCATTCACGAGGGGTCTGATGACTTCACCACTCAGCCTACCGGAGCAGCCGGAGGAAGAGTGAGTTGTGGTGGGATAATCGAATAGAGAGAAAAACCAAATACAATAAAGCTACTCTCGGGTAGCTTTTTTTCTATAACCAGCAGCATGAACCCTTCTGCAAGCGGATGGATCAATAAATTATTAAAGTCCTTATTCCATAATAAGGCCTATGCTTCTATTAGCTTAAATGACCTTTACGACGACCTTCGACTAACAGGTTTTCTATATGGAAGCAGTATGAGGGTTGTTGGTGAATTCGTTGATCATTCGGGACTGACACGGGAAGAACTGAGTAAACTGAATCTTCTCATTGCACTAAATTGTGCCTACAAGGAAAGTGAGAATAAGAAACCCTTT
>JABDIV010000106.1 GCA_013003555.1 Flavobacteriaceae bacterium
TGATGTTGGTAACGCCTGAATAGCCTACCGGTACTACATCCTGGATGCTCACACCACTAGCCGCATCAGGGCCGGCATTGCTCACACTCAAGGTGAAGGTCACCGTATCACCTACATTTGGTGTCGGATCACTAACCGTTTTTACTATCGATAGATCTGCTTGTTGTGGGATTACCTCAAAGAAGTCCTCGTCATCATCTCCAAGACCATCCGAGAGATCATCTACCGTGTCGTCCGTGGTTGGATCACTGTCGATATCATACTGATCACTTGCTGTGATCTGAGTCAGGTTGATGTATTCATCCACCGCTCCCGTTGGCGCATTCACCGTCACATCATAAGTCAGGGTAATACTCGCTCCATTGAGTAGTGATAAACCTGTCCAATCAATCGTATTGCCTGTAGCAATACCACCATTGGAGATCGTACCACCGGTAATGGTCAGTCCACTCGGAACCACATCCTCTACCGCAATGCCTGTGGCATCATCCGGACCGTTGTTCACTAGCGTTAACTCATACGTTACCGTATCGCCTACATTTGGCGTAGCACTACTTGTTGCGCTGATATCTTTTGATAATTCCAGATCAATTTGGGTAAGTGTAACCTCTGCGTTATCTTCATCATCTTCACTTTGATCGCCATCATCATTGTCCGGTGTACTATCAGGATCAAACAGATCACTTTTAGAAACTTCAGCTATATTTTCATATTCACCTGCTGTTCCGGTTGGCGCATTTACAGTTGCTGTAATATTTATGACTGCCGAAGCCGTGTTTGTTAATGTTCCTACCGTCCAGACTCCTGAACCGCTATTATAATTGCCACCGCTATCATCACTAGCATACGTATAACCAGCGGGTAACTGATCAAGTACTGATACATTGGTGGCATCATCCGGACCATCATTAGTCACGGTAATTGTAAAAATCACGTTATCACCTACTGTAGCTGTTAAGGGAGAAACAGTTTTGGTAAGGTTTAAATCAGCTTCGAGTATTGTTATACTGGCCGTGTCTTCATCATCATCCGGCAAACCATCACCAAGATCATCAACCGATTCATCTGAGGCCGGATCGCTGTCTGAGTCTACCTGATCCATTGCGATTATTTGAGCGTTATTGAGATATGGGCCAGGATCGTTAACTGTTGCATCAAATGTCAAATTCAAAGTTGAACCACTTGTGATGCTTAATCCAGTCCAAGTAATAGTGGCAGTACCGGCATTATAAGATCCACCGTTGCTAACAGTTCCCGGGACCAGGGAGTAACCTAAGGGAATAACATCTTCAACTTCAACTCCTGTTGCATCCACATTAGTTGTTCCCGAATCATTATTAAACACCGCAACGGTAAAGGTCACGGTATCTCCAACATTTACAGCTGTTGGGCTCACTGTTTTTGTTAATTCTAGATCTGCATTTCCACAAATTTCTACCGTAACTTGATCAGTCACAGGAGTGCAAATTCCATTGGAAACAGTCCATTCAAAGACATAAGCTCCGACCGTTAATCCAGAGACCGTTGTATTCCCGTCGTTTGGATCCGTAAACGATGCCGAAGATGGGCCTGAAATTTGAGACCAGGTGCCGGTTCCAGCACCGGTAATTGTCCCGGCCAATGTTACTGTTGTAAACTCCGGAACACAATTTTGATCTGGTCCAGCATCAGCATTAATTGTTTGATCTAAGACTTCTACTTCCACGATATCCTGAAAAAAACAGCCGTCATTACCGTTGGTTGTTGTTTCCCATTGAAATTCATATGTTCCTGTAGATAATCCAAGTATAAGACTATTTGGATTATTGGGTGAAGCGATAGTTGCGGCAGTTGGACCTGAGATTTGAGTCCATGTTCCAATTCCCGATATAACCGGAACGGCATTTAGGTTAGTTGAAGTTTGATCACAAAGTTGTTGATCAGGACCAGCATCAGCTTCAGTCGGCGGTTCATCATTGAACGTAACCGAAACCGTATCTACCTGTGGCGCACAGGCTCCTAAGGTAAATGGGCCATTTGTAACTGTCCATGTTAAAACGTATGTAGTATTGTCTGTGATGTTTGAAAGGCTGGTTACCGGGTTATTTGTATTATCAATAACCGCAATTCCTGTAGGGTCGCCACCTGGTTCAAAAGTCCAAGTACCTAATCCAACTGCCGGTGGTGTTGCTGAGGTTAAGTAATCTAATTGACATGCTACCAGATTATCCGGACCTGCCTCTGCAGCACTAGGTGGTTCAAACATTTCTATTCTCACGATATCAGAAACCGAGCAAATTCCTTCTGTAAATGTCCATTCTAATACATATAAACCAGGAACGGTTAATCCAGAAATTGTTGTTGTTGCTGAATTTGGAGTATCTACTACTGCTGTACTCCCTGTAGGCTCAAAAATTATACTCCAGTTTACATTTACAGGCACAGGATTGCCTGAATCTGTAGTCCCTGCCATGGTGGCAATGGTAGTATCGCCAATACAAATTTCCTGATCTGGACCAGCAACTGGTAATTCGCTTGGCTGTAAATCTACATCAACATCTACCGTACTAGATGTCCCTGGACAATTACCAGGACCTGTAGTAAAAGTGTATGCATCTGTTGTATAAGTAAAGGTATAAGAATTACCAGGAACTATTGTAGCTGATGCAATATAACTGTTTGCCGGAGTTTGAGTAATTGTTTCTGCTCCTGTACTTCCAGCCGTCAAAGCCCATGTCCCTGTAGATCCCTCAGTTCCCGTTAAAGTAATATTAGTTGTATCGCAAAATACCAGTGTTGAAGCTGAAGTTGCAGGTGCCCAGACTTCCACTGTTACATCAGCAAAAGTTGGTGGACATAATGGGTTATTGATAGGCGTAATTGTCCATCTGAAAGTATAAATACCAGAAACCAAAGCTGTAACATTTAAATTTGGATCTGTGGAATCTGCAATAGTTGGGCTGTTTGGAGCTCCTGGTAAAATTGTCCAGTTTCCTATTTCGGTATTTGGGTCAAAAGCATTTCCGCTTAACACAACATTATTTAGATTACAAATCTGTTGATCAGCGCCTACTGTCGCTGTGGTTGGTGGTATTCCTATTTCTATAGTTACTTGATCGGAATCTGAGGCGCAATCTCCAGCTTCTCCTAACCATTCAAAAACGTAAGTACCTGGATTTATAAATGAGACATTTGAAGTTGGACTATTTATGTTCGAAAAAGAAAAACCTCCCGGACCTGATATATAAGACCAAGTTCCTGTACTTCCTGATGAAAGGGTTGCAGCCATGTTAACCGAATTGGCACACAGACCTAACTGATCTGGACCAGCATCTACAGAAACTGTTGAAGAGACTGCAACATCTACCGAATCAAACGAAATTCCGCATGAAGGGTCTGAAATAGTCCATGTAAAGGTATATACACCATCTGACGGAACCGTTGCATCTGCTAAAGGATCATTGACATTTGGAGAAAATGTTACTCCAGCGGCTGGTGAAACTGTCCAGGTACCTGTCCCAGCTGAAGGAACAGATCCTGTTAGATCTACAAGAAAACTTCCTTGTGGTAAACACGTATTAGTAGCAGAGGCCGTTGCAATTGTTGGACTCGGCACATCAGATGTAAATACATTAATAGTTGCAGTTGAAGGCGATGAACATCCTGATGGCCCCGGGTTTATGTAATCTATAGTCCAACTTAATTGATAGGTTGCTAATTGAGTTGTGAATCCAGTTGCTACTGCGTTAGGATCATTCACATCGGAAAACGTAATCGTATCAGGACCAGACACAAATGCCCAGGTTCCGAATTCACCAGGCCCTGGAGCATTTCCCGATAAAAAAGCGGGAGAATTATAACAAATACTTTGATCAACGCCAGAAGCTGCTGCTGTTAAAGTACCAGAAGACACATTAATCGTGACATCACTAACTGCATCGGGGCACGTTGGTCCACCTTGAACCAAATATTGGAAGACATAAGAACCAGGAATTAAGCCTGATACTAATGTATTTTGACCATAAGGGCTGCCAATAGTAGCAGCATTTGGTCCACTAACTTGCGACCAAACCGACGTAAACCCATCACCAATTAGATTTCCTGATAATGTCGTGCTGGTTGTACCACAAGCCAGATTGAGACCTGTACCAGCATTGGAACCTGGTACATTGCCCGACGTAACAATGTTTATGGTATCTGTTCCGTCTGTACAGTAAGTCTGAAGACTTCCTCCATTAGAATTTAAAAAATCTATAACATAAGTTCCCGGAACATCCAAATCAACTATAGTCGTGGTTGAGCCGGCACCAAACCAAATGGTTGGGAATGGTCCAGCGGTAGCGCCTGAAGGTCCACTTAAAATCCTATAAGAAGGCGAACCATCACCTGTTGTTGTAACCGGAACATCAAAACTTTGTTGCAAACAAGCACCTATAATATCATTGCCGCCATTAGCTGAAATCGTATTAGCACTTGCTGCAAAATTTATAGTAAATGATCCCATCGAATCACAACCAGTTGCTGAATTTAATAAAGAATAAGAAAAAGCATAAGGTCCTCCTGCTGGAGAAAGCCCTGTTATTTGTGTTGTTGGATTACTTGGTTCAGTTATAACTATTCCTACGGTACTTCCACCAGTTTGAGCCCAGGTTACTCCTTCATTGGTAAATTCTGGTTGCGTACCAATAAGAGTTACTACTGATACGTTAGGGTCGCAAACTGTAATTGACTGACCAGAAACAGATGTAACATCCTGTGTTGCTGGCGGCACTACTATCTGCACTTCATCGCTTCCGGAAGCACATGGCCCATTGACTGTCCATCTGAATGTATATGTTCCTTCAATTAATCCGGAAATACCTGTCGAGGCACTATTAACATCACCTATAGAAGGCGTTGCAGGCCCACTGACGAAACTCCACGTACCAACCTGACCTCCTAAATTACAACCGCCAAACGATCCACTTAATGATGTCGATTGCGTTGTTGTGAAACAATTGCTTAAAGCCTGGTCTGGTCCTGCAGTTACTGGTTCTATTCCTCCGTAATTAGTAATATCTATCGGATCTCTTGAAACACACCTTTGATTCACACCAAATATTGGACCTGTAATCACCCATTCTAAAGTAGTCGTTCCGCATGAGTTAGGATCTAAGTCTATAGTCGTAGTTTCAGAATTCGGAAAATTTATCGTTACACCGGCAGGATTGCCTGAAGCAAATTGCCATGAACCTGTTTCTCCTGGATTTAAAGGCGTATTTCCTGTTATAATTAAACTACCAGAAGAATCAGGACACGATGCCAAATCCATACCTGCCTGTGCTGGCGTAATAGGTTCTACAGTAACCGTTACAGTTTGAGAACTCTCAATACCATCACCGCAAACAGCAGAGTATTGAAAGACGTAGGTATTCCCTCCCGTATATCCCGACACTGTTGTATCCTCTGTATTAGGTGAATCAATTATAACCGCTGGTCCAGAAATTTGGGACCATAATGGATCACCTATTCTAGGTAATGGGTCGTTCCCGTCAAGCAGTAGTAATTCATTCTCGCAAATCTGTTGATCGAGACCTGCATTTACCGTGCAGTTCTGTGCTTGAATTGAATTAAATGAAAACAGTAATAGTAAAAGCCATAGAATTCCTATTCTCTTTGATAAAAAAGTAGTCGTGCTTCTCCAGTTCATATTCGTATTATTTTGATCTGGGTGATACACCCAAATCGTTTCATAGAAAATCGTTGTAAGTCAAAAAAAAGTGAAGTGGTCCAATCAATATGGGACCCATTAGATATAAGCGTTCTAATATTAAGGGGCATGTCGGTTAATGTTATCGATAAAATGAACGATTTTATCGTTTAAATACAAATATATAGGACAAAATGGAATTTCGAGCATTTAATTCACTTTTTTTTTTAAAGTATTTATACTACTACACAAATAAGTCGTTCATTTTACTACATTGACAATTAACAATTTACTCTAGATTATAAAAATGAATCCATACTTATGGTATGCGATATTCTTAAAATTCTACTTAAATAAATTACCTTTGCGCAATTTTGATATTTAATGGGATTTAAGGAAGAAATTGCCAGACGACGAACATTTGGAATCGTCTCTCACCCTGATGCGGGTAAAACTACACTTACAGAAAAGTTACTTCTTTTCGGAGGAGCGATTCAGGAAGCGGGTGCGGTAAAAAGCAATAAAATTAAAAAGGGAGCCACCAGCGATTTTATGGAAATAGAGCGCCAACGTGGAATCTCTGTGGCCACCTCTGTACTTGCCTTTGAATATAACGGTATAAAGATCAATATCCTGGATACGCCTGGGCATAAGGATTTTGCTGAAGATACCTTTCGCACGCTAACGGCCGTTGATAGCGTGATCGTGGTCATTGATGTGGCCAAAGGCGTTGAGGAACAAACGGAAAAATTGGTGGAAGTCTGCCGTATGCGCCATATCCCGATAATTGTTTTTATCAACAAACTCGATCGGGAGGGAAAGGATGCTTTTGACCTACTTGACGAGATCGAGCAAAAACTCGGATTGACCGTAATACCTTTAAGCTTCCCCATTGGTATGGGTTATGATTTTAAAGGTATTTATAATCTTTGGGAGAACAACTTAAATCTTTTCACCGGTGATTCCCGAAAAGACATAGAGGAAACCATAGAGATCACCGATCTTAGCGATCCATCTTTGAATGAACTGGTTGGCGAATCATCAGCTGATCAACTTCGGGAAGAAATCGAGCTTGTTCAGGAGGTTTATCCTGCCTTTGATAAAACAGCCTATCTCGAAGGTGAGCTGCAACCCGTATTCTTCGGATCGGCTTTAAACAATTTTGGCGTTCGTGAGTTACTGGATTGCTTCGTTACGATAGCGCCGCCACCACGTCCCAAACAAAGTGAGGAGCGACTGGTAAAACCAGACGAACGAAAATTTACAGGCTTTGTCTTTAAAATTCATGCTAATATGGATCCAAACCACAGGGACCGCCTGGCATTTGTAAAAATTGTTTCGGGTGAATTCAAACGAAATACTCCTTATCTGCATGTGCGCCATAACAAGAAACTCAAATTTTCTTCACCCAATGCCTTTTTTGCCGAAAAGAAACAGATCGTCGATGTGTCCTTCCCGGGAGATATCGTTGGCTTACATGATACCGGAAACTTTAAGATCGGTGATACCCTGACAGAAGGAGAGATCATAAATTATAAAGGGATTCCCAGTTTCTCTCCGGAACATTTCAGGTACATCAATAATGCCGACCCGATGAAAGCCAAACAACTTTATAAGGGAATCGACCAATTAATGGATGAAGGCGTAGCCCAGTTATTCACTCTTGACATGAACGGTCGCAAGGTAATCGGTACGGTTGGAGCACTGCAATATGAAGTCATTCAATATCGCCTCGAACATGAATATGGTGCCAAATGCACCTATGAAAATTTAAATGTCCATAAGGCTTGTTGGATTGAAGCGAGCGAAGAAAACAGCGAAGAATTTGCAGAATTTAAACGTGTTAAGCAGCGGTATTTAGCCAGGGACAAACAAGGTCATCTGGTATTTCTGGCCGACTCGGCTTTTTCCCTTCAAATGACAGAACAGAAATATCCGTCGATCAAATTTCATCTGTCCTCCGAATACGATTGATTCCAAGAGAACTTGATATCATTTATAATTGGATTAATGCTGACGGTTTATCCAATTTTTTTACAAAATGTTGCAGATAATCTATTTTTTATTACATTTGGTCGATAAATTGAATTTATACCTGGGGTTCGTTTTTACCTTAGAATTGATTCAAACCCCAAATTTGAACTTCTTATGGAAACCTACGACAATGTTTTTACGAACAAGGAAATCACCGTTACTTATGAGCCATGTGCCTGCATTCATGCAGAGAAATGCGCACGCGAATTAAGCGAAGTCTTCAGAACTTCCGTTATCCCATGGATAAACCTTGATGGTAGCGAAACCACACGTATTATTGAACAAATCAACAGATGTCCTTCAGGGGCATTAAAATTCCACTATAACAAGAAAGAGGCCGTTTAAAAAACAAATCCGGCCTTTGTATGAAAATCCCCTTAACCCTACTTAAGGGGGTTTTTTATGCCTGACCCGTTGGTCCGAAATTTAATGGCACAGGTGTTTTTTCGTAGTCTTTAATTTCTCCATGCGCATTCTCAAAGCGCGTAACATTATCATTCAGAGCTTTTACTAAACGCTTAGCATGCTGGGGTGTGAGTATTATCCTGGATTTTACCTTGCTTTTAGGCACCCCGGGCATAATGCTGATAAAATCAAGTATAAATTCAGATACCGAATGATTGATAATCGCCAGATTAGAGTATATACCCTGTGCAACCTTTTCATCGAGTTCAATATTAATCTGTCCTTTTTTCGGACTTCTTTTTTTCTCGTCACTCATGAGTTTATGCTTTAAAGAAAAATTCCCGCACAAGGCGGGAATTTTCAATTACTTAATTATAATTCATTTCTTCTTTCGCCTGCATCATTTCGTTAAACTCTTCTTTCGAGCCCACTATGATGTTTTCGTAATTCCGCATTCCTGTACCGGCCGGGATTCGATGTCCGACGATTACGTTCTCTTTCAATCCTTCCAGATTATCGATTTTACCATTAACCGCGGCTTCATTAAGTACCTTGGTTGTTTCCTGGAACGAAGCGGCCGAAATAAATGACTTCGTTTGAAGCGATGCACGGGTAATACCCTGCAGAATAGGTGTTGCTGTTGCCGGATTTGCCTCTCTGGCAACAACCAAATTCTTATCCTCTCGTTTCAAAATAGAGTTTTCATCTCTTAGCTCTCTTGAGCTTACAATCTGCCCTTCTTTGTAGTTCTCAGAATCCCCGGCATCTTCGACGACTTTTTTACCGAAAATCTCGTCATTCTCCTCGATGAAATCCGATTTATGTACCAGTTGATTCTCAAGGAAAATAGTATCTCCTGAATCCTTGATCTCGACTTTTCTCATCATTTGCCTAACGACAACCTCGAAGTGTTTATCATTAATCTTCACACCCTGCAGTCGGTAAACCTCCTGAACTTCATTAACCAGATATTGCTGGACTGCAGACGGACCTTTGATATTCAAAATATCGGCTGGTGTAATCGAACCATCAGACAATGGCATACCCGCTTTGATAAAGTCATTTTCCTGAACCAGGATCTGATTAGAAAGCTTTACAAGGTATTTTTTAATATCCCCCAGTTTCGATTCTACGATAACTTCTCGATTACCTCGCTTGATCTTACCGAATGATACGACACCATCAATTTCGCTTACAACAGCAGGATTTGATGGATTACGTGCTTCAAATAATTCTGTTACACGCGGAAGACCACCAGTAATATCACCGGTTTTTGCTGATTTCCGAGGTATTTTAACCAGAATCTTACCGATGACAATTTTTTCGCCATCATCGATCATCAGGTGAGCTCCAACTGGCAGGTTGTACGATCGTACAACAGTACCTTTGGAATCTTCTATATGAAGAGTAGGAATAAGTTTCTTGTTTCTTGATTCAACAATAACTTTCTCCTGGAATCCGGTTTGTTCATCAATCTCTACCTGGTAAGTAATACCCTGCTCGATGTTTTCATATTTTACCTTACCGGCAAATTCTGAAATGATCACACCATTGTAGGGATCCCACTGACAAACGACATCACCTTCTTTCAGCTTCGTTCCATTCTTTGCAAAAATGGTCGAACCGTAAGGTATGTTATTGGTGCTCAAGGTAATACCTGTCTTCTCATCAACCAACTTCAGCTCTGACGATCGCGAAATAACGATATCTACTTTTTTACCATCGCTATCTTCGCCTTTAACTGTGCGAAGATCCTCGATTTCGGCCTTTCCGTTATACTTTGCAATGATTTTATTCTCTTCGGAAATATTACCTGCAATACCACCCACGTGGAAGGTCCTTAAGGTCAACTGAGTTCCCGGTTCACCGATCGACTGAGCGGCAACAACACCTACTGCCTCACCACGCTGTACCATTTTACCGGTTGCAAGGTTTCGCCCGTAACATTTCGCACATATACCCTTTTTAGCTTCACAGGTAAGTGGCGATCTTGCCTCAACAGCTTCAATTGGAGAAGCATCGATAATCTTAGAAATTTCATCACCGATGATTGCACCCGAAGGAACCAATAATTCTTCGGTATTCGGATGATAAATATCGTAAAGCGAAACTCGTCCGCTTATACGCTCTTCTAATGATTCAACGATTTCCTCATTTTTCTTAAGCGGCGTAATGGTCACACCTCTTAGGGTACCACAATCCTCTGTATTAACGATTACATCTTGAGAAACATCAACCAATCGACGGGTTAAATATCCCGCATCTGCTGTTTTTAATGCAGTATCGGCAAGACCTTTACGCGCACCGTGTGTTGAAATAAAATACTCAAGAATGGATAATCCTTCTTTAAAATTCGATAAGATCGGGTTTTCGATAATCTCACCACCTCCGGCAGTCGATTTTTTCGGTTTGGCCATCAATCCACGCATACCGGTAAGCTGACGGATCTGCTCTTTCGAGCCCCTCGCCCCAGAATCCAGCATCATATACACCGAATTAAAGCCTTGTTGATCTTCACTAATACGTTTCATTGACAATTCAGTCAATTCCGCGTTGGTTGAAGTCCAGATATCAATAACCTGATTATATCGTTCGTTATTAGTGATCAATCCCATATTATAGTTCGCCATAATACCATCAACTTGTTGGTTGGCCGTATCGATCATCGTTTGCTTTTCTTCAGGAATAATAATATCACCCAAACTGAATGACAGTCCGCCCTTAAATGCGAACAGATATCCAAGATCTTTAATTTCGTCAAGGAATGCTGCGGTTTCAGGCACACTGGTAACTTTCAGGATCTTACCAATAATATCCCGTAGTGATTTCTTAGTCAATACTTCATTGACAAAACCTGCTTGTTCCGGTACTTTTTCGTTAAAAAGAACCCGACCCACAGTTGTTTCGATAATTTGATCAACCAGATCACCGGCATCATTAAAGTCCTTAGTCCTTACTTTAATGGAGGCGTTCAAGTCAACGCGACCTTCATTGTAAGCGATAGTAACTTCTTCTGGTGAATAGAAGGTTAAACCTTCGCCTTTAACCGCTAAATCTTTGGTTGACTTCCTCATTTTGGTCATGTAATAAAGACCAAGAACCATATCCTGGGAAGGCACCGTAATCGGCGAACCATTTGCAGGATTAAGGATGTTATGAGAGGCCAGCATCAACAATTGCGACTCCAGTATTGCCTCTGGTCCTAATGGTAAATGAACAGCCATCTGGTCACCATCGAAATCGGCGTTAAATGCGGTACATACGAGTGGGTGCAATTGTATTGCTTTACCTTCGATAAGTTTCGGCTGGAACGCCTGGATACCCAATCGGTGTAATGTGGGAGCCCGGTTAAGTAATACCGGATGTCCTTTTAAAACATTTTCGAGAATATCCCATACAACAGGCTCTTTTCTGTCGATGATCTTTTTCGCTGATTTAACAGTCTTCACGATGCCGCGCTCTATCAACTTTCGAATAACAAACGGCTTATATAGTTCGGCTGCCATATTTTTTGGCAATCCGCATTCGTATAATTTTAATTCAGGACCTACAACAATTACCGATCGTGCAGAATAATCAACCCGTTTTCCAAGAAGGTTCTGTCTGAATCGACCTTGTTTACCCTTTAATGAATCGGAAAGGGACTTAAGCGGACGATTCGAATCGGTTTTAACCGCCGATGATTTTCTTGTGTTATCGAACAACGAATCGACAGATTCCTGCAACATTCGTTTTTCGTTTCTCAAAATCACCTCAGGTGCCTTGATCTCAACCAATCGTTTCAATCGGTTATTTCTGATAATGACCCTTCTGTAAAGATCATTAAGGTCTGATGTTGCAAATCGACCACCATCAAGAGGTACAAGCGGTCTTAATTCCGGTGGAATAACGGGAACAACCTTCATTATCATCCATTCCGGGTGATTTTCCCTGTTTTCATTAGCTTCTCTGAAGGCCTCAACCACCTGAAGACGTTTTAGCGCCTCGGTCTTACGTTGTTTTGAGGTCTCATTGTTCGCTTTATGACGCAATTCGAATGATAATTCATCCAAATTAATGCGGGATAAAAGTTCAATCAAACACTCGGCTCCCATTTTCGCAATGAACTTCTCCGGATCGGAATCATCGAGATATTGATTCTCCTGTGGCAGGGCTTCAACAATGTTTAAATAATCTTCCTCGGTAAGGAAATCCATTTTCTGCAATGGTTCACCTTCAGCATTCTGGGCATTTCCGGGTTGAATTACAACATAGCGCTCATAATAAATGATCATATCCAGTTTCTTGGACGGTAATCCTAGGAGATACCCGATCTTGTTAGGAAGCGAACGGAAGTACCAGATATGTGCAACAGGCACAACGAGGTTGATATGACCTACACGATCACGTCGTACCTTTTTCTCGGTAACTTCAACGCCACAGCGGTCACATACGATTCCTTTGTAACGAATACGCTTATACTTACCACAGGCGCATTCATAATCTTTAACAGGACCAAAGATCCGCTCACAGAACAAACCATCTCGTTCCGGTTTATGAGTCCTGTAATTTATGGTTTCCGGTTTGAGCACTTCTCCACGGGATGCAGCCAAAATCGATTCCGGTGAGGCCAAACCTATTGAGATCTTATTAAATCTCTGAATTGTACTCTTATCTTGTTTTCTTGCCATAATAGTATGGTTGATAATGAATTATGAGTTGTCTATTCTTCTAATCGTATGTCTAGTCCGAGACCCTTGAGTTCATGCATCAATACATTGAACGATTCCGGCAATCCTGGTTCAGGCATTGGTTCACCTTTCACGATTGCTTCATAGGTTTTGGCTCTTCCGATTACGTCATCCGATTTAACGGTTAATATCTCTCTCAGGGTACTTGAAGCTCCATAAGCTTCGAGTGCCCAAACCTCCATCTCACCAAAACGCTGACCACCAAACTGGGCTTTACCACCCAGTGGTTGCTGCGTAATTAATGAGTAAGGACCAATCGATCGTGCGTGCATCTTATCATCGACCATATGACCGAGTTTAAGCATGTAGATCACACCAACAGTTGCTGCCTGGTCAAATCGTTCACCGGTTCCACCGTCATACAAATAGGTATGTCCGTAAAGCGGAACATCAGCTTCATCAGTCAATTCATTGATCTGATCGATCGTTGCACCATCAAAAATTGGTGTAGCGAAGGTTCTTCCAAGATTTTGTCCGGCCCATCCAAGAACGGTCTCATAGATCTGTCCGATGTTCATCCGCGATGGTACACCAAGCGGATTCAATACGATATCAACCGGGGTTCCATCCTCAAGGAACGGCATATCTTCCTGCCGTACAATACGTGCCACGATACCTTTGTTTCCATGGCGTCCGGCCATCTTATCACCAACTTTCAGTTTACGTTTCTTAGCGATATAAACCTTAGCCAGCTTGATAATACCTGACGGAAGCTCATCTCCGACAGAGATGGTAAATTTCTCACGTCGTAATGATCCCTGAAGGTCATTTTCCTTGATCTTATAATTATGGATAAGCTCTGAAACCAGTGCATTGAGATGCTTGTCGGTTGTCCACTTACCCGATACAAGGTGTGCATAATCATCAACGGCATTCAACATCTTAAGGGTATATTTCTTACCTTTTGGAAAGACTTCTTCTCCCAAATCGTTAAACACGCCTTGTGCGGTCTTACCACCGACTATAGAGAATAACTTTTCAACAAGAATTCCCTTAAGCTCATCGAACTTCTTATCATAGACCTCCTCTAGTTGAGCGATGTCTTCTTTGTCTTTTGCTCGTTTACGCTTGTCTTTTATCGCTCTAGCAAATAGCTTTTTATCGATTACTACACCATGAAGCGAAGGTGAAGCCTTAAGTGAGGCATCTTTAACATCACCGGCTTTATCACCGAAGATAGCACGAAGGAGTTTTTCTTCAGGAGTTGGATCGCTTTCACCTTTTGGTGTGATCTTACCTATTAAGATATCTCCGGGCTTGATCTCGGCTCCGATACGGATCATTCCGTGCTCGTCGAGATCTTTGGTCGCTTCTTCGGATACATTAGGAATATCATTGGTCAATTCCTCATTCCCGAGTTTGGTATCTCTTACTTCAAGTGCATATTCATCGATATGAATAGAGGTGAAAATATCATCGCGAACCACTTTTTCGGATATCACGATCGCATCCTCAAAGTTATAGCCTTTCCAAGGCATGAAAGCCACTTTCATATTTCTTCCAAGCGCCAATTCGCCATTTTGGGTGGCATAACCTTCACAAAGCACCTGTCCTTTTTCAACCTTATCACCCTTGCGAACAATGGCTTTAAGATTTATGGATGTCCCCTGATTAGTTTTTCTGAATTTGGTTAATGGATACGTTTTCGAATCACCATCGAAACTAACCAAAGCCTCTTCATCGGTTCGATTGTATCGAATGACAATCTCATTAGCATCGACGTATTCTACAACTCCATTTCCACCGGCATTTATCAATACACGTGAATCGGATGCTACCTGTCGTTCAAGTCCGGTACCAACAATTGGTGCCTCCGGCCTTAACAACGGCACTGCCTGACGCATCATGTTTGATCCCATAAGGGCCCGGTTTGCATCATCATGCTCCAGGAATGGAATCAATGATGCAGATATTGACGATATCTGGTTTGGTGCAACATCGGTATAATGCACCTGAGTTGGTTCAACCACCGGGAAGTCACCTTCCTGTCGGGCAATTACCTTATCATGTATGATTTTTCCTTTAGCATCGACTTCAACCGTGGCCTGGGCAATCATTCGCTCTTCTTCCTCTTCCGCGCTCAGATAAATAGGATCACCTTTTATATCGACAACACCTTTTTCAACCGGTCGGTACGGTGTTTCGATGAAGCCCATAGAATTCACCTTGGCATAAACCGATAGCGATGAAATCAGACCGATATTCGGTCCTTCAGGAGTTTCAATCGGACACAGACGACCATAATGTGTATAGTGTACATCACGCACCTCGAAACCAGCACGTTCACGTGATAAACCTCCGGGACCGAGAGCCGACAAACGACGTTTGTGGGTTAACTCAGCCAACGGATTGGTTTGGTCCATAAACTGCGATAATTGATTCGTTCCGAAGAAGGAATTAATAACCGAAGACAATGTTTTTGCGTTGATCAGATCGATAGGTGTAAAGACCTCATTGTCTCTAACATTCATACGTTCACGAATGGTACGAGCCATACGAGCAAGTCCGACGCCAAATTGAGATGACAATTGCTCACCTACGGTTCGAACACGACGATTTGATAAGTGATCGATATCATCGATCTCTGCCTTCGAGTTGATCAATTCGATCAGGTACTTGATGATGGTTATAATATCTTCCTTGGTAAGGACTTGCTTGTCCATACCGATATCAAGACCCAATTTCTTATTCATTCGGTACCGTCCTACTTCTCCGAGATTATAGCGTTGATCACTAAAGAACAACTTGTCGATAATACCACGAGCCGTTTCTTCATCGGGCGGTTCGGCATTACGAAGTTGACGGTAAATATGTTCTACCGCTTCTTTTTCGGAGTTTGTTGGATCCTTCTGAAGGGTATTGTGGATGATGGCATAATCGGCCATCTGGTTATCTTCTTTATGAAGCAGGATGGTTTTAGATCCTGATTCAAGGATTTCTTCGATATGTTCTTTTTCAAGAACGGTATCGCGGTCGAGGACGATCTCATTACGTTCGATCGAAACAACCTCACCCGTGTCTTCATCAACAAAATCTTCGTGCCATGTCTTTAAAACACGTGCTGCCAGTTTGCGTCCGAGATATTTTTTAAGTCCGGTTTTCGTCGATTTTACTTCTTCGGCCAAATCGAATATTTCGAGAATATCTTTATCTCGTTCATATCCAATAGCCCGGAATAATGTAGTAACCGGTAATTTTTTCTTTCTGTCGATATAAGCGTACATGACGCTGTTGATATCGGTAGCGAATTCAATCCATGATCCTTTAAACGGAATGACCCGTGCAGAATAAAGTTTAGTACCGTTTGCATGGAATGATTGTCCGAAGAACACACCCGGTGAACGATGTAACTGTGAAACAACTACTCGTTCGGCTCCATTGATAACAAAAGTTCCGCTTGGTGTCATATAGGGAATTGTTCCCAGATAAACATCCTGCACGATTGTTTCAAAATCTTCATGTTCGGGATCGGTACAATAGAGTTTTAATCTGGCCTTTAGCGGAACGCTATAGGTCAAACCACGTTCTATACACTCCTGAATGGTATATCGCGGAGGATCGATAAAGTAATCAAGAAATTCGAGTACAAATTGATTACGCGTATCCGTTATGGGAAAGTTCTCCATGAAGGTGTTGTACAGCCCTTCATCTTCCCGCTCTTCTGATTTCGTTTCTAACTGGAAAAAATCCTGGAAGGATTTTATCTGAATATCCAGAAAATCTGGGTATTCCGTACGGTTTACAATAGAAGAGAAGTTAATTCTTTCAGCTTGTTTTGCTTGCATCGACGGACGAGATTTTAATTAAAATTAAAAATGGATGTATATAAAACCTTTATATACACAAAAGGGTTTAGGTCTGAGAGCACAATTCTCCAGACCTAAACCATATATTGTAGGTTAAGGGGAGCTTACTTAAGCTCAACCTCAGCACCTGCTTCTTCGAGAGCGGATTTAAGACCTTCAGCTTCGTCTTTAGACACACCTTCTTTGATTGGGGATGGTGCATTATCAACAAGACCTTTAGCGTCTTTCAATCCTAGACCAGTTAATTCTTTAACCAATTTAACAACAGCTAATTTAGAAGCGCCAGCAGCATTAAGGATCACATCAAATTCTGATTTCTCCTCAGCGGCTTCATCACCACCACCGGCAGCACCACCAGCAGCAACTGCAACTGCAGCAGCAGCAGGCTCAATGCCGTACTCTTCTTTTAATATATCAGCTAATTCGTTAACTTCTTTAACCGTTAAGTTAACCAACTGTTCTGCAAAATCTTTTAAATCTGCCATTTTTTCTATCGTTTTAATAATGTTTTTAATATATATTTTTAAAAAGTGCGTACTTAATTATTAACCCTCTTTCTCTGAGAGTGTCTTCAGAATACCGGAAAGTTTACCGCCTCCAGATTGAAGTGCAGATATCACGTTTTTCGCTGGCGATTGCAGCAATCCAATGATATCTCCGATCAATTCATCTTTAGATTTAATACTAACCAGCATATCCAGCTGATCATCTCCAAGATAAATAGCCTCTTCAATAAAGGCGCCTTTCAATACAGGTTTATCGGATTTTTTTCTGAACGCTTTGATCACCTTTGCAGGTGCATTTCCAGTTTCAGCATACATTACCGATGTATTCCCTTTAAGAATTGAAGGCAATTCCCCAAATTCTTTTTCTGAAGCTTCCATTGCTTTTTCAAACAAGGTGTTCTTAACAACTGCCAACCTGATGTTAGCTTTAAAACAAGCTCGTCTCAGCGCTGATGTTTGACCTGCATTCAATCCTGAAATATCTGTAAGATAGATATTGGTGTTGTCCGCTAAGTCTGCAGTCAATTCTTTGATTACTTGTGATTTTTCTTCTCTTGTCATAATTAAAGGATTTAACTACTAGTTGTGGGCTTTAGGATCGATTGCTATTCCCGCACTCATGGTACTGCTCATTGAAATACTTTTCATATAAGTACCTTTAGATGAGGTCGGTTTCATTTTCGCAAGTGTTGTTAATAATTCCTGTGCATTTCCGGCGATTTTATCTGCCGAAAACGAGGCTTTACCTATTGACGCATGAACGATACCGGTTTTATCGACTTTAAAATCGATTTTACCTGCTTTAACATCACCCACGGCCTTGCCAACATCCATAGTTACCGTACCCGTTTTTGGGTTTGGCATCAGACCACGAGGTCCAAGAATTCGACCTAGAGGACCTAACTTACCCATAACACTTGGCATGGTAACAATTACGTCTACATCAGTCCAACCACCTTTGATCTTATCGAGATATTCCTGAAGACCGACATAGTCGGCTCCTGCTTCTTTCGCTTCGTCTTCCTTGTCTGGAGTAACCAGTGCAAGTACTTTAACATCTTTACCAGTTCCATGAGGCAGTGTTACCACACCACGAACCATTTGATTAGCTTTCTTTGGGTCAACACCCAATCGAACCGCTAAATCAACAGATGCATCAAACTTGACATTGGTAATATCCTTAACCAGTTGTGAAGCTTCTTCAAGGCTATACAGTTTAGTCTTATCGAGTTTCTCTGCAGCCTGTTTTTGTTTCTTTGTTAATCTTGCCATTTTCAATAAAGATTTTTAGTTCGGTTTTTCACCGCCTTTAACGGTTATACCCATTGATCGCGCTGTACCGGCTACCATTTTCATAGCAGAATCTACTGTAAATGCATTGAGATCAACCATTTTGTCTTCCGCAATAGATCTAACCTGATCCCAGCTTACGCGGGCAACCTTTTGTCTGTTCGGTTCACCAGAACCCTTCTTTATCTTGGCCGCTTCCAATAATTGCACGGCGGCTGGAGGTGTTTTCACGACAAATTCAAACGATTTGTCTTTAAACACCGAGATAACAACTGGAAGGACTTTGCCTTGTTTGTCCTGCGTTCTAGCGTTAAACTGCTTACAGAACTCCATGATGTTAACTCCAGCAGCACCTAAAGCGGGTCCGACCGGTGGCGATGGGTTCGCGGCACCTCCCCTTACTTGTAGTTTTACTACTTTACTTAACTCTTTTGCCATTTTTAAACATTTAGTTCAGACCTGCTATTAAGTTGGAAGCGAAAAACACGTCTGTTTATTTATTGTAACAATTAATTAAATTTTTTCAACCTGCATGTAGCTGAGTTCCAGTGGAGTTTTTCTTCCGAAAATCTTCACCATAACTTCAAGCTTACGCTTTTCTTCATTGATCTTTTCGATAGTTCCATCGAAACCATTAAACGGTCCGTCAATAACTTTTACTGTTTCTCCTACTATAAAAGGAATGGCGACATTGGCATCGGCTTCCAAAGCAAGTTCATCAACCTTACCAAGCATACGATTTACTTCTGATTGACGTAACGGAACAGGGTCACCACCTTTTGTCTCACCAAGGAATCCGATCACATTTGTAATCGACTTGATGATGTGTGGAATCTCTCCGCTTAAATTCGCTTTAATCATGATGTACCCGGGGAAATAAACTTTCTCTTTGTTTATTTTTTTTCCATTCCGAATTTGAATCACCTTCTCGGTAGGCACCAAAACCTGCTCAACATAATCTTCAAGACCTAATCTGGCGATCTCATTCTCAATGTAAGTTTTGATCTTATTCTCCTGTCCGCTGACAGCTCTTACAACATACCACTTCTTCTCAATCCCCTGTTCTGACATGATTACTCCCATTTAGCTTAACAGACCAAAATAAAACTCTACTACCTTACCGAAAACGGTATCAATACCCCAAATAGCCAATGAAAAAATAATAGAGAACACGGCCACGATTACCGTTAGGTTTTGAGCTTCAGCCCAACTTGGCCAACTCACGTGGTTCTTGAGTTCATCAAAAGATTCTTTAATGTAATCGATCATTTTGCTATCGTTTTAATTTCTCGCGTTGTATGTCATCTGACTTACAACTTCACATGGTTCAAAACCATTTCGGGATACCCCTGACGATTTATTCACATGTATTTTTTAACACGGTTTGAGAGACCTCCGTCGACTTTGCTCAGGACAGGTATCTCGCCTCGTTTGTACCATTTGCACGGGTTGAGAGACTCGAACTCCCGACACCTGGTTTTGGAGACCAGTGCTCTACCAACTGAGCTAAACCCGTATTATTATTGAAATTCCAAACCTTTTATCAGCTGTCATTTCATATCGGAATTACCTATTTCTCATTCGCTCAGTTCTGAGCCCTGCCTGCCGGCAGGCAGGTAAACCCGTAAATACAAGTCAAGGCATTCCGTATAAATCCGGAATACCTCAACTATATATTTTAAACTTATGTTTAGTCTAATATCTCAGTTACCTGACCGGCACCCACAGTACGACCACCTTCACGGATTGCGAATCGCAAACCAACGTTAAGTGCAATCGCCTGAATAAGATCAACAGTAATCGTCAAGTTGTCACCAGGCATTACCATCTCAACACCATCAGGAAGAATGATGTTTCCAGTTACGTCGGTAGTACGAACGTAGAACTGTGGACGATAATTATTGTGGAATGGCGTATGACGACCACCTTCTTCTTTTTTCAGGATATAGACTTCCGCTTTAAATTTAGCGTGTGGTGTGATAGAACCTGGTTTACAGATTACCATACCACGACGGATATCGGTCTTTTCAATACCTCTTAACAGGATACCTACATTATCACCAGCTTCACCGCGATCAAGGATCTTACGGAACATTTCAACACCTGTAATAGTTGAAGTCAATTTTTCAGCACCCATACCGATAATATCAACAGGGTCACCTGTGTTAGCGACACCAGTTTCAATACGTCCAGTTGCAACAGTACCACGACCTGTAATCGAGAATACATCTTCAATTGGCATAAGGAATGGTTTTTCAACGTCACGTACAGGCAGCTCGATCCAAGTATCAACAGCTTCCATCAATTCCATTACGGTATCGACCCATTTTGCTTCACCATTCAAGGCACCAAGAGCAGAACCAGAAATTACCGGTCCATTGTCTCCATCATATTCGTAGAATGAAAGCAATTCTCTTACTTCCATTTCAACTAGTTCAAGAAGTTCATCATCATCAACCATATCAACCTTGTTCAAGAAGACTACGATTCGTGGAATTCCAACCTGACGTCCAAGTAGGATATGCTCACGTGTTTGTGGCATTGGACCATCGGTAGCCGCAACCACCAAAATAGCACCGTCCATCTGAGCAGCACCAGTTACCATGTTCTTAACGTAATCGGCGTGACCTGGACAGTCAACGTGCGCATAGTGACGATTAGCCGTTTGGTATTCAACGTGGGCCGTATTAATTGTAATACCTCTTTCTTTTTCTTCAGGAGCATTATCGATTGAATCGAATTCTCGTGCTTCTGATAAACCCTTCTCTGCCAAAACTTTGGTAATAGCAGCAGTCAATGTCGTTTTACCGTGATCGACGTGTCCAATTGTACCTATATTTAAGTGCGGTTTGGAACGATCAAAAGTTTCCTTTGCCATGATTTAAAATTTAATATTAGTTATATAATATTAGTGTTCAATTTATCTTTAAAAAAAAGAGCCAATGACGGGATTTGAACCCGTGACCTCTTCCTTACCAAGGAAACGCTCTACCCCTGAGCTACACCGGCTAAAACTTTGAGCGGGAGACCGGGTTCGAACCGGCGACATTCAGCTTGGAAGGCTGACGCTCTACCAACTGAGCTACTCCCGCTTAATTTTATCCTTAAATAGAGTTTCCTTTCCATTTTTGCCGGCCATACAACCTATTGTCATATGAGTCTCAGGTCAAAATTACTTTTTATCTCAGCCTTAAGAAAGCAAGCTTTCTACTCCTTCCCAAATAAAGTAATGTGGGGAGAGCAGGATTCGAACCTGCGAAGGTAAAAACCAACAGATTTACAGTCTGTCCTCGTTGGCCGCTTGAGTATCTCCCCAAACTCTAGTGTATTTCACTCTTTTAATGAACTTGTGAGCCGATAGAGGGACTCGAACCCACGACCTGCTGATTACAAATCAGCTGCTCTAGCCAGCTGAGCTATATCGGCCTTTTAATCACTTTTTTATACAAAAAAAGTCCGCTATTTCTAACGGACTGCAAATGTATTGATTTATTTTTTTAATCAAAACCTTTTTACTGAAAAATATTCATCTATAAATGGGGTCGAATTTTTTGTTTGCGTTTTATCAATTGTCTTTCGAGTGAACTTACAGCAGAATCAGCTCCTTCCTCGAACGATTTACACATCTTTTTTACAACAAAACTGTCACCGGGGACTCTTATTCGAGCCTCGAAAATCTTATTCTCTTTTTCGCTGGTGTTTTCCACTTTGAGAAACACATCACTGGTAAGCACTTTATCATAATACTTATCAAGTTTGTCCATACGCCTTTGAATAAAGTCAATTAACTTTCGATCGGCGGTAAAATTAACAGATTGGGTGTTGACTCTCATATTAAAAGATTTAGGTTAAACTTCGGTTTTCTACTAATTATTTTTGTCTGGGATGGGATTGTGCATGTATTTTTTTTAATTCAGCAATACTTCCATGTGTATAAACTTGTGTAGCTGCCAAGCTGCTATGCCCAAGTAATTCTTTAACCGCATTTAAGTCCGCGCCCTGGTTCAGCAAATGTGTCGCGAACGAATGCCTGAGAATGTGAGGGCTCTTCTTAACCTTGTACGATGCCTTACTAAAATAATCATTAATTATTCTGTACACAAGAGTTTCATATACTTTATAACCCTTTTTCGTTAAAAATAAAAATTCATCGTCATGCACCGTTTCAAGATCTGTACGTGTGGCCATGTATTTGTCGATTGATTTCAAGACCGTCGGTAAAAGTGGAATGATACGTTCTTTATTTCTTTTTCCCAGGACTTTAACCGATCCGTTCGTAAAATCGACATCCTTTAGTCTGAGTTGGATCAACTCTGCGCGCCTTATCCCGGTCGAATAAAAAAGTTCGATAATGGCCTTATTGCGATTACCTTCGAAAGTGTCATCAAAATTAAGTTCGTCGAGTACCGTTAGAATTTCTGCCTCCGAGAAGGGGATTTGAATGGATTTCTTTGTTTTCAAAGCCCTATGCCTGGCTAGGGGATTAATCGAAATATCACCAACTTTGAGAAGAAATTTATAATAGGAATTCAATGCGCTCATCTTCCGGTTGATCGTTCGGTTTGTCAAACCCTGTTCAACCAGGTAGACGATCCAATTTCTTATAAGATTATATGTAGCCTTTTCAGGTTTTGCAAGATCGAGTTCAGATTTTAAAAAATTTTCAAACGATTCCAGATCCTGTTTATACGCCGTGATGGTATGCACAGAAAAATTTTTTTCGAGTAATAAATAATCAAGAAACGATTTGAAGGTCATGCAGACTATAATTGTTGAATTTAAATTTACAAAACAAAAACGATTTGCATAAAAAAAACCCGTTTCAATATGGAACGGGTTTTACTATTTGGATATTGTAGTTTAAATATCTTCAGCGTCTCTTAGGGTCTGTATGTATTGCGCTTTTTGCACAATAGCACGACGTTCTATAGAAGGTTTGTTAAATTGCTTTCTTTTGCGCAATTGGCGCATTGTTCCTGTTTTATCGAATTTTCGTTTAAAACGTTTCAATGCTCTGTCTATATTTTCACTTTCTTTTATTGGAATGATTAACATAGGTCCTGACCTCCTCTCTTTTAGAATTTCAGGCGCAAAGATACTAACTCTATCAAAATACGCAATTCTTTATTAAATATTTATGTAGACCGTTTATAGGTTTTGTTATCGATGACCATTTTTGCGATAATCTCTCGCAAAATTTCCGAAGTTCCACCGCCTATCGGGCCGAGGCGACTATCACGTAACAGGCGTGCCAAGGGATATTCCTCCATATAGCCATAACCACCTAAAAACTGTAAACAATCATAAATGACTTCATCGGCCATCTTTGTCGAGGTTAATTTCGCTATTGTAGCCTCTTTAACGGCATATTCGCCGCTGTTCAGTTTTTGAGCAACGGTATAATTATACTCACGACAAATTTCCATCTGAGCATAACGGTCGGCGAAGGTATGGCGCAGGGCCTGGTATTGATCAAGAGATTTGCCAAAGGTTTTTCGCTCTGACATATATTTTTTAGTGTAATCGAGGGCATATTCAGCACGGGCATGTGAATTGATAGCCATGAGCAATCTTTCAAGAGCGAAGTGTTGCATGATATAGGGAAACCCTTTGCTTTCTTCACCAAGCAGATTTTCAGCAGGAACCGTTACATTATCAAATGATATTTCGGCTGTGTCGGAAGCTCGCCATCCCAGTTTATCGAGTTTTGTAGTTTGGATCCCTTTAGAATCCCGATCTACAACAAACATACTTATGCCCTTATTTCCAAGTTCAGGGCTGGTCTTAGCGGCAACAACCATATAATCACAATAGTGTCCGTTTGTGATGAAAGTTTTTGACCCATTCAGCACATAGGTCTCACCATGCTTCATGGCGGTAGTTCTCATTCCGGCTACATCACTGCCTCCAAAGGGTTCTGTAACGGCCAGACAGCCTATCTTCTCTCCTGAAATACTCGGGGCCAGATAACGCTGCTTAATGTTGTGATTGCCTTCGGCATTCAAATGGGTCATCGCCAGATAGGCATGTGCCCAGATCGCGGCAGCAAATCCTCCCGATCTCACTTTCTGCAATTCCTCTAAGAGGATCACCGTATAGAACATATCCAATTCATGGCCACCATAGGCTTCGGGATACGGCAATCCGAAGTAACCCATTTCACCAAACCGATCCCAAATAAAGCGATCAATAACGCCTTCTTTCTCCCATTTATCAACATGCGGCAGGACTTCTTTCGCAAGAAATTTTTGTAAACTTTTTCGAAATAATTGATGTTCTTCTGTGAAGTACATGCTCTTCATAGCATCACGTATTAATCAAGCGTCAAATATAATCGAATTATATCAATTTTTGCAGCCGGGAAATCTTTAACTTTTGTTAATTCCTCCCAGGATTTGAATCCTTCTCTTAAGCTTCGCTCATTAATAATGGCATAAGCAAGTTCATAATCGATATGCTGTACCTGGACCAACTGCTCGACAGTTGTTTTATTAAGCGCGAACTTTTCAACAATTCTGGGGCTTTTCACCTCGAAACGCTGATACAGACGTTCAAGCACACTTTCGGATAGCCCGTAAACGTCAATCAGTTGAATCTCATGAATGAACCCGTCGGGAAATGAATTTCGAAATCGAATGATACGTTCCGAAAGAACCGGGCCAACACCATTCACTTCCTGTAAATCAAGAGCCGTTGCTTTGTTTAAATCAATTTTCTTTCCTTTAAATGAGGAATCCCCATTGAGGTTCCTTGCTTGCATTGAGCTGCTGTTTGAATTAACCCAATCAGGAAATTTAAAAAATGGTTTTATCTGCTTAAGAAGAGAATCGGAAACCTTGGTGACCCTTTGAAATTCCCTTGCGGAATTGACCCATTTTCCATTCTCCCGAAACGTGAGAAGCCTATCGATTTCTTCATTGGTCATCCCGAGGGTATAGCCTTTAAAATCGGTTATAAAGTTTGGATTGAAGGGTGTTATTTTCGGCTTCGAGGATTGAAGAGCAATTTTCCGAAGTGAATCGATCTCAGTTTGGTATTGTCTTACGACAACATCGTTAATATCTGATTCGACAACAAACCCGCTGATGTAATAATATAGTGACTGTAACCCTATAATGAGGAATAGCAAAAAAAAGATCCCATTTCGTTGTCGGTGTGTAAACCTGAAATGGGATCTTTTTATAAGCATTACATGTTGTTAGTCTTTTGCAGCCCTTATGGCCTCTAGATATCTGCTCACCTCTTGTCTTACTTTTGGGAATAAGAAAAAGAGTCCGATCATATTCGGGAATACCAAGGCTAATATCATGGCATCAGAGAATTTGATAACGGCATCAAGTGTTGCTGCAGCACCGATTACAACGAATATCAGGAACAATATCTTATACATAATGTCGGCTGTTTTTCCTTTGCCGAATAAATATTTCCAGGATTGAAGTCCGTAATACGACCATGAAATCATCGTGGAAAACGCAAATAAAACTATGGCAATGGTGAGCACATAAGAAAAGCCGGGAATGACTGAGTCGAAGGCCATTGAGGTCAGGTCGACCCCGCCGACTGTACTTCCATCAGAATTGAGTAGTACGCTACTGGCGGAATCTCCGGCAGCACCATATTGGAAAATACTTTGAACATTGTCACCATCGATATTAAAGAAAATAATCACCAGCGCTGTCATGGTACAGATGACCACCGTATCGATGAATGGTTCAAGTAAGGCCACAACACCTTCCGATGCAGGATATCTTGTTTTTACGGCAGAGTGTGCAATGGCTGCAGATCCTGCTCCTGCTTCATTAGAGAAAGCTGCCCGTTGGAATCCAACAATCAATACACCAACCAAACCACCAAGTCCGGCCATGGGTGTAAATGCCCCGGCAAATATCAATCCGAAGGCATCATCGATGTATGAGAAATTAGCAAATATGATTACAAGAGCTGCCAGTACATAAATACCGGCCATAAAAGGGACTATTTTTTCTGTTATGCTGGCAATTCGTTTAATACCACCAATAATAACAATCCCTACAAGTATTGCCAAAACAATACCAATTATAAATCCGGTTGACCCGCCTTCGAGTCCGAGCAGTGACGACAACTGTACGGTAGCCTGATTCGATTGAAACGCATTTCCGCCGCCAAAAGATGCCCCGATACATAAAATTGCAAACAGGACAGCCAGGAATTTACCAAACCAAGCCATATTTCGTTCTTTCAGACCTTTTGAAAGGTAGTACATCGGACCACCATATACGGTTCCATCTTCACCAACATCACGATAGGTCACCCCTAATGTACACTCAACGAATTTTGTCGACATTCCTATAAATCCACAAACTATCATCCAGAAGGTAGCTCCTGGTCCACCTAAGGCAATAGCGATGGCTACACCGGCAATATTTCCTAATCCAACCGTTCCTGAGACGGCTGTTGCGAGTGCCTGGAAATGACTTACTTCACCTTCCCTGCTTTCATCTCGGATGGTGTCAGGTAAATCGCCTTCAACAATATTTACGGCTACCTTTTCTTCAACACCGTGTTGTTCAATATCGTCATACTTACCTCTAACGGTGTTAATGGCAAGCGGAAACTTGAAGATATTCGGGAATTTAAAGATTAAGGTAAAAAAACTTGCACCAACAACGAGTAGAATAACCACGAATGGGATCTGGTATTCTCCTATAGGAACGGGATATAACACTAATCCTTCCCAGGCTTCGGCAATAGGCATAAATGCGTCATTAACACGTTCGTCAAGACCTTTTTCGGCTTCCTGGGCGATTGATATTAATGGCGAAATTAAGGCAAAGAAAAGGAGAAGGAGATTCCTCATAATAGTTATTTATTAGTTAGTAGTTTTCTTCGTTTTTTAGTGTAATTCGAGGCAAGATGCTAAAAAAAAACGAGTTTTTAAAACAAATGCTGTTAAAAGCAAAGCATGTTTAAATGTTGTAAAGTGAATTGAGCTTTTGAATTTGCTCAGGTCTACCCAAAACGACTACTTTCGACTCAGCGAGCAATTTTTGACTGGCTTCCGGGTTAACGATATAGGCCCCTTTTGGTCCTTTATAACCGATCACGTTACATCCGGTTTTCCGCCTGAGATCTAATTCTTTTATTGTTTTGATCTTTGAAGTATCATAGAGTTTATCGACCTCGACTTGTTCAATATTAATATTCGTTTCACCCAAAATGGCCAGGTTATCGATAAACTCGATAAGGTCAGGAACAACAACCAATGACGCCATATGGTCACCACCTATTCTGTCTGGTAAAATAACATTATTAGCGCCCGCCAATTTAAGTTTGGAGTTTGAGGTTTCCTCTGAGGCCCGGCTAATTATCCTGATTTCAGAATTTATTTGACGCGCCGAGAGCACAATAAAGAGGTTATCGGCATCACTCGGCAGGGCAGAAATGAGACAGCGTGCCCGTTTGATTCCTGCCTGATCCAATACAGTATCGTCATCTGCATTACCGTGTACAAACAGAAGCTCATCGATTTGATACTTATCCACAATTTCTTTATTTTTTTCTATCACGACGAAATTTTCCCCATAAGTCATCAGTTTTTTTGCGGCTTGCCTTCCGTTTCTACCATAGCCACATATTATTATGTGATCAGAAAGACTATCAATTTTTTTCTGCATTTTTTTGAGTTTTATTTCTTCAGCATCATTTAGAGTTAAAATATATTCTGTGATAACTTTAATGGCATAACCCACAACGATAAAGCTGGTTAATATGAGAAAAACGGTAAATACCTTCGCACTCGGATCAAGTGGTTTAACCTCACCAAATCCGACCGTAGAAATGGTGATTACAGTCATATAAAACGCATCAACCCATGAATAATTGGTCAACAGTTTAAAACCGACTACACCAATCCCCATCAAGGAAACCAACATGATAATCGCCATATTGATTTTAGACCAGAAAACGCTGATTATGGACTTCCCCATTTACTATTACAGGTCGAACACAGAGGTTCGTTTGGTATAAACTAGATCTTTGATGCGCATCCAAAACGCGAAAAATAAATATAAAGCAAAACCGAATCCAAGGGTAACAAAAGTCAGATATATAAATGACGTTCTTACCACCCTTGCCCGAATACCCAAACGATCGGCAATTCTCTGGCAAACATAGAATCCGTGTTTTTGAAAATATAACAATACCGCATAAAAGACTTTCATCAGCGCAAGTTACATATTTCGGTTTAAAATTTCATTACCGATATCGCATTCTAAACAATTATTCTTGGAACAATAATTATTATAGAGATGCAGGAGCGACTGCGTATCGTATGCATGCTCCAATTCAATGCCCAAACCCTTGAAGCCTGATAAAATACTATTTGATTCGGCAGGGATTTGTCTCATTAAATTGAGACCTCGATTAATAAAGGATTTTCCTTTTGTCTCATGATAAACATATTGAAGGGGTATTACGACATTGATTAATATGCTATTAATAAAATTTACGGACAGATTCTTTGGCCGATGTTTTGAAACCACCTCAAATCGATAATGATCATTCCAGAATTCAGAGGCCTTTATTTCAAAAACATTGCGCAGGAGGTCAAGATCCTGAGATGTTGTCAGTTGTTCAAATAATCCATTACTTTTTGAATAAAGCTGGGCCAGTTGCGACAGGCGAATCGTGGGGAATGATGCAGGTCTAAGCCTAAAAAAACGAAGTGGAATAAGTTGATGATTCTCAAGCTCAAATTTTCGTCTTAAAAAGGAATAGGTGGTTTTAAGTTGGTTATAATACTCGTCATCAGCAGTTTTATTAAAAAGACCTGTGATACCAAAAAATAGAGCCTCAAGGGCTAACGGATCCTGCTTTAATTTTTGAACCATTTTGAAATCAAGTTGCCGTGCCATGGTATAGAAAGCTTCACTGTTTAATCCAGACCCAAAATATTTTGCGAGAAGTTGAAATAAAACCGCCTCCCAGTTATTGTTTGAGCGTCTTAATTGCTCTTTAATAATTTCCATTTTATAGTAAAGACGCTGCTTGATTAAAAAAGAGAACCAGTCCTTAAATGCGACCTTAACATTTGCTTTAATGTGAGCTTCGCAATTGATCCATTTTTGTTTTCTATTGAATAGTGTTTCATACTGAGTGAGGATGTTATCGGAAACCCTGCCGGCCAGACTGAGGCATGGAATTCGGGACCCGTCATGGTGCCTTACTTCAGCATCATCCCGCCATACAACATGCAGAATGACATTGTCATATGAATGATCATTATGGTGATCGTGTTCATACCAACCAGATGATTTTAAATGAATTTCTATGTTTCCAGCCCAGAGTTGGCCGTTTATTCTAATCCTACCATTAAAGAAATCAGGGCCGGCATGATAATTCGGTTCGCCTGGATTCAGGATCATCAATAATTTACCACAACTTGTTTTGAGATCCTGGTGGTCAAATTTTTGAAACTGCCAAATGTAATGTAGAAAATTTTCTCTCATTACAATGAAAGTACAAAATAATTGTCGTCTAAGAAAATGAAAATCTTTGCCTAATTACCCGGCATTTTGAATCTTGTTTCCATAAAAACTAAGGAGTTTATGAAATTCATTAGGATTAAATGGCTTGGTCATAAAACCGTTCATCTCAAATTTTGAAGTCTTTATCTTAACCTCTTCCTGGGCAAAGGCGGTTAAAGCTATAATTGGAATATTTGCCTTGGAAAGATTCGGTAGTTTTCTGATCCGTTTTGTCGTCTTATAGCCGTCTAAATTAGGCATTTGTAAATCCATTAAAATGAGATCAAAATCGTCGTTTTCAAACACTTCCAGCAATTCAAGTCCGTCATTTGTAATGGTATAGATTATTCCCCATTTACTCAATAGCTTACCGAGCACCATTTGGTTGAGTTTATTGTCTTCAGCAACCAGCACTTTTAATTTGATCTGATCTGTAGTAGTTTCGCCTAATTTCGCTTTTCCTTTCGATACAATTTTTGGCTTTGCAAGTTTAAAGCCTAACTCAAATGCAAAGGTCGATCCCTCACCCTCATCACTTTTCAATTGAAGATCACTGTTTAGAATGTTCAGTATTTTTTTACTGATTGTCAATCCTAATCCTGTTCCTCCATATAGTCTCGATGTATTATGCTCGGCCTGCACGAACCTGTTAAAAATAGATTTTTGTTTCCTTGCAGGGATGCCTATTCCGGTATCGGAAACCGAGAATTTAAGTCGTACCTCAGCATTATCAAGTTCCATCAATTCGATTCGTAATTCGACCTTACCATTGTCGGTGAATTTAAAGGCATTTCCCAACAGATTCTTCAAAACCTGGATCAGCATCAAGCGATCACCTAATATGGCATCGGGAATATTTTTATCAGTAGAAATTTTAAAAACCAAATAACGTTTGCCGGCTGTATGCCTGAAATGGGCATGTAATTCGTTAATAAGGTCTTTCATGCTGAACTCAGCCTCAACATAATGTACATGTCCTGAATGGATTTTATTCAAATCCAGGATGTTATTGATCAATCCCAACAAATGTTCTCCTGAATATTTCAAGGCTTCCAGGTTTTCGATCTGTTTTGGCAAGTGTTCTTCAAGAAGAAGAATATTGGTCAATCCGATAACAGCATTCAAAGGTGTCCTGATTTCATGTGACATCGTTGAAAGGAATTCATCTTTGGCTTGACTGGCTTTGTTCAATTGGATTTCCGTCTCTTTAAGAACCGTCACATCAATCATGGTTCCAATGGTCCCGTTGGCATTGCCTTTCTTATCATAGGTGATTGACATATTAAGCTCAATCCACTTCAGCTCTCTATTTGGTTTGTAATATTTAAAAACAGTTCGATAGTCTTTTTTTCTTTCCTTCAGGAATTTTTTTATCCTAAGTTTTTCTTGTCGGTTAAGGCCGACCATAAGATTTTTATAGTTTTTTCCGATAGAGCGTTTCCACGATAAGCCGGTCAATTCATACCAGGCTTTATTCAGGTATATGAAATTCCCGAAATTATCCGTTTGGAAAAGCACATCATGAATCGAGTTTACAATATTATTTAACCTCGATTTCGCAAATTCACTTTCGTTACGCAGTGTTTGATTGACCCGGAACAGTTCTTTTGAACTTTCTTCAAGAATTGTTTCAACCCTGTTTAAATCGGTATCAAAACTGAAATAGGCCTCGTCGATCATATCAAGAAACCGCGAGATTTTTTCACCGGCATAATTTTGCAGTCCAGCTTTTCTTATTTGGCGTTTAAGAAGTCTATGTCGATCTTTTTTCAGCATTCACTCAGGGTTGTGATGGTCATGGATTGATTATGCAATTCACAGGGTGAAAATTCGCCATGTGGAGCGATTTCACCATAAGAGTAAAAACCTGTGATTTTGGGTTTATCTCCAACGACTTCCCGAACCACTTCAACCTCTTCTTCAATCAATTGTTTTAATACAAGTCTTCGGCCTACGCAGCTAATTAAAATGGCAAGATCTGCTGATTCTTTGAAGATATCGTTCGCTACCTTAGCCGATTGCTCAGACCCTTTAATGAGCCGGTCAATATTTGCCTTCATAAGCCGTACATAAGAGCCCTGGTGAATATTTCCCGCAAAAGTTAAACTTTGATCGTCTTCATTTACTGATAATATAGTTCGAACCAACGGTCGGTCATTTTCATTATCTCTCATACTAATTGGAAATAGAAGAGCTGAACTAGGCAAATTGTCAGCCTCGCTACCGAGAAATGATTTATAAATTTCAAGGGCTGGCAAGCCGTCTAATTCATAAAGTACATTTTTATGGGATTTGGTCACCAATCGTTCAATTCCGAAACTGTCCCAGCCGCCTTTAGAACTATAGCCAACTTTTAAATGCTCACCATAGAATCCAACCGCTACAACATGTTTATCACCAATATAATCATTGGCTATTATGAATGTTTCATTAAAATCGGATCCATCTGCAGCAAGACCCCCGGTTATACTAACCTCAGGAAGTGATGCGCGAAGACCCGCGACCAAATCGGCACCATTAATGTTTAACCCATCGCTCAATACCAAAAGATGTTTTAAGTCATCTGCTTTAAGCTTGGTTCCAAGCTGCTGTCCCGATTTGTAACTAAACTTCATATCCTCAATCTGAACAACAGCCAGTCTTTGCTCAACTTTCTCGAATTGAACCGCGGTAAGCGATACACTGAAATCATTGACGTGTATATCGGAAATTTCACCAGCCGTTGAGCAACCAGTTATTATCGCTTCCGGATATTTTGTATTTAGATAATCCAATACCTCCTGTCTCTCCTTAAATTTGGGAGACATAAAGAGCAGAAGTAAATTGGCATCTATATTTAATTGTGATATGTCATCTCTCCATGAATATGGTAAGAGGGATATTTGTTGCACTTTCATAACGGTTCACTGTAGTTTTGGGGTTAAAGTGTATTTCGTCGATTAAATATGTATTTCGTCGAAGATAGTGCAAAATATCAATTTTCCAAAAAAATACCAGTCTTTTTAACCAATCGTCATGTTGATAGACAGTTAATTCATTAAATACATGAAAGAAATATACTACAGCTGGAAATTATAAAACATGAGGTAACCCATTCATCTGTTGGGTAATCAGGATTCGATTTATTCAATAAATCCCTGGGCGCGCATCCAGTCTTCATTGAACATTTTTCCAACATATCGACTGCCATGATCATGAAACAATACGACAACGATGTCATCTTTTTTAAAATGTTCTTTCAACTGAAGGACGCCCTTTATCGCTGCGCCAGCAGAATTCCCAAGGAACATCCCCTCCTCTCTTGCAAGGCGCTGGGTATAGATGGCTGCATCTTTATCTGTCACCTTTGTGAACCCATCTATAATACTGAAATCAACATTTTCCGGTAAAATATCTTCACCGATACCTTCAGTTATATAAGGATATATTTCATTTTTATCGAAAATACCGGTTTCATGATATTTTTTAAAAACACTGCCGTAGGTATCAACACCCCAGATTTTTACTTCCGGATTTTGTTCCTTCAGATATTTACCAACTCCCGATATCGTTCCACCGGTGCCTACTCCAACAACAAAATGAGTCACTTTGCCATCGGTCTGTTTCCAGATTTCCGGACCTGTACTTTCGTAATGAGCCAGCATGTTTGATGGATTATCGTACTGGTTGACATACCAGGAATTCTCCGTTTCTTCACCTAATCGTTTGGCTACTGAGTAGTATGAACGTGGGTCTTCGGGTTCAACATCAGTCGGACAAACCTCTACGCGGGCGCCGACTGCCTTAAGTACGTCGACTTTTTCTTTCGATTGTTTATCTGTGGTAACAAAAATACATTTATAGCCTTTTACTATTGCGGCGAGGGCCAATCCCATTCCGGTATTACCTGATGTGCCTTCCACTATTGTGCCACCCGGTTTTAGACGGCCATCTGCTTCGGCATCTTCAATCATTTTTACAGCCATACGGTCCTTGACCGAATTACCGGGATTAAAGGTTTCATATTTTGCGAGTACCAAACATGGCAGATCTTTAGTCAACCTGTTGATTTTTACAAGCGGGGTATTTCCAATCGTACCTAATATATTTTCGGCGTATTCCATGGGTGGTGTTTTGCGCGGCAAAAATAACCAAAAGTTCAACTTCATCCTAACAAATGAACCAGCATTAACAATCGTTCATCACTTATTCTTATTTCGTTTTAGTTACTCAAACCGGATAGCTTTAACCGGAGAAATTTTTGAAATTATAAAAGATGGCACCAACAACATGATAAGACATACTACAAAGGTTCCCACATTCAGAAGGGCTATATAACCCACGCTTAAATAGACCGGTGCCTGGGTGACATAATAAACTTCTGGATCGAGTGGAAAAAATCCGAATTGCTTTTGCAGGACAAGCAATCCGATACCGATTAAATTTCCCCAAAATAAACCCAACAAAATCAAATATCCGGCATTATACATAAAGATCTTTTGAATGCTCCAGTTATTACTTCCCAAAGCCTTAAGGATACCGATCATTTGAGTTCGTTCTAAAATAAGAACCAGTAATGCCGTGATCATATTGATTCCCGCCACGAGAATCATTATCCCAATAATACCATAGATATTCTTATCAAAAATACTTATCCACTCAAAAATTGAGGCATATTTCTGACTTACGGTTTCAGTATTTAAGGTTGATGGCGTGTTTTGATAAATTGCCCGTCCTACTTCATCGAGATCATCATAATCCCGGATAAAAACTTCAAAATGCCCAACCTGGTCATCTGGCCATCGATTCAACCGTTTAATGTGTGAAATATCACCAATCAAATAGGTCTCATCCAATTCCTGAAACCCGGAACGATACACCCCAACAATTTCAAAACGCCTGATAAAAGGTGGTCGATCAACATCTTCTTTAGCAAAATACATTTGAAATCCTTCACCCATCTTTAGATTTAAACGGTCGGAAAGATATTTTGATATGATGACTTCTGAGCTTAATTCATTTGAAAATAAAGGGATCCGGCCTTCGATTAAAAACTCTTTAAAATAGATCCAGTCAAAATCAGAACCAACACCTTTGAAGACCATACCTTCAAAATCGGTCTCGGTACGAATAACTCCAAATTTATGAGCAACCGCTTGTATATGAGTTATCTCGGGAACGGATTTAAATTCAGGATAGAAGTCTTGTTTTGTACTTATCGGGTTTATCGACTCTTCCGAAACATTGCTGTCGAAGTTTGCAATGGTAACGTGACCGTTAAAAGCAACAGCTTTGTCCCTGATCTTCTGCTGTAATCCGATTCCGGTGGCAATCGCAATCAGCATAACCACAATACCAATAGCGATGGCGGCAATTCCAATTTTTATTATTGGTGCCGAAACACTACTTTTATACGACTTGCTGCCAATTATGCGTTTTGCTATAAAGTATTCTAAATTCAAAACGGAACCATGCTTTTTACTTTAGTCAAAAATACACTTTTATTCATTCTTATAATCCTGTCTTCCTGCAATACAAAGACAGAACGAAATCAGTCGGGAAAAGATCCGCTATCGATCAATGATTCCGGGATTCAACATGAACAACCCATTCAGGTGGGTGCTTCCAGAACCGAGGTGTATCTGCCATTAATCAAAGGCAAGCGAATCGGTATAGTAGCCAATCAAACGTCGATAATAACCCATGATGAAAGCAATTCCTATACACATTTAGTCGATAGCCTAAGTGCCTTAAAATTAGATATCAGAAAAGTGTTTGCGCCAGAACATGGATTCAGGGGAACCGCTGATGCAGGAGAAGCAATTCAGGATGGAATTGATACCAGAACGGGGTTACCGATCATTTCCCTTTATGGTAAGAATAAAAAACCATCTGCCGAGCAATTGAGCGATGTAGATGTTGTGCTCTTCGACATTCAAGATGTCGGTGCCAGGTTTTACACATATATTTCGACCCTCCATTATGTTATGGAAGCCTGTGGAGAACAAGGTAAACAACTTATTGTCCTGGACCGGCCCAATCCGAATGGCCATATCATTGATGGCCCAGTCCTTGAGATGAGGCATAAAAGTTTTGTCGGCATGCATCCCATACCGATTCTGCATGGCATGACCATTGGTGAATATGCTAAAATGATCAATGGTGAAAAGTGGCTGGACCAAGGCATAAACTGTTCTCTTGAAGTGATCCCAGTTGCTAATTACGATCACAGCCATTCTTATCATTTGCCTGTCAAACCATCACCAAACCTGCCCAACGATCAATCGATCATGTTGTACCCAAGTCTTTGTTTGTTTGAAGGGACCAACGTGAGTGCCGGGCGAGGAACAGAAATGCAGTTCCAAATTTTTGGGAGTCCGTTTTTAGATGAGAATATATATGGTTTCATATTTCAACCCGAACCCAATGAAGGCGCAAAGTACCCAAAGCACCAGGGAATAAAATGTTACGGAAAGGATCTTCGTAAACAGGAAAAGCTTAACAAGCTCAATCTTAACTGGCTCATTGATGCCTATAATTCAACCGCGGATAGGGAAATGTTTTTCAATGACTTCTTTACTAAACTTGCCGGAACAGAAACCTTGAAGGGGCAGATCAAATCGGGCTTGAGTCACGCAACCATAAGAGCGTCATGGTCAGAAGGCTTATCGAAATTCACAAAAATGCGCGAACAATATCTGATATATGATTAGTTGTTGGTAGCTACTTCTGTTGTGCGGCGTGTAGTGAGATAAGTGCTGTTCGGGTCATGAACACGTACGACAAAAACGATCTTCTTTTGAAAATAGCTCACAGCAAAAACATGTTTTCCGAAACTCAATGATTGCAATGGGATTTTGACGGTTTTTTCATTAACTGGGCGATCGATCTCACGTTCGCTTTTTCTATTTATCGAATAGATATGCTGGATTTTTTTCGAACTCCTGATTAGCAGGGTATCATTAGTTTCATTTAAATCATGAAACAATCCCTTAGCTGCAAGATTATTATTTTTTTCGATTACCCCTACTTTATTCTGGGCTGAAAGAATGTTGGTATTTAGGATAAAAAAGGCGAATAGAAAGCCATAGACAAGGTGTCTCATTAAATATACGCGTTGTCCCTAACGTATCGTGAATTAATAGCTTTTAAGACCCTCGTCGTAAATCTAAGTCAACACGTACATTATTATTCAATTTAATCTACGAACGGTAAAAAAATCAGAGGAACGTCAAAAAAATAATTTGTGACATTTATCTGTTTTCTCTAATTGCCCCGCGAATATCCGAATTATCCCTGTTTTGACCAACTTAATTTTTCACATCCTGATCGATTAATCCAAACAAGCGGTCCGGGTAATCGGTAATAATTCCGTCAACACCAAGTCTAATCATCCGTTGAAGATCCTTTTTTTCATTAACCGTCCATGGAATTATCCGGTAACCCTCAGTTTTTAATTGCTGAACGAGGTTGTCATTTAAAAGGATATGGTGCGGACTGATTATCTCGGGTTCAAAGGAAAGCGACCTGAGTTTTGAGATCATATCTTCGTTCTCATCGATCAATAACGCAAGAGATAATGCTTTTGATCTCCTGAAAACCTCCTCTAAAATTCTAATATCAAATGATTGAAGGATTATTTGTTGTTCCAGTTGGTAGGTTCTTATCAAGTCTAAAACAAGATTCACATAAACAACCGGTTCAGGCGTGAAGATCCCGTCCATCTGCGGATGCGCCTTGATTTCAATATTATAGCGCATATCGGGATGGGATACATTTATTTCTTCGAAAACATCCTTTAACAGTGGTTTAGAAGATTTAATATTTTGCTGTGCCGGGAAATCGGGATGCGATCTTGAACCACAATCATACTGCCTTATTTCATCATAAGTCATCTGATATAAATTATAGGTATTATCGGCACTTTGAAGATCCTCATCATGCTCCTCTAATTCGCAAATAATCGGGTTCATATACGGTTCATGTGAAACCACAACCTGATGGTCTTTTGAAATGCAAATGTCGAGCTCGAGTACATCCACCCCAAGATCGGCGGCTTTGTGAAACCCGAGTAAAGTGTTTTCAGGATAATGTCCCCGATATCCACGATGCCCATGGACTTCAATCCTATTTTTTTCAGAACATGCCATAATGACGAGTAATAAGATACAACAGCTTAACCAACATTTAATTTGATCAAATTTAATCACTCCTCTACCGGTCTGACCGTGGGTTTTCGATATTTCTGAAAGGGTTGTTTCAGCAGATCGATGATATTACTGTTTTCACGTTCATTGGGAAAAACATCAACACCATAATTCAACCGATCCCGATCGAGGGTTCGAAATGTTCCAAAAAATCGATCCCAGACCGAGAAGATATTTCCATAGTTAGAATCTGTGTATGGTAAGACATTATGATGATGTACTTTATGCATATCGGGTGATACAAGCACATAACTTAGCATGTGATCTACCGACTTTGGTAAACGGATATTCGCATGGGTAAACTGAGTTGCAACCAGCGACATCGATTGATAGAGCATGATGATTCCGATAGGCGTCCCAATAATGAAAATACCGAGAAGTGTAAAGGAAAAACGAATGACACTCTCAAGTGGATGATGACGATTCGCCGTTGTAGTATCTACTTTATGGTCGGTGTGATGGACGAGATGGATCATCCATAAGGGCTTAACTTTATGTTCTACGAAATGCGGTAAATAAGCTCCTATAAAATCCATTAAAAGTATTCCGATAATCACATAGAGCCACAGTGGCATCTCAGGCAACCAATTGATCAATCCAAAATTGGCAGACACCACCCAATCAGCCGATTGCAGGAGTAAAAATGCCAACGCAAAATTTATAATGATCGTGGTCAGAGTAAAGAAGAGATTTGGAACGGCATGTTTCCATTTATTATATCTGAAACGAAACAGGGGGACCGCACCCTCAATTAACCAAAAAAGTGTTAAACCACCAACCAGGATGATGCTGCGATGTGATGAGGGAATAGTTTCAAAATACTCGATTAAGGCTTCCAATTGTTTTTTTTCTAAAGATAATTATTTTAAGCGTTCTTTCATTTGCTCCACAATATTAAAGGCAGCCGGGCATATGGCAACATTTTTCATTGTCAAATCTGCGATCTGCTGAAATTTCTTTCTATCGGTATGCGGAAATTCGCGACAGGCTTTAGGACGAACGTTATAGATTTGACAATAATTATCTTCATCTAAAAACGTGCAGGGAACCGATTTTAAAACGTAGTCATTATCCTCATCAAGATACAAATAGCTCTCTATAAAGATTCCCGGTTTCATTTTAAGAAATTTGGCAATTCGAACGATGTCTTTATCTGTAAATAAGGGTCCTGTTGTTTTACAGCAGTTAGCACAGCTCAGGCAATCGGTGCGTTTAAATTCATCATCATGCAGTTCCTGCATAATTTTATCGAGATTCTTTGGCGTACGCTTTTTTAGTTTTGAAAAGAATAGTTTATTTTCCTTATGCTTATCTTTCGCTAACTTCGGTAAGGCTTTAATGCGGTCGTTCATGCTTCAAATTTAGTCAAAGTAGTTTATATCAAAACACAATTTCATACCATGAAAGATTTAATGGGGTTAGCCATTCTTGACTATCAAAACGGAAACTATTCCGAGGATATCATAACTGCGACACATATTTCATCAAATGATGTATTACCCCTGCCCTATTTATTTAGAGAATATGACCAAATGCCATTGATAGAACAAATGGCATTGGACCGCACAACAGGAAAAGTGTTAGATGTTGGTTGTGGAGCTGGCAGCCATAGTCTTTATCTCCAGGAAAAAGGCCTCGATGTGACAGCCATTGACGTTTCGGAAGGGTCGGTAAAAGCCTGCTTAAAACGTGGAATTAAAAAAGCCTTTCAAAAAAACGTGCTAGACGAATCGGGTAGATATGACACTATAATTTCACTCATGAATGGTACAGGATGGTTTCAGTCGCTTGAGATGGCACCGCGTTATTTAAATCACCTTAAGTCACTTCTAAAACCGGGTGGTCAGATACTAATCGATTCGTCTGATATTCGTTATATGTATGATCATGACGCATTTGAACTTATAAAACTTTCAAGAGAACGCTATTACGGCGAGTTGGAATATTATTTATCCTACAAAGGCGAAAGTGAAGTTCCGATGCATTGGTTATACCTGGATATGGATACCTTTAAACAGCTGAGTATGGCATCGGGATTAAAGTTCGAATGTATTACCAGTGGCGAACACTATGATTACCTTGCGCGCCTTACCTGCCAATAATATTATTCCGATGAATTATAGAGAAATAAATAAAGCTTAAAAAGTTACCGATCCAAGATTGGAGTTCAATCTCAAGATCGGCTATGGTAGATCTTTATGCGTTAAGGCAAAAAAGGTGTTATATTAATTAAGACACCTAAAAATTAAATCGGTCACTTTTTAGTCATAACCAACTCACCTCCTAAATAAGTAGATAAGACCTTCATATCGGGTATATCGTATACAGGAGCTGTCATAATATCTTTATCGAGAATAATAAAATCGGCTAGTTTTCCAACCTCAATACTGCCTTTCTCAGCTTCCTCAAAGTTCGAATGCGCTGCCCATATCGTCATGCCTTTTAAGGTTTCTTCACGGCTTAGCGCATTTTCAATCTGATAGCCTCCTTCCGGATAATGTTTGAGATCTTGTCGGGCTACAGCCGCATAAAAGGTATAAAACGGATTGACATTTTCAACCGGAAAATCGGTTCCTAGTGCCACTTTGCCATAGCTTTCAAGCAGCTGTTTGAACGCATAGGCTCCTTTAACGCGTTCGGATCCTAAACGATCCTCAGCCCAGTACATGTCGCTGGTTGCATGAGTTGGTTGGATGGATGGAATGATGTTTCCAAAACTATCAAAATCTTCTGGTGATATAACCTGGGCATGTTCAACACGCCAACGCCTGTCTTTTTGGCCTTCTAACACGCGCACATACGTTTCTAAAACGGCGTGATTGGCTGAATCACCGATAGCGTGGGTATTCATTTGATATTCAGATTTAGCAATTCGTTCAGCCGTTGAATTCAAAGTTTCAATACTGTTAACCATCAGGCCAAAATGACCGGGTTTGTCATTATATGGCGCTCTTAACATGGCTCCACGAGATCCCAGGGCGCCATCAGCGTAGAACTTGAAGGAACGCACATTGAGTCGATCGGTTTTTATCAGCCCTTTATTAAGGAAATGATCCATATTTTCCTCGGTGGCCGAAACCATTGCATAAATACGCATTTTCAGTTCTTTATCCCTTTGCAGTCTCTCGATTAATTCAACAACTTCAATAGTAAGTCCGGCATCATCCACAGTTGTTAATCCATAATCGAAGCAGATTTTTTCAGCCTCTTTTAGAGCCTGAACAACGTCATTTTCCGTTAATGTTGGCCAATAGTTCATAACCAGGTTTTCGGCATTATCGACCAGCACACCAGTGAGTTCCCCATTTTCTAAAACCACTTCGCCACCATCAATCTTGCTATCAGCAGTCACTTTACCAAGGTCAAGTGCTGCCTGGTTGCATAAAATTGCATGGCCATCAATACGGGTCAGGGAGACCGGGGTATCTGGAAAAAGACTGTCTAATTTCGATTTATTAGGAAATTTCTGCACTTCCCAGTCATTTTGGTCCCATCCCCTGCCCATTATATGAGAAAGGTTTTTCGTTTTCTGAAAATCGACCACACGTTGAACCACTTCATCAAAACTTGTAGTGCCAACCAGGTCTGCTGCCTGCTGATTGATCCCGAGTCCGAGGAAATGGCAATGTGCATCGATAAAACCTGGAACGATCGTTTGGTTTTCAGCATCAACTATAATGTCCGATTCGAATTCTGATAAAATGGATGTGCTTGATCCCACTCCAACGAATTTGCCGTCTTTTACGGCAAAGGCTTCTGCTTTCTCAAAGTTATCATTAACAGTATAAGTGTTTGAATTTGTAACAATAAGATCGGCTTGTTCCTTTTGATCACATGACATAAGGATCGCAAGGGTAACAACGAGATAAAAAGATTTCATACGACTGGATTAGAATTCAAAAGTAACAAAAAAAGCATCTGTATGACAGATGCTTTTTATTCGATGTATATTAATACTTAAAAATCAAATTTATAGGTGGCCCCTGCCAGGAGCTGAATGCCCTGAACGGGATAATTCAACCATCGTTTATAATCCTGGTTGGCAATATTATTTGCCTTTGCATAAACCGACCATCGATCATTTATCCTATATCCTACATGTGCATTGGCGTCAAAAAAACTTTCAAGAACCACGGTTTCGGGCTGTGTAATATTTAAAGGATCAAAGACATAGGCCTGATCAAATCGCTCACCGGTATAATAGAGATTGGCCCCGGCAAACCAGTGTTCATCGATCTGGAAGTCCATGAATAACGAAGCTTGAAAATCCGGCATATTCCAGGCTTCCTCTTCTTCATCAGTGGTATAATTAAAATATTCGGCTTTGATCCCCAAGGTGAAATTTCTATTGACATCTACGTTGATCTCGCCAAATACAGAGAACGTGGTCAGATCGTCGTAAACCACGCCGAATGAATTGCCTTGCTGATAATTCCCCGTTTCCCCAAGAATTACCGGGTTTGCTTTTATTAAGGATTGATTATTCGCCGCCTGATAATTTCCGCGAATATTATAACTCATGTTATTCGAAAGTTTCCCTTTTAAACCAACATAGGTTTCATACTGCCTATCGGTTGGTATTATGGATAAGGTCGGTGAAACAAATGGATTTGTTTTCGCAAACTCGTGATACGTATTTTGTATGAGTCCGCCCTCAATACCGCCATAGGTAATAAGTATTTCATTGACAAGACGATAAGATGCCGTAATTCTTGGATAGACATAAAACTTGCTTTCACCATTTTCCGTGTCATTGAGGTAATACGCCCAGGCACCCAGGTTCACGGTTAAGTCATCTTCTTTTATTTGGTAGCTTGGTGAAACACCAACCTGAAAATTGCCATAGTTAATCTCAACCGGTTCAAAAAACTCACTGTCGAAATTCCCTTTGAGGTAATCGATCTTTACTTCTGCGTTTAACAGGTCGTTTCGCAACGGAATATCAAATTTCGAAGAGGCTATAAATCGGTTTTCTCCCGAGTCGTAGTCATCAGCAAACCGCCGGAAACGAACACGGCCATCGTGAATCAGCATATCGTCAAATTCAACTTCGCCACCAAATTCGAATGTAAAGAATTTATGCTGTGGATCGATATCGGTTAGGCTTTCTTCCGTAAACAATGGTTGAGGCACGCCATACCAGTTATAAACCTGATGCTGGTATCCCGCATCAACGGTCCAGGAATAATCCCTGAGTTTTCTATTGTAATTGGCCATGATCTTTGAGTTGGAAAACTTGTCATCAAGAATAACACCGTCAATACCGCCCTGGGATGAATGATGACTTACATAACCCCCTACGCTTTCGGTTCGGTTAATGGCATGATTCAGATATAATTCTCCCAATAAGGTTGTGTAACTACCTGCTCCAAAACTCAGAAAATTATCGTATAAATTTTCTTTTTGCGCCTTTTCAACATCAGCTGCTTTACCTTTAGCCGGTGTGAATGTTGAGGCTACAGGAATAGAAAAAATATTATAGATCACAGTCTTCTTGGTCATGGTAGTCTCATCGCTGATAGAAGGAGTTTCCTTTACCTTAAACGCGTCTGAAATTTTAGGTGTATAAGGTTTTACCACATTGACAACCTGTGTATCTATGCTATCCTTGGTTTTTTCCTGGGCATTTGTATGACTAATAGTAATCATACATAGCACCATCATTAAACATGTTAATCGATTAACCATTATAAGATTCGTTTTTTGATTCTGATTTAATTGCCTTCATCGGTAATAACCGATGAATTGGTTCGGGATTGTTCATTTTTAATACGCCGTAATTCCTGCCTGGCCTCATCAACCACATCGTCAAATTCCTTAAAGTTCTCGATGACACTTTCAAGGATATAATTAGCCTGGTAGGCATCATCAAGTGCATAGTAGTTCTTCGCCATAACTACCAGACCTTTAGCAGCGTAGTATTTATAACTTGAATAATCCCTGGCGAGTTTCTGTACGGTTGCGTTTGATGCTTTATAATTCCCATCTTTATTCTTAAAATAGGCATTGTAGAATAGGGCTTCGGCTGCCAATTCTCCCGAAGCGATCTTTTCCACTTCAGAGTAAGCTGTTCTAGCCTTGGCCTCATCACCAGTTTTAAATGCAGAACGGGCAATGATTATTTGTGCATCGCTTCTAATCGATTTGTCAACCTTGGTATTCAGCAGAACTTTATCGGCATAGGCGACGGCATCATTATAGGATTCTAACCGATAATAAGCTTTCATCAAATTAGACTGTGCAAAAAGAATATTTTGTGGAAAATCCGCTTCCGTTTCAAGGCGTTTCAAAATCGGTATGGCATCATTATAATTCTTATCCAACAAATAAATCTCACCTACCCGGGTTAGTGCTGTTTCAGAGAATTCATTTGCCGAGCGTTTTATAACATATTCATAATGGGGCAGTGCGTTGGCCTTTAGGTCGGCCTTATAATATAATTGGGCCAGATAAAAGTGAGCATTTAAGGCATGTATTCCATTCGGAAACTGGTTGATATAACTGTTGAACTGTTTTATGGCCCTACTATCGTTATTCGCTAAATATTGCTTTTCGGCAGCTTCATAGGCGGCATTGTCGAGGTCAGCATCTGTTACGTCAACATAATCCAGGGTCCGGACCCACCGGGCGTATTCATCGACTCGGCCCAAGTCTACATAGATCATCCTTGCGGAAGAAACCGCTTGCACGGCTTCGGGCGTTCCGGGGAAATTATCGGCAACTGATTTAAATTTGTTGAGGGCCCGATCGTTATCACCTGAATTGTAAAAGACAAGGCCTTGTCTTAACATCGCTTTCGATCGGAATGAGCTTTGTGGATATTCAGCATTCAATTGATCATATCGTGACATGGCCTTATCGATCTCATTGCGTTTTACATATGAATTCCCCAATTCATAAAGTGCATCATCGCGTAAACCCGACCGTGCATATCGGTTGACGAACGCCTCTAAACCGGAAATCTTCTCATCGGCCTTACCCAAATAGCCATAGCTTAAAGCGCTTTGAAAATGAGCATAGTCCTGTTCGATCTCATCGATATCCAAAGCTTTCGAATATGCATTTATAGCCGAATTGTAGTTGCTCGATACAAAATAACCATCTCCAAGGCGAAGGTATGCGTCATTGATGCGTAACTTATCCTGATTTCCCGAATCAATATACGACTGAAAATAGTCCTGTGCCTGCTGATATCGCTTCAGTTTGAAATAGGTATATCCGATATTATAATCAATATTGGTCATCTCAGATGTTTCTGCGGCCGAAGCCATCCCCTGATACTGTTTAAACCCGACCATGGCATCATCAAAATCGCCTAAATTATAATCGGTTTCAGCTTTCCAAAATGTTGCCCGGGCTGTAAAGACTTCATCCAGGGCCTGCGATAAAGACTTGTCAAAAAATGACTCTGCTACAAGGAAATTGCTTTCATTGTATAATTCAACACCACGGTAGAATGCTACTTTCTGATAAGCCAGTTTGTTTTCATAACTCTTTCGATTCTCAAGTAGATCAAGCGCTTCCATATAATTTTTTGAGGTGATATACGAATCGATCAGAAGGGTTTCGATTTCTTCCCGATAAGCGGTTTCGGGATAATTGTCGAGATAGGCAGATAACACCTGCGGAACGGACTGATAAGGATTACCTATATCATAGCTGATCTTGGCATAGTTCAACCAGGCATCCTCCTGAATTTTTAAATCATATTCCATTTGGGAGGCATTTCTAAACGCGTTTAAGGCCTCCTGTTTTTTATCGAGTTTGATATAGCTTTCACCTAAATGATAAAATGCATTCTGAGCAACGGTATTATCACCATCGATTATTTTATTGAATTCTGAAACAGCTTCTTCAAAGGCATCCTGCTTGAAATAAGCATACCCGAGTTGATAGTAATCGGTATTCGTCCAGCGACCTCGTTTTCCTTTATAATCCTTCAGAAATGGAATAGCTTCGCTATATTTCTGCAGATTAAAATAGGACTCTCCTATGATTTTTGAAAGTTCCGATTTTTCGTTATCATCACTATTGGGCAATTGCTCCTTGGCCAGACTTATGGCCTTCTCAAAATTCCCAAGTTTAAAGTTCAGATCGGCCTGATAATAAGAAAGTTTTTCCTGATACTTTTCTTCATCCCCAATTTGATCAAAGTACTCTGATGCTTTTTCATAATCATCGCCCTGGTACGCCATAAATCCAATATAATACTTGGCCTGGGAACCGTATTCGGGTGAGTTCTCAACCCGGGTCAAATATTTCTTTGCGCCCGATAAATTATCGGTGGCAAAATTGCTGTAACCGTAATTAAAATTGTATTTCGGACGCTCACTTCTGGAGAGGGCCTCTTCATCAACGCGCTCATACCACTTTCGGGCATATGCATATTTCGAGTTTTCAAAATAGTAATCGGCCACATCGATAAATGCCGTATTACGTTTTGTGCTGGTGGGATAATCTTCCACAAAATTCATAATGAGATCATCAGCATTTTGCTGATTTAATCGCACTGCGCAATTCGCGATATAATAGGCACAATCAGATTTTAAAACCTCATCGTTGGCCTCGTTTTCAATTTGATTGAAAAGGGATTGAGCCGCGAGATATTGCTTGCTATTATATAGCGTTAACGCTTTTTGATAATCGACGAGATCGCTGGTATAAGCGGCAGATTGTTGCGCAGTGAGAAGTTGATGTGATAGCGCTGCCATTAGCAATGCTGTCAAACATTTCTTTATCATTTAGTCCGTTTTTTATTGATGTCAAAGATATTTTATCTCCTTCCCTATAACGATTGAATGATCATATAATTATAAACCGACTTATTAAATGTTAATTTTTAAATAATAAAGCATCATTTAACGTTCTGGCTGTTGTATTTTTAAATGCGTACATTTATGATCTCCTAAATTTATATAATGGCCGAAACCGTTCTTCAATTAAAAGATGTATCTATTTATCAGGGTAACAACCTGGTACTCAGCAGCGTTAATTTTGAGATGAAACGCGGGGATTTTGTATACCTGATCGGTAAAACCGGGACAGGTAAAAGCAGTTTCCTGAAGATCCTCTATGGAGATCTTGACCTTCGAGAAGGCGAAGGTGAAATCGTTGGTTTCGACCTGGCTAATTTAAAGGAGCGTGACATTCCTTTTTTAAGACGGAAATTAGGTGTTGTATTTCAGGATTTCCTGCTTCTCAATGACCGAACAGTGAATGATAATCTTGAGTTCGTCCTTCGAGCCACCGGTTGGAAAGATCAAGCTGAGATAAAAGCAAAAATCGCTGAGGTTCTGGGCAAGGTTGACATGAAAGAACAAGGCTATCGATTCCCACATGAATTGTCTGGAGGCGAGCAACAGCGAGTGGCGATTGCCCGAGCTCTTCTTAACGATCCGGAGCTTATAATGGCCGACGAACCAACCGGAAATCTTGATCCTGAAACAAGTTTTGAAGTTATGGATGTATTGCAGGATCTGAACAAGAAAGGTCATACCATTTTAGTGGCCACTCATGATTATGCTTTATTGATCAAATATCCCAGTAAGACTTTTAAATGCGATGCCAATAAGGTTTATGAGGTTGCGCCGAAACAGCAAATTTAGAACAGCCTTTCAAGCAATCGTCCTATAAATCCGCGTCGTTTGACAGCATTTCCAGAGAACTCAACTTCGTAAACTCCAAAATTGATTTCGGTACCATTTCTGGTTCCCATCGGAAATACGATTGACTTTGACCGGTTTACAACACCTTCCTTAATAACCGATCCATCCGCCATGTCTAGAATTCTATAAGGGGTTCCGATCTTTATCGATTCCTTAGTGAAATTGACAGTAACATCCTTACCAGATTTTTCAAAAAGAACCATATCAAATCGTTCAGGATTAGCTGAGTTCTTATTCATGAATAGAACAGCAGGTAAGGTTATCTCATTTGCTGACGACCAGTAACTTCCGGATTTTGGACTAAATCGAGAATTGAACTCATCGACCGAATAATTTTTCTGACCTTCAATCCTTATAGCTGCCTTACGGTAGGTGTAATATTTGTTTTGGCTTAAAGTCCAATTTTTAGCATTTAAATCTGTCAGATTTGATCCTCGTATGAAAACAGCACCGCCAGCGATAATATTATCCGTGAATTTCATGGTTTTAGCATGGAGCACCCGCACTGGATAGCTCTTACCGATAATTATATTTCTATCGATCACAATATTTTTGGCCGGTGAGGTATGTCGGTATCCAATTGTGAGAGAAGGACCTAATTTACCGTCCGACTTATCATTAAAATCAATATTATGATATAAAATGTTTGACCTGACGACGACATTTTTAGGCACATTCAATCCCTGGCGATCATCTGATGCAATAATAATATTATCGACATGCTTATTCCCCGGCAGACCGTTATTGAATACAACATTGTTCTCAAGTCTTACATTCTTGACATATTCAAATTTTGGACGACTGCTTGCAGACCAGACCTGAATTCCCTTATAGTAATTATTGAAAATGAAATTATTTTTGATGATTCTCGTTTTATCCGATTCATTTTGAACATAAATGCCTACTCCGCTACCTCTTTTTGTACTGAAATACCCATTATTATAGATCTTACAGTTCACAATTTGGGTGCCACCGGTGCGCTTCCATGAGCCAAATCCCGAACCAGGAACATTATGAATGCGAAGGCCTTTAAACTTACAGTCCATCCCAGAAAGATGATCAACGCCACTAACTATTTGGAATCCTTCCTCGCCTTGACGCCTTGGGAATTTCCCTTTAAAGGTAATTTCAAAATTCCGAAAAGTCACGCCACCTCCTCGAACCACCAGAACGGCCTTTCCACCCGCTTTTACGTTTCCATTTAAAACAACTTTTTCACCTTTGAACGGCATAACCTCAATTGGAGAATCCCGCTTGGTATTGCTTAACAGGCTGATAAAACGACCCAAGTAAACGCCTTCATGAAGATAAATTGTATCACCGCCATTAATGATCTTAGCATTCTGACTCAAAGCTGTTTGAAGATCCCATGGCTGAGTTAAACTTCCATTTCCTTCGGGGCTTCCTGGTGTTGTTTTGTGGTTCTTTGGAAAGACATGAAAGTCCTGTTGTGACCAGGAAAACAAAACCATTATCAGGGCAACGATATTTGTAAAAATTTGTTTCATGGAGTATTAGATTACAACTACCATACCATTTCTTCGAGAATGGATAAATTGATAAGATCGGCTAATAGGACACGTGAAGGATTTAATGTGGTTTTCACTTTTTGCTAATTTATAAAAATATAATCTCAGGCTTAAAAAAACTATTGCGTACATTCGCTTAATCAAGAAATATGCTTTCCGTTTTAGTCCCTGCATATAACTGTAATGTTACTGAACTCATAGCAGAGGTTCATCGGCAATTGGTCTTGTCAGGTGCCGCATTCGAAATTATCGTCATGGATGATGGATCAGAACCGGAATATGTCGAAAGCAACAGGCCGATCATTAATTTGTCACAGACCCAATTAATTATTTCAGAAAAAAATCACGGCCGAATTAAAACTCGGTTGCTCTTGCGTGACAGGGCAAAATTTAACTGGCTCTTGTATCTTGACGCCGACACTTTTCCAAAGTCGGAACATTTTATCATTAATTATTTGAATTATATCAGCCCGGAAACCCAGGTTATTTTTGGTGGGATTGCATATGAAGACACCCCGCCTGAATCGGTTTTCATGTTGCGATGGAGATATGGTCGAAAACATGAAGAAGTCAAAGCATCAATACGAAATAAGACCCCATATAAATTAGTGATTTCTGGAAATTTTCTTATCAAAAATAAGATTCTGTCTATTTTTGACATGGAAATTAAAAGCAACCAATACGGTTATGATAGTTATTTCGGTGTCCTTTTAAAGAAAAACCAGGTAAGGGTTGTGCATATCGACAATGAAGTTTACCACAGGGGAATTGAAGAAAGCGCGGTATATCTTAAAAAGATGGAACAAGCCGCCAAGACCTTATTGTCATTGTATGATCAAGACCTGATGCGTGAGCATCAAAATACATTACTTAACCTTTTCATCTTTTTAAAGAAAACGTATCTAAACAGGATTCTGAGTCTATTTTATCAGGTATTCAGGAATGCCATGAATAGAAATCTCACAGGTCACAATCCGTCGATATGGATTTTGCAACTCTACCGCATTTCATATTTGTGTCACATTGACCTTAATCGATAATTAGACCTGTTTTTTATTGTTTTTGAAGTCATTATAATCCCTGATGTAATCGTCCTCTTCAAATTTATCTGAAGACAAAACCAAACATACAGAACCCGAACTAAAATTCTCCAGTTCACGCCAAATTCCAGGTGGAATATATAATCCTTGTTTTGGAGAATTGAGCAAGTATTTTTTCTTGTCCCGGCCATCATCCAAAACCACATCAAAACTACCACTCAATGCAATTAGAAATTCCTGCTGTAGTTTATGCGAATGAGCTCCCCTGTAAACACTGGTTGGCACATCAAATAGATAATACACCCTCTTAAAATCAAAGGGCACAGTATCGCCTTCCAATACGCCAAGATTACCCCGTACATCACGGATTAGGGGAATATCGATCATCTTAATATCAGAAATTTTGGTATGCTTCATGTTAATAATTTAGCCCACTCTTCAGCGATCTTGTCAAGACTTAAATGCGCAACACTTGCCTTTGCATTCGACCGACAACTGTTATAAAGTGATTTATCGAATATAAACCTATTCATTGCATCGGCAAATGCCCTGGCATTTGCAGCTTGCACAATCAGACCATTGTACCCGGGATTTATCAATTCTTCAGGACCGCCTTCATAGTCTGTTGAAATCACGGGTACCCCACAGGCTAATGATTCAATTACCGATCTTGGCAATCCTTCATAATGACTCGTAAGTAACGTAAATAAGGCGTGACTAACAACTGGAAAGGGATTTTCATTAAAAGGCAAAAATTTTATATGCTTCCCACAGTTTGTTTTTAAAGCATGATTTTTTAAAAACTCAAGGTCTGGTCCATCACCCATGATGTACAAATCCACGTACTTTGCCGGCAGATCTGATGTGACATAGGCATCTATAAGCATGCTTATATTTTTAATAGAATTATCAAGGCGTCCAAAAAATAAAACATATTTTGAATCGGCTTTAGTCTTATAAATGGTCTTATCGACATTGATCACTTCAACGGGATTATAAATGGTCACCACGCGATCAAGTCCGTATTCCTGTCTGACCTTTTCAGCAATAGTTTTAGATACCGCCACCATTTGATAGGCTTTGGAATAAAGCTTTTTTGCTTTTCGTTTATCGGTTCCAAGATATGTTTTGAGTTTGGCACTGCGAATGATATAAATTACCGGAGTTGAACGATATAAAAACTTAGAAATTAGTTGTTCACGAATTGGTGAAATTCTGCTGCGACTGTCAATAATATAATCAAATCTTTCTTCAGAGAGCAACTTCCTGAATTTTAAAAAGCGCTCTATCCTCCCAAAAAAAGAATCATTCTTGTCTTTTAATTCACCAAGATTAATCAATCTTCCCTGATAATCGAATTCAATGTGATTTAATACAGTAACCAAGGTAACATCATGACCTGATTGATGGAGTGCGATAGATAACAACCCGGCTGATCGTTCAGCGCCGCCTTTCCCCAGTGAGGAAACAATAAGGCAAATCTTTTTTTTATTCTTATTTTGCAAGGACTATTCCCTTTAATGACAAATATAGTAAATGAGGATTTTATTGATCGGTGAGTTTAGCCGTCTACATAATAGTTTGAAAGAAGGGTTAATTGAAAACGGTCATGAGGTATTGCTCGTTTCTACACATGACGGGTTTAAAGCTTTTCCTACCGATCTCAGTTATCAGCCTAGGATATTCAACAAAACAGGTCTTAAATGGCTCGTTAAGGTAATTTATAAGTTAAGCCGAATTAGTTTAATTCAATTGGAAAGTGCATGGCGTTTTTATAGATTTTTGCCTAAACTTATGGATTATGATGTTGTTCAGCTCATTAATGAGAACAGCATAAAAACCCATCCGAGATTAGAGATCTGGCTGATAAAAAAACTTATCAATAGAAACAACAAACTATTTTTATTATCCTGTGGAGCGGATTATTCAAGTGTTAAATATGCCGCTGAAAAGCAATTTCGATATTCTATTTTAACCCCTTATCATGAAAATCCGGCGAATAAAAAGCAATTTCAATTTGTATTACGGTATTTAAAACCTTCATATAAAAGGCTTCATGAGTTTTTATACAAAAATATTTCGGGGGTTATCTCCAGTGATTTAGACTATCATTTCCCTTTGATCGATAATTCGAAATACAAGGGGATGATCCCAAATCCCATCAATGTTGACAAGATAGAATTTAAAACTTCAGGGGTTAGTGATAAGCTTGTGATTTTTCACGGCATTAACAGCCAGAATTATATAAAAAAGGGCAATCGTTATTTTGATGAGGCTCTTCTTAAAATTGAAGAGCTATATCAATCAAAAATTGAGATCATAAGGACAATTGATCTTCCCTATAAAAAATATTTAGAAGCTTACAATAACTGTGATATTCTATTTGATATGGTCTATGCATATGATCAGGGTTATAATGCCCTGGAGGCTATGGCGAGAGGAAAGGTTGTATTCACCGGAGCTGAAAAGGAATGGCTTGAACACTATGGCCTGGAAGCGGATACAGTAGCCATAAATGCCCTGCCTGATGTAGACTATCTGGTTAAAAAGTTAAGTATGCTAATTGAAGAAAAGAATTTGATAAAAACGATTTCAAGAAATGCAAGAGATTTCATTAAAGAGCATCACCATTACATCAATATAGCTGAGCAATACCTTAAAACATGGAAATCAGAATAAATTGTATGCATTGATCGAACTAACTAAATTTGAATACCTTTAGGAATCAGATGAATACTTCCTATCCAAATCTCTTTGTTCCAGGAGCGGGTAAATCAGGTACCTCAGCCCTTCATGAATACCTAGACCAGCATCCGAAAATTGGCATGAGCATCAAGAAGGAGCCTCATTTCTGGACTCGAATTGATTTTTCAGAATTAACCAAAACTGAACATGATGCCTACCTGGCTCTTTTCCCCGATGAATCCAATTTGGTATACAGAGGTGAATCAAGTACGGGTTATATGTTATTCCCAAATTTTATAGAACATATTCAAACCCATTACAATAACCCACCAAAATTTATTTTTTTGCTTCGGAATCCAGTCGAGAGATGTTATTCACATTATTGGTGGCTAAAGGGAATGGGAAGTGAGAAATTACCGTTCAAAGATGCGGTCCTGGCTGATTTCGATCTTGAACCTAGTCCGATAACAAAATTACCTGAAGCGAATTACAAAAGCTATTTCCAATATGGCCTGTATGCCAAATGGCTGAATCGGTTTTACGATGCCTTTGGAAAAGAAAATATCAAGATTATCTGCAGTGAGGATCTCAAAGAAGACCCGTTGCATTCATTAAATGAATGTTTCCGTTTTCTAGGATTAGAGCCAATTGAGAAAATCGAGGAATTCAATACAAACCAAACGATTATTCACCGGCATTCATTCCTTTATAAATGGGCAAAGCGCATTGCTTTTAACCAGTCAGATATACCTCGTTTTATAAAGAAACTTACTCCAAAAACCATGAAGCATCGCATCAAAACAGATCTGATACCAGCGGTGGAGAGATTCACCAGTACGGACTTAAGCTATCCTGTAATGGATGAAAAGGATCGCAAATGGTTGTCACAATTATACGCCGATGATGTTGTCATGCTTCGATCTTTGACAGGTATGGAATTTAATAAATGGGCCGATTTTAATCAGAGATAATGAGTTTCATCAAAACATCTTTCTTTTCAGGAATCGGTACTGCAGTAAGTCTTGTACTCAAACTGATTACCAATAAAGTCATGGCGGTTTACCTGAGTACGGATGGAATGTTCCTGTTAGGTCAGCTCAAAGATTTTCTTAAAATCTCAAATGTCATAAACCATGCCGGAACTCTTAATGGAACTATCTCATACACAGCCAGGTATAAGGATGACCCAAAAGAGTTAAAACGAATTTGGGGAACAGGTTTTATTATTCATGCCGGGTGTTCAATATTATTGATGCTTGTTGTAACCATCTTTAGTAAATCCTTTTCAAACTATTTATTCGGAACTGGTCAATATTCTACAATAGTAGCTGCCTTAGGCATTTCAATGGTCGCCATTTCAATGCATCTTTTGATCATGTCAGTCTTGAACGGACTCAAACGGATTAAGCTTTACATCAGTATACATATCATGGCGGCAATTATTTCCTCGGTGATCGTTGTTCTGTTGATCCTGGAATATGGAATTGAAGGAGCACTGCTATCCTTTGCAATTGGCCAGGTAATAAGCTTACTGATTTCGGCTGGTGCTCTGCTGATGGTTAAACCCTTTGCGTTTAAGCATTTCATCAGTGGTTTTGATAAAACAGCGTTCCAACAGCTCTTAAAATATTCAGTAATGGCCTTAGCCGGACCACTATGCCTGGTTGCTGCAACATTTTTTGTTCGTTCATTTTTGGCTGCCGAGTTTGATCGTCAACATGCGGGATCCTGGGAGGGCATGTGGCGATTGTCAGCCATGTATCTCCTGTTTCTGACCACCACCTTCAAATTTTATCTTATCCCGACTTTTTCGGAATTACAAGGTGAGTCCTTAAAAAAAGAGGTGTTTAAGGTCTGGCGGTTTATAGTACCTGTTGTGATTGGTATCGCAATAACCCTTTATTTGCTTAGAGACTGGGTAATCAACCTGTTCCTTGACAAAGATTTTTATCTGATCGGAACACTGATTGGCTTTCACCTGTTAGGAGATATCATCAAGATAAATAGTTGGGTATTGGGAAATATTCTTATCGCAAAAGCCAAAACCAAGGTATTTGTTGTCTTTCAAGTTGAATGGGCCCTGGTGTTTTCATTGCTTACCTGGCTGTTGTGTGGTTACTACGGATTTGTTGGTGTATCAATGGCATATTTCGGAGCTTATATCGTACACTTTGTATTGATGAATTTATATTTCCGAAGACTGATCTGGGCTAATAAAACTGCTTAGTTTCAAGTATTCTGCTCCTCTTCAGGCAAAATGCCGAAAAGCGAACTGGCCAATATTAAAATAACCAGGAAAAAATACAGTGAATAACTGATCAAATGGCCCATGTTTGCACCCTTGACACCATATATATCAATGAGGTAAACACTTGTAAAATAAGTCATAAGCAGTAAGAAAGTTTCGGTAACAATGAAATGCCAGAACATTTTCTTAGCAATGAACTGATAGGCGATAACAATGGAGAGTACCTTTACAAAATCGCCGAGTAATTGCCAGATAAACAGGTTTTCCACCGGTTTGAATTCCGAAGTAAGGAAAATGGCAATGATGTAATCCCTTGATAAATAAATGACCAGCAGACCCAAACCAAGGATCGGAATTATGGTTTTATAAAAATCGAAAACCTCAGTGCGAAATTCTTTTTTAGTGCTGATTTCTGTAAAACGAGGCAAAAAATAAAGTGCCATAATGGAGTTTACAAATAGAAGATAATAGGAAGAAATACGATTCATCGCTTCCCAAAATCCTGCGTCCCGCAATCCTTCAGAAGAAATTATATAATTCCTTATTGCAATGATCACTATTGGGAATATTATGCCGGAAACCAGTGCCATGATTGAAAATGGGAAGAACTTCTTCACTGTTTCAAAGTCGATTAGGCTCACCTTTATAGAATTGAAAAAATTTGGGCGCCCAAGTATGCCAACTACCGTTATCAGTAACATCAACGAAGGGGCAATAACCACAGCAATCAACGCGCCATCAATATTATTCTGCCAAATCAATAACAAGGATACCGCCAAACTCATAACCTGGCCGATAATATTAATGATCATGAGAAATTTATATTTCTCAAACCCATTCATTATCGAATAGCTAAAAAGGTTAAGAGAATAAAATGGTAGAGCAAGAGCCATGATTTTTATGATATAGACGTAATCATATTGATCAGAAAAAAGATAATTATTGATCAATTCGGCATTGAAGTAAGACAGCAAGGCGATGAATCCTGTTGCAATAAATCCCATATAATATCCTGTGGATATCGTCCTTCCGAGATTAACAATATCCGACTTATAAACCTTGATGTATTTGACCAGACCGTTGTATATACCAACTGTTCCAAACGATTGGATAGATGAAAGGAAACTCCTTAAATTTCCAATAAGGGCCAACCCTTCCGGACCTATGAAAATTGCTATAAATTTAGTCGTTAAGAAACCCGCTAAAATCTTGGTAATAACGGTTGCCGAATGAAGCTTAACCGCACTGACAAGCACCTTACTATTGATATATCGGATAAGCTTCTTCAATTAGTAGGCATTTATGTGTTTGACGATGGTTTTCAAGTCATCATCATGTAATGTCGGGTTTAGCGGTATGCTTACAACATGTTCATGAATGCTTTCTGTCACTGGTAAATCCAAATGATTAAATTCTATCAAGGCTTTTTGTTTGTGCGGCGGGACCGGATAATGTATTAGAGTCCCAATTTGGGATGCCTTCATATGACTAATGAATGCCGGACGTTCCTTTACGCGTAAAACAAACTGATGAAAGACATGATCCTTTTTTCCACTATAAAAGGGTAGTTGAATCTGACTATTTTGAATTTGACTTAAATAGAAATCAGCCATTTCCCTGCGTTTGTTATTCTCCTGATCAAGGACCTTAAGTTTTATATTAAGAATCGCTGCCTGAAATTCATCAAGCCTTGAATTTATCCCAACCACATCATTGATGTATTTTGATGACCTACCGTAATCCCTCATCTGCCTTATTAATCTTTGAAGCTCATTATCATTCGTGGTCACAGCACCGGCGTCACCAAGTGCGCCAAGATTTTTAGTCGGATAAAAACTAAATGCTGCTGCATGAGAAAGATTGCCGGCAAATATCATATCTTCATTTTGAGCCCCATGAGCCTGAGCCGCATCTTCCATAATAAGCAGATCGTATTTTTCAGCGATATCCTTGAGTTCTTTCATAGCAGCCAGCTGCCCGTAAAGATGTACCGCGAGAATCACTTTGGTCCTTTTGGTAATAACCGATTCAATATTCTCAGGATCTAAATTGAATGTCTGCTCATCCGGTTCCACAAATATGGGCTTTAAGCCCAGCTGTACAACCGGCAAAATCGATGCGATATACGTGTTTGCAGGAACGATCACCTCGTCACCAGTAGCCAGTAAACCCATATGCATCCAGGCACGTAAAATAAGATTAAGCGCGTCAAGCCCATTGGCCGTCCCTATGCAGTGCTCGGTACCGCAATAGCTGGCAAATCCTGCTTCAAAGTTTCGGACCTGATCGCCAAGAATATAATGCCCGGAATCAAGAAAATCCCGAAAAGCCTCATCTATCTCAGGATTAAAGCGATTGTTATATGTCTTTAAATCTAAAAAAGGAATCATGTAAAAATGCCATTTAGTTTAACATGATCGGCCGGATTAATTACATGGTAATTATGAGCAATAGTACGTGCTCCAAATCCTTCTTTCCAGAATAGCAGCCCTTCATTTATCGTCTGGCCTTCGTTTTCATTAGATTTTCCAAAGTCAAAATAGTCTTTGTTATTGAATGCCTTTTTCAATAAATGATCATGGAGAAGGTCCAGACTTCCCAGGCTGTTTTTATCGGCATTTCCAGATATATATTGAGCTCGGGCTACCCGATCTGATTCGAATATTGTAGTTCCCGCTACTATTTGATTATTTTTATTATAAACATTGAACTGTCTGATCGATTCTGGAAAAAGAGACTTTAACTGGCTTATTTCATCAAGACTGTGCACGGGATCACTCTTATGTTTTTCCCGGAGATTTGGAATTAAAATCGCTCTCCAGAAGTTATCCAGTTCCTGACTTTCTTCAACTCTTAATCCATTTTTTTTTCCACGCCTGATGCCTTCTTTTCTCGACCTTGAATAATTGACATTTCCTGGTTTCACTACCGACAGGCAATCTGTTCTAATCAACTGCGCGCCCACCTTAAACAATAAATAATCAACCTCATCACCAGGCATTTTATGATAGATCTTGGGCAACGATTTGACAATCATTTTATCAAATCCCAGATCATCATAGTACTGGAGAATACTCTGAAAGCATTTCATGGCATCAGGCAAGCGTATATCTTTACCAACAATTGGGCCGCCATATGTCAGACCGTCATGAGAGCCTATTTCCTTATTGTTTTCATTAGCAGGAAAAACACATATGAGGTTTTCATCCTTAAAAATAAGCAGGGAATGATCTATGAATCGATCGGCATGATAGTCCATGAAATCCCGGCAAAAAAGAAAAGTTGCATTTTTTGCTTTGGAAATAAATTTATCCCAAAGCATTTTATGTGAAGCACTATATCGTTCTATTGAATAAATATCGATGCGCTTAGATTGTGTTGAAAATACTAATTTTTCCTGAAAAATAAATAATAGCAATTAACACCTACAATCGCCAGGTTGGTAATAACTATAGGCCAGGATATCTGAAGCAAAAACCCATAAACTACAAAAAGCAAGGCGCCAACACTATTGACGAACCGTAACTTTCTAAAATCCTTCATCATAAAGGAAATCAACACCATCAACATGGCAGCGTAACCTACCCATTCAGCCTGATTAACCGCCGATTCAATCATTTGGAATATACAATGTTGGTCTTAGATTCTGATATCGATTCAAAAGTACTGTTTAATTTCAGATTTCGTTAATTATATGTTATTATTTAGACGAGAAACACTTAAGGGCTGTAAATTTCGTTTGACAATTAAATCGATTGCGTAAAAGTCCGTTATTGACTAACCAACCGCGATCAGATAATGGTCTTAGCATCTGAACCTAAAGAACTAAAACAGATGAAAAGTATCAACAAATATGCAAACTGGACACCCTACTTGTATTTTATTGCGGTGACCATATACTGGTTTACAGACATCAATCGGGAGGAAGGCTTAAGTGCCTATCCCATTTTATTATTGGCCATTCCCTTTTTATGGCAGATAATTAAACCGAATGGAAAACTAAACTTTTATCTCGGTATATGTTTCATATGCTTGTCCTCATACATGATACTGGCTTATTTATCTGACCTCATGAATATCCCTCCGCTTATATTAGCAAAAGGCTTTATTATTTATAGTGGAATTTTTGTTTTCCTGAATTTTATTATGTCGGCCTGGATCGTGCGAAACAGCTATAAGCGCACCTTTTAAAATTGTCTATCTTTGCGCTTGAAAACACAAGCGTTTATGGATTTGAATGCAGTTCCTAAACTTAAACATACCTATTCTGATAACTTCTTTTTACTAGCCGGGCCCTGTGCCATTGAAGGTGAAGACATGGCCATGCGCATTGCAGAACAGGTGGTCGAGATAACCGATCGTCTTGAAATCCCTTACATTTTTAAAGGAAGTTTCAAAAAAGCCAACCGAAGTCGCATCGATAGTTTTACCGGCATTGGGGATGACAAGGCTCTTAAGATTCTTGAGAAAGTAGGGAAAGCGTTTGATATTCCAACCGTTACCGATATTCATGAGATTTCCGATGCGGAAAAAGCCGCAGCCCATGTTGATGTTCTTCAAATTCCGGCTTTCCTTGTTCGACAAACCGATCTTGTTATGGCTGCAGCGCAAACCGGAAAAGTGGTTAACCTGAAAAAGGGGCAATTCATGAGCCCGGAAGCCATGAAACATGCTGTTCAAAAAGTAAAGGATGCAGGAAACGATAAGGCCTGGATCACCGATCGCGGAACCATGTTTGGCTACCAGGATCTCATTGTTGATTTTAGGGGTATTCCAACAATGCGGAACTATGCCCCGGTGGTTTTAGATGTTACCCATTCATTGCAACAACCCAACCAGTCGAGTGGTGTGACCGGAGGACGGCCCGAAATGATTGAGACCATTGCGCGTGCCGGTGTGGTTAACAAGGTTGACGGTCTTTTTATTGAAACCCATTTCGACCCGGCAAATGCGAAAAGTGATGGCGCTAACATGCTTCATCTCGATAATCTCGATAAATTACTCACCAACCTGGTAACCATTCGCCAGTTGGTAAATAATCTCAGATAAAAAATTTCATTATAAGAGCGGTCACTGCTGAAGATGTTCATGCAGTGACAAACTTGTTTAAGAAAACCATGGAGCATGATTGACCGATAGGGCTCAGTCTGCTTTAGGATATAGTCTTCGGCGGGATTCATATTTTAATAATTTGAATCGGTCTCTAATTTAAAAAATAAAGAACTCATGTCCCAGCAGATTAAAGTTTCAATAGTATTGAAACCCCACTAAATTATGGATATAATAGATGGCTGATACAATCACTACAAACAAGATAAGTGTAGAATTCAATAGTTTCCATCTTATACCCAATACTTTTGAGGTCCAGTTTTTATATATAAAATATGGTGACAATAAAGCGAGTAAAAATCCAAAAGAGCAAAGAAGAAAAACAAATTTCAGACTCAATGGGACGCCGTAGTCAGAAAGCTGATCTCGAAAAATAATAAAGTGAATAGCGAGTCCCAACGCTCCTAACACCAGGATTAAAGCTGTACCATACAACCATTTTCTCAGGCCTTTCTCCTTGACCAGGCCAGGTTCTTTTTTTCTTAGTTTTCGAATCAATCGTCCTATCGGCCCGCTTAAAACAAAAATGAGCAGCAAAAACAAACTCGGAATAAAAAACCCTTGTTGTACTCGCTTTTTCTGGAACCAATTTATTCGTTTGTAAGAACTCGTCCCTATCCTCAGGCGCTCTCCCTGACCTGACTCATCCATCACAAATTCAAATGTATAATCTGTATTGGGTTTATTTAACCTAAAAATGTGATCGCCCATATGGACATAAGAATCACCATAGGTTGTCAGACTTCCGGCACCGTCATATTCAATCTTATATTCTGTAGAGAACATGCCAAACAAGCGCGATATCCTTTCGAAGGTATTCTTAGGATAATTCATTTGTTTATAAACACCAGTATAATTTTTGGCAATAGCACTGATGTTTTTAGGTGAAACAATCGAATCAAAATTATTCTCTTTAAAACCAACTAAAGTATCTAAGATGGCACGCGTCATATCATATCGAAAGCCCCCGGCGTCTTTGCGATTGTTCTGCGCAATGAAAATTCCCGTTCCGGTTTCAGGGATTAATACCATCAGACTCACAAAGCCCAGTTGTCCGCCTGAGTGTTCAATAGAACGCCTGCCGGTCCATCGGTTTTCAAAGAACGCATAACAGATTCCGTAGCGTGTATCTTTAGAACCATAATGCTGACTCGTGAGCATTTCATGGAACTCTGAACTGAGTAACTCAGTCTCCTTAAATGAGCCACCGTTAAGATGCATAAGCATATAATGGCTCATATCCTTCGCACTGGCAATAACACCACCGCCAGGCAACGTATTGGTAAAATCTCTGGTCAATTCGACCTGCTCATCCTCCCAGACATAGCTTTTGACAAGATTAGGCTTAATAGGTTCCGGCAGCGGTTGCTTTATTCCGCTATGATTCATCTTTAAGGGCTTAAATATTTTAGTCTGAATGTATTCTTCATAAGGAATACCTGAGACTTCTTGAATGATATAGCCTATCAAGGTATATCCGAAATTAGAGTAGCTGTGCACGTCACCGGGTTCATAAATCCGGTCAGGCATATGACGCCTTGCCATCTCTTCCAATGGAATTATCTTTTCTGGCACAAGCGCAGCATCCCCCGTATCGGTTAGATCGAAACCGGCCGTATGAGTAAGCAGATGATGAAGTGTTATAGGTGATTCGGATAAGAAATCGAAATCATCATCAGGCAGGTAGTTTCGAATATCTGCCTGAAGATTTAATTTGCCTTCCTCTACCAATTGCATTACCGCAAGCGCTGTGAAGGTTTTAGTGATCGACGCGATTCGAAAAATCGACTTGTCTTTATCGACAGGAATCTTAGCTTTATAATCGGCATACCCGTAACCTTTGTTGAATACATTACTTGAATCGGTAACGATGGTTACAATTGCTCCCGGAATATGGTATTTTTCCATACCTGCATGAGCAAGAGAATCGATATAGGACTGAAGTTGAAAAAGTTTTGGTGGGTCAACAAGAATCGAATCTTGCTGGGCATTCATTGAATAGAACATACAGAAAAATCCAATGAATACACGAACTGAATTGTGCACTATTGATTGCATTTTGATTTGATTGATGAGTAACAATTAGTAAGATACAAAATTTAAATTTATAAGCTTTGCTCCTATTCTGATCAACCGATTGCATGGAGAATCAAAAAAATGAGTAAATTCATAACGCCATAAGTCTTTATCCAACTTAATCTTCTGCAATCTAATCAACCGAACTCATGTCAAGAAACCACTTGATCAGTAATTTCCGTTGCCTGTTTTTAAAAAGGCGCGTTACCCAATTTATTTTTCTATCTATACTTATGACTTCATTTCATATGCCGGCCCAGAACGACAGTTCCATTGAATCTAAAATCGACAATATTTTATCACAACTCACAATAGAAGAAAAAGTGGCCATGTGCCATGCTCAGTCTAAATTCAGCAGTCCGGGTGTTGCCCGATTGGGCATACCTGAATTATGGATGTCAGACGGGCCACATGGCGTTCGTGGCGAGATCAACTGGGACGATTGGGGTTATGCCGGATGGACCAATGATTATGCAACCGCCTTTCCTGCTCTAACCTGCCTGGCCGCCACCTTTAATCCTGATCTTTCAAAAGAATACGGTAATGCTGTAAGCGAGGAGGCCTTGTATAGAGAAAAAGATGTTTTATTGGGACCTGGCGTCAATATTTATCGCACACCGCTCAACGGTCGGAATTTTGAATATATGGGTGAAGACCCATACCTGGCATCGAAAATGGTGGTGCCTTATATCCATGGCGTGCAGCAAAACGGAGTGGCAGCATGCTTGAAACACTATGTCTTGAATAACCAGGAAGTCTGGCGAAACAAAGTGAATGTAAAAATTAGTGATCGTGCTTTGTACGAAATTTACATGCCGGCATTTAAAGCCGGGGTCCAGGAAGGCAAGGTTTGGTCAATCATGGGCGCTTACAACAAATTTGAAGGGCAATATTGTTGTCATAATGAACGACTTCTGAATAAGATTCTTAAGGAAGATTGGGCATTTGATGGCGCCGTGATCACCGACTGGGGTGGAGCAACCAATACTAAGGAGGCTGCTTTATATGGTTTAGACCTGGAAATGGGCTCTCATAGCGACGGGCTCACCGTTTCTGCTAAATATGCTTATGATTATTATTACCTGGCGAATCCCTATCTGGAAATGCTTAAGAGCGGTGAAGTGCCAATAAGTACCCTTGATAATAAGGTCCGGCGGATATTACGACTCATGTTCAGAACCACTATGAATCCCAACCGTGGCTTTGGTGTAATGAATAACCAGGAACATTTAGATGTTGCCAGAAAAATTGGCGGAGAGGGAATTGTATTGCTGAAAAATGAAGGCAACTTCTTTCCAATCGATCCTGTAAAAAATATTACCATAGCTATAATAGGTGAAAATGCAACTAAGCAATTGACACCCGGCGGCGGGTCTTCTGAATTAAAAGCAAAAGATGAGGTGTCTCCTTTACGCGGTATTAAAGAACGATTTAAAAATGCCGAGATCATTCATGCTATGGGATATAATTCAGGCCCTCCGCAATATGGTAAAGTGATTCCGCCGAAACTGGACAATGATTCACTGAAGACCGCTGCAATTTCGGCCGCAAAACAAGCAGACCTGGTTTTGTTTATTGGGGGACTGAATAAAAACCATTATCAGGACTGCGAAGGTGGCGACCGACTGGATTATGGGCTCCCTTTCGGACAGGATGAATTATTGGATGAAGTGGTTAAAGCCAATCCAAACACCGGAGTGATTTTAATAAGCGGAAACGCAGTTGAAATGCCTTGGCTCGGTAAGATCAAAGGACTGATGCAGGCCTGGTTCCTTGGTAGTCAATCGGGGCATGCCATAGCAGATGTGATAAGCGGTGAAGTGAACCCTTCAGGAAAATTGCCATTTACATTCCCTGTAAAACTGGAGGACAATGCCGCTCACTATTATGGGGAGATCTCTTATCCTGGAATCGACTATGAGCAGGAATACAAGGAAGATATTTTGGTAGGCTATCGCTGGCACGACACCAAAAAGATCAAACCGCAATTCGCTTTTGGTCACGGTCTTTCTTATACCGAATTTCAGTTATTTAACCTCGAAATCAATTCAAACAAATTTGAGAAAGGACAAGCCATAACGTTAAGTTGCTCGGTTCAGAATACCGGTCAGCGACCAGGTGCTGAAGTGATCCAGGTTTACGTTGGCAAGAACAAGTCGAAAGTACCCAGAGCTTTAAAAGAGCTCAAGGGATTTAAAAAGATTTTCCTCGAACCAGGTGCGACTGAGAATGTAGAGATTGCCTTCAATACAAATGACCTGGCGTTTTATGATGAATCCATCTCAGACTGGAGCCTTGAAGAAGGCAGCTACACAGTTTATGTTGGAAATGCTTCAGATAATGTTTCACGTACATTTAAGATCAGGATAAAATAAATTATGATCAGGTTTTTTCGAAAAATTCGACAGCAATTATTTATGGAAAATAGGTTAAGTAAATACACTCTTTACGCCATTGGAGAGATAATTCTTGTTGTTATTGGGATTTTGATCGCTTTGCAGATCAATAATCAAAATGAGTTAAGAAAGGATCGATTATTGACCAATAAGTACCTAGAGGGATTCGCAAGGGACCTGGCATCAGATCGGGCACAATTGGATTCGCTCATTTCCATCAGAAAAAAACAACGAACCAGTGCACAAGCATTGATCCGTTTTATAGAATCAAAAGAATTCGATCTTGACTCATTTTATAATCATTATTATTACATCTTCCCCTTTTACAGATTTAGTCCGAATACCAATACCCTTGAAGAAGTATTAAACAGCTCTCAACTGAGACTAATTACTGACGAAGACATTAAAAACAGATTACTGGAATTAAGAAGTTTATATACAGAAATCAGGCTAAATGAAGAACATGTTTATGAAGACCGAACAGTCTATCTGTACAATGAACGAACTTTAGATCATATAGAATTTAACGGACTTGCTTTAGCCTTAAATAACAAATCTTTTTCTGAAAGTAAGGATGCAGATGTTTACAGAGAGGACGCCAACTATTTTATTGAGGACCGCTATTTTAAAAACTTTTTGAATCTTTTAGATTTCAATTTGGTTTATATCATTCCGAGCCTTGAGAGGGCACAAGGTGATTGTGATTCAATAATCGACCTTATTGAAACAAATTTAAATGATTGAAAATGATCAAATTCTTCCGGCAAATACGATATAAGCTTATGAGTGACCCGCCAGAAGGTACCTTATCGGTGCGGGCAGGAAACAAAACAGGAAGGTACTTCAAATATGCAATAGGAGAAATTTTACTGGTGGTCATTGGAATTCTTATCGCCTTGCAAATCAATAATTGGAATGAAGGAAGAAAGCTTAAAATTGAAGAACGTGAGTTATTGAGTAATTTAGAATTAGAGTTCAACCGGAAGCTATTGGAACTCGAAAATAAAAATGAGGGGAGATTGGAAAATATTGAAGATATCAATCAGTTACTAAAAATCATTTCTGATCAAAATGATGAAATTCCCGAAGCCGATATGATGACTTTACTTGAAAGGATGCCAACCTGGTATTATGTAAATGAAGAATTCAGCATCATAGAAATGCTATTCAATTCAGGAAAAATAAATACAATTTCGAATGATTCTTTAAAAGCCAAACTTATAGCATGGCCGGATAAGATGGAGGAAATGTTTGAGGAACAAAGGGTGTTGAAGGACATTGTAGTTGAAAGGATCAATCCCACTATTCAAAATTACATATCTCAGACTAACTTAATTCATCATTATGCAACAAAATATCCAGACAACTTCACTGGAGAATTGGTAATGAAAAGTCCGTATCCAAATAATTTTCAGGGACTGATCAGAGACAGAACATTTGAAAGTTTGCTTTCATATAAGAAAATGTTTTTAAAAATCAATTATAATGACAGTGAACTACTTATTTCAGATGCCAAGAACATTTTGAAATTAATTAATGAAGAACTTTAGCATGATCAAATTCTTCCGAAAAATAAGGCAAAAGTTACTCACCGATAATAAGTTTTCGAAGTACTTTATTTACGCAATAGGTGAGATTATTTTAGTGGTCATTGGCATTCTTATCGCCTTGCAAATTAATGCCTGGAATACGGACCGGAACAATAACAAACTTGAACAACAATACATCGGCCGATTGATCAATGAACTGAAGGAGGAAATAAATACTTATAACAATCTAAAAGAAGGATTTAAACGACAAAATGAGGCTGTTATTAATTTGCTGAAAATCTGGAATCAACCTAGGAGTATCGCTATAGATACGGCACAATTCTGGAATGATTTCTTTGCTGGAAGCGGCGCCGGACCCTGGCATAAAGATCCGGTGATCTGGACACAATTGGTGCAATCGGGGGAGTTAAAACTGATTACGGATCAATCGGTGATCGAAGCCCTTTTTACTCATTATGCCAATGTAAAACGAACAGCAGATAATTATAACGAATATCCGACTCAAACAACAAATGAAGCCAGGAAACTAATCGCGACCACCTTTGCTGAGAGTGATTTTTTATTAACACCACAGTATGAACAGCGGCAAAAACCACCTGCAAAGGTCATCGACTTGATTTTTACGGACAAAGAAGCGTATCAGGTTGTTTTTGTGCGCGTTGGCATTATTGCAAGAATTCATGTTAATTCTATGGCATCCCTGGCCGGTTCGGCCGAAGACGTGATCAAAATGCTTGAAAAAAACCTAAAGGCTGATGATTAAATTCTTCCGGCATTTTATCAGCGTCAGTTCGAGTGTTCCGAAGGAACGTATCGAGAACTGGCTGCATTCACGCACTTCTCGATACAATTCCGGATTCCCGGAATCACTCGAAGTAACAAAATATAGAAGTAATGATTAAGTTTTTTCGAAAAATTCGCTATCGACTTATGGAAACAGGAAATACCTCCAAGTACCTAAAATACGCCATTGGTGAGATCTTGCTCGTGGTGATTGGCATTTTGATTGCCTTGCAGATCAATAATTGGAATGAAAGCCAAAAAATGGAAAGGAAAGAACAAATTCTTCTTACGCAACTAAAACAAGAATTTGAAGATAATCTCAGGCAGCTTAATGATAAGATCGCTATAAGAAATAGGGTTATTGAGTCTTCTAAGTTTCTATTAAACATGATAGACCAAAAATTAAATTTCCACAATGATACGATTGTGTTCCATTTACAACGAACACTTTATACACCGACTTTTAATACAAATACCAATAACTTTTTTGTCTCTAAGGATATTAATTTACTACAAAATGATTCGTTGAAAAATTTGCTATCACAATGGCCAACCAAAGTGGATGAACTATTTGAAGAGGAAATGGTTTTGCGTGAACACAGAGATAACGAATACATTCCATTTTTAACAAGACATATCCAAGTACGTGATCTATATCAACAAGTAGAGTTGGATTTGGGCATGAAAGATTTAATATATCCTGAAGGGAGTGACGGATTAGACAGTTTAATTGGTAGGACAAACCAACGAAAGAAAATTGACAAACTATTTTTAGTTGAAGACATTGAGGATTATTTAAGCTTTATTACTTTATTCTCAAACATTGGGAATGGCCAATCCGTTCCGTTAAGCAAGCATATTAAGCTTATTCTTGACGAAATAAATGAAAGCATAGATAATCGATAATGATTAAATTCTTCAGAAAAATTCGCTACAATCTCATGGAAACAGGGAAAACAAGTAAATACTTCAAATACGCCATAGGTGAGATCTTGCTCGTGGTTATTGGAATATTAATCGCCATTCAGGTCAACAACTGGAATGAGAACAGGAAGGAACGGAATCAGGAAAATGCCATACTTGCCCAATTACAAAATGAATTTAAAAGTAACCTCTCGCAATTAGACGATAAAATTGAATCTAAAAAGGAAAGTATAAGATCGACATTGCGTCTTTTTACCTATATCGATTCTCCTGAAATGA
>JABDIV010000007.1 GCA_013003555.1 Flavobacteriaceae bacterium
GATCCACATCAGAAAATTCATCAAGGACCTTCATGACAAAATCTAAACTGGGTTTATTTCGTCCGGAAAGGATATGCGAAATACTGGAACGCTGTACTCCAATCCGTTCAGCAAAAGCAGAGGCGGAAAGGCCATGATAATCCATCACAGTATGTAATCTTTCACTGAATTTATCGTTGTTGATCATTGTAAACAAATATACTGAATATTATTGTCATATGATTGTGGTAAAAGCCAATTTAATACTCTAATCATAGCTTTAATAATTAGATATTTACTTTACTTAAATAGTTATATATTACTAATATACAGTATACTAAGTATTATTTTTTTATTTCATTAAATATTTTTCAATACTATGTTCGCAATATGCTTAAATTGAATACAGTTGTAAACAAATTAATAAAGAAAACCTGTTTACAAATGTAATTTTGAGTTTGTTTACATTTGTAATTCAGAATTGAATATGACCCTTAAACAACTGGAAGAATTTTTTGAGAAATGCAAAGTAAACCACTTGCATGGACGGTATATTTACCTGGATCATATCTCACCCTTGATCGATCAACTCTCCTCCTCATTATCAATTAAGATCGAAGGCTATTCCGTAAACAACAACCCTATCCATTCCATTCAATGGGGAAACGGAAAAACTAGAATTCTCATCTGGTCTCAAATGCATGGCAACGAATCCACAACCACCAAAGCCATTTTTGATTTGTTTAATGCCCTGCAACAGCATATGTTTAGTGAGGAATTTAAAGGTGTCCAACTCATGATCCTTCCCATGCTGAATCCCGATGGTGCTCAAATGTATACCAGGCAAAATGCGAATGATATCGACCTTAACAGAGATGCTAAAGATATTTCCCAGCCCGAAAGTCGCATACTCCGTAAAGCTTTCGATGCGTTCAAACCGCATTATTGCTTTAATATGCACGGACAGCGTACACTGTATAGCGCCGGACCAGCGCCCAATTCTGCAGTATTAAGTTTTCTCGCCCCGGCGGCAGACCCCGCTCGAACGGTAAACCAATCAAGGAAACAATCCATGGCTGTTATTGCAGAAATGAAGAAACAGCTAACACCGCTTATTCCCGGCCAAATTGCTTTATATAACGACGCCTTTAATATCAATTGTGTTGGAGATACCTTTCAAAGCCATAGCACACCTTCAATTCTCTTTGAAGCGGGTCATTTCCCCGAAGATTATAATAGGGAAGTGGTACGCAGACTCATATTCAAAGCTATGGCCATTGCTATTTCTTTTATTTCGAATAGCCCGCATTCAACCTATGACTATGAGCATTACACCGAAATTCCCCAAAATGAAGAGCGATTTTATGATATACTGATACGGAATACATCTGATGCTGATATTGGGATTCGTTATAAAGAAATCCTTAAAGACGGTAAAATTGAATTTATTCCTGAAGTGACCGACATGGGTATCCTCGATAATAAATACGGTCATAAAGAGATCAATGCCGATCAATACTCAGTACTTTCACTGAAAAAGGAACCTTTCAAGCCAGGTGACGAAATCGATATCGTATTAATAAATAATGAAAAATTCTCATTAAAATTAACCGATTCTTAAAAAACAATGCGAATTTTTTAATGATTTTGCCGTATCTTTGATTTTTATTTAAAGAAATTGAATCATGGCGAAATTTAAACTTGATGAAATCGATCACCAGATCCTCGATATGTTAATCGATAATACTCGGACTCCTTTTACCGATATTGCCAAGAAATTACTCATTTCTGCAGGTACTGTTCATGTTCGCGTCAAGAAAATGGAAGATGCCGGAATTATCAAAGGATCATCATTAACACTCGATTATCATAAACTGGGCTACTCCTTTATCGCATATGTGGGTGTGTTTCTTCAGAATACATCGCAGACTCAATTCGTCCTTGAAAGGCTAAAAGAGATTCCTTATGTAACAGTAGCTCATATTACTACAGGTAAATT
>JABDIV010000040.1 GCA_013003555.1 Flavobacteriaceae bacterium
CTGCGAAAATGATTGAAGCGATATCAGTAAAAAGATTACAAACAGTATGTGTATGATTCGGGACATCACAAGCTTGATTTATCGACAAATATAACTATTTATTCGATAAAATGCACAAAAAGTCAATTTTTCTACCTTATCAGATGGTTTAGTTATTAATTGGTTTAATTAAAAATCAGGGCTTCAAAAGTCAATGAAAGTCCATAAAATCAGTTTTCATAATAATGAGTACTCCCATAAGACTACGAAATTGTACCGTTAAGTTCTCTATCGAGAAAGCTATGGTAAAATGAAAAGGTAATTAATCTATGTGTTTTTGGGCCTTATATGAAGATCGAACCAAAGCACTGCTCTCAACATGACGAAATCCAAGGTCTAGACCAATGCTCTTGTATTCAGCAAACTGATCTGGCGTGATGAATTGCTTGACTGGCAGGTGTTTTTTACTAGGTTGTAGATACTGACCAATCGTAACAACATCTACTTGGGCATTTCGAAGGTCCTTCAAGGTTTGAATCACTTCATCCCGCTGTTCTCCCAAACCGAGCATAATTCCTGATTTTGTTCGCCTTCGCCCTTGATTTTTAAGGTATTCAAGAACTCCTAAGCTCCGCTCGTATTTAGCTTGGATACGGACTTCTCGGGTCAACCTTTTGACAGTTTCTATATTATGTGAAATAACTTCTGGATTGACAGCGATAATCCTATCTATATGTTTTTCTATACCTTGAAAATCAGGAATCAAGGTTTCCATGGTTGTTTCTGGGTTCATGCGTCTAACCGCCTTAACGGTTTCGGCCCACATGATACTTCCCATGTCCTTAAGGTCATCCCTATCAACCGAGGTCAATACCGCATGCTTAATCCCCATTATCTTGATGGAACGCGCTACTTTTTCAGGTTCATCCCAATCCAGTTGTTCAGGTCGGCCGGTTTTAACGCCGCAAAAACCACAAGATCGCGTACAGATGTTACCCAGAATCATGAACGTTGCAGTACCCTCTCCCCAACATTCTCCCATGTTGGGACAACTACCTGAGGTACAAATGGTATTTAATTGGTATTTATCGACAAGGCCTCTTAGTTCAGTGTACTTTTTTCCTGTTGGAAGCTTGACACGCAACCATTTTGGCTTTGCCTTACGTTCGGGTAGAATGTTTGATGCAGTTTCAGTTTTCATAATGAACGGCAAAGATACGAAGTATACATTAATATGAACCTATAAAATTGTTAGGTACCATATGCTGAAGCCTATGAGGAAAAATATCCCCAGCCAACTCCAAACATGCATGAATTTTGTTGGACGCCAGTCTTTAGGAGTGTTGGAGCTGGAAATTAACCTGTAATTAATAATTGCGTAAAATGG
>JABDIV010000003.1 GCA_013003555.1 Flavobacteriaceae bacterium
GCGTGAATTTCCTAAAGTAACCATCTATGATTTAGCTCCGTTATTTGAAGAACCGTTCTTCGAAACTAAAAAATTGGTTCATCTCGTGTTATGATATTTTTTGGACTATTGTTTATTTGTGGACTTAATTTGAGAATGGCCCCAAGTTTAACGGTAGAACAGTTAAATACAAACGCCGATCGATTTACTCATTTAAGAAAAAAAAAGCAGGAATGGTTCAGTATTCCGGTTCATATGAATTCTTAAGATCCCATGTCTTTAATGACCATAAAGCTTATTCGTCGATAACTTATGGACTATTAGAATTACAAAATCAATCAATAGACGCTTCATTTTTAATTAGCCCAAATCTCGTTATCAATTTGCGCAGGATTCAACCTTTATAAGAATTAATATTATTCCTTTGAAGTACGATGTTCAATTTTATACATAAGGCCATAACAAGAAAAACCGCATATTAGAACGGGCTCTGTCTCAGTTAATCCTGGAATTAACTGAGAGAGCTGAATGAGAAATTCTTCTTGATGAATATGGTTTATCCGAATTCTAACAATCAATCCACCACTAGTTTGGTAGTGTATTTTCCTTCAGTTGCATTTAATTGAATTACATAGATACCCGATGCCAAATCAAGCCGAACATTTACATTTTCTAAAAGATTCCCAAGTGATCGTTTAACAACTTGTCGACCCATGAGATCGTAAATGTACAAGTCGACTTTGCTTAATGGCTTATTTAATAGAATTCCAAGTTCATCCTGAATGGGATTTTTTTCAAGGCGGATGGAAGTCAATTCAGTTGAGCCCGAACTTAAAGTCTCCGGAATGATCTCAGATAGTGCAAAGGCCACATTGCTCTCGGTCAATTCAACGTGTTCCTCATTGTTATCGGGTAAATACCAGTTCACAAAGGGCGTGTTATCGACCACGTCGCCCGGAGCGAGGGTTGGCGGACTTCCTGTTCCAATATTGATATCATGATACCAGTCGATCTCGCCATTTGATGTTATTTCAAGTGCAATACCGCTAACAGAAGGAATGAAATTAAAGAAATCGCTTCTCAGGGCATTAACAAAATCGGCTGTAATACCGGTAGGCGGCAAGTCAGCGGTAAGGGAGCCCAAATTAAACAGACCACCGGAACCGGCGTCAACACCGTCGGAATAAGAAAAAGCCTGCGCATTTGCCGTAACATCATAAAGTGTTACTGGAAATATCAGTGTAAAAACGACTAAAATTTCACTTACGGGTTGTATGCCAGCAGCTGTGGCAGGGGTGTAGTTTATAGTCAGATCGGCAGTAGTCGATAAGGCTACGTCAAATGTATCATCGATAAGAGTAAATCCCGGATTAATGTCAGCGCCTAGTTTATCTTGATACCGATTTCCTACGCCACTTCCGTTAATGATCGCCGCATTTCTTACATTTTGGGGAAATCCGTCCAGGGTCAAACCATTGATACTTGTATCAAAAATGGCTTTCCAAGGGTGTGCGATGGGTGTTAAAAATGCCGGATTGGTATCAAACTCAACATTGCTTCCGCTCATAAGGTGGGATTCAAAGTGATCGACAAGCATTTGCCGCGCAGCGGCCGATTTAAGGAACTCATCGATAAGTGGCTGAAGATCTACTACGCTGTTACCGTCGAGGCCATACGCCAGGTAATTAAGTTGATGTTGTAATCCAATAGGAACATTGGCACCTCGATGTGGCGAATCAAACGATAGAAATAATCTGGTCTGGTGATCAAGGGATTGATTTTCCATATAATTTAAAGCGAATCGGCTTATCAGGCCACCCATACTTGGACCAATGATTACGACCTCTTCATCTCCTACTTTGTCTGCATTAATCGTATTGATGAGATCAACAAGTAACATGGCGTTTCGTTCAATGAAGTCGGCACCACCATCAATGATCGCCATATCAGCGGCACGGGTATAGACCGGGAAATTTAAAATGACTACATCAAATCCCTGGCCGCGAACCAAATCGGCAAGGTTTTGCGATCCCATCGAATCGGTATAGTTAAGTAAACTGTAAAGTCCGTCGATAGTTCTGCCATCGCCGGGATCAAAACCATCAACTAAAATGATGGGTTTATCGAGTATTCCATCAACGGTATCCGGAAATATCTGGTATTCGCCCTGACCGGGATAATTAGTCGGCTCCCCATATAGACTGAGATCTGGAGTTATAGACGATGTAAACGGAATCGAAGGTCCACGTGAGCCGCGTTGGAAATTTTGACCTTCTTCAGTAATAATTAATTTCGAATGGCTTGTAAAGACTCTTCCATCACCCAATGTAAGCCTGAAACCAAGGTCATGTTCTCCGGAACGTAAATAGTTAACTGCAACATTTGCACCAATATTAATTCGTTTAAATCCTTCACCGTTTCCAAAATCTATTTCTAAATGGTTCAAAGCGACATCGGTCGTGTTCCATATCAGGTTTTCGGTAATGCTGAAAACAACCTGATTTCCGTGGAGTTGATTTCTTAGGGGAGCGGAGATTAATCTCGATTTTTTATCAAATATTGAATTCCGGTCAACCGCATTAATATGTAGTTTCTGATTTGATGCCGTAATCCTGCCATCCGTAAGTGCAGTAGGTTGAATAATCTCGAATTCCGTCATTAACAATCCTATGGGAACAATTGAGTGATTGAAGGATTCCTTGATTAGTGATTTAAACCCGGGATCATCCGGATAAGTCGAATGTAAATCGGCATCTGCCAATTCATTATAGGCCTGGATAAAATCATTAGAGCTGTAATAAATGTTTTTATCATTGATTAAATCAACAAAGCTAAATCCAGGATTGTAAAGAATTCCGGTCTCGAGGTCGTTAGCGTCAAGATTATCGAACAATTCAAATAATTTATTCTGACTCATGCCAAGAGTTGGAAGTAAAACCAGCATGACGAGGGCGTAGTATTTTCTCATGTGCCTTTGGATTGATTAATAGATACAGAAAGATACAAATATTTCAAATTATTTAAAGGCCAGGTGTGCTAATAAAAAAACCCCAAACATGTGTTTGAGGTTTTTGAGTCTATCGAATTAATATATCATCCAAGAAAAGGATAGCGATAATCTGTCGGACTTACAAAGTTTTCTTTGATAGTGCGGTTTGAAGTCCATCGCAATAGGTTCCATACCGAACCTGCTTTGTCATTGGTTCCCGATCCTCGTGCACCTCCAAAAGGCTGCTGACCAACAACGGCACCGGTTGGTTTATCGTTAATATAAAAGTTTCCGGCGGCATTCTCCAATACATTGGTCGCATAATCGATTACATAGCGATCGTTACTAAAAATAGCTCCTGTTAAGGCATATTCAGAAGTTTGATCGACCAATTCAAGGGTATCCTTCCAATTCGCGTCTTCATAAACATAAATGGTCAAAACAGGACCAAATAATTCTGTACACATGGTATCATATTTCGGATTGGTGGTAAGAATAACAGTTGGTTCTATGAAATATCCTTTCGAATTATCGTATCCACCTCCAACAAGTATCTCAGCATCGGGACTTGACTTGGCTTGCTCGATATAAGACGACAATTTATCGAAGGCACGATTATCGATAACCGCATTGATAAAATTTGACGTATCATCTGGGCTTCCCATTTTAAACGACTTAACGTCTTCTACAAGAAAGGTTTTTACATCATTCCATTTACTTTCGGGAATATAAGCTCTTGAGGCAGCAGAACATTTCTGTCCCTGGTATTCGAAGGCACCACGAGAGAGTGCTGTCGAAACATGCTTAGCATCTGCACTTGGGTGCATCCAAACAAAATCTTTTCCGCCTGTTTCACCAACGATTCGCGGATAGGAAATATACTTGCCTTGATTTACATTCCGTCCGATCTGCTCCCAGAAACTGTTAAACACGCCGGTTGATCCCGTAAAATGTATTCCGGTAAAGTGCTTGCTGTCCAATAAAACTTCTGTTATCATTGCTGAATTTCCGGTAACCATGTTGATCACACCATCCGGCAGTCCGGCTTCCTTAAAGATATCCATGATAACCTGGGCCGAATAGATCTGGGTTCTCGCGGGTTTCCAAATAGCAACATTACCCATTAATGCGGGAGCTGCCGGGAGGTTTCCTGCGATGGAAGTAAAATTAAAGGGTGTAATGGCGTATACAAATCCTTCTAATGCACGGTACTGCATCCGATTCCATATCCCAGGGGCAGATTCAGGTTGATTACTATAAATTTCAGTCATAAACTGAACGTTAAATCTGAAGAAATCGATAAGTTCACAAGCCGCATCTATTTCTGCCTGAAAGACATTTTTTGATTGTCCGATCATCGTTGCAGCATTCATGCGAGCCCTGAACGGTCCGGCCAGAAGGTCTGCAGCCTTAAGAAATATAGCAGCCCGATCCTGCCAGGGTGTCTTCGCCCATTTCTTCCGGGCTTCCATAGCCGACTCCACGGCTTCCTCAATATGATGTCTTTCTGCCATGTGAAACTGACCTACGGTATGTTTATGATCATGCGGCGGATGAATGGACACCGTGTTTCCGGTCCGAATTTCACGTCCATCGATATAGAATGGAATATCGACTTGTTCTTTATACATTTTTTTGTAGGTCGACAAGAGTTCGTCGCGTTCCGGACTTCCCGGAGCGTATGATTTGACGGGTTCATTAACCGCCTTTGGGACTTGGTAAAATCCTGATGCCATGGCTAGATATTTAATTTTTTATTCAGTTGAATTTCGAGCTGCAAAGTTACATTTTTTTAACGATTTAAATAAGCCAGATTTACATTGGAGAAATGGCTAATAATTTCAAAATTTTGTAAGTTGTCATCCTAATTAAGACTTTTGAAAGCATGTGTACTGTTACCTATGTACCGCTTCCGAATGATGATTTTATTCTGACATCGAACAGGGATGAATCACCATTGCGTAAGACCTTAGCTCCTGATTTCCATGAGGATTCAGGGGTGAAACTGCTGTATCCAATGGACAAGCATGCGGGTGGTACATGGATAGGAATAAGCGATAAGAATCGATTGATCTGTGTGTTAAACGGGGGATTTGAAAAGCATAAAAGAAAGGAATCTTACCGGAAAAGCCGTGGTTTGATTGCAAAGGACTTATTAAAATGTAAAAGCTTATTAAATGCGATAGAAGATCTGGATTGCGAGGGCATTGAACCTTTTACAATGATCCTAATCGATTGGGGAACAGAACGAAAGGCCTTTGAGCTCATTTGGGATGAAAAAGAAAAAGTTTTCAGGGAACTTCCTGAAAAATCGTCTATTTGGTCGTCGTCATCCCTTTACGATTCGCAAATGAAATCCATTCGAAAAAAATGGTTTGATAATTACAAGCTTATGCAAGATCTGACGGCTGAATCGATCTGGCATTTTCATACATCTGCAGGAAATGATAACGAGGACTATGGCGTAATCATGAACCGTGGATATGTACAAACTACCAGTATTACGCAAGTGAGTAAAACAGATGCCAGAATAGAAATGACGCATACGGATCTGTTAACAAATAAAACGGAACATAAATTTATGTTGACCCCTAAGTTAAGTCATGGATGATACAGGTTTGATGATCGTTATGGCTTATCCTGAGACCGTCGTCATGGTGGCTGATGAATGGTATTCGCCATATCTGCGATATTTTGGTATTGGGAAGAAAAATTATGTGCGTGCCGGGCATGCCGCCCTGGTGCTTATTGAAAAAAAGACAGCCATAATTGAATATCATGACTTTGGGCGCTATATCACGCCAGAACCACATGGCCGCGTGAGGGGAAAAGATACCGATCACGAACTCGATTTCCCCTTAACTGCTAAACTGAATGGTAATCGGATATTAAATTTAGATGAGATTCTTCACTTTCTTGGAACACATCCCAACCTTACCCATGGTGAGGGAAAACTAATAGCGTCGGTTTGTGATACAATTAACTATGAAAAGGCAAGGGCTCACATCAGCATGATGCAAGGCCGGGATTTTATTCGTTATGCGGCTTTCCTTGAGGATGGATGTAACTGTGCTCGTTTTGTGAGTGGAGCTTTAATAGCCGGCGTGACCAATGAACTCATTCGCAAACGATTAATTCGGTCAAAGCGTTTTACACCCAGCACCATAGGGAATGTAGTTTTGGCCGATACTCAGGATCATATATATGAGATTTCAGAACGAGGAGATATCGGGGAATTCAGTTCAACAGTAAGGCGAGAAAATCTGAGATATTTTCTGGACAGACTTAAGGGGCACCAACCAAATTATATCGGAACGCTACATCCTAAACCTGTGAATACTATTAAACCTCACGCACAATGGTTAGGAGGTATCGCAGCAGGAGCCTGGTTTGAATTATATCGTACCGATCATCAGATCGTTTTCAGATGTCGGCGTATATCACCTTATGGACGGATTGATGTTAATGGTTTATACAAGGTTCAGGATGACACCTTTGTTCTTGATGATGATTATTCCTTTGTGCATTATAGCAATTGCAAATTTTTCCATGTTCAGCAGAATGGAAAGATTTTTCGATTCGATTTTATAGAACGGCTTAATTAAGTGCGAATGGCGCGCTTAACTTAAAAGTTGGAATCACAACCCGAAAACCTCGGGTGGTAGTAAAATTAATCATGCTGTAATGACCTTGCATTGCCCCAAAAGGAGAGGACAGAAGACATCCGGAATTATATGTGTGAGATTCACCGGGTTTAAGAACCGGCTTTTTACCGATAACACCTTCGCCATCTACGACTTCTACTTTATTCAACGCATCAAGAATTCTCCAGTGACGCGAATTTAATTGAACAGAATCTTTACTTTGGTTTTCGATGGTAACCTTATAACCAAATGCAAAATGCACCTTATAGTTTTTATAAAAAGTGCCTTCGAAATTGGTCTCAACCGAAATTTTAATTCCTCTGGTTACCTGCTGTACCATAGCTGATGATTACTGTTCTGTCAAATTAAAAGTAAGCAAAAATAGTAAATTATAGGACTAGGCCTGATTAAAAATTGAAAATCTAATAGAATTTTAACAATTTAATGCCCTTAGTTTGAGATTTTTAAAGAGGTTCCTTCCCCTAAACCGACGATTTGATCATAGCGCGCGCCCAGATCCCGGTAGTAGACTAAAACCTTATAATTGTTCTCGGTAACATCAAAATTACCGCTTATAGCGCCCTCTTCAAGTTCACCCAACTTGTTGATAATGACGTATTTATAATTGTAAAATCCCTGCTTCATAAGCATGGTCTTCTCATATAGGTCAGAATCGGTATTAAAAGTCATCCTGTTAGAATCATTAAGGGCATAATTGTTATAATTACCATATATATATATATTCTCCCCCATCAATTCAGGATGTTGCAATGAAAAATGAACAACCGTATAATCTGCCTCAATAGCCGCATTTTCCCGGTCTAATACGGTTATCAGAAAGTTCCCATTGATATCCGGATTGTAGGTATAAGGTCGATCTGCCCTTATAATATCTGTAAAGAGATAACTGTGATATACGTCCTGAAGGTCGATGAATTGAACACCTACGTTGGCACTTCGCACATCTTTGTTTTCAAAAAATAAATATTCATTACCACCCCAAAAACTGGATTCGGTATCGTATTTATAAATCAATTCCCTGCCCAGCATATACATGGGCTTAAGATCAGTTATCGCCGTATTCAGGTTATTATTTTGGATAACGACGGTTTTAACCGTTTGTTCCGGATTATTAAATCGCAAAACCGGTGATGAAATGAAAAAATCTACAGATTGGGTTTGTTGAATAAATTTAACATTCCGCGATCGTTTGATAGATACACCAACCTGGGCCAATTCCTCGTAAACCATAAACTTTCGGCTAAAAACGATTTCACCATAATCATCAAAAATTTTGATCATGTAGTTACCCGTTACCTTTAATCTTGTTTGATTATTCGGAATTTGAAGGGTGTAATGACTGTATATTTGATAGGTGTTAAAAGAATTCTCATAATTTACAATCCGTTGGTTATCGAAACCGTCAAGAAATTCGAGTTTCTTTAAACGCGAAGGTTTCCAATCGAAATCGTAATGTTCAATTACATAATAGAAATCAGATTCGTCAGCATTCAGCACATCAAATTCTAAGGTAAGCGTTTCATTGAGTTTTAAGACAGGTAATTCACCTTCACTGGTGTTACTTTTAAAGGTGATTGTTTTGATATAATCGGGTTCAGGGATTTCGTATTCAACCTGGGCAAATGTTGGAAAGACCAGGAGATTAATCAAAAGAAGAATAATGTATGTCATCCTCATAAAAGACTGATTTGGCCTAAAGATAATCAAATTCTGTGCCTAAAAAATTCTTAAAATCCTTAACAAATTAAAACTTTAAATTTTATGAAATCTGCAGTATAAATTTGTAAATTTGCACGGATTTTTAGACAACTAATTTCAATTTCAAAAATATGTCAAACGACATTCGAATTAAAAAAGGTCTGAATATAAATCTTAAGGGTGAGGCTGAAAAAACTATCGAAGAAGCGATAATCAGCAAATATTGCACCATTAGACCTGAAGATTTCCACGGTGTCATTCCAAAATTGTTAGCAAAAGAGGGATCCAGGATCAAGGCAGGAGAAGCCTTGTTCCATGATAAATCTAATGATAAAATAAAATTTGCTAGTCCGGTCTCCGGTGATATCATTGAAGTATTGCGCGGACCGAAACGTCGAATTGATGCTATTAAGATCGAGGCAGATCGCGATCAAAATTATCTTGATCACGGAAAAATGGATGTGGAGCGCGCAAGTTCTGATGAAATACGAGACCGATTCTTAGCATCAGGATGCTGGCCATTTATCAAACAGCGACCTTATGATATAATTGCCAATCCTGAGCGATCGCCTAAAGCGATATTCATCTCAGGATACTCAACGGCTCCTTTAGCCGCTAATCTGGATTTTGTATTACAGAATAAAGAAAGTGAATTACAGACGGCAATTAACGCTTTGGGTAAATTAACTGAAGGTCAGATCCATGTTTCAATTGGTAAAACCGGAAATTCACCCTTTTCCAGACTTACCGGAATTGTAATGCATCGTGTATCAGGACCGCACCCGGCAGGAAATGTTGGTACCTTGATTAACAAGATCGACCCGGTAAACAAGGGCGAAGTGGTTTGGACCATCAATGCGCAAGACCTTGTTATTATAGGCGAATTGATTGAAACCGGTAAATTCAATGCCGAGCGTATTGTTGCCCTGGCAGGGTCTTCTGTTGAAAAACCGCGTTATTTCAAAACGAAAATAGGGTCGGAAGTATCTACAATGATCTACGACCACGGAATTCATAAAGACAGTAACGATCGTATTATTTCTGGAAATGTTTTAAACGGAAAGCGAGTCATGCCTGATGGCAGTCTTGACTATTACAGCAATGTGATTTCCGTTATTCCCGAAGGTGATGATTACGAATTTTTCGGATGGACCAAACCGATATTTAATAAGATATCAACCTCAAGAGCTTTGACCTTTTCGTGGTTGAATCCGAAGAAAAAATACGATTTGAATACAAATACCAATGGGGAGCATCGCGCATTTGTGGTTACAGGCACATACGAAGAAGTTTTTCCATTGAACATATATCCGATGCAGATCTTAAAGGCCTGCATGTATAAAGATCTGGACGAAATGGAAGCACTTGGCATGTATGAAGTGGCTCCCGAAGATTTCGCTCTTACCGAATTCGTTTGTGTATCAAAGCAGCCACACCAAAAGATCATTCGTGAAGGTCTGGATTTAATGATAAAAGAAATTGGATAACTATGGGATTGAAAAGTAAATTACACACACTTAAAGAAAAGTATAAAGGGAAAAAGATTGCCCCTGCATTTAATGCTTTACATACATTTCTTTACTTACCCAACGACACCACTGAAGGTGGCACCCACATAAAAGCGGCTGATGATTTAAAACGTACGATGAATACGGTTATCCTGGCCCTTGTTCCCTGCTTGATTTTTGGGATGTTCAATGCCGGCTATCAGCACTATTTGGCGCTAGGAGAAATTGAAGCAGCTACCGGTTTTTTAGGTAGTACATTCTGGACCCTGGATAACCTTATCATAGGAATGTGGAAAATTTTACCATTGGTTGTTGTTTCCTATGGCGTCGGACTTGGAATTGAATTCCTTTTTGCTGTTATCAAAGGACATGAAGTTGAAGAGGGATATCTGGTAACGGGTATGCTTGTACCACTAATTGTACCGGTTGACCTGCCGTTGTGGATGCTTGCTGTTGCTGTTGCATTTGGAGTTGTTTTAGGTAAAGAAGTATTTGGCGGTACAGGAATGAATATTCTCAATCCGGCTTTAACCATTCGAGCTTTCCTGTTCTTTGCTTATCCAACCTGGATGAGTGGAGATAAAGTATGGGTTCATGGTGCCATGGAGCGTTCTCAACAAATTTCTGACGGCGCAGCACTTGATGCGATTTCAGGGGAGACCATTTTGGGAAGTTATGCTCAAAACCAGGAGATCATGTACAGCTTGTCTGATATGTTCTACGGAATTATACCCGGATCGGTAGGAGAGACTTCAAAACTCTTGATTATTATTGGCGGCTTGTTCCTGATTTTTACCAAAATCGGAAGTTGGAGAATTATCGTAAGTACATTGATAGGTGCCTTAATTATGGGACTTATTTTTAATGGTGTCATCGATCAGGGATGGGTAACGGAAAGCAGTAAATTCTTTGGATTGATGAGCGTACCCTTCTGGCAACACCTAATTATCGGAAGTATATTATTCGGGGCTGTTTATATGGCGACCGATCCGGTTACAGCATCACAAACCAACAGAGGAAAATGGATATATGGATTCTTAATCGGGTTTATTTCCATTCTCATACGTGTATTTAACCCGGCATACCCTGAAGGGGTGTTCCTGGCCATTCTACTTATGAATGTATTTGCACCGACCATCGATCATTATGTGGTTAGGGCTAATGTAAACCGACGAATGAAACGTATTAAAGCAAAAGTTGCATAGTTATGAGTAAGAAAACAGATTCAAACCTATACACAATTTTATTCGCCGTTGGAATGGTGATTGTCGTGGGCTTTGTGCTGGCATTTTTAGCCGAGTATCTCAAGCCGACAATTACTGAGAATAAACGGTTAGAAAAGCAACAGAATATTCTGTATGCCATGGGTGTAAATGAAAATGAAGGGTCATCCGCAAATTTTGTGTCAACCGATGACGCCCCTTCATTATTCAAAGATTATATCAAAAAACAGCTGATCATTCAAAACGGTGAAGTTGCAGAGGATACGACAGCCTATTTGATCGATATCAAAAAGGAAAAAACACTTGCAAAAAATCCTGATTATAATCGCCGTCTGCCACTTTTCGTTGGTGAAAAAGATGGTAAGACCTATTATATAGTGCCAATAAGAGGAAAAGGATTATGGGATGCGATATGGGCTTACGTGGCCTTGAATGAGAACATGGTGGTTCAAGGGGCCTATTTTGATCATAAAGCTGAAACCCCCGGACTGGGAGCTAACATCAAGCAACGATTTTTTATGGACGATTTCATCGGGGAAGAATTGATTTCCGATGGTCAGTTTAGAGGCATTAAAGTTGCCAAAGGCAATGCCGATCCGCGTAATCAGGATAAATCAGATCACGAGGTGGATGCCATTGCAGGTGCGACCATTACCGGTGATGGTGTATCGGCCATGATAAGCAGTGACCTGAGGTTATACGTTCCTTATTTTCAATCTTTAAAATTAAATTAATTGCTATGGCTTTACTTTCGAAAAAAGACAGTAAACTTATTTTAGACCCACTGGCCGATAATAACCCGATCACCATACAGGTGCTGGGTATTTGTTCGGCCCTGGCAATTACCGCCGAACTGAATGCCTCTATTGTGATGGCCATTTCGGTAATCTTTGTTTTGGGCGCAGGTAACGTCGTTATAAGTTTAATACGAAATATTATACCATCGAAGATCAGGATTATCGTACAACTTACCGTTGTCGCGACTTTGGTGATCATCGTTGATCAGGTTTTAAAAGCCTATGCCTACACGCTCAGTAAAGAGTTGTCGGTATTTGTTGGGCTGATCATCACGAATTGCATCATTATGGGCCGATTTGAAGCCTTTGCACTTGGTAATGGGGTATGGCGATCATTTTTGGATGGAATAGGAAACGCTCTAGGATATGGAGTTATTTTGATCATCGTTGGATTTTTCAGAGAATTGTTAGGTTCAGGTACTTTACTGGGCTACGAAGTTTTTGGAAATGCGGTCGATAAAACCGGACTTTACGCCTTTGGATATGAAAACAACGGATTTATGTTGTTATCTCCAATGGCCCTTATTGTAGTTGGTATCATAATATGGGTGCAACGATCCAGGAATACAGCATTAATTGAAGATCATTAGAAAGAAAAGCTATGGAACATATAGAATTATTTTTTAAATCAATTTTTATCGACAACATGGTATTTGCTACATTCCTAGGAATGTGTTCATATCTCGCCGTTTCAAAGAAAGTTTCAACGGCAGTCGGACTGGGAGCAGCGGTTATTTTCGTTTTGGCGATTACGGTACCGCTAAACTGGCTTCTCGATCAATATATTTTACAGGAAGGCGCACTAGCCTGGTTAGGACCTGAATATGCAGCGTACGACCTAAGCTTTTTGTCCTTTATCATGTTTATCGCTACGATTGCCACAATGGTGCAACTGGTAGAGATCGTGGTCGAAAAATTTTCACCGGCACTCTACAATTCGCTGGGCATCTTTCTTCCTCTGATCGCGGTAAACTGTGCCATACTTGGTGGTTCTCTCTTTATGCAATCACGTGAGATTGCCACGCTTGGACTCGCATTTAATTATGGCGTTTCTTCTGGTATCGGTTGGTTCCTTGCAATTTTGGCTATAGCTGCTATCCGTGAAAAGATTCGCTATTCGAATGTTCCTGCCCCTTTAAGAGGTTTGGGAATTACATTCATCATTACCGGTCTCATGGCCATCGGCTTTATGAGCTTTGGTGGTATGCTCACAGGTGGTGACGAACCAGTTCAAAAGGAAACTAAAACGGTGGTTGTAGAAGACGAAACTGAAAAAGAAAATAAAGACGCATTAGCGGATAACACAAAAAAAGAATTGAATTAATATGATCTTAGCAGCAGGAACTTCAGGAACGATTATCGCAACGATAGCAGCCTTTATGGTTGTGACCATTGCGCTCGTATCCTTGTTGTTATTTATTAAGCAGAAACTGGCCCCGTCTGGTCCGGTTAAGATTACCATTAATGGTGAGAAGGAGATCGAAGTCCCTTCAGGAGGCACACTTCTTTCTACCCTTGGAAACGAAAAGATATTTTTACCTTCAGCATGCGGTGGTGGTGGAACCTGTATCCAATGCGAGTGTCATGTCCTTGCCGGTGGTGGTGAAGCCCTTCCAACCGAAACACCTCATTTTACCAGAAAAGAGCTCCAGCATGGTGCACGACTGGCATGCCAGGTAAAGGTTAAACAGGACATGGATGTAACCATTCCTGAAGAAGTATTTGGAATCAAGAAATGGGAAGCAACTGTTGTACGGAATTATAACGTGGCCTCTTTTATCAAAGAGTTTGTCGTAGAGATTCCTCAAGACATGAACTACAAGGCGGGTGGTTATATACAAATTGAAATTCCGCCTTGCGAAATCAAATATTCCGACATCGATATTACGGCACACCCCAAAGAACACGAAACACCAGATAAATTCCAGGACGAATGGGATAAATTCAACCTTTGGCCATTGGTGATGAAGAACACCGAAACTGTTGAAAGAGCATATTCAATGGCTTCTTATCCTGCAGAAGGCCGTGAGATCATGCTTAATGTTCGTATAGCCACACCACCATGGGACCGATCTAAAAACACCTGGATGGCCGTAAACCCCGGGATTGCATCAACTTATATTTTTGCCCAGCAACCTGGCGATAAAGTGACCATTTCAGGACCTTATGGCGAATTCTTTATCAATGAGTCGGAATCTGAAATGCTGTATGTTGGTGGTGGGGCAGGAATGGCTCCGATGCGATCGCACCTCTATCACCTGTTCAAAACTTTGAAAACGGGAAGAAAAGTAACCTATTGGTATGGTGGGCGTTCAAAACGTGAGTTGTTTTATATCGACCACTTCAGGGAGTTAGAGAAGGACTTTTCAAACTTTAAATTCTATATGGCTCTGTCGGAACCCTTAGAAGAGGATAACTGGAAAGTGAAATCAGATATAAATGACGAAGAAGGTGACGGCTTTGTCGGGTTTATCCATAATTGTGTAATCGATAATTATCTGAACCATCACGAATCACCGGAAGACATCGAGCTCTATTTCTGTGGACCACCACTTATGAATAAGGCGGTACAAAAAATGGGAGAGGATTTCGGTATCCCTGATGAGCATATTCGATTTGATGACTTTGGAGGTTAATTATAAAGAAAATAAGAGGAAAGCCAATGCGAAAGTATTGGTTTTTTCTTTCTTGAGTCATGGGAAAACCACTTACAGAACAGGAATTGCACAACTTAGCCATGAATCATGTTGGGCGGGAACTGGAGAGCCGTGGATTTGAGTTTATCGCCATAAACAGCAAACTCAAAAGACACCCACAATTTGTTTGCATCGATAAGAATAAACAGTATTTTTTCGTGATTGTTAAGGCTATTAAACTCCCGGAAAACCCAAACAATTATGATGTGGTTTGGATGGAGACTTTTAAAAAACATGCACGTGAACACGATGCCAAAGTTCTATATGCAGGCGTAGGTTTAAGCAATCCCGACGGGGAGGAACTTCCCATTTATCTCAATGAAGAATATTTGATCGAATACAACGGTTTGCAACTAATTGAAACATCACTTAATTAATATGCGCAAGTTACCCCTGATATTTCTGGTTATCGTCATCATGTCATGTTCCAGAGAAAAAATTAACACACGTGTTTCAGGTGCCGTATTTGGGACTACCTATTCGATTATCTATGATTCTGAAAAGGATTTTCAGAAAAGTTTCGACAGTTTGTTCGATGTTATCAACCGTTCGTTGTCAACCTACTTAACTGACTCTGATATCTCCAGAATCAACAGAAATGAAGCCGTAACTGTGGATGAACATTTTAAAAAGGTATTGGAGGCATCCACGATAATCTTTCGAAATACAAAGGGTGCATTCGACCCTACAATTGGAGCCGTGGTAAATGCCTGGGATTTCGGACCCGAAGGCAGAATTGAATCTCTTGATAGTTTGAAGATTGCTCGATTAATGACATCGGTTGGGTTAGATAAAGTACATATTTCGAAAGAAATGGTGATAAAACCGTCGGAAACATATCTCGATTTTAACGCGATAGCAAAAGGTTATGCCGTAGATGTGATCGGCGAGTTTCTTGAAGGTGAAGCCATTGAAAATTATCTCGTGGAGATCGGGGGTGAAATCCTCTCTCGTGGCATAAATGTAGAAAAGCTTGCAGCTTGGAAGGTAGGCATTGACAGACCAAACTTCGACGGCTCTCAAAGCATATTTAGCACTCTTAATCTTGAGAATGCAGCTATGGCTACCTCAGGCACCTACAGGAAATTTAAGACCGACTCGTCGGGTAATCGATATGCTCACATTATTGATACCGAAACAGGTTATCCGGCAAAGTCATCGATCTTAAGTGTTTCGGTTATTACTGAAACTTGCATGATGGCCGATGGCTACGCAACTGCACTTCAAGCTATGGAAATTGAAAAGATTAAAGATTTTTTAAACAATCATCCCGAATTGAAGGTTATGATTATTTACGAAGGCGATAAAAACCAATTCGAAACATTGACTTTTAACGACTTTCCGAATAAATGATCATTTCATGGCAACAGGTATGATTTCACCTTTTGCCAAACGGTACTTGTCAATTTCTTCTTCGGAAAAGTGGGCGGTATAATCCACTTCATTTACTATAAATCCTATTTCTCTTAATCGGTTGAAATAATCCCGGCCATAAACACGTACATGATCGTATTGCCCGAATTGGGCTTCACGTTCTTTAGGATCGGTAATGTTTGCATCCTCATAGGTTATTTCCCTGCTGAGGTCCTGCGGGATTTGAAGTATGGCCGTCCCCCCTTTTTTTAAGATTCGATAAAGTTCAGACATTGCCTTTTTATCATCCGGGATATGTTCCAGCACATGATTACAAATAATAAAATCAAAGCTGTCATTTTCAAATGGCAAGTCACAAATATCGGCCTTAACATCAGCCAGGGGAGAATTTAAGTCGGTTGTAGTATAATCCAGGTTTTCTAAAGCCTTAAATCTTTTATAAAATGCCTGCTCAGGAGCAAAGTGCAAGACTTTTAAAGGGGCCGTAAAGAAATTTGTTTCATTTTTTAAATAAAGCCAAAGCAATCGATGACGTTCAAGGGATAAAGTGCTAGGAGAAAGTGCATTTTCCCTCATGGTTTTATAACCATATGGCAGGAACTTCTTAAAGGATCGACCATCGAGCGGGTCTGTATACCTGTCGCCTTTTAAAACTAGCATCGTTATTGGTTTAACCAGATAACTTAACCGGATTAAAATTGGCCGGGGAATACTGTTTAGAATGGTTTTGAAGATTGTTTTCAAATGTTTCCGGGATTAGAGAACCAGGGTCTGACTTCTAAATTCATCTTCCTCATCGCTTTCAATGCCCAAAGCATTATAGATATAAGCAAATGTAGAGAGCAACTCGGGTTTTCCGTTTACCAGTGCTACATTATGTTCGAAGTGAGCACTTGGTTTATTATCCTTTGTTGTGATAGTCCAGCCATCAGCGTGTTGTCGAATTTGACGAACACCCATATTGATCATCGGTTCTATAGCTACAACCATGCCTTCTACAAATTTTTTGCCACGACCACGACGCCCATAATTGGGCATTTCAGGATCTTCATGCATGGTTCTTCCTAATCCATGACCGACCAATTCACGCACAACACCATATCCGTTGGATTCACAATATTGCTGGATGGCAAATGCCACATCACCGACCCGGTTACCGGCTTTAAATTCACGAATTCCAACATATAACGATTCTTTAGTAACCTTAAGTAATCTTTCAACTTCATCATCGATTTCACCTACGGCAAAGGTATAGGCGTGGTCGCCATAAAAACCGTTTTTTATGGCTCCGCAATCGATAGAGATTATATCGCCTTCATCGAGTGGTTCGTTATTCGGAATACCATGAACAACCTGTTGATTCGGACTCATACATAGTGTATTTGGAAAATCATAAAGCCCTAAAAAACCAGGTTCGGCTCCTTCCGAACGAATAAAATCTTCAGCTAACTTATCTAAAAATAAAGTTGAAACACCAGGTTTGACCTCAGCCGCCAGAATACCGAGTGTTTTGGAGACGATTAAAGCGCTTTCACGCATTAATTCAATTTCTTCTTTTGTCTTAGGAATTATCATCGTTTGTAATAGGCCTCAAAGATACTCAAATAATGAAAGATAAGGGTTTGAGTTTTTCATCGAAACAATCCGAAAAAACCTTTTTTTGATCGTCCTATTTTGGGTGGTTCTGAATTGGTTAGTATCTGGTATACTTCGCCCCATCCATAAACGCCTCCAATATTGCGATCATCTATAAAGAGATCAGCTAATATTTTCCGACTTTGGGTATTGTCAAAAACTTCTTCAGGAAAACTCTTATTAATCGCATAAAACTCCACGCCGTTATCTTTGCAGAATTTAACCGCCTCGTCGAGACGATCTCCATGACGATAGGTCCATAATATCAACCGGTGTCCGTCTTCTATAAGTTTCCTCATGGTTTCGAATGCAAAAATCCTGGGTTTACCTATTCTGGGATAGGCATTCTCAACGATGGTTCCGTCGAAATCTACAGCAATGGTTAAGGTATTATGAAGGTTCATTTGGGTTGGAATTTACATTAAACTAATGAATTTTGGGTCATAGCTTCGGGTTTTTCAATACCCATCATCTTCAGGATGGTCGGTGCAAGATCACCCAGGATACCGTCTTTTACCGATTTAATATCCTTATCGATAACGATAAGTGGCACCGGATTTGTTGTGTGGGCTGTATGCGGGCTGCCATCTGGATTATACATGGTATCACAATTACCATGATCGGCTATCAGTAGGGTAGAATATCCATTATCTAATGCTGTGGTTATTACCTCTTTTACACATTGATCTACCGCTTCACAGGCCTTGATAGCAGCTTCCATTACTCCTGTATGTCCAACCATATCTCCATTCGCGAAATTCAAACAAACAAATTCAACCTCGCCCTTTTTTAATTCGTTAACCAGGGCATCTTTCACTTCGAATGCACTCATTTCTGGCTTCAGATCATAAGTCGCTACCTTGGGTGAATTTTTCAAAATCCTGGTTTCTCCTTTAAACGGTTCTTCGCGCCCGCCTGAAAAGAAAAAAGTAACATGAGGATATTTTTCTGTCTCTGCAATACGGATTTGAGACTTCCCATGTTGTTCTAGTACCTCGCCAAGGGTTTTGGTTAGATTTTCTTTTTCATAAATAACTTTAATGCCGCTGAAACTGTCATCGTAATTCGTCATGGTGACATAATACAAGTTCAATTTATGCATGTTGTACTCATGTAAATCTTGCTGGCTTAAAGCCTCGGTGAGTTGGCGTCCGCGATCGGTTCTGAAATTAAAAAAGATTACCACATCACCGTCCAGAATGGTTGCCCTGAGGGCATCATGCTCATTCAACAATACGATAGGTTTGATAAATTCGTCGGTAACATCATCTTCATAGCTCGATTGGATCGCCTTCAAAACATCATTTGTTTGATGTCCCTTACCATTAACAATAGCATCGTAGGCCAGTTTTATACGTTCCCAGCGTTTATCCCTATCCATTGCGTAGTACCGCCCCGTTACTGTTGCCAGTTGACCCGTAGTTTTAGCCATATGATCTTCCAAATCGGAAATAAAACCATAGCCCGACCTGGGATCAACATCCCGTCCGTCGGTAAAAGCATGTACAAATACATTTGTCAATCCTTCATCATTCGCGGCATTTAACAGGCCAAAAACATGATCGATATGTGAATGAACTCCACCATCACTCAATAAACCCAGTAAATGAATTGATTTGTTCTCAGACCTGGCATATTGAAAAGCCTCTTTCAGCACAGGTTCTGAATTCAGGCTTTCATTTTTAACCGCCAAATTGATTTTCGCGAGATCCTGGTATACGATTCGTCCTGCGCCGAGATTCATGTGACCCACTTCACTGTTACCCATTTGGCCTTCCGGTAAACCAACATGCAGGCCATCTGTTCTTAAACTCGAATTTGGATAAAGGGAATAAAGGCTGTCAATAAATGGTGTTTTAGCATGATGAATTGCCGAAACTTCGGGATCGGGCGATTTTCCCCAGCCATCCAATATCATTAGGATCACTTTTTTATTCATGGTTTCAAATTAAGTTCAAATATAAAAACAAAATCCTGCCTTGATAGCAGGATTTTATATCATTTAATAAACAGTTTATTGGTTTTCATACTTTTCAATCGCCTCCCTTATTTTTTCCATTCGATTTTCGGGATCGGGATGCGTACTCATACGCTCGGGTACTCTGTTGGGTCCCGCTGCTGCCTTGAGGATTTCCATGACACCAATCATTTCTTCAGCGTTATAATTTGCTTTCAACATGAATTTCACGCCGAGGTCGTCACTTTGCAATTCATCGTCACGTCCATATTGCATGTTTAGCATTTGAGCAATTGCTGCAGCACCCTGAGCCGTATTTGGATCAATACCAACAGCAACACCGCTTAATATTCCCTGAGTCAAACCTTGTTTAGCCATTCGCTCGGCTGAATGCCTGCCCACCACATGACCGATTTCATGGCCTAACACCCCAGCCAACTGGTCTTCATTCTCCAATTGGGAAAACAAGGCGTAGGTGATAAAAATCTGACCACCTGGCAGTGCAAACGCATTGATGGTTTCTTGATCAGCAAGGAGATGGAAATCATATTGATAATTAGTTTCCCTTGCGATACTGTTATTTACTAATCGCTGGCCAACCTGGTCAACAAAAGCCTGATAGTTTTCATCAGGGTATAAACCCCCATGTTGTTGTGCCATTTGTGGTGCTGCCTGAATACCCAGGGCAATTTCCTGTTCTTCGGTTAGAGCGATATGTTGTTTCTCGCCGGTATAGGGATTAACTTCAGCACTTGAACAATATTTTATCACAGCGAAAAGAATAATTCCGGCTCCGATCAATAGTTTAACTTTATTTCCGCCTCGTCTCATGGTTAATGAATTAGGTTCCTAAAATACAAAATTATCAGGGTAATAGTTTGGGGTTGATATCTAAAACATGGTCTTTAATATAACCGTCTATAAAGCCCGGAGAAAAATGTTCAGACCCCATGAATTTTTCGGCTTGTAAAATCGATAGAATATCCAATTCTTTATATTTCTTTAAATAATCAACAGACAAGGGTTGGTAGCTGTAATGCCAGGGTTCATGATTGAAACCTTTTCTGCCGGGGTCATTGGTATATACCTGAAAAAAGCCATATTCACTGGCATGGGTTTCAAGCCACTGTCCCAGTTTATAAAACGGTTTGTCTTTGTCGAAATTAGACGGGGCCAACAAATGAGGCACATCAAAATGATAACCATCAACTATATCGATATCTGTTCCCCAATGATGACGGGAAGTCCCGGGAATTGTTGAAAAGCGAATTATTTTTTTGATACTTTCAATCGGACCTAAGCCTTGAGCAATGTAGTTTCGATATTTGCGCTCCCAAATGGATTTCTGCCGATTAAAACTCCTGTAGCCAGAAACACAAGTAATTAGAACCCCCGATTTTTTGGCATCGTTACGCATAGATAAAAGGGCATCATAGGCTTCCTTTCTAAATTTAATCTCTTCACCAACTAGATGTGGAGACCCTTTACCGATCAATTCTTCAATCGATATCATCTTATGAGAGTTGAACGGATATAATTTCCCTATTAGCAGGTAAGCTCCCAGACATAATCCGGTATGTAAAAAATTTCTGCGATTCAAAATTTAACGAATGATGTTTCTAAAAGTTCAAAAATTGTTCCAAATCGGTTGCTCACCTGATTTCGGTTTAAATTCAAACAAGAGAAGTGTTAACCTCAAGTTCAATCGGTTCGATGCCCTTGCGGAATAGCCTTGCTCTTTTCCTACCTTTTAATGTCGCTTTCAATCCTTTTAATCTTATGAAACTCCCTTCTCTTAAACCAATAACCGGAATATCATTAAACTCATGAAACTCATTTATCCGGGTTTCCCGTGTTTCCCCCATATGAGTACTGCTAGGATCGGGATCTAAATAATGCGGATTGATATTGAAGGGAACAATTCCCAAGGCCTTGAATGAAGGTGGATATACGATTGGCATATCATTGGTCGTTCCGATCGTTTGGCCACCAATGTTACTCCCGGCACTTGTCCCCAGGTAAGGGGTTCCGTTCAGGATGACATCTTTAAGCCTGTTCACTATATCGAAATCATACAATGTTTTGGTAAGAACAAACGTATTTCCACCACCAACAAATATGCCTTCGGCCTGATCGATGGCGTTAACAGGATCATCAAACTCATGAATTCCCGAGACAGACTTATTGATTTTTGCCAGAGTCATTTTCACATTATTTGTGTACTCGTTGTAGGAAATTCCCCCAGGTCTGGCATACGGGATAAATAGTATATTTTGTTTATCCTTAAAAAGTTCTTTTAGTTCTGGTAGCAGATATTCAAGAAAATCACTGCCATGAACGGTGGATGTACTCGCTAAGATGGCATTCAACATAAATTATAGTTTCTCGTAAATGTAATAAATATCATTTAACAAAAATTTATGGTGCATGAGACTACAATGTTGCCCGCATTTCAATTAAATTTAAACATGATTTCTGGAAGGTTACTCCTGCTTATTTCTGTGATTGGGTTTTTAATTAGCCCGGTCGTTTTTGGTCAAACCGTTGAAATAACCGGGCAGATAATTGCAAAAGGAGATGTAGAGAACATTCATGTTATTAACCGTACCTCGAACCATTTTACAACGACTAATGCAAAAGGTTATTTCCGAATCACCGCCACCTATAAGGACACTCTTCAATTCACCTCAGTAAGATATAAGACCACGACAAGGGTGGTTTCTTACTCGATAATTCAAGACCGGAACATCACGGTTTATCTGGAGGAGAATGTTAACGTTCTCGATGAAGTTATCGTTGGAAAGGTCCTTACCGGAAAATTAGATTCCGATATCGAGAATACAGATGCAGAGCGTCCCATAGATTTTTATGATCTTGGTCTGCCTGGATATAAAGGGCCCTTGCCCACTCAAAGTGAAAGACGACTGGCCGAAGCAACGAAAGTTCAACCGGGACTTATTCCAATATTACCTCTCATCAATGCTATTTCGGGCCGGACAAAGACATTAAAAGAACACGTTAGGTTAGAACGATTGGCTGCATTATTGCAATCGATTAAAGACCGGCTCTCCAACGATTTTTTTGAAACATACCCTATTGCTGAAGACCATCGCCAGGAGTTTTTATACTTTTGTTCGGAAGATGCCGATTTCGACAGGAGATGTTATAATCGTTCAGATATTGAAGTCTTTGAATTCCTCGCAGAGAAATATGAAGATTACCAGCTAAATTTGCAATCTTCCAGAGATTAATAGGCTATGGAATACTTTTTGAAATGAAGAAGAAAGAATAAACGCGATAGTATGAATCTAAAAAAATATATCCTTTTAGTTGTCATTCCTTTGATGATGTCGGTGTCCTTGCATAAATTTTATGTAAGTGTTACCCAGGTAGAATTTATTCCTGAAAAAGAATCCATTCAAATAATAAGCCGGATTTTTATAGATGATTTCGAACGATTATTAAACGAGCGATACGATGAAAGCTTGGTTTTGGCATCCGGCAATGAATCGCCATTAGTCGATGTTTATACCGAACGCTATATGAAGGAAAAAATCAGTATTCTAATCGATGGAAAGCAGCGGCAACTCAGTTTTATCGGCAAGGAATACGAAGATGATATTATGTTTGCATATCTCGAAATTGAAGATGTAATTGAAATTAACAGCTTCGAAATCTCGAATGAGATTCTGTTTGAATTATTCGATGAGCAACAAAATATTGTGCGTACCACGATTAATGACAAAAGAAAGAGTTTTATTCTTGTTAAAGAAAATGCTAAAGGCTTGTTAAACTTCGATTGAAGTGCCGCTGACAAATGGCATTTTTTTACTTTTGGGTGAAATTTTTCAGAGGTTAACACAATGGCCTTTCCTTATTTCTCAACATTCAATTTATAAGTTTATGAAAACATTGAAATACCTGGTATTTAGCCTGTTCTTTATTTCGGTAACCGCTTACGGTCAGGATGCCGAACAAGCAGATCGAGAACCTGGACATACCAATAATAACAAATTCAAGCAATTGTATGATGAATTTGCGACCCCTAATATGTTCAGAACGGGTTCAGGAGCACCTGGGCCAGCTTATTATCAGCAGCAAGCGGATTATAAAATGGATATTGAGATCGATGATGAAAATGCCCGACTCTATGGAAAGGAAGTAATCACCTATACCAACAACTCTCCTGATGTATTACGTTATTTATGGATCCAGCTTGATCAGAACATGCGTGCGCGCGACTCTAAAACTCCGCTGATACAAGGAAGCGGATTTGCTCCTGCTCAGCAGACAAGTGGATTTACGTCGCAATACCTCACTGAAGGATTTGATGGCGGTTTCAGAATTGAAACGGTAAAGGACATGAATGGCAAGGATCTTCCATATATGATAAACCGCACGATGATGCGAGTTGAACTACCAAAGGCTATGAAAACCGGAGATAAGTTTTCCTTTTCAATAAAATGGTGGTACAACATAAACGATCATGTAAACAAACGAGGACGATCGGGTTATGAGTACTTTCCCAAAGATGGTAACAGAGCCTATGTCATCGCGCAATTCTATCCGCGCATGGCAGTTTACAGCGATGTTGAAGGCTGGCAGAATTCACAATTTTGGGGCCGGGATGAATTTGCATTACCGTTTGGAAATTTTGAGGTAAATATTACTGTTCCTTCTGATCATATTCTTGATGCGACAGGAAAGTTGATGAATAGGAAAGAAGTATTCAGTAAAACAATGATGCAGCGCTACGAGCGGGCCAAAAAATCATATGATGAACCGGTAGTCATCGTGACTCAGGAAGAAGCAGAAGCTGCTGAAATGAATAATAGCACAACTAAAAAAACCTGGAAATTTTATGCCGAGAATGTAAGGGATTATGGCTTTGCAAGCTCACGGAAATTTATTTGGGATATGATGGCTGTGAAGGTTGGTGATAAGGATGTAATGGCCGTATCTCTGTATCCAAAAGAAGGAAACCCTTTATGGGAACTTTGGTCAACCAAAGCCATTGCGAGCACCTTGAAATCGTATTCAAGAATGACTTTCGATTATCCCTACCATAAAGCGATTTCTGTTCACGCAAAAAACCAGGGGATGGAATACCCGATGATCTGTTGGAATTACGGGCGTCCCAACGAAGATGGTACTTTCAGTGACAGGACAAAGTATGGGATGATAAGTGTCATTATTCATGAAGTCGGGCATAATTACTTCCCGATGATCGTTAACAGTGATGAGCGTCAGTGGACCTGGATGGATGAAGGACTAAATACTTTTGTTCAGTATGTGGCAGAGCAAGATTTTGGTGAATGGTATCCCGCTGCGCTTTCACAGGGACAAACAAAATATCCGTCGCGTCGCGGACCAGCAAAGAACATTGTTCCCTATATGGGGGGAGACCAGGATTTCATCGCTCCAATCATGACAAAAGGATTGAATACCTATCAATTTGGAAATAATGCATACGGGAAACCAGGAACTGCATTAAATATCCTTCGTGAAACAATTATGGGCCGTGAACTATTCGACTATGCCTTCAAAGAATATTCGCAACGCTGGATGTTTAAACATCCAACACCCGAGGATTTTTTCAGAACGATGGAGGATGCTTCAGCATTTGACCTGGATTGGTTTTGGAGAGGGTGGTTTTATACTACCGATTATGTTGACATTGGATTAAAAGAAGTTAAAAAATACTATGTGTCATCCGAGCCAAACGAATGGATTAAGAATTTTGCCATGCAACGTGGAATGGAATTGAGTGATCTGCCGCCACTGGTTTATATGGTAGAGGAAGGAAGTGAAGAATTCAAGGAGAGCATGAGAGATGGCAGTTTGCTTGAAAACGTACCTTCGGTGAAGGAATATATTATGGATAATTTCAGTGAAGAAGAACGAAAATCAATTAAAGAGCCTAAATATTTTTATAATGTGACTTTTGAAAAACCAGGAGGACTGGTGATGCCGATAATTGTTGAGTATACCTATGATGACGGCACTTCAAAACGGGAAACTTATCCGGCACAGATCTGGCGATTGAACGATATGGAGGTTAGCAAGGCGATTGCGTCCGATAAGGAAATCGTAGCCATTACCGTAGATCCGGATGAAGAAACGGCTGATATTGATTCTTCGAATAATTCCTGGCCAAAAGAGATCAAGCAAAGTAAATTTGATCAATTTAAAAATAAAGTAAAAAATTAGGTTGAACCTCAAAAGAATCTAAAAAGCCAACATTTTTTTGTTGGCTTTTTTTATTACAAAGACCGTATATTTGTGCAGCATGCTACTTAAAACATTTCTTTTTATAAGCGGAGCCGAAATAGCCTTCATCCTATTTATAGTGGTGATGGTTTTTGGAGCTGATAAGATTCCGGAAATCGCACGGGGTCTAGGAAAGGGCATGCGAACACTTAAGGATGCTACCAACGATATTAAGCAGGAGATCACCAAAAGCGCTAAAAAACACGGGATTGACACCGATGTGACCAAAGGGATAAGCGACGAAATTAAAAAGGTGAAGGATGATCTCGAAGACTTCGGAGGCTCGGTAAAACGTAAGCTTTAAGCCGATTTAGGCGCTTTATCGAGTAAAAAATCAAATTTTTACGAAAATTCTTACATTTTTTTACAGTTAACGGAATGAAGATTTCAAGTTAGCCAAAAGTATGGTGCATTTCATCTCATGATTTTATTCATTAATATATTTGGATAACCCTAAATCTTAAATTACCGTGAATAAAAGACTACTTATTTATGTCTTCCTTATTTGTACATTTTCATCTTATTCTCTAGATGAACGAAGTGTAATAAAAAAGATAGACAGTATCAACACACTGGCATTAGATCATTATAATAACAATGATTTCATGCTTTCGATCAATGCCTTCAGTCAGGCGATTAAATTATCCGATTCAATCAACGATAGCTATGGAATTGCGGTTGCCAATTTCACCCTTGGACGCATTTATAGCTATATGAAAGAATATGAGGACGCCGAGCGCTGCTATTTAAAATTGCTTGATGCCTCTAATGAGATTGGCGATAATTTCCTTATCGCAAATGCTTATATGAGTCTTGGTGAAGTTTATTGGCACGAAAACGAATCGACAAACGTGATCGATTATTTTAAAAAGGCCTATACGTATGCTCAAAAGAAGGATGTACGTGATTTGAATAACAAAGACAAAAAAGAAAATGTTTTATTTAATATCAGGATGAACCTTACACGGGCTTACCTGGAGATGGATAATACATCTGAAGCATTGATACATTTGCTTCGTGCTGAGGAAAATCTTGACAATGCATCGTTTAGCATTTATAATGAAGGTTATTTCAGTTATATGTACGGGCGATATTTTTTACAGAAAAAGTCTTACTATAAAGCGAATAGTAAGTTTGAGGAGGCTTTGGCTTTCATTGAAGATAAGCACACTTCAGAGGACTATATTCAGAAAGAATTGCTAAGCTCCATCTATAAATCATATTCCCAATCTCAGGCAGCTCTTGGAAATGGTGATGAGGCCTATCAGGTTCTTTTGAAATACAATCATTCACTTGAAGGATTGATGAATGCTGAAAGTCTTAAGCAGGAAAATATAGCAAAATCAAAACTATTGATAGCTGAGTATAAGCGAGATGCTGAATTGGCAAATGAAGAAATGCTCCTTCAGGAACAATTGACTCGCAAAATGGAACGTATTAATGTGATTACGTATCTGGCTATTATTTTACTTGGCGTTTTTTTAATAGCCATTTACAAAAATTACCTGTCAAAGCGCAAATTAAGTACCATCCTCGAATCGAGAAATTTACAGTTGGAACGCGCGAAGGAAGCTGCAGAAAAATCTTCTGAACTCAAGTCGAACTTTATTTCAAATGTTACTCATGAGTTACGCACACCACTTTATGGTGTTGTTGGTTTAACTTCATTGTTACTAAAAAGCAATGACCTCAGCGATCGCGATAATAAATTCCTAAAATCTTTAAAGTTTTCAGGTGATTACTTATTAAACCTGATCAATGATATCCTTCAGGTTGGTAAGATGGAATCTCAAAATGTAGAATTACAAGAAACTACGGTTAACCTTAAAACTCTTATCGAAAACATATCTGATTCGTTTGAATATCGTCTTCAGGAAAATAACAATGAACTATGCATTCGTATTGATGAGCGATTACCCGAATATGTTAAGTGCGATAATGTTAGATTATCTCAGATATTTATCAATTTGGTGGGTAACAGTATCAAGTTTACAAATAACGGTAAGATCGAAGTTTCTGCCGATGTACTTGAAAAGACAGAGGATAATGTATCACTGAGATTTACTGTTAAGGATAACGGACCGGGTATTCCGAAAGCCCAGCATAAAAAGATCTTTGAAAATTTCTCTCAGGTCAATGAAAAAATGAATATCGATTATCAGGGTACAGGCTTAGGACTTTCTATAGCCAAAAACCTTGTGGAACTATTCGGTGGCCAAATCGAGCTGGTTAGTGATGTGGGCCAAGGTGCTGAATTTGCATTTGAAGTAAGTTTTGAAATCGATCAGGTATCTTCTGAAATAATTGGAGATGAGTTAGATGAAAACAAAACGATTTCATTGATGGATCGCCATTTAATACTTGTGGCCGAAGACAATAAGATCAACCAAATCGTTACTCAAAATGTCTTGGAAAAAGGAAATTTCGAATGTGAGATTGTTGAGAACGGCTTGGAAGCACTAAACGCGGTTCAATCAAAACAGTATGATCTTGTTTTAATGGATTTAAACATGCCGGTTATGAATGGTATGGATGCCACAAAGGAGATCCGTAAATTCAATCCAACAATTCCTATAATCGCACTAACGGCTGCCGATATTGAGGAAGTAAAAAATGATTTCACCTCGAAAGGTTTTTGTGATGTGATAACCAAGCCATTCGATAATTTTGAGTTTTACCAGAAAATAACAGCTTGTATACAGAATTACAAATTGGAGGTAAACCGTGAAGCAAAATTGGTTAAGGTCTCTTAATTTAATAGTATTAAGATCTGCTAAGATTATCAGTACTTAAATTAAAACCATGATGATAAGGCCTCCTACGGGGGCCTTATTTTTTTCTACTGATGGTTAGTCCGTCACGAATTGGTAAGATGACGGTTTCAATACGATTATCTTCATTTAGAAGTCGATTGTATTTGATCAGGGATGCGGTGGCTTCATCACCTGTCTCTGCTGGCTTCAAAACCTTTCCACTCCAAAGCACATTATCCGATAAAAGAATACCGCCAGGATTCAATTTATCAATTATCAGATGGAAGTAAGTGTTGTAATTTTCCTTATCAGCATCGATGAACACCAGGTCAAACATCAGGTCTAATTTGGGTATTATTTGCCTGGCATCCCCTAAATGCTGAATTATTTGCCTACCGAAATCAGAACGATTAAAATATCGTTTCTGGAAGTCGACCAGTTCTTCATTCATGTCGATCGTGTGCAATTGGCCGTCTGCTTGCATACCTTCCGCCAGACATAGGGCAGAGTAGCCTGTATAAGTGCCGATTTCTAAAATGTTTAAAGGTCTTACCAATTTAGAGATCATGCTTAAAACACGACCCTGATAATGTCCGCTTATCATGCGGGGCTGCATGATCTTTAGGTTGGTTTCCCGGTTGAGTTGTTTCAGTAAATCAGGCTCGTTTTGACTATGTTTGACAACATAATCATCGATATTATCAGGTATGAAATCCATTAGCTGTTATGAATGCGGTCAATTAATTTCTTCTTTGATTTGTTATCATCCCCATAAAGCCATTGAAGGACATTGTCTTCCCAGATGTTATCGCATTCTTCCTGGGTTAAAATGTTCCGATCCTTGGCCAGATCTAATATTTTTCCAGGATATGACGATTGTTTTTCACTCTCCATTTCACCCAGGGGATAGGGATCATCCAATCCCATAATCACTTGTTTAGACGTCTGATTTTCAATCAACAATTTTAGTGAACCGGTATCATGAACCAGGGTATCGAAGAATATATTTCTATGACCGACAGCTTTTCTGGGATGTTGCATACCTTCAAACAGGTCGGGCCGGCCGTCGAATCCCTGGATCCGCCTTCCGAGATTAATCTGGGCTAACTGACCCCCATGCGCAAAACAAACCCGCATGTTTGGAAACTTGTCTTGGTAACCATTTAAAGTAAAAAAATGATAGGCATCGGCACATTGGGCCAGCATCCATATCAGATGGAATCGCCAGGCCGTATTCTCAAGTTTGATGAATTTCTCACCATCGTATGGATGAATCTCAACAGCGAGATTAAACTTGCTCGCTAATTCAAAAATGGGTTCGTTTTCTTCATCAAATATGCAGCGCCAGGTTCCGATTGTATCCATATAATGGGTTGGTAAACAAAGCAATTGCATACCGAGTTCTTCAACGCAACGCTCGATTTCCCAACAGGCACCGCGAACAAAGCCGGGATGGACGACAAATCCGCAGGTAAATTTAGTCGGATTATCATGTTGGACCTTAGCATTAAAATCATTTTGAAACCGAAGCGCCTGCTTCATTTCTTCAACACGAAGTCCGTTCCCATAAAGCTGCGATAAATTGAGAACAACAGCATGATCGATATTAAACCGATCCATCCAGTCTAATTTTTCTTTTAAAAAAAAGCTCGAATCGGTAACCGGTCGTTTCCAATCCCGTTGAAGCATGAATTGCTTGTCATTATCAACCCAAAAGATGCCTTTATCTTTCATGAATTTTGGGATATCCTCAGGATAGGGAAGGAGATGCGAATGACCGTTAATTCGTAATTTAGGCTTCATAAAGTGTTATTCCTCAATTTTAACTTTTCTCGGTGGCTGCATGATCTCACCACAATTCGGACAGGTACGCTTTTCAAGATTGGAATAGTAGTTATCGAATATCTTTGGCATATCTGTTTCAATGTTTTTCAAGGTAAAATCTTCTTCATAAAGTTTTGTGACACAAGATTCACAAAACCACATCAAGGCATCGCTCATACCTTTCGGACGCTTATATTCGATAACCAGTCCAACCGTATTTGCACCACGTTGTGGTGAATGCGGAACTTTCGGAGGTAGCAAGTAAATATCGCCTTCCTTTATGTGCACATCTTTTGGAGTTCCCTTATCAATTATTTTAAGAACAATATCGCCTTCAACCTGATAGAAAAATTCGGGCGTTTCATTATAATGATAATCCTTTCGATTATTGGGTCCACCTACGACCATTACGATGAAATCACGATCTTTCCAAACTACTTTATTACCAACAGGAGGCTTCAGCAAATGGCGGTTTTCATCAATCCAGGCCTTAAAATTCAATGGAGAAACTAGTTTGCTCATATCGTTTTCTTAAGTTAATTATTAAAGTTACAAAGATTTTGTGCGACCACCATCTACAGGAAGGTTTATTCCATTGATATAGGAGGCCTTATCACTCGACAGGAATGCGATGGCCTGGGCGGTTTCTTCGGGATGGGCAAATCTCCTGGCCGGTGTATAGTTCTTCATGATCTCTGCCATCTCCGCCTCAGTTCTTTCTTCTCGCTGGGCCTTTATTCGAATAATTTCGTTTAATCGTTCGGTTTGAGTAAAACCGGGTAAAACGTTATTGACGGTTATACCATGTCCACCCAACTCACCGGCAAGGGTCTTGCTCCAATTAGCAACCGCATTACGAATGGTATTGCTCACTCCCAATCCAGGGATGGGTTCTTTTACTGAGGTAGAAATAACATTGATAATACGGCCATATCCTTTTTCTTTCATAAAGGGCACAGTGAGTTTTGTAAGTTCATGGTTGCAAATGAGATGCTGATTGAATGCAGATAAAAACTCATCTGCCGACGCATCGATTATCAATCCGCTTCTCGGTCCGCCTGTATTGTTGATCAATATATGGAATCCAGGGTTCGATTTTAGATAGCGCGCAACAGTTTGCCTGAGATTATCGGGTTGAAAGAAATCGCCGATTAGGTAATCATGATCGCTATCACCTGGTAATTCCTTCAATACGGCCTTAAGCTTGTCTTCATTACGAGCCATAAGTGTTATTCGGGCACCTTCGCCGGCCAATAGTATGGCTGTTGCACGTCCTATTCCCTGGGTACTGCCGCAAACAAGCGCTCTTTTATCTTTTAAATTTAGATCCATTCTCGGAATATTTTTATTTTATCAAATCATCAATTGCCCTCTAAAAACGTCGAAGTATTTTTGCCTTCTACCGGAACCAATAAATAAGATGGCGGACATCTCAATATTTAATACAAACATTTTTGGGTTCTGTAAAAAACCGCAATACTTCGAGTCCACCTTCACGGCCAAGTCCGGATTGTTTGACTCCACCGAATGGTGTGCGTAAATCCCGCAACATCCATGTATTTACCCAAACGATTCCAGAATGAATGGCGTGGGTAAGTCGCATGGTGCGGTTTAAGTTGTTTGTCCAAATTGTGGCCGAAAGACCATAATCAACCTTATTCGCGATATCCAGAACCTCCTGCTCTGATGTAAAGGGCATAATGGTCACCACAGGGCCAAAGATCTCCTCCCGGTTTGCACGACAATCATCACTTTTTACTTCAATTACCGTTGGTGACATATAATATCCGTCATCAAATCCTTTTAAGATGATCTGTTCACCACCACATAAAACCTTGCCACCTTCATCAACCGCAATCTTCACATAGTCGAGCACCTTTTCAAGATGGTCTTTCGAAACCAGAGCTCCAATATCGGTGTTTTCATCATTTGGATGACCCACCTTAAGCCGTCGGATCTGCGCAACAAAATCAGACTTAAATTGGTTATAAAGCGATTGTTCAATAAAAATTCGACTTCCACAAAGGCAAATCTGACCTTGATTAGAGAATGAGGATCTGATCGTAGTAGAGAGCATATTTTCATAATCGCAATCAGCAAAAATTATATTTGGATTTTTGCCCCCCAATTCAAGTGACAACTTTTTAAAATGTGGTGCAGCCGCAATTGCAATTTTAGCCCCGGTTTGGGTACCGCCTGTAAATGAAATAGCTTTTATATCAGGATGTACAACTATTGCATGACCAACATTTTGACCTATCCCATGGACAATATTTAAAACGCCATGCGGTAAGCCAGCCTCATTGCATAATTCGCCAAGCATAAAAGAAGTTAAGGGGGTGATTTCACTGGGTTTGGCAATCACGCAATTTCCTGCAGCAATAGCGGGGGCAATTTTCCATGTGAACAAGTACAGTGGAAGATTCCAGGGGGAAATGCATCCAACAACTCCAATGGGTTGCCTGAGTGTATAATTAATCGCGTCTTGCCCGATTGTTTCATGACTTTCACTTGAGAATTGGGTGATTGCATGCGCAAAAAACCTAAAGTTTTCGGCAGCCCTGGGAATATCAACAGTTTTGGCCAACTTCACCGGTTTGCCATTATCTTCGCTTTCAGCCTCGGCTAGTCGTTCGAGATTATCTTCAATTAGATCGGCGAGTTTAATAAGTATTTTACTGCGGTCTTCGACGGTCGTTCTCGACCAGGTTTGAAACGCCGATTTGGCTGCTATATAAGCCACTTCAACATCCTCATGGTCGGAATCCGGGATTTTCCCATAAATTTCGCCATCTGCCGGACAAAAGTTATCCAGCCATTTATTTTGTAAGGGATCGACAAATTGTCCGTTTATAAAGTTTTGTATTATCATGACGATTTTTTATGAGCCATTACTTTAATTTCCACCACAAGATCGGGATGCGGTAATTGGTGCACGGCAACAGTTGTTCTGGCCGGACCGGTTTCAGCGTTGAAAAACTCGGCATAGGCCTCATTATATCCCGCAAAATCATTCATGTTTACCAAAAATGAAGTTACATCAACAACATCAGCTAGTGATGCCCCTTCAAGTTTTAAGTTGCGGTCGATATTTTTCAACACCTCCCGGGTCTGTTCTTTAATATCAAGCCGCTTTGTTCCCATAGCATCGATGAGCTCAACACCTGCTATGGTGTTATCGACACGTCTTGAACTTGTACCTGATACAAAAATAAAATCACCTACTCGTTTCGTATGCGGATACGCTCCTCTCGGGGTTACCTTCTTGTTACTCATAATTATTTATTTTGTGCCCATGGTTTTAGCCACGCGATCATCTTCTAATATTTCCTCTGTAGCATGTCTAACCTGTATTAATAATTCTGTTAGATCGTCATCGATGGATATTTCTTTGTCGGCAATCATATTTAGAATGGCCTTATCCTGCGCACGTCCGCGCACCATGGCCTCGTTATAACCTATGTTTTCGTTAAAAGTGACCAGTGAATACTTCGAATTGTATTTTTGAGGGAAGGCCTTTTCAAGTTCCATTTCTATTTGTCGTTTCTTTTGAAAAATAGGATTAGCTACATGGTCACGCATCTCATAAAAATTATCGATAGCAAGATCGGCGATCGCATCGGTATCTATTTTTCTGTGGGCTTCATATGCTGAAAAAACAGCTTCCCAATCACCTTCATGTTTATCTAAAAAGCGATCAAATTCAACGACATCTTCAAATGAGGCATTCATGCCCTGACCGTAGAAGGGTACAATGGCATGAGCAGCATCACCAATAAGAAGGCTATTACCTTTATAATGCCAGGGTGAACATTTTACTGTTCCAAGAGGTGAGGTCGGATTTTCGAAGAAGTCATCTAACAGATTTGGCATAAGCTCTAAGGCATCTGGAAATTCCTTTTCGAAGAAGTTTAGAACGTCCTCCTTTGTTTTCAGACCATCAAAGTTATAGCGGCCTTCATTATAACTGAGGAATAAGGTAACCGTAAAGCTTCCATCCAAATTCGGTAAAGCAATAAGCATATAGTCTCCCCTTGGCCAAATGTGCAGTGCATTCTTAAAGGTTTTGAATTTACCTTTAAGATCTGGCAATATGGTTAATTCTTTATAGCCATGGGTGAGGTAGTCTTGCGAAAAACTGAATAGAAACTTACGTGCTAAAAAATAACTTTTTCTTAGGACTGATCCAGCACCGTCAGCTCCGAAAATAACATCGGCCTCAAGCATGATCTCTTTTTTGTCCTCGTAGCAAAAGAATGACACTTTCTTATGTTCAAAATCGATGTGGGTGCATTTCTTATTGAATTCTATGGTGACATTTTCATGTTTTTCTGCTTCCGACATTAATAAGGCTGTAAGTTCCCCTCTAGATATCGAATTGATATATTCATGTGATCGGCCACTATAATTTGATAATTTGGTTTTGCCTTCTCGATCGTGTAACATTCGTCCATGCATCGGAATACACAGCGGCTCCACCTTCTCCTTAATACCAACAAGTTTCATGGCTTTCATACCGCGGTCTGAGAAAGCTAGATTTATTGATCGTCCTGCACTGATATCGACCTTTCTCAAATCTTGTCGTTTTTCCATCACGCGTACATTATAACCGCGCTGCCCCAGTCGCAGTGCCAATAATGAACCGCAAAGTCCGGCTCCAATAATCAATACAGAATCTTTAGGCATTCAAGATCGATTTTAAATGTTTAACCATATTATAAACATCCTGAAAACTATTATAAAGCGGAACAGGGGCACAGCGAATAACATCCGGTTCGCGCCAGTCACAAATTACGCCAGTTCGCGTGAGTTCATCATAAATCGTTTTATCGGCTTTTCTCACCTGAATAGATAATTGGCAGCCGCGTTGTGCCGTATCTTCAGGTGTGATAATTCGGACCACGTGATCACCCAATTGGTTTATTAGAAATTCAAGGTATGCTGTTAATTTCATAGATTTTTTTAACAACGGTTCAAAACCGGCCTCGTTAAAAACTTCGAGAGAGGCTCTTATTGCCGCCATTGAAAGTATAGGCGGGTTGCTTAGTTGCCATCCTTCTGCACCGGGGAGAACATCGAATTCATCCCGCATGTTAAAACGTGTTTTCTTATTATGGCTCCACCATCCTGTAAAACGATTTAAATCTGGTCGATTCGCCCATCGTTCATGAACAAAACATCCGCCAAGGCTGCCTGGGCCCGAATTCAGGTATTTGTAAGTACACCATACGGCAAAATCGGCACCCGATTCATGCAGGTCCAACTTGACGTTGCCCGCTCCATGAGCACAATCAAACCCCACCATGCATCCATGGGTATGACCGAGTTGTGTAATTCTTTTAAGATCAAAAAACTGTCCGGTATAGTAATTGACACCACCGATCATGATTAAAGCAATTTCATGACCATGCTCTTTCAGTAATTTCTCAAGATCCTCATAATTCAACAGTTCCTCTCCGCGACGTGGTTTCCATGTGATAAGGCCTTCTTTATCATCGTATCCATGGTGTCGTAATTGCGATTCAACAGCATATTTATCGGAAGGGAAAGCGTCATGTTCGATAAGAATTTTATATCGGTCTCCTTTGGGTTGGTAAAACGATACCATCATGAAATGAAGATTTGCAGTCAGGGTATTCATGACAATGACTTCCAAGGGTTTGGCTCCGACCAAACGAGCCATGTTTTCCGTAAGAAATTCGTGATAATTCAACCAGGGATTTTTAGCCGAAACGTGTCCTTCAACACCCAGGTTGGCCCAATCCCGCAGTTCCTGTTCAACATATGAGCCGGTGATCTTGGGTTGTAAGCCAAGGGAATTTCCACAAAAATAGATCAGATCATGGCCATGATCGTCTTTTGGGACATGAAATCGTTCTCGGTAAGGTGCTAATTCGTCAGAATTGTCAAGGGATATGGCGTAATCGAGACCAGGTTCGAATTCAGGCACTTTATGTTTTTTTGATTGTACTCAAAATTAACAAAATTTACCCGAAAAAAGAGAGCTTGGCGAAAGAACTTAGTTTGTCCAACTCACCTTAATGTTCTTAAATTTCAGGTTCCAGTCTTCATTTGGTTTTTTATGCTCGGTGGCGATCAACAACCCGCCAAAATCCTGATAAGATTCAAATGTACAAACCAAGGAAGGTTCGGGCATATTCGATTTCCTGAAAATCCATTCTTCGATCATATAATCATCATTGTAATAAATATCATAGGCGTCGCCGGGCGTATAACCCCCATCATCTCCGTAGGTCAGGGTGATTTTATTCAATTCCTTTTGGTTAACAGGAGATGATTCACGAATGGGTTCTGAAAGACTCAGGCCATCGTCCCACATCATTTGAAAGGGAACGAACATCCAGTACTTGTCATTGATGAATCCGCGATCGGCGCTCATACTTATACTATCAAGTGATGACCGATTATAACGAAGGGTATCGGTTTCTGACATCGCAATTATATTATCAGATTTTGGTTCCCAGACCCATGATCTTGAAAATTCAGAATCACCTCGGATGACACTAAAAGTGAATTCGATCTTTGTTACTTGATCCCATTTTGAAAAGCCATGAGCCTCTGCAATTCTCTCTGCTGGGGTTAGTTCTTTCTTGGGCTCAATCGGTTTTTGTTCATTTTTACAAGAAAAGAACGAAAGAGAAACGAATAGAAAAATTAATTTGAGTCGCATATCAGTTTTTTTCAAAAATAAGAAAGAACCGGCATATTTGCATATAAGTTTTATCTTGTGTTCAACCTATCAGATTATGACAGATTTTAAGCGGCAGTTTCAAACGAATAAAGAAACCTGGAATAAAAAGGTGGCGATTCATGCTAAAAGCGACATGTATGACCTCGAATCCTTTAAAAAAGGAAAGTCTTCGTTGAACCGATATGAGCTAGATGATTTGGGTGAAGTTGACGGAAAATCGATCTTGCATCTTCAATGTCATTTTGGTCAGGACACCCTAAGTTTAAGTCGCATGGGGGCACAATGCACCGGAATTGATTTTAGTGAAGAAGCTGTCCGGCTGGCAAAGAAATTAAACCAGGAACTGAATTTAACAGCAAAATTTATCAGTTGCAACGTGTTAGATACCTCTGAGTTTGTTCATGAAACCTTTGATGTTGTCTTTACGAGTTACGGGGTTATCGGCTGGCTTCCTAACCTGGAGCCATGGGCTAAGATGATTGCAGAACGCTTAAAGCCGGGAGGATTTTTCTATATGATCGAGTTTCATCCCATTGTCTGGATGTTTGATTATCTATCTGAACCGCCACAAATAAAATACGGTTACAATCAGAAGGAAGCGATTTACGAAGAATATAAAGGCACCTATGCCGATATGAAATCTTCTATTGTGAGCAAGGAATACGGCTGGAATCACGGCCTATCCGAAGTTGTTAATTCACTGACCGAAAATGGATTGCATATCGATTTCCTTAAGGAATATGACGAGAGTCCGTATAATGTCCTTCCCGGATTAGAACTTTCTCCTTCAGGTCAATACCGTATGAAAGAACCATTGTTCCCCTTATTGTTTGCCATTAAGGCAACCAAGCACTAATGATCGGACTTCAATAATTCCGGAAATTTACGTTTGAACCGATTTAGTCTCGGAATGGAAACGTTTCTGATGTACCCATTGTTTGGATGCAAACGTTCATAATCCTGGTGGTAATCTTCGCCCATCCAAAATTTTTGAAATGGGTAGACCTCGGCTGCTACTTCTTCACCAAGTTGCTTTTCAAGTGCGGATTTTTTTTCTTCAATGATTTGTTTTTGTTCATCGTTTTGATAAAAAATGATGGAACGGTATTGTGATCCGCGATCCGGTCCCTGACCATTAAATTGCGTTGGATTTTGAGAGCCAAAGTAAACATCTACCAACGTTTCGAAATTCACCGTTTTCGGGTCATAAATAACTTCTACAGCTTCAGCATGCCCGGTACGTCCGGTATTGCTTAGTTCATATGTAGGGTTCTTTGTAAAACCACCTGAATAGCCGTTATAAACTTCACTAACGCCTTTAACACTTTCATAAACAGCTTCCACACACCAAAAGCAGCCACTTGCGAAATAGGCTTTTGCCTGTCCGTTTTTAAGTGGAACAACAACAGGTTCGGCATCGATAACAGCCTGCTGACTGGGATTAACCTGGGCTATGTTCTCACAACTGAACATCAGCATTGTAATTAAAGTAAATACTAAGTTTTTCATATTTTTCTTTTTATAGACGCTCAAAATTAGTGAACCTTAATTCATATTTCTTTAAAATTTTATTAAATAAAAAAAGCCTTCAATATCTGAAGGCCTTTATTTCTATTTAAGTTGATTTTGGTCTTATAATTTCGCGAACATCTTTTCCATTTTCTTACGTTGTTCTTCCGCAAGTTGGGCATCAACCAGGATTCGACCACTGTGCTCATCGGTGATGATCTTTTTTCGAGCAGCTATTTCCATTTGAACCTGCGGTGGAATCGTAAAGAACGATCCTCCGGATGCACCGCGCTCAATCGGTACAACAGCAAGTCCGTTTTTTACATTATTTCGAATTCGTGTGTAAGCTGTTACCAAGCGCTCTTCAATCTGTACTTTGTAGTCTTCAGATTTTTTAATCAAGGCTTTTTCCTCTTTTTCGGTTTCCGCCAGGATAGCATCAAGCTCATTCTTTTTATGTTTCAAATGATCATCACGCTCCTTTAATCGCGCTTTAGTCTCATCGATAACTTCGTTTTTTTGTTCGATTTGAGTCTTATATTCCTTGATATGTTTTTCCGACAGTTGAATCTCAAGCTCTTGAAATTCAACTTCTTTTGTCAAGGAATTAAATTCACGGTTGTTACGGACATTCTTCTGTTGTTCAGAATATTTTTTTATTAGCGCTTTCGACTCTTCGATCAAGTTCTTTTTTGTTTTGATCTGCTCATCGAGATCAGAAATACTTTCATTGAGTTTCTGAAGTCTAGTATTCAAACCCTCTACTTCATCTTCCAGGTCACGCACTTCGAGGGGTAACTCACCCCTAACATTCCTTATCTCATCCACTCTCGAATCGATCAATTGAAGATCATAAAGTGCTCTTAATCGTTCTTCAACTGTAACTTCTTTCTTTTTGGCCATGCGTTAAAAATACTTTACCGGATTTGTAATCGTCTTTGATAAAATGATTGCAAAATTAGGAATTTTTTTTGTAAGATTCTCTACTAGTAATGATTTTGTGAATTGTTCACTTTCATAGTGACCGATATCCATGAGTACGATTTCATTTTCTGCCTGGAAAAAGTCATGATATTTAAGATCTGCTGTAATCAAAACATCGGCTTTATTTTTCCTGGCGGCTGAGATTGCAAAACTTCCCGAGCCACCCAGCACAGCTACGCGTTCAATAGGCTTAGCCAGCAGGGTTGAATGGCGAATTATCGAGGTTTTCATGCGATCCTTTACATATTGAAGGAATTCCTGTTCTGGCATCGGCTTTTCCATTTGACCGATCATACCCATTCCAATGGTTTGATTACTGTTATCTAAAGTGATGATCTCATATGCGACCTCTTCGTATGAATGGGCTTCAAACAAGGCTTTAATAACAGCTGATTCAAGATGTTTGGCAAAAGTCATGCTTAGTTTAACCTCCTTTTCCGTCTGAAACTGACCGGCCTTACCAAGTGTTGGATTTGATTTCTCATTTCCTTTAAATGTACCTTTTCCATCGATATTAAAGCTACAATTGGAATAATTTCCGATTTCACCTGCACCTGCTTTGAACAAGGATTTTCGAACGTGTTCCAACTCATTGGGAGGAACATAGGTCGTAAGTTTTTTAATTGTTCCGCGTTGTGGGATCAAAATTCGTCTATCGATTAAATTCAAGCGATCGCAAATCGCATCATTTACGCCAGATAATGCATTATCTAAGGCCGTATGGATAGCGATTATGGCAATATCATTGCGAATGGCTTGCATCACGCAGCGTTCAACATAATTCGACCCGGTTAAAGACTTCAGGCCCTTAAAAAGAATGGGGTGGAAGCTTACAATGCAATTACAATCTTCTTTTATAGCCTCTTCAACAACTTCTTCAAGTGTATCTAGGGTTACTAATATTCCGGAGATATCCTGGTCATGACGACCAACTAGCAGTCCCACATTGTCAAAATCCTCTGCATAAGACAGGGGTGCTATTGATTCTAAATGATTTATAACATCCCTTACAGTCATAATTTTGTGTTATTTTGAAACAAATATAAAATATTTACTTTCGCTGAAGTGAAATTCCTTAGAAACATATTCATTGTATTTGTACCGTTTTATTTTGTTGGCACATGGTTAAGGAATCGATTATATGACTGGGGTTTATTTTCTTCAAAATCCTTTTCTGTACCTCTTATCTGTGTTGGAAACCTAAATGTTGGGGGGACCGGTAAAAGCCCTATGATCGAATTTCTCATCCGACTGCTAAAGGATGATTGGAGATTGGCAACTTTAAGTCGTGGGTACAAACGGACTTCACGTGGATTTGTGCTTGCCGACGAGAATGCGAACCACCAATCTATAGGTGATGAGCCCTATCAGTTTTTCACTAAGTTCGATTCGATCGATGTGGCTGTCGATTCCAATCGCATTCGAGGGATTGAATGCCTGCTATCAAAACCGCACCCACCGGAAGTGGTACTACTTGATGATGCTTTTCAACATCGAAAAGTGAAGGCCGGATTAAATATTCTTTTAACAGCTTACGACGATTTGTATATCGATGATATGCTCTTACCAACTGGGAATTTGAGAGAACCCAAATCAGGAGCAGCCCGGGCTGATATAATCCTGGTTACAAAGTGTCCGCCAGATATGACTCAAGATGAAAAGGGTGTTATTGAGTCCCGGTTAAGCATCAATTCATATCAAGATATTTTTTTCAGCACGATTTCATATTCCGATATGATTTATCAACAGGGCGCTTCGCAGCCAGTTGAAGCCTTGAGAAATGGATCATTTACACTGGTGACCGGGATAGCCAGCGCAAAACCATTGGTCATATATTTAAAAGGACTAGGACTTGATTTCAATCATCTGGAATACCCTGATCATTATAACTTTTCGGAAAAGGAGATCCATCATTTTGATTCAATGGATATGGTGCTTACGACCGAAAAGGACTATGTGCGGATGAAAAATTACCTGAAAACTGATTGCGTTTGGTATTTGCCCATTGAAATGGAAATCGATAAAACTTCTGATTTTCGTAAGGCGATTGAAGCCTTTATCACATCTTAAACCTGTGCTGAACTTTTTGAGTTGGATAAGGCGGTGAACAATTTCTTCTCGAAATCTTCCTGTTTGAAGGGTTTTGAAATAATATCATCAAATCCTGCTTCCTCAAATTCCTGCATTTTATCTTCCAGGGTAACCGCTGTTAAAGCGAAGATCGTTTGGCTCTTGTCGAAACTCCTGATGCGCTTGGTGGCTTCAAGTCCGCTAATTCCCGGCATATGAATATCCATTAAAACAACGTCATAATTATTATCCCGAACCATTTCTACGGCATCCTCACCATTATCGATAATTTCGCATTTCAAGTTCATTTTGTTGAGGATTTTTTTCGTGATCATCTGGTTGATCTTGTTATCCTCAACCACCAAAATAGTGACATTATTCAGATCCAGCTGATTCAATTTTTTGCTGATCTCTGTCTTCTCAGATCGAACGGCTTTTTTGGTTTCTTCTAACGGAATTTCTACGGTGAATGTTGTGCCTTCGCCAAGTGAACTCTTCATAAAGATTTTCCCGTGCAGGATTTCAATAAGGCCTTTAACAATTGATAAGCCAAGTCCGGTCCCGCCATATTTCCTGTTTATCTGAACAGATCCCTGGGAGAAACTGTCAAACATATGTTGTTGTTTCTCATCACTTATACCGATACCATTGTCTTGTACTTCAAGGACGACGTTATATATTTTTCTATTTTTAGAGTTGTTTTTAATCCTTACCCAGATGTCACCATCTTTTGTGAATTTGATTGAATTACCGATCAGATTAATTAAGATCTGGGATATTTTAAGTTGATCACCGATAAATACTTCAGGTAGATTTTTTTCATACTCAAAGTGAATGGCTATACCATTATCGATTGCCTGGTTACTCAGGGCAGCGATTACGTTTTCAACCTTATTTTTCAGATTAAATACTTCGGGATCTAATTCAACCTTGTTAGCCTCAATTTTATTGATCTGTAAAATGTCATTGATGAATGTAAGCAAATAATCTCCCGAGAACTTAAGCGATTTTAAATGCTGCATTTGATCCGGTTTAGGATTCTCTTCAAGCAACATATTTGTGAGTCCAGTTACGGCATAAAGCGGGGTTCGAAGCTCATGTGTTACTGTAGACAGAAAATTTGCTTTGGTCTTAGCAGCGATCTCAGCACGTTCTTTTTCAGTTAAAAGCTCCTCATTTTTCTTATACAACATATTGTTGGTTTTTAACCTGATATTGTTGTTTTTGTACAACGATAAGGTCAATAACGATAAGATCGTAATAAGGGCTACACTCAAGATTGTAGTCAATTTATTAAGACTGGTGGCTTCGTTTTGTTGTTGAATTTCCTCGGCCTGTTTTTGGATGTAGGCATCACGGTCGCTGATCTGGAGCTGAAATTTTTTATCGGGCGATAAATTTTCCCGTCTTTCGGCAAGAATTTCATCATTAAGAGCAATGTAAGCTCTTAGACTTTCAGCAGCTTTTTCATGTTCTCCGTTGGCCGTATAAATTTTACTGAGCACTTCATAGCTTTTGTTAAGAAGTTCTTTTGAACCATGGTTAGTTGCAAGAGCAGACCCCTTCATGGTTTGAGCAAGTGCTCGTTCATATTTTTGCTGTAATAATGCAACATGACCACTGGTTATAAGGGCCGAACTTTCTATTAGTGGAAGATCATTTTTTGTCGCTAACAATACAGTATTATCGAGTAAATTATTCGCCTCGTTAAGTGAACCCAATTCAATATGTGCTTTGGCTTCATTAAGGGTAACCTTAGTTATCAGCTCATTCATATCCTCTTCTTCGAATATGGTTTTCGCCGATTTGAAATAATCAAGAGCTTCCCTGATTTGATTGTCTTTTAAATAAATCAACCCATATACATATCTTGATATGGCCTGATTTAACTTATCATCAATCTGGTATTGAGCATCAATAGCACGTATAATATTCTCTTCGGCTGAATTAAGATCGTCGACATTATATTGGAGCTTCGCGATTTTAGAATAAATAATCCCTTCATTCTTCTTATCTTGAATTGCTTTGGAGGTATTTAAGGCCTTTTCGAGAATATTAATAGCCTCGTAGTAATTACCGCGTTCTTCCTCTTTATTGGCATTATGAATTGCAATTTCAATCTCATTGGCCTTGTAGAGGCTATCACTCTCAAAATTATTTTGAGAATGACCCAGCACGAAGTAAACAACAAAAATTACAGTTATGTAAGATTTGATTCGGGACATTTTTCGTCAAGTTTATCGACAAATATAACAAAATCTTCGATAAAATGCATTTTTTTAAGATAATTATCAAAAATATCGATTTCTTCAGGATTTTGAAATCGTTCAAATAAGATCGATATTTCTACTCGAATTTTCGGATTCATTATCATATCATCCGATTATTTTGACCATGCGAGCAACATCATTTGTTTTAGAGGAGGCATTTGACATAATCTGGTATTCCCCTCTGATCAATTGGTCGTTTATCCCGGGTTCAATGGTTTTAATGCCTTCTTCATGGGGAGGAGCACTTTAAATGACAGTCTTTGCTCCATTCGCAATACGATATTGAATATCCTTACAGATTTTGAACTTAAGGGTCGACTCAATTATAGCGTCAACGTTTTATTTTTCCAATCGATTTTGGATGATTTTAGTATGACTGGCTAATTTATACAGATCTTACCAATCATGCGCCAACCGGAATACCATTCGGCCTTTCAGACGGAATCTATTAATACTGAATCGAATAATATTTAATGAATATGCTTTTCAGCATGGTAAGATGATCGAACCAAAGCACTGCTTTCAACATGTCGAAAGCCAAGATCAAGTCCAATAGTACGGTATTCGTCAAATTGTTCGGGAAAAATAAATTGCTTTACCGGCAGGTGTTTTTTACTCGGTTGCAGGTATTGTCCGATTGTTACGACATCGACCTCCGCATTTTTTAGATCATGAAGTGTTTCTATAACTTCTTCACGTGTTTCTCCAAGTCCAAGCATAATGCCTGATTTGGTACGACGTTGCCCTTGCTGTTTGAGATATTTCAGTACGCCAAGGCTTCTGTCGTATTTTGCCTGAATACGAACTTCACGGGTAAGGCGTCTTACCGTTTCCACATTATGGGACACGACTTCAGGCTTAACATCTATAATTCGGTCAATGTGATGTTCGATGCCCTGGAAATCAGGGATAAGTGTCTCAAGCGTCGTTTCGGGATTCATTCGTCTGACAGCTTTCACCGTTTCACTCCACATAATGCTCCCCATATCTTTTAGATCGTCTCTGTCAACACTTGTCAATACAGCATGTTTGATCTTCATGATTTTGATTGACCGGGCTACTTTTTCGGGTTCATCCCAATCGACCTGTTCGGGACGACCGGTCTTTACACCACAAAATCCACAGGATCGCGTGCAAATGTTTCCGAGGATCATAAATGTTGCGGTTCCCTCTCCCCAGCATTCACCCATATTGGGACAACTTCCTGATGTGCAGATGGTGTTCAGGTTGTATTTGTCAACCAACCCTCTTAGTTCGGTGTATTTTTTTCCCGTTGGAAGCTTAACGCGAAGCCACTTTGGCTTGGGTTCCCTTTGAGGTAATATATTAGAGGTCGCTTTAGTTTCCATAGCTTTTATTTGAGCGGGAACAAAGATACAAAGTATTCTTTTAAAAGGTCGTTAAATACCAGAAGCCAAAACCGATAAGGAACAGTATCCCCAGCCAGCTTAGAATATGAAGTAGTGGAGATGGACGCCACTCGGCCGGTGTATGTGAACTGCTCATTAATCTATAGTTTAAGATCGCATAAAACGGAGCCGTTAAAAACGATAATATTGTTGCAATTTTCACGAGTAGTCCCATTTCCGAAGCAAAAAAGAAAAAAATAAGGATTGTGCCAAGCGCGAGAACAACAAGCCAGGTGTAATAACCAAAAGCTGAAGATTTGTTGGTTAGAAGCTCTAATGTGCGATGCATGGCTCTTGGCGAGGCATCTAAAGTTGTAAGGGTGGTGCTAAACATGGTCGTAAAAGCGGCGATCCCGATAATCACATAAGACCATGTACCCAAACTCGAGGTGTACATATCGATCAGTTGATTGGCAAAAACACCCGCGGTACCACTGAAACTTTCACCACTATTATGCATGATAAGCATTCCGAGTAAAACAAATCCGATGCCTAAAATCACAGTTCCGATATAACCGACATTAAAATCAAAAAGTGCCATTTTCGGACTGAATTCTTTTAAATCCTTTCGCTTCTCAACAGTCCATAATGAATGCCAAACAGAAATATCAAGTGGAGCGGGCATCCAGCCCATAAAGGCAATTAAAAATGCTATTTCAGTGATATTAGACGGCAGGACCTGATGTAAGGACAATGGTTGTTCGTTTTTAACAAAAGCCATAACCACGGCCATAATGGTGCTTAAGGTCAGCACGACAATGATCAACTTAATCAGGTTGTCGAGCAATTTATAATGACCGATTACCAGTAGACAAAGGCAAACCACAAGTATGATCACTGTCCAAACTTCAACACTTACAAAATCACCAAACAGTGAAGATGCAAGTCCTGCGGTAACAATGGTAACCGCGGTTTGAATGGTAAACATCGTAGCAAATGTCAATATAAAATATGCTATAAGGACTCCTTTACCGAGTTTGCGATAGCCATCCAATAGGCTGGTTCCCGTCGCTGAAGCATATCGCGGACCAAACTGAAAGAAGGGGTATTTACATAAATTAACAAGAAGAAGTGCCCAGATCAAACCAAAACCGAAATCGGCACCGGCCCTGGTCGATTGAACCAAATGAGAGACGCCAATGGCTGCTCCCGCGAATAAAAGTCCGGGACCTAGCTTTCTTATATCAAATTTCATGATCCTGAATGATTTCAGCCAATAATTTTTTAGCACGCAGTAGCTTGACCTTTACATTGCTCATCGGTTCATCTATCTTTTTTGAAATCTCATCATACGACAATTCCTGGAAATAGCGCAGGTTAATAACTTCCTGGTAATGAGGTTTGAGCTTTTTTATGTCCCTTAATAATTTGGCCAGATTTTGTTCGGTAATAATCTTGTCTTCGGGAGTAGGAGATTCATCGATAATTCCATAAACACGCCCTTCTTCATCTTCGGAAGTTTCATGAGACAAGCTGCTTTTTTTTCTTCTTAGAAAATCAATATGGATGTTTTTTGCGATGGTTATCAGCCATGTTTTGAATTTATAGCGCTCGTCGTAGGTGTCGATTTTATCGAAGGCGCGAGAAAAGGTTTGAATGGTAATATCCTCGGCGTCATTTTCATTTTTAGTGCGCTTAAGAAGGTAACCATAAACATGATTCCAACAGCTGTCTAACAAAAAACTAAAGGCAAATTGATTATTGTCTTTAGCTTTTTTAATGGCTTCTTTTATCTCCAAGAATGATTTTTTGACCTAAGATTTGTTATAAAGATAACCAATTGCGAAAGAACTAAAAACAACTCAAGGAACGGCAGCAGGATCAACGTATCAAGGTTCTTAAGTTTTCGTGCTCCCAGGCCATAACTCAGAGCAACCAAAACAAATCTAAAGAGAATCAGGGCCAGAACTATAGCTGACTTATAGACGTAAATGACCAATGTCAAACCAATAATCCAAAATAGCAATTGAGTGATATAAAGCAGGCCGAGGGTTATTTTATGTTTGGTTTTGTAGTGGGAAGCCGTGCTCACATGTCGCCGTTTCTGGCGGAACCAGGATATAAATTTTTTTTCCGGAACAGAATCAGTACTTGATTCATGGGAGTAAGATATCGTGGTGTTTTCGGGAGTTGCTACCTGATTAACAAAGAGATCATCATCACCCGAATTCACGTTCATATGGTCTTTAAATCCCCCGATATTGAAAAATACATCCTTTCGATAGGCGAGATTCCTACCAACACCCATATATGGTGATCCCATTAATGCAAAAGAAAAGTATTGAATTGCGGTTACTGTGGTTTCATATCTAATGAGTTTGTTAAGTAAGTTGCCTTTGATTTTTCTATAGTTTCCAAATCCAAGGACAATGGTTTTCTGATTGGTGAAATGACGGCTCATTTCTCTGATCCAATGGGAGGATACAGGTATGCAATCGGCATCTGTAAACAACAAGAAATCATATTTAGAGGCTTTAATACCTAGGGTTAGCGGGTACTTTTTGTTATTCCAAAATGAATCCAGTGGTTTTACATCTACCACTTTAACATTTTTATTGTTGCGTTCGAATTCACGCATGATGTCAAGTGAAGTATCAGAAGACCCGTCATTGATCAGAACCAATTCGAATTCAGGATAATCCTGATCAAGAATTAAGGGAATGAATGCTTTTAAATTTTCAGCTTCGTTTTTTGCACAGACCAGAACCGAAATTTTGATATTCTTTAATTTTGGTAGTTCGGGTTTATGAAGACCAAACCGCATGAAAATAAAACCATAGAATACGATTTGAATTAAAATAATTAAGATAAAAATATAGAACAACAGGTCAGGAATCGACATGATGTTTAAGAGGTGTGAACCGATTCATTGCAATCCTCGAACTCGTCTGGGGTTCGACCACAAAAGCCACAGGCCTCGCCTTCTTTATTTAGCATAGGATTCTGACTGGCGCATGTTCCTGCAAATTCACCATCCTTTTTAGCCCATATTTTAATGGCTATCCCGGCGATGCCGAGTGCTAGTAAGATTAATGTGATCAATAATAATTTCATCAAAAAAGCTTTGTGCAAAGATAAGACTTATTCATGGAATTGGCGAATAAGTCTGTTATTGAAAATCAATCACCGCCAATAAAAAACGAGGCATTAATTATTCCTGTTTAGTGGAATATTAGCCACCGTATTTTCCATAGATGAACTTTCGACGCCACCCTTTTGTTCGATTGTAATGGTTAAACTTAGCGCATTTTCTATATATGGAATGGGTTTTAAATTTCGATTGGTCTCATCTAAAATACCGAGGTTGATCATGCGGTCTTGCATTTGCGCCCACATTTGATAACACTGTTCTTCAGATAAGTCTGGTAGGGAGACCACATCGATCAACGATGATTTTTCAATCGGATTAATGTAGGCAACTGTTTTAAGGTCTTTAGCGCGTTCATTACCCCTTAACACATATTTTTGAGTCTCGGGATTATTAAGCTTCATCAATTGCCTCATCACATTATCGAGCATCATATTATTCTGGTCGATATCACCTCTTAAATCGAAAATTTCATCTGCAATTGTATCATTTTCATCAGCCAGTAATCTGTTTTGATTATAGAAAACATAGGATGTCCCGGCAAATACAAGAGCTGCGATACATGCGGCAACTGTAATCCATTTCGGAAATCGTCTTCCACCTATCAAATGAATCACCTGATGATCATTCAAGCCTTCCATAACATCTTTGAGAATATCAGGAGATGGCATGGCTTGAGCGCGTGCTGTCAATTCTAACTGGTCCTGGAGCAATTCATACTCCGATCTGACTTCCTCAAACCTGTTTATATACTGTTCAACCTTGAAGGCTTCAGCTTTGCTGGTATCACCGATAAGGTATTTCTCTAATAAACCCGAACTTAAAAAATCATGTATCTTTTTTTCCATTGTGATACGTTTTAAGGATCGTAGATCTTACGCAGTTCTCTCAATCCAATTTTTAGCCTTGATTTCACCGTACCGAGCGGGATGTCTAATTCTTCACTTGCTTCCTGTTGGGTCATGCCTTCAAAAAACAAGGCCCGCAAAACAATCTGGTACTTAGTGTCCAAGGTGGCGACATGTTCTTTTAAATCAATTGCATCCTGATTCAAACTCATCACCGGTATCTTATATACGTTAGAGTCGTTAATTTGGATTTCCCGTTCGAACTTTAGATTATGGCTACGAAGTTTATCAATTGCGGTATTTCGGGCAATTCGATACAACCAGGTAAATAATTTGGCTTTAGAGGCATCATATTTATGTGCGAATCGCCAGATTTTTATAAAGGTTTCCTGCAAGGCATCTTCCGCCATAGCCTGGTCTTTGGTCACTTTATAAATTACCCCATAAAGTGTATCGGAATAATTTTCATACAAGAGCGGCATGGCACGCTGGTCAGACTCCTTCAGTAAACTAACGATATGTTCTTCGAACTTGGTTGCCAAATTGACTGAGATTTTGGGATCTTAAAACGGTTTATAACTAAATCTACTTTTTGATTAACGCACTTTAGTCGATAATATTGACCTCTGCTTCCAAATTTATATCAAAGATACGTTTAATCGTCATTTGAATAAGCTTCGCCAGGTTTAAGATGTCAGTTCCCTTTGCATTTCCGTGGTTTACGAGTACCAAAGCCTGCTTGTCGTGGACACCGTAGGCGCCAAATCGCTTTCCTTTAAAACCGCTTTTTTCGATTAGCCAGCCAGCCGGAATCTTAACAAAATTGTCATTTACCGGGTAAGACGGGATATTTGGAAAATTTGTTTTCAACTGATCAAATTGATCCCTTGGAACCAAAGGATTTTTAAAAAAACTGCCACTGTTACCGATCTTCTTCGGATTTGGCAATTTCGATTCCCGTATGGTAATAACGGCTCTGGAAACATCCTGGATGGTGGGATTAGTGATGTTTGCCTTGGCCAGTGCCTCATTTATGGCACCATAAGATGTTTTTATTTGATGCTTTGAGCTGCTTAGTCGAAACCGGACTGATGTAATGATATATTTTCCTTTGAGTTCCTGCTTAAATACAGATTGGCGATACCCGAAGTTACATTCGGCTTTGGTGAATGTCCTGAAGCTTTTAGTTTCGATGTCAAATGCCCGGCAGGATTCAAATACATCCTTCAGCTCAACACCATAAGCACCAATATTTTGAATAGGCGCTGTTCCAACGTTACCAGGGATTAGCGATAGATTTTCAATACCGCCAAAATCATTTTCGAGGCAGTACTCAACGAATTCATGCCAATTTTCACCGGCCATACTTTCAATGATTACCGAATGGCTGTCTGAAGAAACAATTGATATTCCTTTCAGATCAATGTGCAAAACAATACCTGGGATATCCTTCGTTAATAATATATTACTCCCTCCACCGAGAATAAATTTCGGCTCTTCCGGAAAACGTTTATAAAAGTCAATTAAAGCTTCCTCAGATCTGATAGATACAAATCGCTCTGCTTTGACATCGAGTCCGAATGTATTAAAATCTTTAAGAGATATGTTTTGCTGTATGGTCATGCATTTTTGTACTGGCCGAGAGCCTTATCAAGAATATTTACGGCCCTTACAAGATCTTCTTCTTTTAATACGTACGCTATCCGAATTTGGTTTTTTCCAAGGCCGGGCGATGAATAAAATCCTGCGGCCGGGGCTACCATGACCGTCTCACCATTCATGTCGAAGGATTCAAGCAGCCACTGGGCGAAATCATCCGCATCCTCAACGGGTAGTTGAGCTATGCAATAAAAGGCGCCTTTTGGAATACCTACGGTAACGCCTTTTATCTGTTGAAGTTTTTTCACCAGGGTATTGCGCCGTGATACGTACTCCTCGATCACCGCATCAAAATATTCCTGGGATGTTTCAAGAGCGGCTTCTGAAGCAATTTGAGCATAGGTTGGCGGGGATAGGCGTGCCTGAGCAAATTTTAATGCCGTTGAGATAACGGCTTTATTCCGTGAAGCAATCCATCCGATACGCGCGCCGCACATGCTGTATCGTTTGGAAACCGAATCGATCATTATGGCGTGGTTCTCGAGTCCGTTGACCTGCATGATTGAATAATG
>JABDIV010000039.1 GCA_013003555.1 Flavobacteriaceae bacterium
GGTTACAGCCAGGTTGTTCCTGAATCAATCCCCATATTAAAAGAAATCGCTGAAGTTCTTTTAGAGCGGACCGATATCTATTTCACTATTCAAGGGCATGTATGCTGTACCCACGATACTTATGATGCGGTAGACCGCGCAACAAATAAGCGGAATCTTTCTGTTTCACGAGCTAAGTTTATCTATAAATACCTTCTGAACCGAGGTATCGATAAAAAACGAATGAAATATGTTGGGTTAAGGCGAAAATTCCCTTTAGGTAAAAGCCCAAAATACGACCGCAGGGTCGAAATAGAAATTACCTATGTGGCGAATGATCATTAGTCTTTGATCATAAGTATATGAGGAATGCCGTCTTCCAGATATTCCTCTCCTGTTTCTTTAAATCCTAAATTGTTATAAAATGTTTTGAGATAAGTCTGTGCAGATAAACAGACTGATTCAGTCTCAAATTTCTCTTCAATAGCATTAATGGTAGCCCTCATGATGTCATAGCCGTATCCTTTTGACCTGGCGCTGTTTTTTACTAAAACACGACCGATTGTAGCGGTTTCAGGATAGTCACCTGATTTATAAACCCGTGTATAAGCAACAAGTTCTTCGTTCTCAAAACCCAAAACATGGAGGGCCTTCTGATCTTTGTTATCAATGTCCTGATAGATACATTTTTGTTCAACAACAAAAACCTCACTCCTTAGGCGGAGTAATTCATAAAGTTCCTCAAGGTTAAGTTGATTAAAAAATTTACTTGAAACGATCATGAATCAGTCTTGTATAATTATATCCTTCGGATCCTCTTTACCGTATTCTGGCTGAATGTTTACATGGTTTATATTAAACTTCTTTTCTAAAACTGTTTCAATATTCGAAAGAATTATATTGAATGTAGAAATGGAAGTATCTTCTTCTAAATCAACATGAGCTTCCAGGTGAGTTTCTTCTTCGTTGAGTTGCCAAACATGAATGTGGTGTATGTTTTTAATACCATCTATTTTTTGAACTTCTTTTACAATGTTTTGTATGGCTATATGATCTGGCGTGAATAACATCAATACCTTAAAAGAATCACGAAGTAAATCGAATCCTACAAAGATCAGATAAACAGCGATTGCAAAGGTCAGTAAGCTGTCTACCCAGAATAATTCATAGAATTTCATTAATAAACCACCAATAAGTACAGCAACACTAGCCATCATATCTGTAAACAAATGCAGATAAGCGCTTCGCATATTCATGTTTTTCTTTGAATCACGTCTTAATAAAAGAACGCTGAACCCATTTCCTAAGATAGCGATGAAAGAAAGCCAAATAACGATGTTTGATTCGATAATAACCGGTGCCTGGAATCGTTCAATAGCTTCTATTATTAAAAATATAGCTATGATCACCAGGGCCGCAGCATTTACAAATGCAGCAAGGATCTCAGCTCTTTTATACCCGAATGTGCGTTGTAATGAAGCATTTCTCCTGGCTAATCGTGCCGCGATATAACTCACCACCAGTGAGATGGTATCTGACAGATTGTGTAAAGCGTCACTTAATAATGAAATACTCGAAGAAACGAATCCTCCTATAACCTGGGCAATTGTAATAATCAGGTTAAGGACTATCGCTATTAAAAGCCGTCGACCCGTTTGTTGGCTGTTATGAGAATGGTTATGTGAGTGTGAATGTCCCATTAACAGGAAACTGGGATTTTGTCAACCCGGCGTTTATGTCTTCCGCCTTCAAATTCCGTTTCTATAAATGTATCCACCATTTCCAGAGCCTGTGGCAGAGTTGTAAACCTGGCCGGGATACTCAATATATTTGCGTTATTATGCTCCCTGGCTAATGCTACTATTTCTTTATTCCAACATAAGGCCGACCTGATCTTCTGATGTTTGTTCGCGGTCATATTCGCACCATTACCGCTTCCGCATATAATAATTCCACAGTCTGATGTTCCATTTTCCACATCCTCGGCTACAGGATGGATGAAATCAGGATAATCAACACTTTCATTTGAATCGGTACCATGATTGATCACCTGAAAACCTTTATTTTGGAGATGATTTTTAATAGCGAGTTTATATTCTGTTCCGGCGTGATCGTTTCCTATTGATATTATCATGTTTTCAATTGTTAGTTATCGCCTAAAATTACAAAATATGAAGTCAGCTTCTTATAGTATGTTAGTTACTTTTTCACATATAGGTTAATAACTATTGAAGATTAATGATAACTAAATTTTTAGGATCCATTTTTTATTCTCATTTGAAAATTTATCTTGATTTTCAAAATTAAGATACCTAAAAAAGTGAATTATATGTGAACCATAAATAATGGGTTTTAAACCATACTCATCTAATAATTTTATTAAAAATTAAATGATATTATACCTTATCAACAGTTGTTAAATAGGAAGTATAAGTAATTCAAAAACAGTATTTTAATATATTTTATAAATGTTTATAAATCACTATGAACTGTGAATAATTTAAAAACCTAATGAATAGATGTTAAGTTATCAGCCTTATTAACACACCATTATAATTAACATTAAATATTAATTAATAAATCAAATTATGATAATGATGTTAACTGTGAAAAAGATAAAGTCAAAAGCGCGTTTATTTATTGAATTAAGCAGTAGCTTTGTTTCAGATTAATCCCATATGGCACGAAAGAAAAAGAAGAAGCGATCGAGAAAAATCTCCAATCTTACCGAAAGTATCCTGAACATCTTGAGAACCAATCGCAATCGTGCTTATAATTACAGGCAAATTGCATCGCAGTTAGGTGTAAATGACCCTAGTAGCCGAAATCAAATTATTAAAACCCTGCAGCGATTAAAAGAGAAGGGCGACTTAATTGAAAGTGAAAGGGGAAAGTATCAATATAACAGTACCACAACCTATTATTCGGGTCTTGTGAATATGAATTCCAACAAGACCGCTTATATCTATATCGAAGATCTAGATGAAGAGGTTTTTATCGCCTCTAATAATCTAAATAAAGCCCTTGATCGCGATGAGGTAGAGGTTTATGTATTCAAAAGAAGAAAGCGAGGACGACTGGAAGGTGAGGTTACTAATATTATTAAACGCTCCAGATTTGAGTTTGTCGGTGTTATTCACTTGAATAAGAATTTCGCTTTTGTGGTATCAGATTCATCTAAAATGTATGTAGATGTGTTTGTTCCGAAGAATAAAACAAAAAGAGCTGAAGACGGTGACAAAGTAGTTGTTCAGATTGAAGAATGGCCTGAAAAAGCTGATTCTCCAATTGGTAAGGTTATTGAAGTTCTTGGTAAACCAGGAGAACATAATACCGAGATGCACGCCATTCTTGCTGATTACGGACTTCCGCATGAATTCCCGAAGGAAGTTGAGAATTATGCCAATAAACTGGATACTTCAATCACCCAGGATGAAATTAAAAAAAGAAGGAACTTTAGAGATGTCCTTACTTTCACAATAGATCCTAAGGATGCAAAGGATTTTGATGATGCATTGTCCTTTCAAGTTCTTGATAATGGAAATTATGAGATCGGTATTCATA
>JABDIV010000041.1 GCA_013003555.1 Flavobacteriaceae bacterium
TCGTCTTGTGCGTTAACGTTGTTAAAACCAATGATTAACAACAATACGAACATTAATCTGCTAAGATTTTTCATATTCAATAATTTAATTTTTAAGTGTTAATTGTAAGCAAAAGTAAGTTGTTAAATGTTATTAACAAAGACAAATATAGAAAAATATTCATTTTTTCACAGTTAATCACCAGAGTTTACAGGCATTTTAAACGATTTCCAAAGCTTGGCCAACTTTGATAAACGAATCAATGGCTTTATCGAGATGTTCTTTGGTATGAGCCGCCGATAATTGAACCCGAATCCTTGCCTTTTCACGAGGCACTACAGGGAAAAAGAATCCGATCACATAAATGCCTTCATCGAGTAGCATATTGGCCATGGTTTGAGAAAGTTTTGCATCATATAACATAATGGGAACAATTGCTGAATCACCATCAATAATATCAAAGCCCGCATCCTTCATTCGCTTTTTAAAGTAATTGGTATTCCATTCTAATTTATCTCTTAATGTCGTGTCATTAGATAGAAGGTCGAAAACCTTAATGGAAGCACCTACAATTGCAGGCGCAAGAGAATTAGAGAAGAGGTATGGCCGCGACCGTTGCCTCAACATTTCAATAATCTCTTTTTTGCCGGTGGTATATCCTCCCATTGCACCACCCATTGCTTTACCGAGTGTCCCCGTTATAATATCTATACGATTCATAACACCTTTTTCTTCAAGTGTTCCTCTTCCTGTCTCACCGATGAATCCTGTTGCATGGCATTCATCAATCATAACCAATGCATCATATTGATCGGCCAGATCACAGATCTTATCCAATGAAGCCACTATTCCATCCATTGAAAAAACACCATCGGTTACAATGATCTTAAACCTGGCACCATTCTTATTAGCATCCTGTAACTGCTGTTCCAGGTCTTCCATGTTATTATTTGCATATCGATACCTGGCCGCTTTGCATAATCTTACACCATCTATAATAGAAGCGTGATTAAGACTATCTGAAATAATGGCGTCTTCCTTACTGAGCAGGGGTTCGAATACACCTCCATTGGCATCGAAAGCCGCTGCATATAATATGGTGTCCTCTGTTCCATAGAAATCTGCTATTTTTTGCTCCAGTTCTTTGTGAATATCTTGTGTGCCACAAATAAACCGAACACTTGACATGCCAAAGCCATGCGTATCCAGAGTGTCCTTGGCAGCTTGAATAACATCGGGATGAGAAGACAATCCCAGGTAATTGTTTGCACAAAAGTTAAGAACGGTCTGACCAGTGTCCAGGGTTATTTCTGCTCCCTGTGCAGAAGTGATAATGCGCTCGGTTTTAAACAAGCCACTAGTCTTTATTTCCTCGAGTTCATGCTGCAGATGGTCCTTCAATTTTCCGTACATATGAAAAGTTTTTGCAAAGTTAAATTTCTTTTATCTCAATTCCTTCATCGATGTAAATCAAATATCGTTTTAAAACGGGAATACTCATTTCCTCAAGAGCATGTGAATATTGCAATATCTGATCAATGTCATCGGGTTTTTCCCTTCCTGTTTTATAATCGATAATTACAGCCTTGTTACCGGGTAAAATCGAAACACGATCAGGACGGAGTATAGTCCCATCTTTCAAAATAATATCACGTTCAAGGTAGACATCACAATTTGGGTGGAAACACTCACCGAGTTCCGGATGTTGAATTATTTCAGAAATGATTTGCTCCATGGAAATTCGCTGACTGTCCTGAATAAGCCCGGAACTCATGGCTTTGTTCAAGGCATAATTCATGTCGTTTATGGTCCGGATATCTGCCATTACCTGGTGTACAACATTTCCGCGCTCTTGTGCAATCTTCTGACTGGAATCCCAGAGCATGCCGGATCGTGTTGAAATGGTTACTTTCCAGTCCGATTTTTTGGCCATTGTATATGTCTTATGCAATATGTCGATCGGACCTTTTTTAGTTTTACCGGCAGCCTGTAGAATTTCTCCGAACTCGTAAATGTCTTCAGAGTCAGACCATTTATTAATGCTCATTAAAAAGTTAATCAGGAGGCCACTTGCCGAATTCATCGACACCTCTCCTTTCTTATTTATTTTCCGCCTTCCTATAATATGAAGTTGTTCAATGGCCCGGGTGAACACCACGTATAACAGATTAACAGTGTCGAACTCCATTTCCTCCCGTTTTGAATGATAAACGGTTTGAATATCTTCACCCATGTTCAGCAATTGTCTGGAGTGAGGCACATAAAATCTTTCGAAACCATTAAACTCTTCAGGATTCAGGTTTAACCATACCTTCGGTTCCTTTTCACCGTAAAGGTTTAAGTCGGAATATGGAAAAATGACAATGGGGAATTCGAGGCCTTTGGCCTGGTGAATGGTCATAATTCTAAGAGCCTGGATCTCAGAAGGAAGAGAAATACCTAGTTTATCTTCCTTTGAATGAAAGTGATCTAAAAAACTCAACAAGGATTCGGCCTGGAAAATCGATCGGTCATACACTTCATCGAGCAATGCCTGAAGGTAAGCGTCGGGATCTGGCATCAGGCGGAAGGCATCTATGATGTATTCCACCATTTCATAGAGAGAAAGTTGCCTGGCTAAATCTAGATTAAAATCAATCGCATGCACTTTAAAAATCCGCTCTAATTCATACTGACCGGACCAGAGTGCTTCTTGAATAAACGCATGTTGGGTCTCTGAAGTTGAAAGATGTTCAGAAAGGAATAAAATAAAATTGAACTTATAATCCAAGTTGCCTGGCTCGTCGAGAAAGTGAAGAAAATCGATTACAAATTGAACTTCTTTTGAATGAACTAGTAGCAGGCTTTCTGCCGATATGATACTATGATCACTATTGCTATCCAGATATTGAGCCAATTCTTTTCCTTCTTCCTTACGCCTGACTAGCACACAAATATCTCTGAGCTGATAGTTTAACTCCAGTGAGGAATCAATAAGCTGTAATACTTCTCGTCCGTAAAGCTCATGCGACTCTTCTACTTTATTGTAATCCAGAAAACTTAACCGAACATATCCGGCTTCCAATTTTTCCGGATTTTGCCCGGAGGAGGAATAGACGTTTCTATAATTAGATTGTTCGAAGACACGGGTCGACAAAAATGTAAAAAAGGCATTGTTGAATTCTACAATTTGTTGATAGCTTCTGAAATTTTCTTTCAATGAATGCACATCAGGTGGTATCTGAAACGGGTTTTCAGCTCGATCAAATAATGCGATAAATTGCTCGGGTTGTCCGCCACGCCAACGATAAATAGATTGTTTGGCATCACCAACTATCATTGCTGAGGATCCTTCTCCGGAAAGCGCATTGTCGATAAGCGGAACAAGATTATTCCATTGAAGAACCGAAGTGTCCTGAAACTCATCGATAAAGAAGTGTTTATAACGCTCACCAATACGCTCATAGATAAAATTGGCAGGTTGGTCCTGAAGATGTTTGGCTACTATAGGATTGAACTCGGAAATAAGCACGATATTTTGTTCATTCTTGATGTTTTGAATCTCATTTTGTACCAGATGCAGAACAGACATTGGAACGAGATTTCGGTATATTGACTGGTAGAGTTGATATATTCCTACGAGTTCACTAACGCGATGAAAGGCCCTGGCCATTCCCGGCTGGAAAGCGTCTATTTCTCGGGTGAGTTCGGGCTTGGCAGTTTTTCCATATAGAGGTTCCGAATCGATTGATAACATCCATTTTTTATCGAAATCAACCTTAAAATTTCCATCGACAAGTTTCTTGAAAAAACCTCTGGCATAACCGATATCTCTTGGCAGGGAGCCAAATTCTTCCTTCATTTGATCAAGAGGGTCTACTACGCTTTTTGAAATTGAACCAATCTCTTTATCCAAGCTTTTTAAATGGCTTTTCAGTGCAGTTTGAAGTTCAGAGAAATGGTCGAGGGATTTGTCCCTGAGTGAATTCAAGCTTAAATAATGATTTTCATTAAGAAGAATTTTTGCCATTTTATTAAAATCAAAAGCGATATTAAAACTTTTGTCGTCGTCTGATTTTTCAATAGCAAATCCGATTAAGGTATTGGTCAGTTTGGTTTCTGTGCCTGCCTTTGAGATCAAATTATCAACAGCCATTGCTAACACCTCTTCAGTATCCAATTCAATATCGAAATTGGTATGTATGCCTAGGTCACGCGCAAAATTCCTGATAAGCCTCTGGTTGAATTTATCAATCGTCATGACCTCAAAAAATGCATAATCATGAATGATGGTCTCCAGGATTGACTTTGACTGTTCATGAAGCCTTTCTGCAGACCAGTTTAGTTCAGTACTTACCGCTTTAAAAAGCGGGTTATCGGAATTAAGAATATCGGCCTTACTGAATTCGGCAAGGGAAGAGATTATTCTTTCCTTCATTTCATTTACCGCCTTATTGGTAAATGTTAGTGCAAGAATTTTTCGATGAGGAAAACGCGCCTCCGAAGAAAATAGTTTAACGAGATAAAATTTGACCAGTGAAAAGGTCTTGCCGCTACCTGCTGATGCATTAAAAATATGAAATAATGATTGCGACAATGCTCAAAGTTTAATTTATAGCAAAATAGTTAATCTTAATAACTTCTTATGATTTGAATGACCGCATTATCGTAAATTTGAGAAATTAAACTATTAACGTTAAAAATAAATATTATGGCATTCGAATTACCAAAACTAGAATATTCGTATGATGCGCTTGAACCATACATCGATGCACGCACGATGGAAATTCATCATACCAAGCATCACAATGGTTACACCACAAAATTGAATGCGGCTATTGAAGGAACAAATCTGGCCGGCCAAAGCATTGAAGATATTTTAGGCAATCTCGACATGAACAATTCAGCCGTTAGGAATAATGGAGGTGGATTTTATAATCACGGTCTCTATTGGGATGTGATGAATCCAAATGACAAGGGAAGGTTATCGGGCGATTGCAGAGACGCGGTTGAAAAGGCCTTTGGTTCTTATGAAGGTTTTAAAGATGCATTTAGTAAAGCAGCGGGAACTCGATTCGGTTCTGGTTGGGCCTGGTTGTGTGTCCAAAATGGAGGAGAAGTTGAAGTTTGTTCAACACCTAATCAGGACAACCCACTTATGCCAGGAGTTGGTTGTGGTGGAACGCCCATACTTGGAATTGATGTCTGGGAACATGCCTACTATTTGAATTACCAGAACAGGCGTCCTGACTATATCGAAGCTTTTATGAAAATTATAAATTGGAATGAAGTAGAACGACGATATGAATTATCGCGTTAGGATTTTTACATATTCAATTAAGAAAGCCAGCTCATCGAGTTGGCTTTTTATTTTTCGAATATTACTAAAAATAAAAAGGTGAACTTGCGTCCACCTTTTTGCCCCAAATCTACCATAAACTTAACCTACTTATGTTATGGTGAGTCAAATATAAGGGAGCTTGAATCAAACAAATAAATTTAATAGATAAACGACGCATATATTAGTCTAAGCGTGAAAAAGACGCGATATTCTTGGTGATTATCGACATTTTAATGTTCTGAAAAAAGATATTTGGAATCTGCTCTGGGTGTGGTTAAATAAAAAAAGGTGAACAAGCGTTCACCTTTTTTTGCCCCAAATCTACCATGAACTTAACCTACTTATGTTATGGTTCTACTAAAGTATACGGTTTTTAATGAAAGGCTATAAATATTAGACGAAATGCA